>CAJMQU010000001.1 GCA_905215555.1 uncultured bacterium
TCGCGACCCTAACCTTGGCAAGGTTATGCTCTACCAACTGAGCTATTTCCGCAGATCTTTTTTGAAGAACGGGTGCAAAGATAAGGAGTTTCCCCGTTACAGCCAAATTTTTTACATGAAAAAAGCTGCTTTTTATTAGTTACGGACCTGCAAAGCGGTACCGGACACAGAGACTTTATAATGTTTCAGATACTCTGTACCTTCTCCTGTAGGAAACCCACCGCTACTCAAATTATATTTCGTATGACATTTGGGGCATTCAGCCGTTCCGAAACCATCCTCCTGCAATTCTACCGCAACACTACGGCTAGCCTCTACCGGACATGCAGCATCATAAGCAACATAATCATTTCCTTCCGAAAAAACGGATTGCCCGATTATTAATCCGGCATAGCCAACCGGCAATCCGTTCACATTCTTCTCCACTTTCAGAAACTGCCCGGGGGTCTTTATCTTATAATAAGGAGACTGTGAGAGACTACACGAAAAATTAAATGTTACGGAAGGAATGCTCGACTCGTATGAATCACCGCAACCGGCAACACAAAGCCAAAGCATCCCTATGATTATACTAAATTTACGCATACTGCAATTTTATCATCTCCCAAGCAATTCTTTCTCAGCCACTTCCATTCCATGAAAGTTGAAACCGTCTATCACTTCCTGCATCAGTGCAGATATCTCGTCGTTACAGAGGTTACCGATACTCCCTTCATGTGTGTGGTGTACTTGCTTGCCATGCGAGAATTTTCCGGCTTCAATATCCAGTCCGACTTTTTTATAAGCATCCCGGAAAGGTATGCCTTCGCGCGCCAAACGGTTCACTTCTTCCACACTGAAGATAAGCAGATACTTATCATCATCAAGAATATGCTCGTTCACCTTGATTTCATTCATGATGTAAGTCGTCATCCGCAAACAATCCTTCAGTTCCTGAAAGGCGGGAAGAAAAACCTCCTTGATAATCTGCAAGTCACGGAAATAACCGGATGGCAGATTATTGGCAATCATCATGATCTGTTGCGGCAGCGATTGCAGTTTGTTACATTTGGCACGTGTCAGCTCGAAGACGTCGGGGTTCTTCTTATGCGGCATGATACTGGAACCTGTCGTACAATCGTCCGGCAACTTCACAAATCCGAAGTTCTGGCTATTGAACATGCAAGCATCAAAAGCAAGCTTAGAGATAGTACCGGCAATACTTGCCAGAGCAAAAGCCACATTACGCTCCATCTTGCCGCGTCCCATCTGAGCATAAACCACATTATAATTCAATGAATCGAAACCTAACAGATGGGTAGTCATCGTGCGGTTCAGCGGGAATGAAGAACCATACCCGGCAGCCGACCCCAACGGATTGCGGTTACACATTTTAAATGCCGCTTGCAGGAAAAGCATATCATCTACCAAACTCTCGGCATAAGCGCCAAACCACAGACCGAAAGAAGAGGGCATGGCTATCTGCAAATGAGTATAACCCGGCATCAATACATTCTTGAAACGCTCGCTTTGGCATATCAATACATGAAACAGTTGTTCCACCGCCTCGGCTATTTCTTTTATCTGCGTACGCGTGAAGAGCTTCAGGTCGAGCAAAACCTGATCGTTACGAGAACGACCGCTATGTATCTTCTTACCTACATCGCCCAGCCTGCGTGTCAGCATCAGCTCTACCTGCGAATGCACATCCTCCACCCCTTCTTCTATCACAAACTCACCCTTTTCGGCGGCCGCATAGATATTCTTCAGTTCATCAAGCAAAAGAAGCAATTCTTCCTTCGTCAGCAGACCTATGCTTTCGAGCATGGTGATGTGGGCCATAGAACCTAACACATCATGCTTTGCCAGATAAAGATCCATCTCACGGTCACGTCCTACCGTGAAGCGTTCTATGTCCTTATTTACCTGAACGGATTTCTCCCAAAGTTTCTGAGCCATTTATTTAGTGATTAATGATTAGTGATACGGTATTATCGACAACACATCAGCCATCTTTTCCAGTCCTTCCTGCAATGGTTTCTGCACCATGCCTTTCATAAAAGGATTCAGCTCCATGCCGATGGTCAGTTTCATCTTACATTCCGTCTCCGATACGGCGACTATCTGTATCCACAGATTGAACGGCAGCGGTGAAGTTGTTGTAGCAAACTTAATGCATTTACACGGTTCTTTCTCCACGATACTCAGTGCTATCTTGCCTACGGGAGCCACCTCTATTGTCATGCTTTCCGAGTCAAAGCTCAAGTTCTTCACTTTATCCTCCGGCAAGCTGTTCTTAAACTGTTCCAGATTATTCAGATCTGATAATTTCTCATAAACAAGCGCCTGTGAAGCGGGTATCGTCTTCACACTACTTTCAAATTTTGTCATATTTCGATTCTCTTTAAAAGACAAAAAAGAACTATTCGGACAGAATCTATCCGAATGGCCCTTTCGTCATATTAATTATTTTGTATAAACCGCTGTTATTTTCCGGCATCCCAATGTGCAGGATCCTTACGCCATTCGTTCAGCGTCTCAATATCTTCTTCTTCGATGTAACCCGTACGAAGTGCAACATCCAGAACTGCTTCATAATTCGTCAGCGTCACTAAAGGAACCTTGGCATCTTTGAATGCTTTCTCTGCGATAGGGAAACCATAGGTATAAGCAGCTACCATACCGATCACCTCGCATCCGTCACGACGGATAGCTTCTACGGCCTTCAAGCTACTTCCACCTGTAGAAATCAAATCTTCAACAACCACGACTTTCATACCCGGGCGAAGTTCACCCTCAATCAGGTTTTCCAATCCATGGTCTTTCGGAGTAGAACGTACATACACGAACGGCAAGTTCAGCGCATCGGCAACCAAAGCCCCCTGAGGGATAGCACCTGTTGCTACACCGGCAATTGCATCCACCTGCCCGAAACGTTCCAATATCAAACGGGTAATTTCAATCTTTACAAAATTCCGCAAAGAAGGATAAGAAAGTGTTTTGCGGTTATCACAATAAAAAGGAGATTTCCAGCCGGAAGCCCAAGTGAAGGGATTTGCCGGTTGTAGTTTAATCGCTTTTATCTTCAGCAACTTCTCTGCGAATAGTTTTTCTAAAGTTCTCATAACCAAATTAGCTATTTATAGTAAATATGGCACAAAAATACGGAAACTGAACGAGAATAAAAAAAAGAATAAAGAGATTTTTCACTCAAAACCTTCATTTTCGTCAGAAAGTTGTATACAATGGCGAATATCCTTCATTTCGAAACCGCGGCTCAAGGCAAAACGCATCAGTTTTCCATTCAATTCAAATTCATTCTCAGCATGAACGCTTTTCCGCTTTGCCAGCAACAAACCGTCTAAGATAGACAGGTATTCTTCCTCGTCTATCTCATTCAAGAAACGCCGACATACATTATATGAGATCTTCTTCAATTGAAGCGCTTGGGCTATCTTTACTTTCCCCCATTTGGCAAAACGATACTTGTCGTTGACAAAAGAGCGGCAAAACCGCTCTTCATCAATATAGTTCTCATCTTCCAGACGTTTAAGAATACGCTCAATCGCATCATACGGCAATCCCCAACGCTGTAGTTTCTCGGAAATCTCGGCACGGCAATGCTCCGCAGCGGAACAATAGGCAGCAACTTTACTCAGTGCCTCCGTTTCAGTAATATTTGTCATTTTTCGGCTATTACAAATCTATCATTATGGGAAATATCCTTTTGAAGACGGACAGTGCGATATCCTAAATCACCCAACATAGATACGGTGTCTTCTCCAAAAGCACGGTTAATTTCAAAATAAAGCTTTCCGCCAGACACAAGCATGTCAAGCCCCAGCACGGCAATTCGGCGATAAAAGCGTAAAGGGTCCGTATCGGGCACAAACAGCGCCAGCGAGGGTTCCCAATCCAACACATTCTGTTCCATCTCTGTTTTTTCCGCTTCAGTCACATACGGCGGATTGCTCACAATAACCTCATAGCGTTCTGTTGCATCGGGGGTATAGGCCAACACATCACGCCGTTCGAACCGGACGGATGCCTGTAAGGCCTTACTATTAGAAGCTGCAACAACCAAAGCCTCTTCGGACACGTCCCAGGCCGTAACCTGCAACTCCGGCAATTCTTTTGCCAAAGATACAGCTATACAACCACTACCTGTCCCGATGTCTAAAACACGGGACGCGGGAGAAAGTTCTTTCAGCATCAGCTCAACCAATTCCTCCGTTTCCGGACGAGGAATGAGCACACCGGGCGCTACATAGAATGTTCTTCCGAGAAAACGGGCTTCGCCTAAAATGTATTGTATCGGTTCAAAATTATGCAAACGAGTAAGAATGCTTTCTAATTCCTGTTCCGCTTTTGCAGATAAAGTTATATCTTTGCCCAAATAATAATCCACTGCCCGCTGTCCTAATATCTCGCAACAGATAAGCCTAGACAGATTACCGGCTTCCTGCGGAGGATAATAATCCTGCAGTTTCCGGCGAATATAAGAAGTGGTAATATTCATATTTGGACATTTTGGGATGCAAAAGTAAGAAATATCCGAGAAAGGAAGCACACATGGAAGAAGAAAAATATATGCGCCGTTGCATTCAGCTGGCTCAGAACGGGCTCTGTAATGCAGCTCCCAACCCAATGGTAGGAGCCGTAATCGTATGTGGCGGAAAAATTATAGGCGAAGGCTATCATGTACGTTGCGGAGAAGCACACGCTGAAGTGAATGCCATCCGTTCCGTTAAAGACAGCTCATTGCTGAAGCATTCTACGATTTATGTAAGCCTGGAACCATGTTCCCACTACGGGAAAACACCGCCTTGCGCAGATTTAATTATCGAGAAACAAATCCCCCGTATCGTCATCGGCTGCCAGGACCCTTTCGCCAAAGTTGCGGGACGGGGCATACAGAAGCTAAAAGACGCCGGCCATGAAGTTGTTGTCGGAGTATTGGAAGATGAATGCCGGCATTTAATCAGGCGTTTTATCACTTTCCACAAGCTGCACCGCCCATATATCACCCTGAAATGGGCCGAGTCTGCGGACGGCTTTATCGATTTATGCCGGGAAAACGACAATCCTATCATCCTATCCACTCCCTTGACCTCGATGTTAGTGCATAAAAAACGGGCGGAGCATGCCGCTATCCTTGTCGGCACCCGCACAGCAGAATTGGACAATCCGTCTTTGACCGTCCGCAATTGGCACGGGCGTTCTCCCTTACGTCTCGCGTTAGACCGTAAACGGTGCCTGTCACCTGCCCTCCATCTATTTGACGGAAGCGTGCCGACGCTTATCTTCACCGAACATCCTCACCCTGCCCTTCCCAACGTGGAATATCTTCCAATAGATTTCCAGCAAGATATATTGCCACAAATTATGCAGGCCCTGTACGAGCGTGGCCTTCAATCCCTTCTGGTGGAAGGCGGCAGTGCCTTGCTGCAATCTTTTATCGATGCCGGTCTTTGGGATGAAGCATTCGTCGAAGAAAGCCCCATACGGCTGATATCCGGTGTTAAAGCACCTGAAATGAATTATAAAAAAAACTATATCCGCAAACTATTTTTCGGCAGGTGTTGTCGGCACTACACCATACCTCCTCCGTGACAGTTCCGTACCAGCTCCGTAGTATCTCCGCAGTGTATATGTACGGAGCAGAAACGGAGAGGGTACGGAGGAGACACGGA
Organism: uncultured bacterium; assembly: GCA_905215555.1. Lineage (GTDB taxonomy): Bacteria > Bacteroidota > Bacteroidia > Bacteroidales > Bacteroidaceae > Bacteroides. The sequence continues at coordinate 5,673 of CAJMQU010000001.1, forward strand.
GTTTATATAAAGCTGACACGGAGAGGATACAGTATAAAATCCCCCTTTTTTATCGAGAAAAACGGGCATATTATCTATAATTTTATATAAAACTTGCCTGCAATGCTGATTATAGAAAAAAATGTTCCTATTTTTGCAACTTGTAAATAAACACTATCTTTAAAAATGAGAATAAAGTTTTTATCCGTAATCCTGAGTTTTCTTCTTATGTCAATAGCCATAAGTTCGTGTCTTGACTCAGATGATAATTATGAATATAGTTCTGACGCAACAATACGTGCCTTTGGCATTGATACTATAGGAAAAGGTATATATTATAAGTTCACAATTGACCAGCTGAAAAGAGAAATTTATAACGTAGACTCTCTTCCAGTTGGTTCTGATACCATTATTGATAAAATCCTAATTGATACACTGACCGTAACGGGCTGGGTTACTTCCGGTCTTAACGATACATTATTCAACACAAATGACTCTGTCGATTTGAGAGAGCCTATCAAGCTCAAGGTCCATGCTGCTGACGGCGTAACGGTCCGTGAATATACAATCAAAGTAAATGTTCATAAGCAAGATCCGGACTCTCTAATCTGGAAAGAAATGGCAGCCCTGCCGACTTCACCTGCTTCCGGTAAGCAAAAATCGGTTATTCTGAAAGAAGAATTGTTTGTCTACACATCTTCCACAACTGCGTACCGCAGTTCTCTGTCGACTCCTGCCAGCCTTCAATGGAGCCTGATCAACGTTGAGCACCTTCCGGCAGATGCGAAATTAAACTCTATCGTTAGTTTCAACAACCAGCTGTTCATAACTACGACGAGTGGAGAAGCACTTTACTCTGACAACGGAATCAGTTGGTCAAAAATGGATATGCAAGGAATGCAGATGGTAACATTCCTTGGAGGTATTCCTGAAGACAAAGTTACAGGAAGCAAGAATAAGCTCACCGGTGTTTTTACCAAAGACAATAAAAACTATTTTTGCGCAAAGAATATAGAAGAAACTACTTGGGAAACAAATGAAGAGATAATCCCTGACGACTTCCCACTGCAAGGCATATACTCCACAGTATTTACAAATGCAAGCGGCATTAAGCAAACTGTGATAGTAGGCAATACAGAAACAACAGTTGAGAAAACAATACCCTGGTTCACCATGGACGGACTGACTTGGGCAGACATGAGTACACCGACAGATTTCTCCTGTCCGGCCATGAAAAATCCGTCAATCATGTATTACGGAGGTCTGTTCCACATGATGGGTGGAGACTTCAATTTTATCCGTTCCTCTCGCGTCGGAATAGCTTGGGAAGAAGCAGCAACCAAGTTCCGGTACCCGACAGAAATAAAGGTCATTCCGGGTGAAGAGGAAGATGACAAAGATACGATTGAATACATAAGTTTATTCAAAGACAAGGGAGATTACTCTCTGGCCATTGACGCAAACCATTATATTTGGATTGTATGGAGCAAAGACGGTTCTGTTTGGCGTGGCCGTCAGAACAAGCTAGGTTTCAAACAGCAATAATAAAATAGTCAAATTTCCGTTTCCTTATATAATAAGGAGTAAAAAGACAACGGTATGACTATTACAAAAAATATAAAGATAGTGTTTTGCCTGCTCGTGTTCCCTTTCTGCTATGTTACAGCGCAGGAAGAATACACATGGGAACTGGGTGGCGCCATTGGCGGAAGTTTTTATATGGGAGATGCCAACAGCAGTACCCCGTTTAAGAACACAGGAGTAGCGGGAGGCTTCATCGTCCGGTATCTGCTGAATCCGCACATGGCAATAAAAGGCAACCTGACAGCTGGCAAGATTGCCGGTGATACGAGAGATTTCAAAAATGTGTATCCAAATGGAGAGTACGCCACTTTCAAACGGACGATTTTCGATTTAGGAGCACAGTTTGAATATAACTTTTGGGGATATGGTATAGGTAATACGTACCGGGGCGACCGCCGATTCACACCTTATATATTAGGTGGCTTAGGATTTACGTTCGCACCTAAACCCGCTAAGACTATTTTCACGATGAACCTCCCTATAGGGGTGGGTGTGAAATACAAAGCAACTCCGCGCATTAATATAGGATGCGAGTTTACGATGCGCTTCAGCCTTAGCGACCAGTTGGATGTTACCCAACGGGAAGGTTTACAATTGGAAGACCCGTACCAGATAAAGGGAAAAGGTTGGAAGAACAAAGACAGTTATGCATTTACCGTCTTTTTCGTTACCTATGACCTCTTCCCGAGATGTAAGGATTGTAACAACTAAAAAAGATGCAATATAAAGAACAAATTGATTTGAGCCGGATACCCCAGCATGTGGCAATTATCATGGACGGCAACGGACGATGGGCGAAGCAGCGCGGACACGAGCGCAGCTACGGACATCAGGTCGGTGCTGAAACCGTGCATGTCATTGCTGAAGAAGCCGCCAGGCTGGGAGTCAAATATCTGACCCTATATACGTTCTCAACCGAAAACTGGAACCGTCCCTCGGATGAAGTGGCAGCTTTGATGAGTCTCCTTTTCGATTCCATCGAAGAAGATACGTTCATGAAGAACAACATCAGTTTCCGGATTATTGGAGATATAGAAAAGCTACCCGCAAATGTACAAGACCGCTTATACAGTTGCGTAGAAAATACTTCTAAGAATACAGGCATGTGCCTGGTACTTGCCCTCAGCTACTCTTCGCGTTGGGAAATAACAGAAGCCAGCCGGCAAATAGCCACATTGGTGCAGAAAGGAGAATTGACGCCCGAAGAAATCAACTGCGATTTAATGTCGAAACATCTTACGACCAACTTCATGCCCGACCCCGATTTGCTGATACGCACCGGCGGAGAAATCCGTCTGAGCAATTACTTGTTATGGCAATGCGCATATTCGGAACTCTATTTTTGCGAAACCTATTGGCCCGATTTTCGGGAAGAGGAACTTCGCAAAGCCATCTGCGACTACCAAAGACGGGAACGCAGATTCGGTAAAACCAGTGAACAAATCAGTTAAAACCAAACATATTTAATCCAAAACATAAATGCACTATCGTATTTTCTCTATACTCACAGCGTTTATCTGCCTCTTTGGTTGTGTATTGACAAGCACCGCTCAAGATGCCAACGGCACCGATGATGTGGAAAAACCAGTTATACTCTACTCGGGAACCCCAAAGAAGTATGAGATTGCAGAAATTAAAGTAGAAGGAGTCAAGAACTATGAAGACTATGTACTTATCGGGTTGTCCGGTCTGTCCGTAGGTCAAACGATTACTGTTCCGGGTGAAGAAATCACCCAGGCTTGTAAGCGTTATTGGCGTCATGGTCTGTTCTCCAATGTTCAGATTACAGCCGACAAGATAGAAGGCGATAAAGTATGGTTGACCATCCACCTGACTCAGCGTCCGCGTGTATCCGATATCCGCTATCACGGCGTGAAGAAGTCGGAACGTGAGGATATAGAGAGCAGAATCGGTATGATCAAAGGCGGACAGGTGACTCCCAACGTCATTGACCGTGCCAAGACTTTGATTAAACGCTACTTTGACGATAAAGGTTTTAAAAATGCGGAAGTAATCATTTCGCAGAAAGATGACGTGTCCAATGAGAATCAAGTCATCGTAGATATCGACATCGACAAAAAGGAGAAGGTCAAAGTGCACGAAATCACCATCGTTGGCAATGAGGCTATAGCGACTAAAAAGCTGAAACGCATCATGAAGAAAACCAACGAGAAGAATAAGTTGCTCAATCTGTTCCGTACCAAGAAGTTTGTAGAAGAGAACTTTGAAGCGGACAAACAGTTGATTATCGACAAGTACAACGAATTGGGTTATCGTGATGCCATGATTGTAGAAGACAGCATCAAGCCTTATGATGACCGCACGGTAGATATCTTCATGAAAATTGAAGAAGGAGACAAATACTATCTCCGTAATGTAACATGGGTAGGTAACACCCTGTATCCTTCAGAACAATTGAACTTCATGCTTCGTATGAAGAAGGGTGATGTATACAACCAAAAGTTGCTGGAAGAACGTACCATGTCGGACGAAGACGCTATCGGTAACCTCTACTACAATAATGGTTATCTGTTCTACAGCCTTGAGCCCGTAGAAGTAAATATCGTAGGAGACTCCATCGACCTGGAAATGCGTATTTTCGAAGGTCGTCAGGCTACTATCAATAAGATCAATATCAATGGTAACGACCGTTTGTATGAAAACGTAGTACGTCGTGAACTCCGCACCCGTCCGGGCGACTTGTTCAGCCGTGAAGACTTGATGCGCTCCATGCGTGAAATCCAACAGATGGGCCACTTCGACCCGGAACAAATCAAACCGGACATCCAGCCGAGACCGGAAGACGGAACTGTGGATATAGGTTACGACCTGGTATCCAAAGCCAACGACCAGGTGGAATTCTCTGCCGGTTGGGGACAGACAGGTATCATCGGTAAGTTAAGTCTGAAGTTCACCAACTTCTCACTAGCCAACTTGCTGCATCCGGGCGAAAACTACCGTGGTATCCTGCCGCAGGGTGATGGTCAGACTCTGACTGTCAGCGGCCAAACCAATGCCAAGTATTACCAATCATATAGCATTTCATTCTACGACCCGTGGTTCGGCGGCAAACGCCCGAATGCTTTCTCTCTGTCAGCTTTCTATTCCGTGCAGACAGATATCAGCAGCCGTTACTACAACTCGGCATACATGAACAGCTACTACAATAGTATGTATAGCGGTATGTACGGTTACGGTATGTACAACTATGGCAACTACAATAGCTATGAGAACTATTACGACCCTGACAAGTCTATCAAGATGTTCGGTGTGGCTGCCATGTTCGGTAAGCGTCTGAAATGGCCAGATGACTACTTCCAATTTACCGCAGAGCTGTCCTACCAACGCTATATTCTGAGCGACTGGCAATACTTCCCCGTAACCAACGGTAAGTGTAACAACCTCAGCCTCAACCTGACATTATCCCGCAGTTCTATCGACAACCCGATTTACCCGCGCTCAGGTTCTGAGTTCTCACTGTCAGTTCAGTTAACTCCGCCGTATTCTCTGTTCGATGGCAAAGACTACAGCAAATACAGCACCAGCAACCAGGACGACATGAACAAGATGCACAAGTGGATTGAATACCACAAATGGAAATTCAAATCCAAAGTGTACATCCCGCTGATGGACCCTGTAGCAGTGAAACGTACTCCGGTATTGATGGGTCGCGTGGAATTCGGTTTGCTGGGACATTACAACAAATATAAAAAATCTCCGTTTGAAACATTCGACGTGGGTGGTGACGGTATGACCGGTTACTCCAGTTACGCTACGGAAAGTATCGCTCTCCGTGGTTATGAGAACAGCTCATTGACTCCTTACGGATATGAAGGTTACGCTTATACCCGCCTCGGCCTTGAGTTAAGATATCCGCTGATGCTGGAAACAAGTACCAGTATTTATGCGTTAGGTTTTGTAGAAGCCGGTAATGCCTGGCAAGATGTGAAGAACTTCAACCCGTTCGAGTTGAAACGTTCTGCAGGTGTCGGTGTCCGTATCTTCCTGCCGATGATCGGTATGATGGGTATTGACTGGGCTTATGGTTTCGATAAAGTACGTGGTTCTACAGAATATGGTGGCAGTCAATTCCACTTTATCTTAGGACAGGAATTCTAATTGTATCACAAAAACCAAACGTTATGAGAAAGTCTGTTTTATTAATGATCTTACTGTTTGCTGTAGGCATGACAGCCAGTGCACAAAAGTTCGCCTTGATTGATATGGAGTACATCCTGAAAAACATTCCGGCTTACGAACGTGCCAACGAACAGTTGAACCAAGCTTCTAAAAAATGGCAAAGCGAAGTAGAGAAAGTTGCCGAAGAAGCTAAAACGTTGTACAAGAACTATCAGTCGGAAGCCGTCTTCCTTTCCGAAGAGCAGAAAGGAAAGAAAGAGGAAGCGATTGTCGCTAAAGAGAAAGAAGCAGCAGAGCTGCGCCGCACTTATTTTGGTCCTGAAGGAGAATTGTTCAAGAAACGTGAGAGCCTGATGCAACCCATTCAAGATGAAATTTACAATGCGGTAAAAGAGATTTCGGAACAAAAAGGATACTCCGTGGTAGTCGACCGAGCTTCAGCAACAAGTATCATTTTTGCATCTCCGCGCATTGATATCAGCAATGAAGTCCTCGCAAAGTTAGGATATTCAAATTAATTTCATACATTTGCTCCGTAAAGATAGGCTGCGTCCGGCATTAAAAATAAGTTCGCTTATTTTGTATTACACTCGGTTTGCACTATATTTGCACTTATACAATGAACAATTAATTAAATAAACAATAAACATTATGCTTAAAAAAATCGCACTCCTTGTAATTGTGTTCGCTCTTCCGTTAGGAGCAATAGCACAAAAATTTGCACACATGAATTCTCAGGAAATCATCGTACTTATGCCGGAATATACAAAGGCACAAGCTGATCTTGAAGCTATGTCCAAACAGTATTCAGAAGAAATGCAACGCACCCAAACCGAGTTCCAGAAGAAGTTGCAAGAATATCAGGCACAAGTTGATTCTCTGCCTAAAAACATAGCAGAAAGACGCCAGAAAGAATTGCAAGACATGGCCGAGAGACAAGAACAGTTCCAACAGGAGGCTTATCAGAATATGCAGAAAGCACAGCAAGAAGCTATGGTGCCTATCTATAAAAAACTGGACGAAGCTATCCAGGCTGTAGGTAAAGCCGAAGATGCCATTTATATTTTCGACCTGGCCCGTACTTCTATACCTTATATAGGCTCTACAAGCGTGGACGTTACAGCTAAAGTGAAAGCTCAGCTGGGTATCAAATAAGAAAGATATATCTTATCTGGAGATAGAAAAAGGCGTGGGCTGCAATAGTCCACGCCTTTTTCTATCTCCAGATAAGATAAGCGGCATCTCAGCATAACTTTTTCATGCAAGCATGAAAGTTCTGCATTCGATTTGCATTATCTTTGCAGTGTGTACATAGCTTTTCTATCATGAAACAAGAATTCCCCACTATCCCCGGCCCCATCGGCGTATTCGATTCCGGATACGGAGGACTGACCATCCTCAGCAAGATACGCGAAGCCCTGCCCCAATACGATTATATCTACTTGGGAGATAACGCCCGTACCCCTTACGGCACACGTTCTTTCGAGATCGTATATGAATTCACGCTGCAAGCTGTCACCAAACTCTTCGAGATGGGTTGCCACCTGGTTATCCTGGCCTGCAACACTGCATCTGCCAAAGCATTGCGCAACATACAAATAAATGATTTGCCCGGCATGGACCCGTCACGCCGTGTACTGGGGGTGATACGTCCCACTGTTGAATGTATCGGTGACATTACTCACAGCCGCCATGTAGGTATCCTTGCTACTGCAGGAACCATCAAGTCCGAATCCTATCCGCTAGAGATACATAAGCTTTTCCCGGATATTCAGGTACAGGGTGAAGCCTGCCCCCTATGGGTTCCGCTCGTAGAAAACAATGAGGCGGAAGGAGAAGGAACCGACTATTTCATCCGTAAATACATAGATGAACTCCTTGCAAAAGACGGTCAGATTGACACTGTAATCTTGGGCTGTACGCACTATCCCCTGCTGCTGCCTAAGATAAAGAAATATATGCCCGAAGGCATCACCACCGTCGCACAGGGAGAACTGGTAGCCGATAGCCTGAAAGACTACTTGCAGCGTCATCCTGAAATGAATGCGAAATGTACCCAAGGAAGCAAGTGCTCTTATTACACCACTGAAGCGGAAGAAAAATTCATCGAATCAGCCTCCACCTTTCTGAACAAGGCAGTCACCGTACAGCGAATAGAACTATAATCGCCAAACATTTGGCAATAAAAGAAATCTTTTCTCCGAAATACTTGTTATATTTGTAGAATATAAACTGATTAATACTTACCATTATGAAATCAACAGACAATAGCCGTACAGTTGAGGTGTTCAAAGGATCACCGTGGGAAGCAGAACTTGTTAAGGGTTTACTCGAAAACAATGGTATAGCAACTATTTTGAAGGACGGACTTATGAGCACCATTGCGCCCTACATAACATCAGATATAACGATTCTCGTTAGCGAGGAAAAATATGAAGACGCAATGGAAATAATCCGAGAGCGTGGCAAAGGTGAAGATGAAGACTAAATTCAGTCTCTAGAAAACCAAATAAGAAGAATATAACGACACATGGACCAACAATTTTCGAGAATTGCCGTAAAAGTGGGCAGCAATGTTCTGACACGCCGCGATGGTACTCTTGACGTGACACGTATGTCTGCTTTGGTAGACCAGATAGCCGAGCTACATAAAGCAGGAGTAGAAATCATCCTCATATCATCCGGCGCTGTAGCTTCCGGACGTAGCGAAGTGCACCCGGCCAAGAAACTGGACAGTGTAGATCAACGTCAGCTATTCTCTGCCGTAGGGCAAGCCAAACTGATCAACCGCTATTACGAATTATTCCGCGAACATGGCATTACCGTAGGGCAAGTGCTGACCATGAAGGAAAACTTCTCCACCCGCCGGCATTACCTCAACCAAAAGAACTGTATGACGGTAATGTTAGAGAACGGCGTCATCCCGATTGTCAATGAGAACGATACGATTTCCGTAAGCGAACTGATGTTTACGGATAATGATGAATTGTCGGGCCTGATTGCTTCTATGATGGATGCACAAGCGCTGATTATACTCAGTAATATCAATGGCATCTATAATGGTTCCCCAGCTGATTCCGCTTCAGAAGTGATACGGGAAATCGGACAGGGCAAAGACCTTTCATCTTATATCCAGACTTCCAAGTCCAGCTTCGGTCGTGGCGGCATGCTGACTAAAACCACCATAGCCCGTAAAGTAGCCGATGAAGGAATCACAGTTATCATAGCCAACGGCAAGCGTGACAACATCCTTGTCGATTTGATTCAACATCCGGAAAATACTCTCTGCACACGTTTCATCCCCTCTGCCGAGCCTGTATCCAGCATAAAGAAATGGATTGCACACAGTGAAGGTTTCGCAAAAGGCAAACTGCACATTAACCAATGTGCTACGGAAATGCTGAATTCAAACAAAGCAATCAGTATCCTGCCCATTGGCATCACTGCTATCGAAGGAGAGTTTGAAAAAGATGATATCATACGGATCATAGATTTTGAAGATAATCCCATAGGCGTAGGAAAAGCGAATTGCAACTCTGCACAGGCAAGGGAGGCAATGGGAAAGCATGGAAAGAAGCCGGTGGTACACTACGATTATCTATATATAGAATAAGAAGCATACTCGTCTAGCTAAATCTGGAAAAAACAAACTCCGCATGGAAGCTATCGTTTCCTATAAGGGGAACAGAAGTTTCTCTTCATGGGAACGGAAGTTTCCTATAAGGGGAATAACAGTTTCCTCTAATGGGAACGCTCGTTTCCCTTGACGGGAACTACAGTTTCCCCATAGGGGGAGAACAAACAATCGGAATAACCTTAAAGGAAAGAATGAGGCGGCAAAGCTAGCGTCACCTTCTTCTCTCCTATTTTAATCTGTATCCTTCCCTAGCCTCAGATATCAGACTGACAAATCGCACAGGATATTTTATTTCCGCTGTTTCACCATCTGGATGGTTCCGTCTTCATTATAATAGAGTTTATCTACACAGATAGAACGTAACCAGTCATGATTAGACAAAGCACTGCTGTGATAGAAGGCAAACCACTCACCTTTAAATTCAACGATAGAGCCATGATTGGTGTAACTGTCAGTAGGCTCCATATAAATACCCATAGATTTCCAGGGGCCGAGCGGAGTATCACTGATAGCATAGCGCATACGGTTATCCCCCTTCACACCGTCGTTCCAGTTTTCATCATGATTATCGGAATAAGAGAGGTAGTATTTCCCATTATACTTATGCACCCACGTAGCCTCGTGAAAATCTTCCAGACCTTCCATTTCTTTCATTTCGCCATCCAGCTCCACCATATTGTCTTTCAGTTTACCGCCTTTACAAATCTGCCCGCCGCCATTGTAGATATAAGCCTGACCGTCATCGTCCACAAACACACAAGGATCAATCAACGGGTCCATACCTTCTATATAGCCCTGCACGGTGAAGTTGGCTGCCGGTTCCTTACTGGTGGCCACACCGATTTTCCAACTGTCGTTCCACTTCGTATCGCTGGGATGCGGAAAGTAGAAATAGTAAGTACCATTCTTGTAGGCACAATCGGGTGCCCACATAAATCCACCTTCTTTACGTCCCCAGGGCACCTGCGATGAATTCAGGATTTCACCATGATCTGTCCAGTTCACCATATCATCCGTGGAAAAGACATGATAGCGGTCCATCAGGTCGCAACCGCATGGCGGATCGATGTCATGCGATGCATATACATACAGGCGTCCGTCTGCCCATACATGTGCCGAAGGATCGGCGGTGTACATGTGGGTGATAAACGGATTCGGAGCCATACTGTCAATTCCGGCCGTTTCTTCTTTTGCCGAATTGCTTTTAGGAGATTGACAGGAAAGCATAAACCCAGTCAGGAATAAAACAAAAATCGGATAAAAACTCTTTTTCATAAGTAATGTGTTTTGATATTAGTAATTAATAGCTATTTAATTGCCGGGCATATTCTGTTGCGATAATTCTCTTCTCTCCCGGCAGCAAATTGAAATAACCATCCGAAGAGCAGGCAGCACACGTTTATCCGGTTCAAGCACCTTACATGTTTATCCGGCAACGATGGGATATCAGATAATCATACATAGCCTTTGCCATCATTCCCGAGCCTTCCGCATCGGGATGAATACCGTCTCTCATCAGCTCCGGATGTTTGTCGAGTACCGGGTGCATATTGATGACTTCTACATTCTTCTTTTGCGCGGCACTGACAGTGGCGGGAGTCACATCTCTCACAATCACCTCATCATAAATGCCGTTCGAGTCCTTCACAAAAGAGACAATCGGAGTCAGCAGAATGATGCGGGGTTTCGAGGGAAGCTGCGCAAAAGCGTCAATCATATCGCGGCAGTCTTTCTCGAACTCACACATATAAGGACGGTTAATGGCTTTGCTATCATTCCCCCCCAAATCAATGAACACCACATCCGGATTGGATGCCAACGCTTCCTGATACTCCTTCGTTCTCCAATATGGAAAATCTCCACGACGCAACATGGTGCAACTGCTTACACCATAATTTACCACTTTATAGTCCTTACCCAGCATGCGGCCCAACTGCGCCGGATAAGAATCTGTCGCCGGATCAGCGGTCGTAGCCCCGGCAGTGATGCTGGCACCAATACAAACCACCTTTGTCTTTTGCAGGACAGAAACCGTCTTTTGCAGGCGGATGTCGGCAGAAGAAGCACCTACCATTATAGTATAATCACCTGTAGGATATACAAACTTCCCTTTTGCCTCATCCCAATAGCGCAACAGGTCTTTCCGCAACCGGATAGTCACTTTACGGCTCTCACCACTCTTCAGGGAGACTCGTTCGAAACCTTTCAGTTCTTTCAGAGGCATCACTTCATCTCTTTCGGGCAGTCTCACATAGATCTGGGAAACCTCATCACCTGCATATCTACCCGTATTCTTCAACTGGAATGAAACACTCACCTCTTCCTCACCATCCATCACTTGCAGATTGGAATACTTGAATGAAGTGTAACTCAAGCCATGCCCGAAAGGATACAGTACATCACCTTTAAAGTATTTATAAGTACGCCCTTTAGTGATGTCATAATCATCAAACGGGGGCAGTTCGTCCAGACTCCTGTAATAAGTCAGCGGCAAGCGCCCTCCCGGATTATAATCACCGAACAACACTTCTGCCACAGCTTTACCTCCACTCTCACCGGGATACCATGCATTGACGATAGCCGGTATATGCTCATCCATCCAATTGATGGCCAGCGAACTACCGGCAACCAATACAACCACGATATTCGGGTTTACCTTATATATTTCCTGCAAGAACTCCCGTTGGTCTGCCGGAAGCTGGATGTCATATCTGTCCTGCCCTTCACGCTCTATCGACTTGTTGATACCTAATACGGCAACCACCGTTTCGCACTCGCGTACCGCTTTTCCGGCTTCGCCATACAAATCCAACCGGGTAACTTTTCCAACCCGGGGAACCCTCCATTGCAATTTAGCGATGGCATAGTCGCGATTATCATAATATTCAGCCTTCAACTGATAGTCTTTTCCGGCTTCCAGATAGATAGCAGCCGTATCTGTGCGGACTGCATGTCCCGGCCACGCATCAATCAGCATTTTGCCGTCAATGCTCAGGCGGCATCCGTCATCGGATGTGAAACTGAGGGTATATCGTCCGGTCACCGTGGGGCGCAACTTACCCGTCCAACGAACGGATAAGGGAGACTTAGGCAAGAAAGGGTCCGGTGCCTGATTCGCCGGTTCAAAGTTTATCCATTCTTCTTTTCTGACTTTCGGCGTGCCTTGCAATTTCGTATTATCAAAGTACTCGGCTTGCAATCCTTCTGGAAAGCTTGCTCCTTGTATAAGTTCCATGCCATCCACCGCCGACTTCCACGGAGCATATACCACCTTCACGTCCTCCCCCACTCTGTCTTTGATGCCTTGCAGAACAGAAACCGGAGCTATCACCGGCAGTCCACTATAATCACCGAACTCACTACTGCCCGCATTGATGCCTACCACTGCAATGGATTTAATCTTCTTTGCATTAAGCGGCAACATATTTTTCCGGTTCTTGAGTAATACGATACATTCGCGGGCTGCATTCAGCGCCACTTCCTGATGTTCTTCGGAACCTATCACAGCAGGAGATATTTTAGTATACGGATTCTTTTCTCCGCTATCAAACAAACCTAACTGCATACGTGCCCGCAACACACGATAGGCAGCCGAATCTATATCAGCATCCGTGACCATGTATTGGCGGTAGGCACTCAGCAAAGGCTCATCATATGCATCGTCGCCACATTCCAAGTCTAAACCTGCTTTTATGGAAAGAGTAGCCGCAGCCTCTTTAGTTTTCACATACTTATGCGCACTGACCAGTAAGGAAGGGCCTCCACAATCCGAAACCACGTACCCCTTGAATCCCCAGTCATTACGCAGCACTTTGCTCAGCAGCCAGGCGTTCAGCGTGCAAGGCACATCATTCAATGCATTATAAGCAGACATGATAGATGCCGACTTACCCTCTTTCACGCATGCCTCAAAAGCCGGAAGATAGTATTCACGCAGTTGTTTCTCTGATATTTGCGGATTGCAGACAAAGCGATTGTGCTCTTCATTATTGGCTGCAAAATGTTTGGGCGTCGACACAATCTTCAAGTAACGGCTATCAGTGCCTTGCAGCCCTTTCACAAAAGCGGTACCCATGATCCCACTCAGATACGGGTCTTCACCATATGTCTCGGGAGTACGCCCCCAACGCGGGTCACGTGCCATATTCACCGTAGGAGACCAGAAAGTCAATAAATCGCTGAACTGACTTTTCTGTTCACGCCCCTGATCCAATTCATTCCAGCGGGCACGGGCCTCATCAGAAATAACCGTAGCCACTTGTTCCTGCAGTACCGGATTCCAGGTAGCAGCCAGTCCGATGGCCTGCGGAAACACCGTGAACCGTCCCGGACGAACCACTCCGTGAAGGGCTTCATTGCCATGATAATATTTAGGAATATCCAGACGGGAGATACCCGGTGACGTAGCGCGCAGTAAACTAATCTTTTCCTCAACCGTCAAACGTGGCAATAAGTCCATAATACGTTCGTGGGTGGGCGCATTCTCATCTTTATAGAGTTCCTGAGCCTGTGCTGCCGGAACAGCACAGGTCATAAGAGCCAATAATCCTGTATAAACAATCTTTTCAAGTATTCTCATGGTGTTTTCCTATTGACTATAATACCTTACAATTTATCAGCAGAGGGCGGCACTGCATCAGCTGCGTTACCCCATGCCTTATTGGGTCTGTTGCCCATTACCAATACCAATTTGCCTCCATCTTTTATATCTTCATGGCTGAACCAAGGTTTATTCCATTCTTTGCCATTCAACATTGCTGACTGGATGTATTTGTTTTCGTCCGATGCGCCTCGTGCCTCTATCTCAAATACCTTTCCATTGCTCAGCATCACTTTAGCCTTAGTAAACAAAGGACTGCCGATATTATAAGACGGAGAACCCGGAGTGACCGGATAGAAACCTAAAGAAGAAAAAACGACAAATGCCGACATACCACCGCCATCTTCATCTCCCGGCAATCCCATCAAGTCATTACGGAACCAAGTCTTCAATAACTGGCGGATACGCTTTTGCGTCTTCCAAGGCTGTCCGGCATAATTATAAAGATAAGGGATATGCAAGCTCGGCTCATTAGCCATAGAGAACTGGCCTACATTACCCGTATGGTCAGGTATCTGTGCATAGAAAGCATACTTGCCACGTCCCAGTGGTTCGCGGAAAGTCTGGTCCAGATTAGCCGTGAATTGTTCGTTGCCTCCCATCAGAGCAATCAGGTCGGCCACATTATGCGGAACATCCCAACGATATACCCAACCGTTGTTTTCGCCATAATACTCACGGGCACCCATACCGCCGGAGAAACGGTAATCGAACGGTTCAATCCATTTGCCGTTTTTATCTTTCGGGTGGAAAAAGGCTGTTTCGGCATTATATACATTACGATAATTATGAGCGCATTTCAGATAGCGGGCAGCATCCTCCTTTTTGCCCAACATATCGGCAATTCTTGATAAACACCATTGGTCATACGAAGTTCCTAATGTAACGGCAATCGGCTGGCGTTTTTCAAACGGATGCACATTCGGATCTGTCTCCTTCTCTCCTGCCTGAAGTGCCGGAATATATCCGTTCTTCTTATAAAAATCGTCTATCCAACCGGCAGCCGCACCCGACCATGGGGCCAGTGTTTTTTCCTCTATACCTTTACGACAGGCTTCATAAGCTTTTTCCAGATCAAATTTCAATCCTTTGGCAGCAGCATCGGCCACTGTTGCTACGGCATGGTTGGAATTCATACGACGGGAATCCCCTGTAATTTCGGGGAAAGTAGGCATCCACATATCCCCCATCTGTTCTGCCATGCGCAGGTAAGAATCGATCACATTCTTTTCTGTTCCTTCATCAATCAGAAGACGCAAGGGATGAGCAGCACGGTAAGTATCCCAAATCCAGTCGTCCGTATAGAAAGGTTCACCATTATCTTCATGTATCTTTCCGTCGAATGCACTGAAATAACGGCCGTCTTCGCTGATACAAACCGGACGTTCGAACACACGGTAAAGTGATGTATAAAGAATTTGTTTATCAGACTCGCTACCGCCTTCCACCTGAATATCATTCAAAGCTTTATCCCACACCTGACGTCCCTTTTCAGCCAATGCCTGTAGATTATAGTCAGGCAATTCACGTTGCAGGTTCTTCTTGGCTTGTTCTTCGCTTATAAATGAAATACCATAGCGCAGATTTACTGTCTTAGTTCCATCGGCAAAGTGCAAAACGGTACAGGCATTGCGTCCTTCAACCTCTTTCTGAGAAGCATCTATCTTGCCGTCAACCAAGATACCGGTCTCTATAGGAGCAACGTCCGACTCTATATATAAATACACACGAGTATTATTCTCCAACTGTTGATAACCGCTCACACAGTTATCGCCTGCCTTAATGGCACCGTTGCGTGAGTTTATCATCATATACACCGGCTTGCCTTGTTGTCCGTACTCTATCTGATAAAGAGCAGCCTGATGGGAAGGCGCATATCTCACACTGATTTCCTCATCATCAAGAATCACCTCATAATAATAGGGCTTTAGTGTCTCGTCATCATAGCTATAGGCCACAACCGGACGAAGCTCATCACCCTGATACGGACTCAGATTGAAAGCAGAACTGCCACGGTGACTGGTCACAATCAAAGGAAGTCCGTTCAACATGTCCGTTGTGTAATCCGCCCGTTCCGGGTAAACGCGGAGCATACTGTTCGGCAAATGAATGGTGGGGAAAGTGGGGACCAGCAAATGGCTGATATTTCCCATGTAGGGATTTACATAGTCGACCGGACCTTTGACAGCAGTTACCTGATTTTGTACTCCTCCACAAGCCCCCAATACGGAGACTAAAGCTACAGAGGCTAAGCAATGTGTAAATTTCATAATATAACAGTTTTAGTTTATACTTATTTGCTAAGGCAAAAGTAAGGACAGACGCTTTCCCTTTCGATTAAAAAAGACTTAATAGCCGATTAAAATTAAATAAAGTAGCAAAATAAGCCTTTTCTTATCACTATCTCTGTCCCCGAGTCTGTTCTATCACCTGTATAGTGCCATCCGGATTATAATAAAGCTTATCCACACAAATCGAACGAAGGTTACCTCTATCCGAGATAGAGCAATTATGATAGAAAGCAAACCATTCTCCCTTATATTCTGTAATAGAGCCATGACTCGTGTCACAACCGGTAGGTTCAAGATAAACACCCTGATAAGTCCACGGTCCCAACGGAGAATTACTCGTTGCATAATTCAGGCGGTTAGCACCTTTTCCGTTTTCTGAATGGTTGTCGGCATAAGACAGATAATACACGCCCTCTTTTTTATGTATCCAGGCAGCCTCATGGAAATCCTTCAGACCTTCCATTGCACGCAACGGTTCAGCCAGTTCCATCATGTTGTCTTTCATCTTGGCACCTACACAACGACCTCCACCACCATAGTAGAAGTAAGCTTGTCCATCATCATCCACAAAGACACAAGGGTCTATCATAGCAAAGCAATCATCTTCCATTCCTATCATATCAATATACTTATCCTGTACAGTGAAGTCCTTGGCAGGATATTTGCTGGTAGCTATACCCACTCTCCAGGTATTATTCCAATCATCGCCACTCGGGTGCGGAAAATAAAAATAGTAAGTGCCATTCTTATAAGCACAATCAGGCGCCCACATAAAGCCACCATCTTTGCGTCCCCAAGACACTTGCGAAGAGTTCAAGATTTCACCATGATCTGTCCAGTTCACCATGTCATCCGTAGAGAACACATGATAGCGATCCATCAAATCACATCCACGTGGAGGATCAACATCATGGGAGGCATAGACATACAAACGCCCGTCTTCCCATACATGAGCTGACGGATCGGCTGTATACATGTGAGTAATAAAGGGATTCGGTCCTAAAATAACCGTTTCTGCTTTCTTCTGGCTGTTGCAACTCATCAATGTCAACGACAAGGCAGCCAAAGCGATCAAATAATTTTTCATGCGCATTTTTATGGTTTTTATAGTTAATACAAGCAAAATTAGAGTTGCATGATTAACAAAGCTCTTAATTTCAACTTAATAATTCACTGTTCTCATTGTTTGTTCCAAAGTTTTTTTTATCGTGTCGGCCATGTATTCTTCAAAGGAATTTCACCACGAAGCATTTGGCGTGCCTGTCCGGTAAGCCAAAGATAATGATCGGTAGGCAAATCATCCTCAATCCCTTGAAACACTATATTCAATTCGCTAGCCTTTTTACACCAACCTCCGCCAAGCGTACTCTCATCCACAGCAACGGCACCACGGCCATAACTACCGCTTTTCTTGTTATACCACACATAGTAATCCTTTTCAGGCACGTTACTCGGAACATCCTTCTTGTTCAAGCATTTGAAAATAGCAGTACCTTCATCTATTTCATCAAACATCGCAACGTAAACCATCTCTGCCCCCAACTTGATGCCACCATAAAGCTGTTCCCAGAAGAACTTTCCACCCAAGCGCTCTACCACACCATTATTCGGGTGCATATTCAAGTCAGCTCCACCAGGAAAACAGTGAGGTGCATAGTGCACACCGTTCTCCTTACACCACTTTATATCCGCATCAATTATCGGTTTTCGTTTATTATTATAGTCGGCTATCGTACCGTATCGACCTACGAACCAAGGGAAAATAACATCAGCACTCTTCACCACCTCGGCATATTTAGCGCGTGGCCATTTAGCAGAGTTATGTGTACGCCAATCGTCATTCACCCCCAGCATAATACTCCAACCCTGAGTCTTCAACGCAGTTATCAAGTTGGCTATATTTTCCACATCAAAAGGCTTCTCATCAAAGCCTACCCCCCAAAGAGCAAGAAGCGGTTTACCATCCTCATATAGGTAGAACTTCTGCTGACTACGATCTTTCAGCTTATACAAATCCATAATTCCCTGCGCGTCCGCCAGCAATGTACTTTCATCACGACCACCTTCCATAAATCCACCCAAATCATACATTACGCTGATAGCGCGTTGGTATTGGTTACTTCCCTTCATAGCATGTTTCAACACCATGTCAAAGTGATCTTTCCCATCGGGATTATTGATTACCTCACCTACAAAACGTTGCATAAAGACACCATCAACACCATATTGTTGCATCCACTTGAAGTGAAGCAATACACTCGATTCATCATAGGCACTATACACTTGTGCTGCCTCACCGTTAGGCAGAATAAACTTCGAGGAACGACTAGCAGGACCATCTACGCCCGGTGTATATTTCTTTGTATATTCAGACATATCAGGCCACATGTCAATAGAGTTCTGCAAAACGCCCGGTTTGAACATATCATTTTCCCGATAGTGATACCAGGCCGTATTGTCCGCGTTACTATGACTACACCCGTCACCTGGTGCTCCGAACCATCCTTGATAACCAGCCATCACTAATCCCCGGTAAGTATCAAACGGTTTACCTTCTTCATGGAGGACAAATGCCGGCTTGTTATACTCTTCCTCAGGCGGGGTGGTAGGTTTCTCAGGTTCTTCCGGTTGAATGGCAGGCGGAATTTCTACTTTGTCATCACCACACGAAGTAGCAAAGCACCCCGTCAACAAACCACAACACATAATAAAGTATAATCTATTTAGCTTCATTTTTTCGTTTTTTTAATATTAAAGGTCAGAAAAAGGTTTCGGAAACCTCTTTCCGACCTGTCATTCAAATCAATCCAGTTTACTGTAAAAAAATAACCACCACAATTTATTGAGGAACTTCAATCTTCACTATATCTGAGTAATTATACATTTGAAAAGTATCATCCACACGGGCTCCCATGCGTACGAAGAAGGTGTAACCCGGTTTGGCCCATACGGCAAACTTATAGATATCCTTACTATGAGTCATTCCGTCATTACCTTCCACACCATCGGAAATGCTACTCCACGCCTTGCGCACATTAATAACTGTCTTCTTCACCTTATTTACTTCCAAATTATAATAGGCATCCAAGTGATTGGCATTGCCACAGAACTGAATGGAACTGATGAAGCAGCGTACATCCATCACTTGCGGCATCACATCGCCACGAGCAACGTTATAGCTCGGAATAGCCGGAGCAGCCAGCCTTCCTTCTACACGAAGGGTGTCACCATCCAATATGGCCGAGAAGTCCGCAATTTTCAAATAAGGAGTAACCTCAAAATTCTGTACTACTTTGCCTCCAACAGGCAGGTTGCGAAGTGTGTCCACTGGCCACCAGGGACCTTGGGCAGCCAAGTCATACGTACCGGCAAAAAGTTTAGTATTATTATATGTACCGTCCTGCTTCACCGGAATGTCTTGTGAGGCGGGATTAAGACTATAGCTCTTTTCCCAAATGCGTACACGGGCTTCTGCCTGGTCGGCAAGAATATTCTTGCCCGTAGTGACATCAATAATGTTACCCGTAAGGCATTCAGATGGTGCATCGAAGTTATCTACTTCCATGCAGGAGGTAAGCAAAACAACTGATATACCGCCTACTAACAGAGTATATAAAAGTTTCTTCATATTCATCACATTTATTATTAGATTTACCATTAATAACCGTCGTTGCGTATCAGTAGATCGTTCTTACCTATTTCGCCCCCCGGAATCTGTTCATAATACCATCTCTTGTAGAAGTTCTGCTTACGGTTCTCTACCGGCTCTTCGTTTAAGTAAATCCACTTATCTTCATCCGCCACGTAGTAGGCAGAAAGTGTATGTACCTTCACACCGTCCTGGAACATAATGTCGGCCACACGCCAGCGACGTAAGTCAAACAGACGATGGTTCTCGTAGCAAAGTTCACGTCCACGCTCATCACGGATGAATTGGAGGTTCTCATCGATAGGGAAACCATAAACTTCAGTCCCCACATCGGCAGGACTGCTTGCCATCGTATACGGACGAGCACCGGCACGGTCACGTAGTTCATTTACAATGGCAACAGCTTCTTGTTTCAGAGCTTCATCACCACGTTCCAGCCCCAGTTCGTAAGCCGCTTCCGCCCAATTGCAGAGCACTTCACCATAACGGAAAATTTTCCACGGCTGCCGGCAAGAGAAGAATACACGAGTAGTATTCATACCTTGGTAATCCACATACTTGCGGATGAAAGCCCCCATATAACCACGGCCTTCATCACCACCGCTCACCGTCATGCCATGCACACCAGAAATCTTAACCATCTTACCGTTGACTTCCTGTGATTCTCCACGCTTTGCTGCTGCGTCAGTACGGATGCGGATACCTTTGTTGTATTCATTATCTGCACCATTCTCGGCACTGGTCACCATTGAAGCGGTCAGTCCGGCAAACGTCTTGTAGACACCTGCCTGAATGTCAATCGTTGTACCCGAATTTGCATCCTTCATGCCAGAGAAGAAGAACGTTGCCTGGCAGCGGGCTTCCATTTCGCCATTATCCCAAAAATCAGTAATATCGTCAAAACGAATCGGTTGGTCATTTTCGTCAATCGTCTTCGGTATCTGATACATGGAAATCATCTCCCACGTAGGCTGTAAAGCACACCCCAAATCACTAGACAACCCATCACCCAGGGGCAATATAGCGGTGTCCCACATATGGAATAAACTGGTCCCGGCAGGTAACTCGGAATTAGAGCCATATTCTTTTATAAAGATGTCTTCGTCTTCCCTATTAATCTTGCCGAACACATCAAGGAAATTCTGTACCTTATCAGCTCCCGTATGCAACTTGAAGCCTGCCTCTTTCAAGAACTTACAAGCATCGTAAGATGCTTGGAAGAATTCGGTAGCCTTGTCGGCAGACATGCCCATCAGACCGGCTTGTACAGCAGGACCGATTGTACTGATATAGCCGCCATACTTGGCAATAGTACCTGCATAAAGCATAGCGCGTGACATCAGGGCTGCCGCTCCATAGCGGTTCATACGTTCTACCTTACTTCTGTCCGAAACACCATTCTTCATCGCAAATTCCAGATCTTCCTGAATGAATTTCCAACAATCGTACTCTGTATCGCGCGGCTGCTTCAGTTCCTCGACAGATGCCAAAGGATCAAGCACAGTACGTACGATGGGAACACCACCGTAACGCTTCACCATACCGAAATAGTAAAAAGCGCGCAATGCCCGGGCTTCTGCCAAATGTTCGTTCAATTCGGTACTCCCCTCTCCATAATATTGCGGTAATTTCTCAATTAATGTATTAATATCGCGGATGCGGTCATAGGGCCAGTACCCCCAACCGTCTCCATATTCCGAACAACGCCCGGTAGCCTCCAAGCAAGCAGAGGCAGGACTACTCTTCTGCGCTTGCCACTGATTGCCTGCGTGCCAACCATTGTTGTTTACCGTGGCATACCCTTTCTGATCACCATTCTGACCGTAGTTAAAGTCTTCGACCGGCAAGTCCTGATAAGCCAATGCCAGGTATTTCTGAATACCATTGTCCGAACTCATCAACACATTGTCATAGAGCAGGCCTTTGGGTTCCAAGTCCATATCGGCACACGAGGTAGCTGTTAACCCCAATGCAGCTGCTACAAATACATATTTAAATATCTTCATTTTCAATTCTCCTTTCTTATTAGAATTTAAGCGTTGCACCAATATTGAATGTGCGATTCACCGGATAGTTGTAGAACAGAATACCCTCATCCCGGTTATTGTTAGCTCCACCTTGGCGTCCCGGACGTTCAGGGTCGATGTTATCCAGACCGGTGAAAGTCAACAAGTTGTAAGCATTGACATACACGCGCAAATTCCTAACGCCCACTTTTGCAAGCCATGTCTTAGGCAACGTATACCCCAACTCCAACGTCTTCAAGCGAATGTAGGATGTATTCTTAATACCTGTAGAACCCGTATTGAAACTGTGACCAGTAGCCGGATAAAGCCCCGATACCCACTGTGTATTGGGATTCCAAGGATCATCTGTAGCATTAACCGTGTGCCAACGGTCGGTATAGATATCCAACACGGCTCCACCATTGAAAGGTCCTACTTCAGTGAATACTTCATCGTACGAGTTATACACACCAGCTGCACCTTGCCAATTCATGGAGAGGTCAATGCCCTTCCACTCAGCACCCATTGTAATACCATAGTTAAATACCGGCAAATTATAGGTAGCTACCGGATGTTTATCTTTATCGTCTATAACACCATCACCGTTCCAATCTTCGTACCAGTAATCACCTGGCAGAGTTGACTGACCAAAGTTGGCACCCGTAGTATTATGGTAACGAATCTGATCATAGTTAGTAAAACGCCCCCCTTCTTCATACGTAAACCAAATATCTTTGTTACGCCCCGACACATCGTTGCGATACCAATTATCCATAGAGTTGCCAGCCTGACCGTCCAAGTGATAGTCCCAACGATTCTTGGTAGCGGAAATCTGCCCGTTCACCCAGTAGTTCACACCGGCTACGCGATTGCGGTGCCCCAAGCTAATTTCCCAACCATAGGTTTGATCACTTTCAAGATTTTCCTGAGGCAATGAAGCACCTACTGTACCAGGGATAACAGCCGATGAAGTAGCCAATAAACCTTTACGCTTACGCTTGTAGACTTCTAATATACCACTTAACTTTCCATTCCACAGATCGAAATCAATACCTGCATTGTAAGTGTCGGACGTGTACCACGTCAAGTTAGGATTAGGAATAGCCGTGGCTGATACACCGGTAATAAATGTACCGTTATAGATGTAACCAATCTTGCCTTGCGTATCCAATTGATAGGCAATAGCTGTCTGTGGATAAGTACTAGCACCTCCGTCGTCTCCCATACGACCGTAAGAAGCACGAATTTTCAGATTAGTCATAAAGGGCACTAATTCTTTTACAAATGTTTCTTCGCTAACACGCCAGCCTACAGAGACAGCCGGGAAGAGCCCCCAACGAGAATCCTTCGGGAAACTGGAAGAGCCATCATAACGTAGTGAGAAGTCTACCATATAACGCCCCTTGTAGTCATAGTTCATACGACCTACAAAAGCACGACGCGTCTTGTCACCCGCACCATCCATCTTACCGATCTGGCCTTCATTTTCACCGTAAAGCAAGTATTCACCATCCAACAACATAGAGCGTTGGGCATAGAAGTTCTCCCACTGGTTATACTGTTCTTCAAACAAGGCAAGAACACTAACATTGTGATCGCCAAACTTATTGTCATAACTCAAAGATAGCTGCATCACGGTACCATAAGAGGGATCGGTCTGACGTTTCAAATAGGCATCGGCGTGACGGTCGTAAGTGGTCATCGTACCGTCAGCATTTTTACTATATAGCTTATACGCACGGTTATAATATGTATTGTTCGTGGTATAATAGTCATAACTATAGAAAGCCTTTGCCTGCAAACCTTTCACGCCCGGGATGTCGTAAGTCAGTGCCAACGAGCCATTAAAGTTGTTGAGTTTTTCACGACGGAAACCGGAAAGGTTACTATTGATAGCAGCTACCGGATTTTCCGGCTCCAGCATTTCAGAGTCATAAGCGGGAAGATTGTGATCACCGTCAATATATGCATCAGAAGTAGGACGATAAGTCCACGCTTTCTTATATACAGCCCAAATATCGGTAAACGGTTGATTTTTCTCATCCATGTAACCGCTCAACTGTACAGACGCTTTCAGGCGGTCCGTAATTCTCGCATCTACATTGCTACGGAAATTCCAGCGATTATAATTCAATGAGTTAAACTTATAAGCGCCCTCTTGCTTCAGATAACCGAGATTGAAGAAATACTTCACCTTCTCCGAACCACCGTTCACACTAACATTATACTGCTGCTGCGGTACGTTGTCATTGAAAAGTTCCTTCGTCCAGTTAGTCCCCTTACGTCCGTTACGGCTATACTCAAAAATACGGTCGTAGTTATACGTAGGAGCTTGGCGGAGGAAGAAGTTCTGTGTCTGGGTAGTATTATACGTCTTCTCGTTAATCATCAACATGTGCGTCACAGCATCTGCCGTCTCAGGTACATAGAGAAACTGCTGCCACCCGTAGTTGGCAGAGAAGGTGATGTCAAATTTGCCATCGGCCGTTTCACCGCGTTTGGTCGTAACCAATATAACACCGTTGGCAGCACGTACACCATAGATTGCAGCGGAGGCATCCTTCAATACTGATACGGACTCGATTTCATTAGCATCCATACGTGAGAAGTAAGCTTTATCACGAGGAATACCATCTACCACAATCAGTGGTTCGCCCATACCACGAATATCGATGGCATTATCAAATTCACCGGGTTGCGAACTACGCTGAGAGATACGCACACCAGGGATTTTACCGGAAAGCATATTTACCACATTCTCGTTTTTCGTTACGGCAATCTCTTTACTGTTGACAGCAGAGACAGCACCAGTCAAAGTAGCTTTCTTTTGTATACCGTAACCAACAACCACTACTTCGTCCAGCATTTCATTATCGTCCTTCAACGTAATGTTCAATTTGTTAGTAGAAGCTACTACTATGGCATCCTTATAACCAATGAAGGAAATGACTATCTTTTCCTTTGGGGAAGCTTCAATTTTAAAGTTACCATCAATATCGGTGATGGTACCTCGCGTGCGATCTCCGTCTATCCGGATATTTGCTCCGATAACCGCCTCACCAGTACCATCGACTACCGTACCAGTAACTGTGCGGAGCTGTGCCGATGCAGGCAACGCAATCAGGAGGCACAGAAATACAAACATCATCATCAATGATGATGCGGAGTCACTTCTTCTCCTTTTATTTTTTTGAATGTACTGTTTCATAAGTTAGATTTTTCTGTTCTACGAAAATCTTGATTGTTCAAAAGGGAGAGCGGCAAGAGATACAAGCATAGTGCCCTTTTGCCGAGAGTTCCCCCCTGATTATTTCTTAGAAGGCATTTTTGCGTTTTCAGCAGCCGCACGGCGGTTGATGAAGAGCATACCCAACTGATCAGCACCTTTACCGCAGAGGCTCTTCACACCATAAGCATATTCAAAGCCGGCTGCAAAAGCAATACGCACACCCCAACCTTCATACTCTGCCGGAGTAGTCAGTACACCTGTTTTCTCATTCATCTTCCAACCAAAAGAAGCAACGGTTCTAAAGTCATCACCCGGACGGAAATCGTAGAAGTTAGGATTATTCACATAATCAACCGGATTACCTGCCCCCCATGTGTCATAACCGTAATTCTCACCCCCACTATAATCACCGGTAGCATCAGAGTACTTACCATCAGTTGCTAACGTTTCGGGAACAACAAGCATGAAGCCACGATAATACCAAAATACACCACGGCCTCCCCCAAGATACTTCTTCGCAAAGTCACCCAGTACCAATTGACCACTACCATCATTGTAAACCAATGAACCTGTATCCTCAGTAGAAACATTATAGTTGGTATAAGCTACAAAGAAAGCATCACCGGAATGGCGAATAGGAATTTCGGTTTCATAATTAGCAAGTATATTCGGAACATCCAGTTCATTCACACCCGGAGCTAAGAAGCGTCCGTCCCGTCCGTAAAGTTCACCTTCAAAATTCCCTTCTACACCACAGAGTGCTTGGAAGTCAATGTCTGCCAATGGGTCGATGACCTTAATGTACACCTTGGCACGTGTTACATCATCTGCATCCTTAATCAGCATCAAGATACCTTCTTCTCCCCCCGTCGTACCCGGACGCTTTACGCAATTCCATGTACCATCGGTAGAAAGGTTGGCAGAGAGATTGTTATAATTATTGCGTACAGATTCATTCTGATGATCAACCGGAGCCAGTGTGTAGAATAATTTATCAACACCGGGGATGGTAATCATCTCCTGAAACTTAACAGAACCCAAGAAAGCAGGAATATCACTTGTTCCATCCGGTAAAGTAGCCGTCCAAGAGCCGTCTTCATTTTGGACAGCACCTTCAAACCCCTTCAATTCAGGAGCTACAGAGAAATCTTCAGTAACAACCACTACATCGGCCCCTACCGCTACATAAAAGTAGTTAGAGCTAACTATAGCACCAGGCACTGACAAATGAACAGCCACAGTGTAGATCTTGCCCGGAGTTGCATCCCATACCTTCATTGTCACTTGAATAAGGTCACCGTCGGCCTTTAGGTCTTTCAACTTGAAAAAACTGGCATTAGCACGCGTCTGTACTTCACGAGCGTCAGCAATAGTAATTTCAGCCTTACTTAGAGCATCAACACTGAGGGCAGGCGTTGCGAGGAAACGTAGCGTTACACCGTTTTGATTGGCAGCCTGATCTATGTTAACAATGGGATCGGTTGATTCCGGACAATAAACCAATGAATTGATAGCCGTGGCTAGAGGTAAAGCGTAATCTACACCATCAATAGAAATAATAATCACACCATCTCCTAAGGTTATGTTGGATGCTTCGCCACCACTACTGAGTGAACCTAGATCAATCTGTGTCCCATTATTCAACGTAATAATACGCTTTTCAGCATCCCAGTTAGTAACCGTAGCACCTACCGTTATGGCCTTGCTAAGTTGAGACTTAATGTCGTCAATCAGACCTTCAAGAACCGATACACGATTCTCCAAATCGGAATTGTTATCATCACTACATGAAACAAAAAATGTTCCACCAAAAACCAGCGCACCACATAAGAGCGCGTTTAGAAATCGTTTGTTCATAATAATTAAATTAAAAGTTGGTAAATATATAAATTAGTTCACTTAAAAACTTATCTTCCTATATTCAAGAAGAAGGCTATTCTGGGGGCGAATACTTTATGTATACTTGTGTATTTTTCATATTTATTAATTTGACGATTTAAAATTTATAGAGGCAAAAGTATGAGGGCAGCGTTAATATTATCCTTAAAAAGACATTAATCGGGCTACTTTTTTTGCCGTTAAATGAACTCTTAGGTACATTTTAACAAATACACCTTAAAAAAGAATATATAAATAGATTAATTGAAGAAAAAGAGAATTTCGGGTGGAAGTTTAAACGATATTCAAGCGATGTTTAAACTACCCATAGGTAGTTGTTCAATCACTACGTAGTAGTCAGGCAACTACTTATGGGTAAATGAGAAACTACTACGTAGCTATTATAAGAAAAAAAACTCATAAAAATAAGGCTTGCAGTTTTATAACCCAAACAGGTAATAAAACCGCAAGCCACCATTATGAAATGCTTGTCTGACTAATTATTCTCCTATACCATTCTCATTAAAAGCTGTAATAGAAAAATAATATTCCGAATCCCTGTTGAAATATCCGGCTTCATACTGATTGTCGTAAACTACCATTGAGTGAGTAAGTTTCTCTTTCTGTGTCCCCCAACGCAAAATATATCCTGTCACGTCTTCCTGCGGATTCCACGCAAAACGATAAATGCGTTTGTCATTTTCACCGCGTGAAGCCTGGAAACCTGTTACTACAGCAGGTGCTTTACCGCCACCTTGACCGAAAACACGTAAGTCGAATAGTGAGAAACAACCTTCCATATCTTTAGTGTTACAGATTCTCAAGTATTGCATCTTTGCCGGAGTGTTCAGAGTATGCAGTTTATGAGGAGCATCTTTCTCGTTTTTTTCTTCATCAATCAAGCGAGTCCAGTTTTTGCCATCAGTCGAGCCTTCTATATAATATTGATAGACCACCGGACCGTGAGGAGCATAAACATTGAAGTTATGATCCGCAAAGTTGGCTTGGATAGCATTTATTTCCATTGGTTTGCCAAGATCCATTTGCAACCACTCGCCCTTATTACCGGTTTTGGCAGCCCACCAAGTTTCCACTTGTTCGTCGTTTGCCAGTTCCGGATCATAGCCTTCAAGAGAAGAAGAAGCGGATACTTTTTTCTTATACGAGAGTAAATTCCACCCCATGTTGATATCTTCTTTTTCAAAGTCTACTTTCCTATCGGGGATGTAGAAAGGATAATCAGCAAAGGTGGTCAACGCATACATACCATATTTATCGGAAACAACAACCGGGAATAAACCTAAACGGCGTTCAAACCAGTGGCGCACAGAAATAGTCATAGAGGCTACATGCCAATAATTACCATATTTATCCTTGAATGTATGACCATGACCGGCACCTCCGATGAAACCACCGGGTTTGAAAGAGAAAGGATTGTCTTCCACATATTCAAAAGGTCCTAACGGATTATCACCTACATAGTTGCCATCACCATAAATTCGATATTGCGTACCAGGAGCGGCATATTGCAAATAATAACGTCCATTATGCTTCAAAACACAGGGGCCTTCGTTCCAGCCCTGACGCGGTTCTTCATTATTCTTTCCGGGAACTTCCCAGCCATATTTATCACCATTGTGTTCAATCAGAGATTCAGGTTCTCCGATAGCACAAAAACCATTCGTGGGATCGACCTCCACACCTACGATCGGATCAACATCCGAACATCCCCAATACAGATACACTCTTCCATCGTCATCTTTAAAGAAAGCCGGATCATGCTGACGATAAGTCAATTTTGTATCTACTTCTTCCCAAGTATCCGTCTCGGGATGGGCATTCTTAAATATTCGGGTATTCCCGCTGGAGGCGGTGAAATAAAGTGTATCGCCATAAACAAGAATGGTAGGAGCATAATCTTCCAAGGTCGGAATAGTAGTACAGGGAATATATTCCCATTTAGCCAGATCTTCGGAACGCCAGTAACCACCTGATTTTGAAGCAAACATATAATAATATCCCTTGAAATATTCCAATACCGGGTCGGCAGCTTCGCGTCGTGATTCCTCGTTCGGTTGGAAACGATAATTCAAGTCTATAGGATTAGTAACAATCTTTTCATTCTGAACTGTTTTCTGTTCTGTTGATGCACAACTTACGATCAAGCCTGCGACCAAAGCTATGCTCATCAATTTGGTAATGTTTTTCATGGTAGTTTTATATTTAGTTTCGTTCTGCCATTCCATGTCATGCGGAGAGTGGTATACTTTCCTTTTCCATAACATGAATGGTAATGTTTAAAGAGACAGCATTTTATATTTTGTGGTGAACACGACAGAAGCATCACTATTCTTATCCACACTGAAAGGTATCAGTTTCTCTTCTCCCGGAGCCAGTTCATAATGAACATTATTCCCGGTTTTCTGACCACCAACATACATATCAATCTTCCCAGTATCCATTAAAGTACCGTTATTCTTAACAGACACCCAAATTACCTTCTGGTTCTTCAATAAGTTCTCCTCCACCTTGAACAGTGTCAATCCAAAATCGGCAGCAAATTCATGGGTATACTCAAGCATTCCGGACACGCCCTTTCCGGCATCTGTATAGCCTAAACTATCCTTAATACGATCTTTTGCCACATATTGAGGACTGGTGCCACCCACTAATATCTTGAATGCTCCTTTCTCTACCACCCTGTCCATGTTATCATTAAGTAATGACAATTCATAAGGTGTCAGTTCGAAAGACACTGTTTTCGATTCACCCGGCTTCAGACTGATACGGGTAAAGTCCTTCAGTTCTGTTATACGCGTCTTCACACTGGCATACATATCGGTCACATACAATTGAACCACCTCGTCACCTGCACGCTGGCCTATATTCTTCACCGTTGCCTGCACGGCAATATTACCATTCGATTTCTCTTCTACTTTCAAACCGGAATATTCAAAAGAGGTATAACTCAAACCATATCCGAAATAGTAAAGAGGATAATACTCCAAATCGGAATACTCATAACGACGACCGGAAGTTTTAAAGTTATAGTAAAGCGGCAACTGCCCAACATGCTGCGGGAAAGTCATTGGCAAACGCCCTGCTGGATTATAATCACCGAACAACACATCCGCCGTAGCCGGACCACCTTCCTGTCCCGGCAACCAATTGACAAGAATAGCTTTGCATAATTCTGATGCTTTAGTCAGATTATAAGGACGACCGGCCTGAAGCACCAAAATAACCGGCTTTCCAGTAGCACAAACCGATTCCAGCAATTCCTGTTGTTTGCCCGGCAAAATAAGAGTTGCATAATCATGATTCTCACCGGAAGTTTTGTAAACATCTGTCGTAGCCTCACTGGTGGAGCAATCTCCTAAAACCACAACCACTACATCAGATTGAGAAACCGCTTTGACTGCTTTTGGAATATTCACTCCATCCCGACTCGTGAAGTCACAACCTTGCTCATAAATCACTTTTGTCTGTTTACCAACAGCCTGTTTAATACCTGTCAACACAGATTTCAATTGCCCCGGCTGAAGTTTGGGAGTATAATCGCCCGGTTGAAGGTCATCAGCTCCAGGACCTACTACGGCAATCGTACGCACCTCTTTTGATAAAGGCAATATATCACCTTTATTTTCCAACATCACGATAGATTCACGCGCAGCCTGACGAGCCATTTCTTTGTGGCTGTCCGAGTTCCAGCCCGGATATATCTTATTCCAGTCCAAAGGTTTATTGGGTGTCTTCTCAAACAATTCATTACGGAACATCATACGTAGCATAGTACGGCAAACATTATCCAGATTTTCCATGTTGAGGCGTCCATCTTTGGCAGCTGCAATCACTTCTTTATCATTATAGGTATCACCGCAATTAGTTGCAATACCGGCTGCCAAAGCTTGATTGGCCGCTTCAATCTTATCTTTTGCCGTATAATGTTTACGGGCAGTCAGATTACCGATAGCACCGCAATCACTAACTATAAAACCATCAAATCCCCACTCTTCACGCAGAATACTCTGCAACAGTTCTCTACTTTTTGCAACTGGAACTCCCAGAAAATCAGAATAAGCCATCATCAACGACTGGCAACCATAATTACGAATGACATGACGGAACGGAACCAAATGTACTTCACGCATTTCACGCTCGGACAAGCCTATATCATGAGAATCACGTCCACCCAACGGAGCGCCATGACCGCCAAAGTGTTTCGGAGTAGTGAACAAACCTTTAGACTGATATCCCTTAATCCAAGCTCCACCAATCTGTGATACCAAAACCGGATCTTCACCAAATGTCTCTTCGCAACGTCCCCAACGCGCATCCTGTGCCACATCCAGCACAGGAGACCATGCCTGCATAGTACCCGCTGCAAGAGTCTCATCACCAATAGCCATAGCTACCTCTTCCGTCAGTTTCTTGTTCCAGGTTGCGCCCATAGCCAATGCCTGCGGGAAGATCGTCGCACCACTGCCATAAGAAAATCCATGCACAGCCTCTACTTTTGTAATGGGCGGCACATATAAATGAGGAATACCAGGGATGCCCCATCCTTCACGTATCAATTCCATTTTATCTTCCGGAGTCATCACCGACAACAGACTTTCCACACGTTCTTCCACCGGAAGTGTGGGATCCATATAACGAAGTGCGGTTTTCTCTCCTTTACGGTCCTTCAGCACTTTATCTGCCAAAAGAACGGATACCTCCTTTATTGTAAAAGGTTTTACCCGATCCCCTCCCTTAAAAGCAAGTCGGACATGTGCACCATATTTAGGTGAGAACTTCACTTTCATTTCTTTCGCACTGCCTTGCACCTGATAATCAACAGGCAATCCCAGGTTCATCGGATCATAAGTCACAAAAATGTTCATCAACTGCTTTAAATCATCCTTAGATACACCCTGCATCTGAAGATTAAGTCCGCATACATCACCGGGAGTCTGGATAGTGAACATCAACCACTGGTCTGTCTTCAAGTTCGGACCACTAATTTCCCACATCGTTTTCGGATCTTTATCAAAAGCCAACGAAGCCTTCTCCGTATCAGCTGACGCCGAAACGGATAAAATTCCACTTGGCTGTTGAGCCATTAGAAGGGTACAGGAGAATATCCCTGCAAATAAGAACAAATGCTTCTTAAAATTCATATTATCAGATTTTTTATTTTGATAATGCAAAGTAAACTGCAACCACTTAATAAAATGATAACATCACAATTAATGAGACATTAAAATCCACTTAATAAATATCATTTCATGAAAAAGAGAAGTTCAGCCGGAAGAATTGCATAAATAAGCAATGACTTTTCACCAAAAAGCATTATTTTTGTCCAAGCTAATACTTCATTAAGACTATACAAAATGAAAAAGACACTATCTATAATTTTCTTCTTGCTCATATGTATGCATTCAATGGCACAGCTCCCTGAATATGGTTTGCATATCCAATCTTATCCACTCCAAGGCTCCGAGTTCACCAGCATGGTGCTAGAGGATGGAAAGCACATAGAGACAAAAGGAGAAAAGATTACCTTGAGTTTTAATCTCTGGGTCAGATCTGATAATGTGTTCGGAACCGTATTCCGTATCATTACTGATAATAATAAAAATATCGACCTGATGTACAGTGTGAGTGATAATGACAAACGCTTTCCCATTCTGGTCACCGGAGACGCCGTACATCCCATTCAAAAAGAAGTGAGACGTGAAATATGGACTTCAGCCAATCTGGTCCTTGATTTCAAAGAAGGCAATATCACTGTATTATATGACAGTACGGAAGTCAATGTGAAATATGCCGATCTGAAAGGTGTACAAGGAATACGCATAGCTTTCGGCTATTGTCCGTTCAATGGTTTTTCACTGGCGGATGTAGCTTCCATCAATCTAAAGGATATCAGTATAAAACGTGGAACGAAAGAAATACGCCAGTGGAAAATGGCTCGTCACAACGGAAATGTTTGTTATGATGAGATATCTCACTCTCCTGCTACCGGCAAAAATACCCGTTGGATTATTGATCAGTATATCACCTGGAAAAAAATCCATTCACAGCATTTTTCATCTTCTCCTTCCGTAGCTTTCGACCCTCTTATCGGCACTTTTTATATAGCTAACGATAAAAAGAAACTGTATGTCTTTCACACAGATGAAAGAGTGACGGATACCATCCGGATAAAAGGCGGAGAGTTTGCAGCCAACTACCCCAACCAAATGATTTACATACCACAACACCGCCAACTATTATCCTATAACCTGAATGAAAATCTCTTTTCAGCCTTCGATCCCATTGCACAAAGTTGGAAGGGGATGAAAGCACCTGTATTAGAACATGATTATTGGAACAATACACTTGTTTACAATCCTTCCAATTCTTCGTTAATCAGTTTTGGCGGATATGGACATTATCACTATAACAACAAATTGGTTATCAGTTATCCGTACGAAGATACCCCCCAACGCCAACTCAATCTGACAAGCATCCATCCCCGGTATTCTTGTAGTTCGGTGATTGTGGACAGCACACTCTACATCTTTGGCGGTCGTGGCTGTCCATCCGGACGACAGGAATTATCTCCCCGTAATTATTATGATTTATATTCGGTCAATCTGCTTACCCAGCAAGTTAATAAGTTATGGGAAGCTTCCCAAACTCCGGTAGGGGGTGACTTCCAGCCTTGTGAGAATATGATTTATGATCCGGAAAAGAATTGCTTCTACTTTTTCTGTACGCAGCAAGGGGGCACTCTGATGAAAATCGACGCCCAGTCGCCACATTTCGAAATCATGTCGTTACCTATGGAATTAAAGTTAGAGTCACAGTATCTATACAGTAATCTGTACTATTCTCCCAAACAGAAGAAACTATATGTAGCTATCCATCAGGCGGAAGTGAGCGGAAAAGCCAATCTGGATATATTCGAATTGAACTTTCCTCCAATACCTATTTCATCTTTTAAACAACCGGACATCGTTGCAGATCAAACAAACCAAGGTACCAGCTCTTACTCATGGTTATACATCATAGGCGGTCTGTTAATCATTATCGGTATAGCTGCCTTCTATTATAAAAAGAAGCAAGATGCATTGAGACAGATAAAGTCCCCTGCCAAAGATAAAGAAGAGAAAGCTGCAAATACTTCTCCGGCCGAAGGAGCGCATCCTTTATTATCCAAAGAGAAGTCTGAAGTAATAATAGACATACCGATCAACGTAAGTGATCCGACATTCCATAACTATGATTTCTCTAAAAATTGCGTATGTTTCTTTGGTGGGTTCCGTGTGATCGATAAAGAAGGAAACGACATTACGGCTGTATTCACCCCTACCCTTAAGACGCTATTAATATTACTGGTGCTCTATACCGGAAAAGACTCCAAAGGCATCATCGGAAACAAACTTATCCAGTTGTTATGGTATGATAAGACGGAAGAATCTGCCAAAAACAACCGTAACGTATATATGAGTAAACTCCGGGGCTTACTGGAGAAAGTGGGCGACATCAAGATATTGAATCAGAATGGCTTCTGGAGCATACAATTTGAAGAAGGTACTATCTGTGACTACCTGGAAGCTCTCCAATTATACAGAGGCAACAATAGCCAGGATCTGGAGAAACTACTTGAGTTATTATTGCGTGGCATGATGCTTCCCAATGTAGAAGCCGACTGGATTGATACGTTCAAAAATGACTTCTCCAATAACACAATTGACCTGCTTTGCAGACTGCTGAAGCAAGAGGACCTTTCAGATACATTGAAACTGAAAATTGCGGACACCCTCTTCCAGCACGATTATATTAATGAAGATGCGCTTCGCATGAAATGCCGCATTCTTTGTCAGCAAGGCAAGAAAGGACTTGCCAAAACGGTTTACGATACCTTCTGCAAAGAATATATGGCTTCATTGGGAACAGACTATAAATACTCTTTAATGGAGATTATCGGAGAAGAACAGGAATTATAAAAGTTACAAGATACGGGTTACGAGATAGTGCGTGCTGTAACCGTAAACTAAACATTTTCGCCCCTACATGCAAATGGTCTGCACTGTAGGGGCGAATAATTATTGGCCCGGTATCACGCCGAAAGGTACTTGTCACCGATAGCTTACAGTTCGTAACTTATTCATTTTCGTTTCGGTTGTGTCATTTCCAAAGGTTTTTCTTTACGCAGCATTTTGCCGGCCTCGCCCACCAACCACAGATAATGGTCACTTTCAATCCCTTCCTCGATAGGAACAAATGTACTGGCACCTACAGGAACTTTCTTAGCACATTTGAAGATTGCCGTACCTTCATCAATTTCGTCAAACATGGCCACATAGATCATCTCAGCTCCCTCCTTTATAGCTCCGGATAATTGTTTCCAAAGGAATGAACCTTTATTACGCGATATCAAAGTATTGTTTTCACATCCTTTCATATTGGCCCATGAGAAACCCGGAAAAACCAGAGGCGCATAATCCACCTCGTTTTTCTTAGCCCACTTTATGTCTTCCCCAATCAACTTCTGATAACGGGGATATGAATTCTCATTATAGCGTCCCACAAACCAGGGCATCACAACATCACATTTCCTTATCAGCTCATGCAGACGGGGATCAGACTCCGTATCACCATTCAACTCGCGCCAATGCGTGGGCACTCCCAACATCACACTAAAGCCTTGCGCCTTCAGCCCGTCAATTATCTTCTCAGCTTCATTCAGACCATAAGCACGGCGGTCGTTGAAGCCTACCCCCCAGACTGTTACCAATGGTTTACCATTATGATATAGATAAGAAGGATTCTTGGCATGGTTCTTCAAAGAATGACGTTTAGCGATATCGGCAATGTCTTTCAGCAAAACATCTTCACCACCGGGACGCATTCCGCTTAAGTCATACATCACGCAGATAGCCCGCCCGTACTTATTGGCAGCCTGCATAGCCGAGTTCAGTACCGTATTGAAGTGATTCAACCCACTTTTCCCACTGATTTCTCCCACAAATCGTTGCATAAACACGCCATCCAGTCCATATTCCTTCATCCACCTGAAGTGGGTGTCCACCGTAGACGCATCATGCGAAGAGAAAGTATAAGCCGGTGTGCCGTCAGCAAACTTGAACTCCGTCTGATACAGTTTTTTATATTCCGACACTTCCGGCCAAAAATCAATCGAACAGGAACCGGGACGGAAACCATTACGCCCGGTATAGTGATACCATCCCCGGCCGGCGCCATCATCAGGGGCGTTGAACCACCCCTGATAACCGGCCATCACCAATCCTTTGTACGAATCATACTGCTTACCGGCTGTCTGTGCCATAATACCTACTGAAAACAACAAGTATACAATAAACCAATTTAGTCTTCTTAGCATAACCTATTTTACTTTTCCTTATCCTAAATATCAACAATCAAAATGCTCTGTGCAATGTGTACTTTTCTCCCGGTCGGGTCTGAATATCATACTCATAAATCTTATACAGGATGGGATACTGTGCCCTTAGTCCGGGAGCAACTAAAGGCTCCTTGATGTCCCCACGTTTCATCAGTGGATTGGGATTAACTCCTTTGGCTTCCTTCAATCCGGCACATTCAAGCGGCACGTACGAACGAATACGCAGGTTGCCACCGATACGGGAGGTCACAGTAGCCATGGTAAGTTCGCCGCCATCCCAATCCATATCCACCTCGAAAGCTCCGCGGGCTACCAAACCTTTCACACTACCCTTACTCCAAACTCCGGGCAGGGCGGGCAACAGGTGCAACGCCTCGTCATGGCTTTGCAGTAGCATCTCAGCCACACCGGCCGTAAACCCAAAGTTACCGTCAATCTGGAACGGCGGATGCGCATCGAACATATTCGGATAGGTGCGTCCGTCAGGATTACCCTCTTCCACCAAATTCAGCATATTCCTGATAATCTTATACGCATGGTCACCATCAAGCAGACGTGCCCATAGATTTATCTTCCAGCCGATGGACCATCCTGTAGCCATGTCACCGCGATACAGGAGCGAGCGTTTAGCCGCCTGAAAGAGTTGCGGATGAGCATAAGGGGAAATCTGGCTACTCGGATAAAGACCATACAAATGAGAAACATGACGGTGATCATTGCGTGGGTCGTCCACATCGACCAACCATTCCTGCAACTGGTTGTGTTTACCGATTTGCATAGGAGGCAGACGCTTAATCATGCTTTGCAGGCTGTCACAATAAGATATGCGGTCAGGATAAAGTTGTTTCGTAGCGGACAGGACGGAAGTCAGTGCGTCCAGCACAATCTGCGTGTCCATAGTACATCCGGCGGTGAGCATCGTGCCTGTTCCCGGAGGACCCTGTTCGGGCGACATGGAAGGTGCGCAAACCATCCAGCCATATTTGGGATGTTCTACCAGGAAATCGAGGAAGAAGTCGGCAGCTCCTTTCAGAGCCGGATAAGCGGTTTGTAGAAATCCCCGGTCGCCCGTATAAAGATAATGTTGCCACAAGTGCTGGCTCAACCATGCACCACCCAACGGCCAGACATACGAAGCTCCGTCTACAGGTCCTGCCATACGCCACAAATCCGTATTATGATGTACAGTCCATCCGCGGCAATCGTATAAAGTGCGGGCTGTGCCTTGTGCTGACTCTGCAAGTTCTTTCACCATCCGGAAAAGAGGCTCATGCATCTCCGGCAAGTTGGTCACCTCCGCCGGCCAGTAATTCATTTCCGTATTAATATTGATAGTATATTTTCCATCCCACGGGGCGAATAATTCATGATTCCAAATGCCTTGCAAACCTGCCGGTTGTCCGCCCGGCTGGGAGGAAGAGATGAGCAGGTAACGACCGAACTGGAACATCAATGCTACCAGACCGGGGTCTTTGCCTTCATTAAAATGCTTGATACGGTAGGACGTTTCTTCTTTACTGGAAACTCCCACGTTCAGAGACACACGGTTGAAAAGCTTCTGATAGGCCTCCTCATGAGCCGATAATGCCTGAACATAAGGACGTTTCATGGCTTTGGCAAGGAACTCCGTTGCACGACGGGTCTCATTGGCACTCACGTCTTTATAATTGACAAAGTTGGTAGCAGCCGTCACATAAATCACAGCGGCATCAGCACCTTTCACTTCGATGCAATCATTGGTAACGTTCACCTTGCCCTTTTCTGTTTTCACCTGCGTACGGGTTTCAAAGCGAATAACTCCCGGAATACCTTCGTGTGCAGAGCCATGACCGGACAAGAGCAAGGTCTTACCGCTTTTTTTTATCTCATATTCCTTATAGGGGGTACTGTATCGGGTGGTGAAATTGACCGCGCCCGGTTTATCCGCCTCAATACGCACAATCAGAGTATTATCCACCAACGAAGTAAATACGGTGCGAATATAGTTCACTTCACCTACTCTGTATCGTACCGATGCTATCGCTTTCTCCAAATCCAGTTCACGGCGGTAATCGGAATAATCGGCATGTCCGTCAAATTCCAGCATCAGACTACCTATAGTTTGGAAAGGCATACCATGTTGCCCTGTAAAAAAATTATCGGCTATCAGCTTTTCAGCTTCCTTTTCACGTCCGGTAAAAAGCAGTTCTCTGACCTGGGGCAACACACCGAGGGCTTTCGGACTGTCATTGCGATGCGGGCCACCGCCCCAGACAGTCTCTTCATTCAATTGTATCTGCTCATTAACTACTCCGCCATAAATCATGGCGCCCAAACGCGAATTGCCTAAAGGTAACGCTTCGGTCCATACCTTAGCCGGTGCGCTGTACCATAGCTTCAAATCATCGGCTTTAGCCATTATGCAGCAAGCACATACTAACCACAGACCTATCAAACGGTTTTTCATGATTATAATAAGTTTATGTTTTCCGAATGCAAAGAAAAGAGAACCTCATTAATAAAGTCAATGAAAAAGCCTTAATATCCGCTTAAAATAATATTAATTGGGGATTTTGACAAAAATAAAATCTCTTTTCCCGATTTCGATTCATAGTAAGTGCTGACTGTAATTTATATCGACTATAATACTGGCTATACGAACCGTGATTTATATCTGTACAGTAATGAGTCTAAAAATCCGTATAAACATACAGTTCTTCTACGCTTCTCCGCATACTAATTCTTTTTCAAAGAGATAAAGTGTACATTTTCAATATAATTAGTACCTTTGCAGGGTAATCAACACCTAAAAGTACAATAAAGATGAACTTAAACAAAGTATTTGCTACTGTACAGGACGCCAGCCGCGAATTATTATCGCTGAGCGACCAGGAAATCAATCGGATTTTGCTGGCTGTAGCAGATGCCGCTTTGGCAAAATCAGACTTCATTCTTGCAGAAAACCGGAAAGACCTGGATCGAATGGACCCGAAAGACCCGAAATTCGACCGGTTGAAACTGACCGAAGAACGCCTGCAAGGCATTGCCGCAGACACGCGCAACGTGGCAACCCTCCCCTCACCCCTGGGGCGCATTCTAAAGGAAAACATACACCCGAAAGGTATGCAACTCAAGAAAGTCAGTGTCCCCTTCGGTGTCATCGGCATCATATATGAAGCACGCCCGAATGTCAGTTTTGACGTATTCTCCCTCTGCCTGAAAAGCGGAAACGCCTGTATCCTGAAAGGAGGCAGTGATGCAGACTATTCCAATCGTGCCATTATCAGCATAATCCATGAGGTATTGAAACACTTCAACGTCAGCCCGCACATCGCGGAGTTGCTTCCAGCCGACCGTGAAGCAACCGCCGAATTACTGAATGCCAGAGGTTATGTAGACTTGCTCATTCCTCGCGGAAGCAGTAATCTCATCAACTTTGTACGTCAGAATGCTACCATCCCGGTTATCGAAACCGGTGCAGGTATCTGCCATACCTTCTTCGACCGGGAGGGTGACGTGAAGAAAGGCACTGCCATCATCAACAACGCCAAAACCCGCCGCGTCAGTGTATGCAACGCCTTAGACTGTCTGTTGATTGATGCCGATCGCCTCAACGATTTGCCTGCACTTTGCCGGCCGTTGCCCGAAAGTAACGTGATAATCTATGCAGATACTTGTACGTACAGCGCCTTGAAAGGCAACTATCCGGAAGAATTGCTGAAAGAAGCCACGGAAGAAGACTTCGGTACTGAATTCCTGGACTATAAGATGTCCGTCAAGACCGTTCAATCCATCCGTGAAGCAATCGCACATATTCGGAAATATGGTTCCAAACATAGTGAGTGCATCGTGACCGAAGATAAATCCCATGCCGAATGGTTCTGCCGCGATGTGGACGCCGCCTGTGTATACGTCAACGTGCCGACTTCCTTTACAGATGGAGCACAATTCGGACTGGGTGCCGAAATTGGTATCAGTACGCAGAAACTACATGCCCGCGGCCCCATGGCACTGGAAGAACTCACCACCTACAAGTGGATTATCGAAGGCGAAGGACAAGTGAGGGAGTGATCAATCAAAAATTATAAATTATAAATCATAAATATGAAGAAGTTTACTTGTGTGCAGGATATCGGAAATCTGAAAGCTGCACTGGATGAAGCATTTGAGATTAAGAAAGACCGTTTTAAATATGTAGAGTTAGGACGAAACAAGACGTTGATGATGATTTTCTTCAACTCCAGCCTTCGAACCCGTCTCAGTACTCAGAAAGCTGCGATGAATCTCGGCATGAACGTCATCGTACTCGACATTAATCAGGGTGCATGGAAACTAGAGACCGAACGCGGTGTCATCATGGATGGCGACAAACCCGAACATTTGTTGGAAGCCATCCCCGTAATGGGGTGCTATTGCGACATTATCGGTGTACGCTCCTTCGCCCGCTTCGAGAATAAAGAAGATGATTACAATGAAATCATCATCAACCAATTCATCAAGTATTCCGGACGCCCGGTGTTCTCAATGGAAGCCGCCACACGCCATCCATTGCAGAGCTTTGCCGACCTCATCACTATCGAGGAATATAAAAAGACAGCACGTCCCAAAGTGGTAATGACCTGGGCACCGCATCCGCGCCCATTGCCTCAAGCCGTGCCTAACTCATTCGCCGAATGGATGAACGCCACGGATTATGACTTTGTCATCACCCATCCCGAAGGTTACGAGCTTGCCCCGCAATTCGTGGGAAATGCCCGCGTGGAATATGACCAGATGAAAGCTTTCGAAGGTGCCGACTTCATCTATGCCAAGAACTGGGCAGCCTATGCAGGCGATAACTACGGACAGATTCTAAGCAAAGACCGCAATTGGACTGTCAGTGACCGCCAAATGGCTGTGACTAACAATGCCTATTTCATGCACTGTCTGCCCGTACGCCGCAACATGATTGTGACGGACAACGTCATCGAAAGCCCACAGTCCATCGTAATACCCGAAGCTGCCAACCGCGAAATATCCGCTACGGTAGTATTGAAGAGATTACTAGAATTTCTCTGAAAGAAGATTTTTTTTGTGGTGAGGAAGCATCAAAAGGAAAGATAAACCGCACCTCAGCAGTAAAAACAGGCTTGCTTATTTTGTACTACCTCTGGTTTGCATTATCTTTGCCACAAAGCGAAGATAAGCTGCACCTCAGCAGTAAAAATAAGCAAGCTTATTTTGTACTGCTTTCGGTTTGCATTATCTTTGCCGCAAATAACGCTAAGGATTATGACAATAAAAGAGTTTTTTTCTTTCCGGCAGAATAAGTTTTTCTGGCTAAACTTGATTGCAATGGTCATCGTGGTTGCCCTTGCACTGTTCGGAGTCTTGAAGGGACTGGATATATATACCCGTCACGGTGAAGCAGTAGTAGTGCCCAATGTAAAAGGCATGGGAGTGGCAGAAGCTGAAAAGCTGTTCCGCAACCAGAAGCTAAACTGCATTGTTTCCGACTCCAGTTACGTAAAGAGCCTACCCGCCGGGTGCATCCTCGATTACAACCCTGCCGCCGGGCAGAAGGTGAAGGAAGGACGAACCATCTATCTGACAATAAACACACTAAGCACACCCCTACAAGCCATTCCCGATGTAGCGGACAACAGTTCCATGCGCCAGGCACAGGCACGTCTGCTGGCATCCGGCTTCAAGCTGACCGATAATCAATACGTGCCGGGCGAAAAAGACTGGGTATACGAAGTGAAATATAAAGGACACACATTGGCCAACGGCGAAAAAGTCCCCATAGGCTCCACACTCACATTGGTGGTAGGAGATGGCGGAGAATTGCCCCAAGAAGGAGACTCTATCGGAACTGTAACCGCTACCCCTGTTCGTTCCGAAGATTCCGCTGCGGACGAATCTTGGTTCTGACCGTAACCACATACTGGGAACAATAAAAACTCTTTCATGATAATATCACAATAGAAAAAATAAGGAATGATAGAAGAATTGCCGGACGACATAGCGATTGACGACTTGGACGATGTGGAACCCGTTGGCGAGGAGGCGCAACTTTATGAACACTTCCGTGTGGTAGTGGACAGGGGGCAGGAGATGATGCGCGTAGACAAATACCTGTTCGACCGACTGACG
The DNA here is from genome assembly GCA_905215555.1 of uncultured bacterium. Lineage (GTDB taxonomy): Bacteria > Bacteroidota > Bacteroidia > Bacteroidales > Bacteroidaceae > Bacteroides. The sequence goes on from CAJMQU010000001.1 coordinate 48,177, forward strand.
AACGCTTCGCGTAACCGCATTCAGAAGTCAGCGGAAGCCGGCTTCGTAATGGCCAACAATAAACCCGTCAAGAGCAGCTACAAAGTGAAACCGATGGACGTCATCACCATCATGATGGATCGCCCGCGCTATGAAAACGAAGTCATTCCCGAAGATATTCCACTTAATATCGTCTATGAGGATAAATACCTCATGGTAGTGAACAAGCCTGCCGGATTGGTTGTCCATCCAGGACATGGAAACTATCACGGAACTTTAGTGAATGCCATTGCCTGGCACATGAAAGATAATCCCGACTACGATGCCAACGACCCTCACGTGGGACTCGTGCATCGTATTGATAAAGACACATCCGGCCTGCTCGTCATAGCAAAAACGCCGGATGCCAAAACCAACCTCGGCATGCAGTTCTTCAACAAAACCACCAAACGCCGATACCGTGCATTGGTATGGGGAGTCATGGAACAGGACAAAGGAACCGTCACAGGCAACATCGGCCGGAACCCCAAAGACCGTATGCAAATGACCGTCCTGCCCGACGATCTAGGAAAACATGCTGTAACTCATTACCGGGTGCTGGAACGCTTGGGATATGTCACCCTCGTAGAATGTATTCTCGAAACAGGACGTACCCACCAGATACGTGTGCACATGAAGCACATCGGGCACGTGCTCTTCAATGACGAGCGCTACGGTGGCCATGAGATACTGAAAGGTACTCATTTTAGTAAATACAAACAATTTGTAAATAATTGCTTCGATACTTGTCCGCGGCAGGCACTACACGCCATGACGCTGGGGTTTGTGCATCCCGCCACCGGCGAAGAAATGCACTTCACCTCGGAACTGCCCGATGACATGACCCAGCTGATAGACAAATGGAGAGGCTACATCAGTAACAGAGATTTAGAATGAAACGCACGATTGCTATTGTTTGCGGAGGTGACACCTCCGAATTTCAGGTTTCCCTGCGCAGTGCACAGGGCATCTATTCCTTTATCGATAAGGAAAAGTATACATTATACATTGTAGAAATGCAAGGGCTGGACTGGCATGCGCAACTTCCCGATGGCGGAAAAGCCCCCATCGACCGGAATGACTTCAGTTTCCAGTTGGACGGTCAAAAGGTGATATTCGACTTTGCCTACATCACCATTCATGGTACCCCTGGCGAAGACGGACGCTTGCAAGGCTACTTCGACCTGCTCCACATCCCCTATTCCTGTTGTGGAGTGCTGGCAGCTGCGCTTACTTACAATAAATTTGCTTGCAACCAATACCTGAAAGTGTTTGGTGTCCGCATTGCAGAATCTTTAGTGCTCCGACAGGGACAGTCTATCTCAGACGAAGACGTGTTGGATAAGATTGGCTTGCCTTGCTTCATCAAGCCCAGCCTGGGCGGCTCAAGTTTCGGTGTAACGAAGGTTAAGACAAAAGAACAAATACAGCCTGCCATTGTTAAAGCATTCAATGAAGCGCAAGAAGTTCTGGTGGAAGCCTTCATGGAAGGAACAGAAATCACCTGCGGTTGCTATAAGACCAAAGAGAAATCGGTAGTGTTCCCCATCACGGAAGTGGTGACGGAAAATGAATTCTTCGACTACAACGCCAAGTACAACGGACAGGTTTCCGAAATCACTCCCGCCCGCATCTCCGATGATCTGACGCGCCGGGTACAGACGCTGACTTCCGCTATTTATGATATTCTGGGGGCCTCCGGCATCATCCGTGTGGACTACATCATCACCGCCGGAGATAAAATCAACCTGCTGGAAGTGAACACCACTCCCGGAATGACAACTACCAGCTTCATACCTCAACAGGTGCGCGCTGCCGGACTGGATATTAAAGATGTAATGACAGATATTATAGAAAACCAGCTAATCACTCATCACTAAAACATTAATCACTATGGAAGTGGAATTTGATGAAATCCGCCCTTATCATGACAAGGAACTCCCTCAGATTTATGAGGAATTGATTGCCGATCCGGCTTTCCGGCAAGTGACGGCTACTGTTTTTCCAGAAGTTCCTTTTGAGGCACTTGCGCAGAAAATGCGTTCATGCAAGACGAAGTTGGAGTTTCAGAAAGCATTCTGTTACGTAATTCTAAGAAAGTTAGCCAAAGACACCACCCTTGGAGTGACTTTGGATCATACGGCACTCTCTGACAAGAAAGCCGCCTATACCTATATATCCAATCACAGGGACATCATCCTCGACTCCGGTTTCCTGTCCGTGGAGTTAATAGACCAAGATATGGACACCGTGGAGATTGCTATTGGCGACAACCTGTTGATCTATCCCTGGATTAAGAAATTCGTGCGTGTCAACAAATCATTCATTGTGCAACGTGCCCTGACCATGCGCCAGATGCTGGAATCGTCGGCACGTATGTCACGCTACATGCACCACACCATCAAAGACAAAAAACAGTCCATCTGGATAGCTCAACGCGAAGGACGCGCTAAAGACTCGAACGACCGCACCCAGGAAAGTGTACTCAAAATGCTTGCCATAGGTGGAGAAGGTGACATCATCGATCGATTGATTGAAATGAACATCGTTCCGCTGGCTATTTCCTACGAATATGACCCTTGTGACTACCTGAAAGCACAAGAATTCCAACTGAAACGTGACATACCGGAGTACAAGAAAACACAAGCGGACGACTTGAAAAATATGCAGACCGGACTCTTCGGATTTAAAGGCCGGGTACACTTCCAGGTTTCATCCTGCATCAATGAGGAATTGGCCAAGTTAGACCGTTCCCTCTCGAAACCCGAACTTTTCTCACAAATTTCCGCTCTCATAGACCGGAGAATCCATGCAAACTACCGCATATATCCCGGCAATTATATAGCCCACGATTGTTTGTCAGATACCGATGCTTTCTCCAGCCACTACACCATCGAAGAGAAACAGCATTTCCTGCAATACATCGACCGGCAACTCAAACGCATTGAGCTGGAAAATAAAGATATCCCCTTCCTGCGTGAGAAGATATTGCTGATGTATGCCAACCCACTGACAAATTATCTGGCTACAAAAATTGATAATCCGAAATAAAGTAAGATATGAAAGGTAAGCTACAATTCCCCGTTTCTTTATTCCGGCTCTTGCCCGTACTGATGTGTGTACTGGCTTCCTGCGATGATAATGGCAACTATTATTATCCATCCGTAAAACAGGAATTTCTGACTGCACAAGCAGACGCCAGCGGCACTATAAAATCTGTCCTGACGGATGAAGGGGAGACATTCACAGTAGTGGAAGATGCATCAAATACGCGTATAGATGCAAATACCTCTGCTCGCATAGTCAGCAACTACGGCACAGCGGTAGCTACTGACGGCACATCCGGTGTGAAATTGTATGCCTTATTAAATGCCATATCTCCCGTACCGAAACCTGCATCGGAATTCAAGGATGGTGTGAAACGCAACCCGGCTGATGTGACGAGCATCTGGATGGGGCTCGACTACTTGAACATGATACTGGACATCAGGGCGCAGAATGGAAAACATTCATTCCACTTTGTAGAAGAAGAGGTCAGTACGGACGAAGAAACCGGCCATCGGTTTGTCCATCTGTTACTGTACCATAGCGATGGAGATGTGCAGGCTTACAGCAAACGTGCTTACCTTTCCGTTCCCCTGCGGAAATATGCCACGGAGGGAATAGAGAAAGTCGCCGTGCAGTTCTCTCTTATCACCTATTCCGGAAAAGAAAAGAGTTACGAATTTGAATATAATCCCAAATAGCACATCTGATGAAAATGAATTCTTTTATCGCAGGTATCTGCCTATTCTTCAATTCCCTTTTTTCCTGTCAGCAGAAAGGAGATTTCAAGTCTGTTTCGGTGGAAGAGTTTTCCACGATAATCGCCAATTCCGATGTTCAGCGCCTGGACGTACGTACTGTTGCTGAATATTCCGAATCACACATCCCGGGCAGTATCAATATCAACGTACTGGATAAAAAGTTCTCCGCCATGGCCGATTCCACACTTCAGAAAGACAAACCCGTAGCCCTCTATTGCCGCAGTGGTAAACGCAGCAAGAAAGCCGCTATCATTCTCAGTGAAAATGGATACAAAGTTTACGACCTTAATGAAGGCTTCGAAGGCTGGAAGAAAGCAGGAAAAGAAATAGAGTAAAATAAGACATGATTCTCACCTTCCGGAAGGAGGAGAGACAGGACAGCTCTACATAGAAAAGAGAAAAGCCGCAAAACACTGCTATCAGTCCTTTGCGGCTTTCTTAATCTCTTTATAACAAAGAGTGCGCTTATGCTTTCACTCCATTGTATTCGTCAGAAACAGTCAGTTTCTTACGGCCTTTAGCACGACGTGCAGCTAATACTCTGCGACCGTTAGCGGAAGCCATTCTCTCACGGAAACCATGTTTGTTTTTTCTCTTTCTGTTAGAGGGTTGAAATGTTCTTTTCATTACTGTATATTGTTTTATGTTATTATTTCACGTAATCGGGCTGCAAAAATAGGGACTTTTTTCAAAATAACCAAGAGTTAAGTCTTTTTCTCTCAAAACTTTTTGCGATTTTTACTGATTTCCATTACTTTTGCACTCGCAAAGCTCACTGGAGACAAATTAAATAACATCTAAAATAAAAAATATTAGTATGATTAATGCCCAAGACATTAAAATCGGTACTTGTATCCGCATGGATAACAAGCTGTACTTCTGTATTGACTTCCTGCATGTAAAACCGGGAAAAGGTAACACTTTCATGCGTGTCAAACTGAAAGACGTAGTAAACGGTTACGTACTCGAACGTCGTTTCAATATCGGTGAGAAACTGGAAGACGTACGTGTAGAACGTCGCCCTTATCAGTTCTTATATAAAGAAGGTGAAGACTATATCTTCATGAACCAGGAAACCTTCGACCAGCATCCTATCGCTCACGACCTCATCAATGGCGTTGACTTCCTGCTGGAAGGAATGGTACTTGATGTAGTATCTGATGCTTCCACTGAAACTGTTCTCTATGCTGATATGCCTATCAAGGTACAAATGAAGATCACTTATACTGAACCAGGCATGAAAGGTGACACAGCCACCAATACCCTGAAACCTGCAACTGTTGAATCAGGTGCTACGGTGCGCGTTCCTTTGTTCATCAGCGAAGGCGAAATGATTGAAATCGATACTCGTGACGGTTCTTACGTAAGCCGCGTGAAGGCATAAGACTGCTGCTCGTTTCATACATATATAAGCTGCCTGTCGGGGAAATAAAACGCTTCTGACAGGCAGTTTTTGTATAGGAACGGCAAAAGAAAAGAAAAATGAAAAGGTTATCGGAAAATTATGGTTTATCTTTGTAAGCAATAAGCAACCTTATTGCAACCATGTGCAAAGTGATATAGACAGACAACGAATATAAATGTCGCCAAACTGGTGACTAATTAAAAGATTGATGCATTTATGAGATACTCCGTCATCATCCCCGTATACAACCGTCCCGACGAGGTAGACGAATTGTTAGAAAGTCTGATGCAACAAAACTTCAAGGACTTTGAAGTAATAGTTGTGGAAGATGGATCATCCGTACCCTGCAAGGAAGTTGTAGAAAAATATCAGACAGAACTGGATATACACTATTACGACAAACCCAATTCCGGTCCCGGACAAAGCCGGAACTACGGTGCAGAGCGAAGTACCGGGGAACACCTTATTATACTGGACTCCGACTGTATCCTGCCCAAAACTTATCTTTCCACCATCGAGAAGGAACTTCAAGACTCCCCTGCCGATGCTTTCGGCGGACCAGACCGGGCACATGAATCTTTCACTAACATACAGAAAGCCATTAATTACTCCATGACTTCATTCTTCACCACCGGTGGTATCCGTGGAGGAAAAAAGAAAATGGATAAATTCTACCCACGTAGTTTCAACATGGGAATCAAGCGGGATGTGTATGCCGCACTTGGCGGATTCTCTAAAATGCGATTCGGAGAAGACATTGACTTCAGTATCCGGATATTCAAAGGCGGTTATCGTTGCCGTCTGTTTCCAGATGCATGGGTATACCACAAACGGCGCACAGACTTGAAGAAATTCTTCAAACAAGTGCACAATTCGGGGATTGCACGTATCAATCTATATAAAAAGTACCCGGAATCACTGAAGATTGTCCACCTCTTACCGGCAGCATTCACTCTGGGAGTGGCAATCCTGTTGCTTGGTGCTCCTTTCTGCCTCTATAGTCTGATCCCCATCATCCTCTATGCACTGTTGGTATGTACCGATTCCGCCATTCAGAATCGGAGTCTGCTCATCGGTATTTACTCCGTTGCCGCTTCCTTCATTCAACTTATCGGATACGGGACCGGCTTTTGGAGAGCGTGGTGGAACCGCTGCATACGAGGCAAAGATGAATTTGAAGCATTCAAAAAGAATTTTTACAAGTAGACAGAAAATTCACTTGGTGCATTCCGGACGAATAACGACTCGCCCCTACAAATTATACACCTGCTAATTAATTAGAATCAATGGAAAAATTGAATATCAACCAGTGGGCGGTAGAAGACCGTCCTCGGGAAAAGATGATACTGAAAGGTGCAGAAGTCCTAAGCGATGCTGAACTGCTTGCCATCCTTATCGGCTCCGGAAATACAGAAGAAAGTGCAGTCGCTTTAATGCAGCGGGTACTCTCAGAATGCGGCAACGACCTGAACCAATTAGGGAAATGGGAGGTACGCGACTTCTCTCGGTTCAAAGGTTTCGGCCCTGCCAAAAGTATTACTATCATGGCTGCACTGGAACTAGGCAAACGCCGCAAGCTACAAGAACGCCTGGAACGTGCCACAATCCGTTCATCCAAAGACATCTACGAACTTTTCCACCCGCTGCTCTGCGACTTGGCTTACGAAGAATTTTGGGTGTTGTTGCTCAACCAGTCTTCACGCGTCATCGACAAAACACGCATCAGCCGCGGCGGTATCGACCAGACTACCGCCGATGTACGCAGCATCTTGCGCGAAGCCCTGATACAACGTGCCACACAGATAGCCCTTATACACAATCATCCTTCCGGCAACCCACGTCCAAGCACAGACGATCAACGTCTGACACAACTCGTGCAAAAAGGAACACAAACAATGAACATCCGCCTCATCGACCACGTTATTGTAACGGACGGAAAGTATTACAGCTTTAATGATGAAGGAATGATTTAAAGCTTTTTCGAAACCCGTTCTTTTGTAATCTCAATTAATTTCTTTAGTTTTGCTTCACAAAGACAAGCTGCAAATCCAGCATAATGCAAATAAATTTGCTTCTGCATCCGGTTTGCACTATCTTTGCCTAACCAAACCATACGAATATGACCAAATTTGAAATAGAAGAAAAAATAGTAGCAATGCTCAAGACAGTATTCGACCCGGAAATCCCGGTAAACGTATACGACTTAGGGCTGATCTACAAGATAGACCTTTCCGACAACGGAGAAGTAAATATCGACATGACCTTAACAGCCCCCAACTGTCCGGCTGCCGACTTCATCGTGGAAGATGTGCGACAAAGGGTCGAATCGGTTGACGGTGTCACTGCCGCCACCATCAATCTGGTGTTTGAGCCGGAATGGGACAAGGATATGATGAGTGAAGAAGCCAAACTGGAATTGGGCTTCTTATAATGTAAACTTTAAACACAAAGGCGCAGAAGAAGCCCGGAAAGAAAACGCCCCTCCTGTGCCTCCGTGTTTCTGTGTTCAAATCAAACTTAAAACTCAGAAGTATGAAGAACGTATATTTCCTTTCGGACGCACATCTCGGCTCACGTGCCATTGAGCACGGACGAACTCAGGAACGGCGTCTTGTGAATTTCCTCGACAGCATCAAGCATAAGGCAGCTGCCGTCTATTTATTGGGGGATATGTTCGACTTCTGGTATGAATTCAAGACTGTCGTGCCTAAAGGTTACACACGCTTTCTGGGCAAACTTTCCGAACTGACGGACATGGGAGTGGAAGTACATTTCTTCACAGGCAATCATGACATCTGGTGCGCCGACTATCTGACCACAGAGTGCGGTGTCATCATGCATCGTGAGCCGCTCACCACAGAGATATACGGCAAGGAGTTCTACCTTGCCCACGGTGATGGACTGGGCGACCCAGACAAGAAATTCAAGTTTCTCCGTTCCATGTTTCACAGCAAATCCCTACAAACTCTTTTTTCCGCCATACATCCCCGTTGGAGTATGGAGTTGGGACTGAACTGGGCAAAACACAGTCGTCTGAAACGTGTTGATGGTAAAGAGCCCGACTATATGGGTGAGGACAAAGAATTTCTGGTGCTCTACACAAAAGAGTACCTAAAAAACCACCCGAACATTAACTTCTTCATCTACGGACACCGTCACATAGAACTAGACCTGATGCTAAGTGCCACAGCCCGCATCACTATATTAGGAGACTGGATTAACTTCTTCTCTTATGCCGTCTTCGATGGCGAGAATTTCTTCCTCGAAAATTTTATTGAAGGAGAAACAAAGCTGTAATTCTTGCTCCCGTAAACCATCTGATATGAACCTATCAAGACTGAAACACCTTTTCATCGTATGCCTGTTTGCCGCAAGCATTTTTCCGGCATGCGGACAATCTGTCCAACCCGCTCCTACCCTCGTTATCCGCATTGATGACCTTGGAGCTTTTCACTCTGTCAACGAAGCGTGTATCCGAACCTATCAGTCAGGAATCGCCCGTTCCGTAGAAGTGATGCCCGTAGCCGCCTGGTATCCGGAAGCCATCCGCCTGCTGAAAGAAAATCCGGGACTGGACGTAGGATTGCACTTAGTCATTACCAGCGAATGGGAGAACGTGAAGTGGCGCCCCTTGACTCACTGCCCCAGTCTGACGGATGAAAATGGATACTTCTATCCAATGATGGGACCAAATCCTGCATATCCCGGCCAGTCAATTATGGAAAACAAATGGGATTTAAAGGAGGTGGAACAGGAATTCCGTGCACAAATAGAAATGGCACTGAAAAGTATTCCTCAACTCAGCCATCTGACGGGGCATATGCTGTCCACAGGGTTCACCAAAGAAGTAAATGAAATGGTAGTGCGCCTGGCAAAAGAATACAATCTTCCCTCCATTGACCGTATGGATTCACCGGAAAATTATCAGTTTACTTATATCGGTTATGACGGCCCAAGCCGGACAGGCACTGAAAAGGAAGAAAGTTTTATCCGCTCGCTGAACAAACTGGAAGCTGGCAAACGTTATCTGTTTCTCGACCATCCGGCATTGGATAATGAAGAAATGAAAACAGTATTCCATATCGGCTACGAAAATGTAGCACTCGACCGCCAGGGAGTGACAGATTTACTCACCAGCCCACGCGTGAAACAAGTCATTAAGGATAAAGGTATCAGACTGATTTCCATTAATCAGCTGACGAAAGGTCTTCCGCGTGCCAACGCTCCCAAGAAGTTGGAAAGAGCAATGGATAAATATCTGAAAGCGATGCAGAAAAACAATCAAGACCTGCATAGCATCATGATTGTGCAACACGGCAATATTCTTGCCGAAGAATGGACTTGCGGACAAGATACGGAATCTGCAAGCTATATCTGGATTGATTCGACTACCATACCAAAAACAAATAAAGAGAAACTTACAGATTATTTATATCCGCGCCTATTTCGTCCGCTAGGCATTGTCAATGTGAAGTGCCAGGCAGCTCCGGATAACATCAATCGCAAAGGTTGGAGATTATTCTTCAAAACGGAAGACCTTGCCAAAATGGGACAGTTCTTCCTGCAACAAGGGAAATGGAACGGTCGACAGCTACTGTCGGAAGAGTGGACTGCCAAAGTATCCGCTTACTGCACCGACGGAGCAAACGGACAATATGTCCTTGTTATTCCGGAAAAAGATGCTGTAATTGCAGTAACGACACGTACCGGAAGCGGACAGGCCGAAGTGGATCTAATTCGAAAACACCTGCTTCCGGCACTGTAAACAAACACTTCACCGATTTAATCTTCTGTAAATAGATACGGGAAAATATGATCATCCAAAACTTTTCGCAAGCAATCTTGTAGTAACATCATAAACCATTAAAGCTTATTTGTTATGGATGATTTGATTTACAGAAATGATGCAATTGCCGAAGAGAATATTGACCCGCATGGTCGTCCGGCAAAGGATAAATTTGAAGAATTCAGTGAAGAAGTTACCGAGCATACAAACCTCGGCTATAAGAATCAAAAAGCTAAATCCAAGAAGGAACGGAAAGAACGCCTCAAGGAAATAGACGAAGTGATTAAGGAAGACTTAAAGTAAAAGAAGTTATAAGCTACAGGTCTACAAGCTATGGGCTACGAGCTACAAGCGCCATTACACCGCAGGCACTTGTAGCTCGTAATTTATAACCACATTATTTGTATCCCGCAACTTTCGCTATGCGTTTCGGGATTTCTGTGTTGTCATACTTACCTGCAAACTCTTTGGAACCAGCGCCCACTGCATATACAGGAACATATCCCGCAGTATGGCTACCGCTTGTCCAACCCACCATAGCAAGCTGACTCATGACTTTTCTTGCAGAAGCAGCCAGAGGCTCAGTCTTTGAATAAAGAGTTTCTTCGAATACCACTTTATTCTTCACGAACGACTGTTCAAATTCATCACGTAACATTTTTTCCTGTTCCCAAGTTAAAGGCAGTTCTTTCCAAAAGCCCATCTTTTCAGCTAATAAAGCCTTAGCATCTTCCCAAGTCACATTCTTCGCCTTACGCAAGTCAGTAATGGCAATAGAAAGCAGGTCCTGAGAATGCTTCTGGTTTTTTAAAGCTTTCAAGTACAGTTCGTATTTGCCTGTACCCAGTCCTAAACCTCCTGTTTCATGGTCAGCAGTTACCACAATCAAGGTTTCTTTCGGATGCTTTTTATAGAATTCATAAGCCACTTTGATGGCATTATCCATATCAATCACTTCTTCAAAAGCAGTGGCAGGGTCATTGGAGTGACAAGCCCAATCAATCTTCCCACCTTCTACCATCAAGAAAAAACCTTTGTTTTTGCCTTTAGTAAGGAAAGAGATAGCGCTTTCTGTGATTTCAGCAAGAGTCAGGTCACCTTCTTTGCGGTCAATGGAATAAGGCAGACAAGAGGGATTAGCACCGTCCTTTTGAATCAAGACCATCTTGTCAGCCTGAGCAGCTTTAGATTTAAAATCATCTACACCTTTTGCAATAGCGTAACCGGCTTCCTCAATAATAGGGAAAATGCTCGGAGCCTCTTTCTTATCAGCAGTAGTCGTTGGTTTCAAGAAACCTCCACCTGCATAGAAATCAAAACCTGCCTTCGGCAAATCGAGGGCAATTTCATAATACATACTACGGTTAGGCTGGTGAGCATAGAAAGCGGCAGGAGTAGCATGGTCTACACTGACACTGGTAGTTACACCTACTTTCTTTCCGGCTTTCTTAGCTTTTTCAGCAACAGACTGGAGTACATTCTTCTGATCGTCCATGCCGATAGCACCGTTATAAGTTTTCACTCCGGTAGCAAGAGCCGTTCCTGCAGCAGAAGAGTCAGTCACAGAATTAGTGGCAGAGAAAGTAGTGGCAACGCCTACGGCCGGAAACTGGGTAAACAGTAATGGAGTTACACCGATGCGTCCTTCCTGTTCAGCCAGATACATTTCCGTACCATTTACTTGGTTTACTCCCATTCCATCACCGATGAAATAAAACACATACTTTGCCTGTTGCGCATACGTCACACCTGCCAATAGGACAAAGAGCAATAAATACGTAAGTCTTCTCATAAATTGATATATTTAAAGTAGTTTGAATAAATCAAAAGGAAAACAAAGATAAGAAATTTAAGCCAGTGAGTGGAGCGGATATTGTTAAAAAAATAAAGCCGGAAGGCAATCTACATTGCTTCCGGCATTATTGTTACATCACAATTGCGATGCTATCTACTTTAAAAGGATTATTTCTTGTTCAGAATATCCATTGTATCCGAGGCAATCATCAACTCCTCGTCAGTCGGGATAACCACAACCTTCACCTTAGAATCTTCAGCAGAGATCACAGCTTCTTCGCCACGAACCTTGTTCTTTTCCATATCCAGTTTCACTCCCATAAATTCCAGACCTTCGCATGCACCGACACGACAAGAAGCTTGGTTCTCACCTACACCACCAGTAAACACGATGATGTCCACGCCCCCCAAAGCAGCAGCATAAGCGCCGATATATTTCTTGATGCGATAGAAGTACATTTTCTCAGTCAGGATAGCCATATCATTGTCTCCTGCCGCTACAGCAGATTCCAATTCACGCATATCGCTGGATACACCGAAAATACCTTTTACACCACTCTTCTTATTCAGCAAGTCAGATACACCGGCAGCAGTCAGTTTCTCTTTTTCCATTATGAAAGTTACGGCACCTGCATCAATGTCACCACTACGGGTACCCATCATCAAGCCTTCCAGCGGAGTCAACCCCATACTGGTATCCATGCTCTTGCCATCTTTGACAGCAGTAATAGAACCACCGTTACCAATGTGGCAGGTAATGATTTTCTTTCCTTCCGGATTTACCCCCAGATATTCGCACACACGTTTTGAAACATAACGATGGGAAGTTCCATGAAAGCCATAACGGCGTACCCCATATTTCTTATAAAGTTCGTAAGGGATAGCATACAAATAAGCGTAGTCCGGCATAGTCTGATGGAATGCTGTATCAAACACACCAATCTGCGGTACGTTCGGTAGAATCGCTGAGATAGCGTTCACACCTTTCAGATTGGCAGGATTGTGAAGCGGAGCCAAATCATTACAAGCAGTGAAAGCATCCAGAACTTCCTGAGTCAGCAATACAGATTCGCTGAATTTCTCACCTCCGTGCACCATTCGATGACCTACTGCATTTATCTCGTTCAAAGATTTGATGGCACCATATTCAGAGCTGGTCAATGTATCCAAAATGAACTCTACTCCTACCGTATGTTCGGGAATATCTTTCTCTAATATCTTTTTTTCGCCATTAGGCAAAGTGAATTTAAGGAAAGAGTCTTGCAGACCGATTTTTTCAATACCACCTTGTGCGATAACCTCCTTATGATCCATATCAAACAATTTATATTTGATGGACGAGCTACCACAGTTCAAAACTAAGACTTTCATTTTATATATCAGATTTAATGATTATTTTTGATTTTTTGCTGCAATAGCCTGATTAGCAGTAATAGCAATCATACGATAAACGTCTTCAATGGAACAACCGCGTGACAAGTCGTTCACCGGTCGGGCAACACCCTGCAAAATCGGACCAACTGCATCTGCATGACCTAAACGCTGCACCAGTTTATAAGAAATATTGCCTACCTCAAGGCTCGGCACAATCAGTACATTCGCATTACCTGCAATAGCAGACCCCGGTGCTTTACTTGCCCCTACTTCCGGAACTAATGCAGCATCAGCCTGCAACTCTCCGTCGACAGCCAGATCCGGATCCATTTCCTTAGCAAGTCTCACAGCCTCAATTACCTTATCCACAACTTCATGTTTAGCAGAACCTTTGGTTGAGAAGCTAAGCATAGCCACCTTCGGATCCATACCCACTACAGCCTTAGCCGTACGAGCTGTGCAGACAGCAATCTGTGCCAGTTGTTCCGCATCAGGAACCGGAGTAACAGCAACGTCACCCATCACCAAAATACCATTCTTTCCATATTCGGGAGCATGTGTCAACAACAACATTGCACCGGATACACAAGTGATGCCCGGAGTCGTCTTAATGATTTGCAAAGCCGGACGAAGCACATCACCCGTAGTGTTACGCGCACCAGCCAACTGACCGTCAGCATCGCCATTCTTAATAATCAGACAGCCCAGGTAAAGCGGATTAACCACCAGCTTGCGAGCTTCCTCAATGGTCATACCTTTCTTCTTACGCAGTTCACACAACAATTGCGCATACTCTTCTTTCTTCGGATGATTTTCCGGATCGATGATTGTAGCCTTGTTGATGTTTCCAAGTCCCCATTCCGTTGCACAAGCATTGATTTCATCCGGATTACCCAGAAGAATCAGGTCAGCAACTCCGTCTGTCAAAATTTGATTGGCAGCTTTCAAAGTACGTTCTTCCGTACCTTCAGGAAGAACAATACGTTGGCGGTCGGCTTTCGCCCGCTCAACGATTTCATTAATTAATCTCTGCATATATATAAATTGTGTATAAAAATCCAGTAGACGTGTTATTCACGCCGCAAAAGTACACAATTTTGCAATATCAACATTGCAATTCGGGGCATTTTTATACCCCGGACTGCAATTATTATAAAATTTAACACTAACGGATGATTTCCGGAGCCACTTGTTTGTATTGGTCCATACAAGCACCAACCGGCGCACCAATATAGGTAGGGTCACAAATCAGATATTTGCTACCGTCATCCAGCACCACATAATCCCCGGAGACTTCTTCCGTGAAACGGACAGCCGAAGCAATATGATTGGGATAATCCAGGAGAATTGTATCCAGACCAAGCAAGTCCCTTACCAAAGTGGAATAAAGCATCGCGCGGTCTTCACAGTCACAATAAGGATAATAGAAGGTCTCATCCAGAAAATTCGGCTTTTCAAATCCGAATTGCTCTCCATCCGTCTGATATTCAAAGGCAGTCTGCACAAAGTTGAGTAAAATACTGGCTGCATCTTTCTGAGACTTACCCTCAATGGCAGCTTTCAGTTGCGGATAGAGTGAAGAACGGAGTTCCTCGCTCATCGGAGTTTTATAGTGAATCACTACATCACACTGCGGATAATCGTAGTAAAAGTCTATCAGATTTTTATTAACCTGCGTCTGCACTTTCACAGCCCCTGTAGATGAAGTAAGACTCCTTTCAAACTCATTCACAGAGAAAAAAGGAATCCCCTCAATATTCAGACAGACCAAGTTCTTGGCATTGGCAAAGTCCTGACGATAAGTATAAATACCCATCGAACCGCCCGGTGTAGGTTCAAACACATAATACTTATTGCCGCCTATAGTAAGATAAGGCGTACCATAGATAGTACCGGCAGGGGCAACCATCAGTTTCAGTTGATCGTCAATCTTGGCGAGTTTTACCTTATAGCCGGACTTATTCAAAAGAAACATCTGCAAGAATACAACATTATTTGTATTTGTTGCTCCATATAGCTGTACTCCGATTTGCTTGGTGAACAGTAAATATGCCCAATCACTCAGGTTCTTTTCCTTCTTGATTGTCATGCAATCCTTCACCATCTGTTCATAATCCCTTTTACAAAGAGTTTTCCAGGCATCCGCCACGTCAGATTCACGGTTTCCCTTCAAGGAAAGGTCTTCCACCATTTCCAAAGCCACCTCAAATGTAGTACCATAGAAATCCACAGGTGTACGGTAAATCGTACTGCCGGGCTTTACAGAAGGCATTTCCACCAGCACAGGAGTATAAGGTTTTCCCGGCACATATATACCCGGTGCGGGCTTATCCTCAATGGCCGGCAAGTTGGGATGTTTTACGTCCACAGGCACTTTATCGCCCATGCTTGGCACAGGAGCGTCCGGCACTTTCGGTGCAGCCGGCTTTATGTTCACCGGTGGCATAGCCGGTTTCGTTTTATCAAACTCTACCGGCTTGGGCGGTTCTGGACGTTCAGGAGCCGGAATAGCGGCAAACGCTTCATATTTCTGCCACGTTTCCCTCAGAAACGTTTCGAACTCCGCATCCGCCTTATTCTTGAAATCATCAAATTCTTGTTGCTGCCGCTTCGCGAAATCCTCAAATTCCTTCTCGATATCCTGTGCACACAAAGGTGCTGCCGACAAGAAGAAAGCGGCCAAAGCAACTGAAAAACACTTCATCTTATTCATCTGTATAATAGATTTAGAGAAGTTAAAAATAAAACATGTATTACTTAATAAGTATCATGTCGTAGAAGGCACAACGTTTATCATTAGGAATGGAATATACCCATTTCAACACATTCTGGTAAGTAACCTCAGCCGTAAAAGGAATATTTTCTTTGGTAGCCACCATCATCATATTGATTTTTTCACTTTCTTTTCCTTGCTTTTCCATACGATAATCCACCGCATTACTAAAAGGAATTCCATATTCCTTCTCTGCTTTCAACAGAGTGTTGGGCTCATAAGTATTAGGATAGAGCAACGCACCACCGGTACTGTCAAACCAGAAGAATTTCAGATAAGAATCCGTTCCATGTACTTTCAATGTACAAGTAAACACATCTCCTTCCTTATACAAATTCGCAACGCCCTTCACTTCCAGCGCATACGACTTATCCACCTTTTCCTCTTTCTGCACTATGGCATCAATAGTCACTACCTTATAGAGGCTACGGGTATCCGTATCCCACACTTCCTCCACCTTCTTATCAGTGACATTCACCATTCCACCGATCGCGAGCACGTTCATTTGTGAATATGCCTCATGAAATTCCGTACCACTCTCTTGCGAAATCTGTCCGAATACAGACCACACATTCTCCATGACACCAGCTTTGCGCAAGGCTTCCTTCTTCGCTTCCATAAAAGCGCGTTCTTCCGCTTCTTTCAGCGTAATCTCCTCACTCACTTGCCAACGCCCCTGCGCACCCTTCACCTTGACGGTCTGGGCGTGCAGTGGAGCAGTTGCCATGCATATCACAAGGAATATCCACCCAATCAGGTTGTTCCTATTCATTCACCATCTGTTTTTTTAGAAAACGGAATTAATTAATAACCCAGTTTATCCAACTGTTTTGCCAATTCTTCTGACTTGGCAGCCAATTCCTTACGGATAGCCTGAATAGCAGACTGATTGGCAGACTGCATACTGTAACCGATAGTAACCATTACTTCTACATTTTTATTAGGTAAAGTTTTGTACACTTCCACCAAAGGAATAGTACGGCCCAATGTAGCAGAAATCACACTCTTGCTGGAAGCTACTACGCTTGACAAACTGGCTGCCTCTTCCTGCCCCATATCGTCATTGGCTACTTTAGATTCAATCAACTGAGACACTTTGGTCTGAATCTGACCGGCCAAGTCAATCTTTGCAGCATTGGTTGCCTGCAAAGCAGCAGCCGACTGGTTACCACCTACCGCTCTTGAGGAAGCGATATACCAGTACGGATTACCTTCTGTATCCAATTCAGCCTGCTTTTCCCACGCTGTTTCCAGCTGCTTAGCCAAAGGCAGTTTTCCTACCGGAGTCTTGAAACCTTCCTTTTCCAGTTTCTTTGCTTCTTTACGAGCCTCTTTAATTGCTTTTTTTTGCAAATCCTTATCCAAAACTTTTTCTTGCTTCTTCAGGTCCTTATAAGCCTTACCAGTCGCTTTCTCCTGTGCATTCACATTTACACAAAACATCATAACAAACGCTACTAAAGCGCTAATAAATAAACTCTTTTTCATATTCTTCCTGTTTAAAAGATTAATATTTATGTTGAAACTTTACACACACTGTCTTTCGCAAAAATAGGCAAAAAATTCTAATAATATATATATCGCGTCTTTTTTTTTCATTGTCACCGGACAAATAGAAATAAATATCACGGTAAACAGTGACAGCCAAGCTACAAAATGCCTAACTTTGCAACATTTTCAGTAAACAGTTCAGCTTCTGACAGGTTATTAGAAAGGTTTCAACGAAGTTACGTCTCCTTTCTGCTGAATGAAGTCGAATTTAATAATAACAAATAGGTATATAGTATTATGATTCGTCAATGTGCCATCCTGTTCGGATGCCTGGCTTTGGGTGAATTGGTAGTTTTTCTTACGGATATCAAGCTTCCGTCCAGCATCATAGGTATGTTGCTGCTCACCCTTTTCTTGAAATTGGGTTGGATAAAACTGCAATGGGTGCAGGGACTATCCGACTTTTTGGTTGCTAATCTGGGATTTTTCTTTATCCCGCCTGGTGTAGCTCTTATGCTTTATTTTGACATCATCGCCGCCCAGTTTTGGCCCATAGTCATCGCTTCTTTAGTCAGCACCCTGCTGGTATTGGTAGTAACAGGGTGGGTTCATCAACTAGCACGTAAAATCAAATGAATTATTTAGACAACGAGTTCTTTCTGTTAGCCATCACGTTTGGCGTATTTTTCTTTTCCAAACTGCTACAAAAGAAAACGGGCATCCTATTGCTCAACCCCATTCTTCTGACCATTGCCGTCCTCATTATCTTTCTGAAAATGGCGCATATCAGTTACGACACCTACAACAAAGGCGGACATCTCATAGAATTCTGGCTGAAACCAGCCGTGGTAGCCCTCGGCGTACCTCTCTATCTACAGTTAGAGGCCATCAAGAAACAACTGGTTCCTATCCTGCTTTCTCAACTGGCGGGTTGTATTATCGGAGTTGTTTCTGTTGTGGTGATTGCCAAATTGATGGGAGCGCCCCAGGAAATAATTTATTCACTCGCCCCCAAATCTGTCACCACTCCCATCGCCATGGAAGTAGCCAAGACCTTAGGCGGCATTCCGTCATTAACGGCTGCCGTAGTAGTCTGCGTAGGTTTGTTAGGCAGTATTGTCGGTGTCAAAACCCTGAAACTGACTCGCATAGGCAGTCCCATTGCTCAAGGATTATCCCTGGGAGCCGCTGCCCACGCCGTAGGCACTTCCACCGCCATGGATATCAGCAGTAAATACGGAGCATACGCCAGCCTCGGACTGACGTTGAATGGAATCTTTACTGCCCTGCTCACTCCAACTATTTTACGATTATTAGGACTGCTATAACAATTTCTCTCTATTTTTGTTATTCTAAGTAATTAACCTAACGTAAAACGACTATATGATATCATTTAAAGACATCGAACTTAAAGACAAAGAAGTTATCACATCCTATACACAGAACAGCCCCCGGCGCAACTGTGACCTTTCTTTTTCCAATCTCTGTAGCTGGCGTTTCCTTTACGACACGCAGTTTGCCATACAGGACGGATTCCTTATACTGAAATTCTGGGCAGGTGACAAACTGGTGTACATGATGCCCGTAGGTAACGGAGATTTAAAGAAAGTACTGGAAGCCATGATAGAAGACGCCGGACAAGAAAGTGAACGCTTCTGTATGCTTGGCGTATGTGCATGTATGCGGGCAGACTTGGAGGCTATCATGCCGGACAAGTTCCACTTTGAAGCGGACAGGGATTATGCCGATTACTTGTATTTACGTACTGACCTCGCCACATTAGCGGGTAAAAAGTTCCAGGCCAAGCGGAACCACCTCAACAAGTTCCGCCGGACTTACAATTACGAATACCTCCCTCTCACCCCCGACCGCATCCGGGAATGCCTTGACTTGGAAGCCGAATGGTGCAAAGTGAATAACTGCGACCAGCACGAAGGTACCGGTAACGAACGTCGTGCTCTTATTTATGCGTTGCACAATTTTGAAGCACTCGGCCTGACAGGTGGTATCCTTCATGTAGACGGCAAGATTGTAGCTTTCACATTCGGCATGCCTATCAACCAAGATACATTCGGAGTACATGTAGAGAAGGCCGACACCAGTATTGACGGTGCCTATGCCATGATAAACTATGAATTTGCCAACCATATCCCCGAACAATATATTTATATTAATCGGGAAGAGGACCTGGGTATTGAAGGATTGCGCAAAGCCAAGTTATCCTACCAACCGACTATCATTCTGGAAAAATATATGGCGTGTCTGAAAGAGACTCCTGTAGAGCCTGTGAAATGGTAAATTCTTATTTATATAGTTAAGTAGAAAAAGAGAAATGCGTGAGAAAGTAAGAAAACTGTGGAAACTTTGTTTTGATGACAGCAATGAGTTTGTAGATATGTATTTCCGCCTCCGTTACAACAATGATGTCAACGTTGCTATCGAAAGCGGTGATGAAGTCATTGCCGCCTTGCAGATGCTCCCTTATCCCATGACTTTTTGCGGAAGTGAAGTAGCTACAGCTTATATTTCAGGTGCTTGCACACATCCCGATTATCGCAGCCGGGGAGTAATGCGCGAACTGCTCTCACAAGCATTCGGACGTATGTATCGTAATGACATCGCTTTTAGCACTCTTATCCCTGCCGAACCGTGGTTATTCAATTATTATGCCCGTACAGGTTACGTAACGGCTTTCCGCTATGGTAAGCGTACATTCACCCTGCCTGCTGACGGAAAAGCGTCCTTCTCTCCTACTCCATCTACCGATATTGCCTGGAAATTCCAGATTTTGACGGACTACAACGAAGACATCTATTGCTACCTGAACCGTAAAATGCAGGAACGTCCTTGCTGTCTTCAACATACAGAGGCAGACTTCCGTGTGGTTCTCGCCGATTTAAAATTAAGCGAAGGATATATTTTCACTTTATCGGATGAGTTAGGAATTTCCGCTCTTGCCATTGCCTATCCGGACGGAGCCCCTTCCATCCTTCATATCGGAGAATTGCTTTCTGACACTCCTGAAGCGGAACGTATACTACTTACCTATATTTGCCGGAGTATGCAGACAAAAACCCTCCATATCGTCATGCCTCTCATGAATGACCAAACTGCTTTTGATTTAGGGATGATACGTATCATTCAGGCCAAACCTGTTCTTCAACTTTATGCTGCTGCCCACCCGGAAGAAGAAATGAATATCGACCTCGTCGACGATCAGCTATCTGCCAACAACGGTTATTATTATCTGAACAAGGGCAAGTGCATGTACAGCCACAGACGGATCCCGGGAGTTCACAAGCGACTGACCATCGGAGAATTGACAACAAAAGTATTTCCTACAGAACAAGCATATATGAGTTTGATGCTGAATTAAAAATCCCGTCCTTCCTGACATCAATCAGGAAAGAACGGGATAATTATCTGAAAAGAGTATTTCTTTAGAGACCGCTGAAGTCCACTCCTTCAAACACTAATGAAGGTATCAGCCAGCTACGATCTTTACGCGCATCATTTCCGATTGCCGCAAGTGAGTTCCACAAGGTGAGGAAATTCCCGGTAACATTCATCTCATTGACAGGCTGCGTCAGCTTACCGTTCTCGATAAGGAAACCTTCAATACCGTACGAGAAATCACCGGTATTGCTATTGCTGTTACCGCCATTCAGTCCGGTCACAAGGATACCGTTAGCCACATCGGCAATCAGTCCGTTCAAGTCTTTATCTCCCGGATTCAGCACTAGGCGTGACGGACCGCTGATAGTAGGCGCCACCCCCATCTTCTTGGCATTATAAGTATCGAAGAAGTAAGTCTTCAGTACACCATTCTCAAAAATTGGGCGGCGTTCCGTAGCCACACCCTCACCATCGAAATAACGTGAGCCATTGGCACCGATAACGTGCGGATCATCCATCAATGTCAACTTATCAGAAGCAACCTTTTGATCCAGCTTATCTATCAGAAAAGAATTCTTCTGTTGCAAGGAAGAGCCGTAAAGAGCACTCAACACAGGACTCAACATACGACCGGAACTCATCGGATCAACCACCATTGTATATTTGCCCGACTTCACCTTTTTCTGTCCCAACTTGCGCAGCACACGTTCCAAAGCCTTGGAACCAATATCCTTTTTCGGCAATGCATCATAGAACAGTGTACTTTCATACCAATAGTCCGACGGACGTGCTTCACCCTCTCCCCTGACTGCCACACTGGCGCTTACCGAATACCAAGTTGATTTGGATTCGCCTTCGAAACCATTGCTCATCAGACGATAGGAAGCATTCTCACCGTCACTGTAAGAAGTCTCCACAGAGATAATACGGTCATTCTTACCCAATGCCTCTTCAGCGGCAGCACGGGCACGTGCTACCTTATCATCAGGATTGATACCAAATATTTTATCATCAAACAATTTCAAATCGGGCTTGCCTCCTTTATAATAACGGGTAGGATCGGCCAGTATACGGAATTCATCTTCCGCCAGATAACGGGTAGATTCGATACCGTTCTTAATGAAGCTTTCCAGTTCCTTCTTATTCAAACGGTTGGTAGAATAATTACCATAACGTCCGTCTACGTACAAGTTTATTCCCAAACCACTCTCGGAAGCCTGCTGCAATCGGTCCATCTTGGCGTCACGCAGTTCGAAAGAAGTATTTGAGTTGGCATACAGTATTACTTTTGCTGCCTGGCAACCGTTTTTCAGAGCGAAGTCCATCGCCCATTGAGCCAATTTTTTATTATCGTCTGTTATCATCAGTTTTCTCCTCCTACCGTTAATTTACTTACTAAAGCCGATGGCATACCGCAGGTTACGGGACAAGATTGTCCGTCCTTGCCGCACGTCCATGTACCGTTATCTATCTGGTCATTGTTTGCCACCATGGTGATGTCTGCCAATGCCTTCGGACCGTTACCGATAATATTGATATCCTTGATGGGTTGTGTCAGCTTGCCGTCTTCGATAAGATAGCCGAACTTCACAAAGAAAGTAAAGTCACCTGCACCAATCTGCACCTGTCCGTTAGTGAACTGGTAGGCATAAATACCCTTTTTTACAGTAGAGATGATATCTTCTTCTTTCATATTTCCGGCTTCCATATAGGTGGCGCGCATTCGCGGAATAGGCACATTGCGGAAAGTATCGCGACGACCGTTTCCGGTAGGAGCCACACCGTAATGCTTGGAGCTGATCCGGTCGTGCAGATAGCTGGTCAGCACACCATCTTTCACTATATACGTCTTCTGGCCTTCCACACCTTCATCGTCGAAATTCACAGAACCACGGTTGAAAGGAATGGTACCGTCATCTACCACACTGATATGCTCGTTACAAACCTTCTTGTTCAGTTGGTCGGCAAAGATGGAAGTATTCTTGCGGTTGAAGTCAGCCTCAAAGGCATGTCCTATGGCTTCGTGCAATAAAATTCCCGAACCACCGGCAGCCATCACCACAGGCAGCTCACCGCCTTTAGGCTTAATGGCCTTGAACATAATTGCCGTATTATCTACCACCTCACGTGCCAGTACTTCAATAATATCATCCGACAAGAATTCGAAGCCCTTACGATA
The DNA here is from genome assembly GCA_905215555.1 of uncultured bacterium. Lineage (GTDB taxonomy): Bacteria > Bacteroidota > Bacteroidia > Bacteroidales > Bacteroidaceae > Bacteroides. The sequence continues at coordinate 71,199 of CAJMQU010000001.1, forward strand.
AGAACGGGTAGCGTAATTATTCTCCATACGTCCATCCTCTTCCATCACGCAGAAGGCCATATAGGACACCATTGGGCGGTAATCATAATAAGTAATACCTTCGGAGTTACAGAACAGCACATGGGTAGTGCTATCACTCAGACCGGCCTGTACTTTGCGCACGCGCTTATCCAGTGAGAATACCTTATCATTCAGTTTTTGCAAATAAGGCATTTTAGCTTTCAAATTCACCTCTTCCCAGGGAGTCACTACTGAGTAACGGTCTCTTTCAATCGTTTTCTCCTTAAACGCCACAGGTTTGCCGGCTTTGCCCGAAGAAGCGATACGGGCAGCAGTACGCGCTGCACGCAGCATTTCTTCCAATGTCACACCTTCTACATAAGCATAACCACTCTGGTCGCCTGCCAATACACGTACCCCCATACCAAAGTCGATATTCGAACTGCAACTGTTCACCTTGCCGTCCATCAGACTGACATTGTTGTTGAAAGAGTGCTCGAAATAGAGGTCAGCATAATCTCCACCTTTTTCAAGGGCAACGGTCAGCACCTTTTTCAAGTCAGCTTCCGTCACACCGAAATGGTTCATTGCCGCATCTACAGCAGATTTTTTGTCCGTTCCTCCCAAAGCTCCCCGTACCGTATCCGGCAAGGCAAGTGACGGAGCAGCCAGCGAACCTAATACCGCCAGACTCCCCATCCGTAAGAAATTCCGTCTATCCATCTTTTTATTCTTTAAGATTGCTAATAATTATCTATGTTATACTATTACTTAGACCTCTCTCCATTCCCCACAAAGCGGGGAATGGAGAAGCTTTTATTTACTTACTCTCTTTTCAATAAGACGTCATTCACTATCACTTTGTCACACCGGACATTAATTTTCTTTTGTCAGCAGGCTTTCCAACTCTTCCGCGTTCAGGCGCAAGTAGAATTGTCCCTTGTGGGCAACAGAAATGGAACCTGTCTCTTCAGATACAATAATAGCCATTGCATCGGACTCCTGAGAAATACCCATAGCCGCACGATGGCGTAGTCCCAGTTCTTTCGGTATATCGAGATTGTGCGACACCGGCAATATACATCCCGCAGCTTTAATACGGCCTTTGCTGATAACCATTGCACCATCATGCAAAGGACTGTTCTTGAAGAAAATGTTCTCTATCAGACGTTGATTAATGTCAGCATTGATAACCTCCCCCGTACGCACCACATCGTCCAACGGGAAATTATGTTCAATGACAATCAAAGCCCCTACCTTCTGTTTGCCCATACTGATGCAAGCCATGACCACCGGCATTATCTCATCATGTTGCATGCTCTCTTTCTTATTCCCGGTAAAAAATCGTATCAGTGCACTGGCATGCTGGTGCGAACCAAGCGTCAGCAGAAAACGCCGTATTTCATCCTGAAACAGAATAATCAGTGCAACCACACCCACGCTCACCAACTTGTCAAAGATGGAACCGAGCAACTTCATCTCCAATACCTGGGATACCACCAACCATATCAATATGAATATCAGAATACCAGTAAACACATTGATAGAACCGGAAGCCTTCATCAGCTTATACGTATAGTAAAGCAGGAACGCAACCAACAGAACATCGATAATATCTTTTACGCCAATATCAAAAAACACGGTTGTCAATTATTAATTATGAATTATAAATTATGAGTGAGGTAACTCTCCTTTATCACCTTATCACTCCATCATCTTACCGCTATATTCCCGCATCGCTTCCACAATCTTCACCGTTTCCACAGCTTCACGCACATCGTGCACCCTGAGGATGTCGGCACCTTTCATCAGACAGATGGTATCAAGCACCGTCGTTCCGTTCAATGCATCCTGCGGAGTACTTCCCAACAGGCGGTATATCATCGACTTGCGGGAAACACCCACTAACAAAGGCAACTCAAAAATTCGGAATTCTTCCAAATGCGCCAATAGTTCATAATTATGTTCCACTGTCTTCCCAAAGCCGAAACCGGGATCGAGAATAATGTCCTTTACACCCAAATCACGCAATTGTTGCACTTTCCGGGCAAAATACATGAAAACTTCTCTCAAGAGGTTATCATAATGCGGATGCTGCTGCATACTTTGCGGAGTGCCCTGCATGTGCATCATGATATAAGGCACGTTCAGCTCCGCCACTGTGCGGAACATTTCCGCATCCATCTCTCCGGCGGCAATATCATTGATAATTGCCACACCGTACTCTTCCACGCACATTTTCGCCACATCCGCCCGGAAAGTATCAACAGAAACGACTGCCTCGGGATGTGTTTTACGCAGAATTTCCAGTCCCACGCGCAACCGTTCCATCTCTTCACGGGGAGAAACATTTTCCGCATTAGGCCGGGAAGAGTAAGCCCCGATATCTATAATCGTGGCACCTTCGTCCAGAATCTGTTGTGCCCGTCCGGCTATTTCAGCCTCAGTCTGCATACGGGAACCGGCATAAAAAGAATCGGGGGTCACGTTCAATATTCCCATGACACGAGGAATGGAAAGGTCGAGCAAAGAACCGTTGATATTGATATATTTAGAGGATATTGCTTCCATGATTAGTCCTTTTTCGTTTATACTTTGCAAATGTAACCAAAAAAGAGAATCACAATTGCATAAAATATAAAAAAACAAATTAACTTTGCTCAGAATTGACAACCAATCGAAAGAAGTAGTAAACTATGAAGGTATGCAGGAGTGCCGGAACGGCATCTTTATTCCTACTATTATTCTGGTTGCTTACTCCCGGGCGAGTTTGCGGACAAGAAACAAACGAACAAGAAAAATATCAAGTAGACAGTACATTATTCGTCTACTATCAGCGCTGTAAGGCAGAAGTTACGTCACCTTCCGTCATGCAGAAATTGGATACCCTCTTCCAAATGGCTAAAGAGAAAGAAGATGTACGTATGCAGGCAGTGGCTCTTTCCACCAAAGTCGATCATTTTTATTTCAGCCCGTCCTTCGAGGGACAAGAAGACAGCCTGATCTTCTACACCAATAAAGTCAAGAGCTTTGCCCGTAGCACCAGCCAACCGCAATATTATTATTTTGCCTGGGCCAATCGTCTCATCACCTATTATACCAAGCAAAGAAAATTCAACCTTGCCCTCTATGAAGCCGACAAGATGCAGAAAGAATCCGAAAGCCGGAAAGAAATCAATGGCATGCAAAGCTGTTACCAGGCACTGTTCCGTGTCTATCAAGGTAAAGAGCTCTATAAACAGGCAACCGGATATATGCAGAAAATAATAAACCTTACCCTGAAATATGACCTGAACCCTTACAACCTGACCACCAATTACATCGAACTTAGTGTTTGTTATCTTCAGACCAAAGAATTGGAGAAAGCTTGGAAAGCCCTTGAAGAGGCGAAGAAATACATAACCAATGAGATTCATCAGGGATCCTATTTGTGCGCGATTCTCCGTTATTATATCCAGGCTAAAGAGATGGCTAAAGCGCGACAGACATTAAAAGAAGCTACGCAATTATTCGACAAAAGTGCCGAACTACGAGCTAAACGACCTACGAACCTGCTGGAAGTCGCTACCAATTATTATATGGAAACCGGTGAATACAATAAAGCCCTGACGACTTACTTACGCATATACGAGATATCAAAACTGAATGGATTTGTAGCTCCCGCCATATACCACAGACTCAGCCAAATTTACGCTGCCAACAAAGATTATCAGAAAGCAATAGAGAATTATGAATATGCTTTTGCACTCAATGACTCCATAAACAGTACTCAGGAAGATATATCTGTAGGAGAGTTCGCCACCATCCTGGGAATGGAACATCTCAATCTGGAAAATAAAGAACTGATACAGAAAAATCAGGAAATACAGATTGAAAACCGCCAGCGTCTCATCATTTTCTTATGTATTATAATGACAGGCATTGCTTTCATGTTTTTCCGCGAAACACGTCTGAACAAAATCCTGCGCCGTGCCAAGGAAACGGAAGAAAGCGCCAGCCGCATGAAAACGGAATTTATCCAGAATATGAGTCATGAGATACGCACTCCGTTGAACTCAATTGTCGGTTTTTCGCAATTACTTGGCAGCATCTCCGAAAATAATGAAGAGGCAAAGGAGTATACCAATATCATTGAGCAGGGCAGCAATCATCTGCTCCAACTGGTAGATAATGTACTCGAACTGGCAAGCCTTGACAGTGGAACCCCTATCTTCACCGATACCCCAATAGAGATAAACTCCCTGTGCCGTCAATGGATGGAAAGTGCAAAAAATTTGCCTAAACCGGGGGTAAAGCTGATCTACCAACCGGAACAGGAAGAATTCCACCTGCACACTAATCCCACACGGCTCAATCAAGTGGTATCCCGCCTGCTTCACAATGCAGCCAGATTCACAGAAGAGGGTAGCATTACCCTCAGTTGGCACACTGATCCCAAACAGAAACTACTGACCATTTGCATAACCGATACCGGCATCGGCATTCCTGCTGATAAGCGGGAGTCTGTATTCGAGCGTTTCACCAAGCTGGACACATTTGTCCCCGGCACGGGATTGGGCTTATCCATCAGCCGTATGATTGCCGAAAAGATGGGTGGTACGCTTGTTGTAGACCCAACCTATACCACAGGCTGCCGCTTCGTCCTGACGTTACCTTTGAAAGAATAAAATTTCTTCCTAAACGTACCACTGTAGCGCAGAATATCTATCTTTGTAACGTTTTAGACAACAGAATATAACAACGTTTCAAATCAGAAGATAGTTATGGACATCACCGCCCTTTACAAGATATTTCTGGAATGCAGCAGCGTGACCACCGACAGTCGCAACTGTCCCGAAGGTTCTTTATTCATCGCCCTGAAAGGCGATAACTTCAATGGAAATGCCTTTGCCGCCAAAGCACTCGATGCCGGCAGCGCATACGCTGTAGTAGACGAAGCCGAGCACGTTCCGGCAGGAAATTCACATTATATATTAGTAGACAATTGCCTACACGCGCTGCAACAGCTTGCCAACTACCACCGCCGCCAACTAGGCACCCGCCTCATCGGCATCACAGGCACCAATGGAAAAACCACTACCAAAGAACTGATGGCCGCTGTCCTTTCGCAGACCTATAATATACTTTATACGCAAGGAAACCTGAACAACCATATCGGTGTTCCCCTCACCTTATTGTGTCTGAAACCGGAACATGAACTCGGTATCATAGAAATGGGTGCCAGCCATCCGGGAGACATCAAAGAATTAGTAGACATAGCCGAACCGGACTACGGAATCATCACCAACGTAGGTAAGGCGCATCTGGAGGGATTCGGCTCTTTCGAAGGAGTCGTCAAAACCAAAGGAGAACTATACGATTACCTCCGCGAACGCGGCAATTCCACCATCTTCATCCACCACGACAACGCATATCTGAAAGAGATAGCCGGCGGGTTAAACCAGATTCCTTATGGAAGCGAAGACGGGTTGTACATCAGCGGACATGTAACGGGCAATTCCCCCTATCTGACTTTTGAGTGGAAAGCAGACAAAGAGGATGAATATCACGAAGTGCAGACACAGCTTATCGGCGAATATAACTTCCCAAATGCACTGGCTGCCGTCACCATCGGTCGTTTCTTTGATGTAGAGCCTGAAAGGATAGATGCAGCTTTAGCCGCTTATACCCCGCAAAACAATCGGTCGCAACTGAAACAAACCGCAGACAATACGCTTATCATCGACGCATACAACGCCAACCCCACCAGTATGCAGGCTTCGCTTGCCAACTTCCACAACATGAAAGTCGAAAACAAGATGCTTATATTAGGAGATATGAGAGAGTTGGGAAAGGACGGACCGGAAGAACATCAGAAGATTGCAGATTTCCTCACGGAATGTGGTTTTGAAGATGTAATGCTGGTAGGCGAACAATTTGCCGCAGCCAGACATAGTTTCCCGACTTACCCGGATGCTGCCGCAGTCATTGAAGTATTGAAGCAAAGCAAACCTCACGGGAAAACCATTCTCATTAAAGGTTCGAACGGAATCAGACTGAATACGGTGATTGATTATCTATAATCAATCACCAGCCGATTATGAATTCTTCATCATCCGCGGACGCAGAACGAAGTAACCTATCAGCGAAGCAATAACTGCTCCTGTAGTATTCGCCGCAAAATCCAGCCAGTCGCCACCACGGTAAGTGGTGCAATATTCCTGCAACAACTCCACTACTCCACTGAACAGCACAGGGCATAAGAATGCTCCCACCCATGCATGCCACAAAGGAGAATCATTTCTCCGATGTGCCCTGAGAAACTCCAGCCACAACATGCCGGACATGCCCATATACATACAAACATGTACAATTTTATCAATATTTGGAATCAGGCTCAAATCACTTGTTGGCGGTTTGAAGAACGACAAATAAATCACTGTCAGTATAATCAGTAATGATACCGGATATTTCTTAATATAGTATAGCATATCTCAATTTATGAACGATTTGTGCACAAAAGTACAGAACATTTTCTATATTTGCATGTTTTAGTAGAGAATAATAACGAAATGAAAGAAAAATCTACTTTTTTATGACGAAAAATGATAGAGCTAACTTTGGGAGCAAATTAGGCGTCATACTTGCTTCGGCAGGTTCCGCCGTCGGTCTGGGAAACATCTGGCGGTTTCCCTACGAGACAGGCAATCATGGCGGTGCCGCGTTTATTCTCATCTACTTAGCATGCGTACTTATTTTAGGAATCCCCATCATGGTATCCGAGTTCCTTATCGGACGTCACTCACGTGCCAACACAGCGGGAGCCTATCAAAAACTGGCGCCAAACACCTACTGGCGCTGGGTAGGCCGTATGGGTGTATTGGCGGGATTCCTGATTCTGAGTTATTATTCAGTAGTAGCCGGCTGGACGCTAGAGTTCATCGGTGAAGCCGTTACGAATAACTTTGCCGGGAAAACAGCCGCTGATTACATCAATACATTCAATTCATTTTCCGCAAATCCCTGGCGGCCGGTTATTTGGTTGATGCTCTTTCTTCTTGCCACCCATTTCATCATCGTGAAAGGAGTGGAAAAAGGTATTGAAAAGTCTGCCAAGATCATGATGCCGATGTTGTTTATCCTGCTGATTATATTGGCGGCATGCTCCATATCATTGCCTGGTTCGGGGGCTGGCCTAGAGTTTCTGCTGAAACCAGAATGGGACAAAGTGAACGCCAACGTATTCCTGAGCGCTATGGGACAGGCCTTTTTCTCTTTAAGCCTGGGAATGGGATGCCTTTGTACCTACGCGTCTTATTTCAAGAAAGACACGAATCTGACAAAGACAGCTTTCAGTGTCAGTATCATCGACACATTCGTTGCGATACTGGCAGGGCTTATCATCTTTCCGGCAGCATTTTCGGTAGGTATCCAGCCCGATGCAGGTCCGAGCCTCATCTTCATAACACTGCCTAATGTATTCCAACAGGCTTTTAGCGGCATACCCTTATTGGCATATATATTCTCAGTAATGTTCTATGTCCTTCTGGCTGTTGCCGCACTCACTTCCACCATTTCCATGCACGAAGTAGTGACAGCTTATCTGCACGAGGAATTCCATCTGAGCCGGAAGCGCGCAGCAAGTATCGTGACGGGTGGTTGTATGTTTTTAGGTATCTTATGCTCACTTTCTCTGGGAGTAGGCAGAGATTATACAATATTCGGTCTGAACCTGTTCGATTTGTTTGACTTCGTCACGGCTAAGATCATGTTACCGTTAGGTGGTCTGTGCATTTCCCTCTTCACCGGCTGGTATCTGAACAAGAAGATAGTTTGGGAAGAGGTCAGCAACAACGGAACATTGAAAGTGACGTTCTACAAACTACTGATATTCATACTGAAGTTTATAGCTCCGATAGCAATTTCACTCATTTTCATCAAAGAGTTAGGCTTTTTGAAGTTGTAGGAGATGCAAAATTCACTCAAAGATTTCTTTTACTTCTCCCGGGGAGAAAGGCGAGGTATCCTGACGCTCATAGTAGTAATAGGAGGCGTCCTTCTCTCCGGGTATCTTATATCCGTGTGTCAGCAAAGAGGCAGTATCCGCCCGATGGATATGGCAGAGGAAGCGAGTGTCCGGCATGAATATGAAGAGTTCATGGCATCTCTGAAAAAAAAGGAGCAACCTCGGAAAAGACAATATGCATATAACGAACGGAAAAAAGAAAACACTCCCATAGTTCCGGCACCTTTCAATCCGAACACGGCAGACTCAATCGCATTCCGTCATTTAGGTCTGCCTGCCTGGATGACTAAAAACATTCTGCGCTATCGCTCCAAAGGAGGTAAGTTCCGGAAAGCGGAAGATTTCAAGAAAATATATGGCATGACGGAGGAGCAATACTCTGCTCTTTCACCTTATATATACATTGCTCCGGAAGATACGGTACACAATACACCGCAGTTATACACCAGCCAACCTGAACCGATAGAAAATATAAAATATGCATCCGGCAGTGTGGTCGAATTGAATCTTGCCGACACCACCGAACTAAAGAAAATACCCGGCATCGGAAGCGGCATCGCCCGCCTGATTGTGGGATACAGGGAGCGTTTGGGCGGATTTTATCGTATTGAACAATTGAAGGATATTCATCTCGACTATCGGCAGTTGCAAAAATGGTTCAGCGTACAGCCTGCAAACATCCGTCGCATCAATCTGAATCGTGCCGGTGTGAACCGACTGCGCTCCCACCCCTATATCAACTTTTATCAAGCTAAAGCATTGGTAGAATATCGTAAAAGGAAAGGCCCGTTGACAAGCCTTAAACCTTTCTTTCTCTACGAGGAATTTACGGAAGCTGATTTAGAAAGAATCAATCAGTATGTTTGCTTTGAATAATGCCATTGAGCAAACAAACTTATGCTCTACTATGAAACATCACTTGTTTCCTTTCTACACAGATTTGACACATTGCTTTTTATACATAACGAGAATGCGATATTTCCGTCCCAGTGCTGGGAAGGACGAAAAGAAACGAACCGAAATCTGGATTTCACTGACTAACAACGCAATACACAAATACATACAACTCTAATAAAAGAAAAACAGATGGTTTGTCTCCCATATACAGATGGTTTGTCTTCTATCTATAGCTCCTTTGCGTCATATCTATAGTTCCTTCGCATCACATCTATAGTTCCTTCACGTTAGATATATAGTTCCTGCGCGTCACATCTATAGTTCCTGCGCGTTAGATATATAGTTTCTTGCCGGAACAAATATAGTTCTTTGCATAAGTATTGCATATGCTGCCTGTTTTACGCATAAAACATACATTTATATTCTATAGATTATGCAGCAGGATTCTGTTTCGGGGATTTCAGAAAAAGCTTTTATCAGCAAAAAAGGTGTTCCGGTTACTTTTTGTTCAAAATGGAGTATAGCATCAAACTTTTAGCATATGAGTGTATACCGTTCCATTAGGATTTGAATAAGTTTATTTATGACTTTATTAAACGCATTCTGCCTCCTGAATAAATGCTTTCGAGCTACGCCCTAACTGGGTTAAAGACGCACTTGCTCCGTATCAAACTCACTCCAGGGTACCCTGATACGGAGAAGTTACGGCATAAGAAATCAGAATTCGGTCTTTCTTATTATATGGGTCCCGCAATTTCTGCGGAATATACCGGAGCAGTGAAGGAGACTTTATAATGCCAATGATTGTAAGCCACACATTTTTCTCTATTAACTCACCCTTTTAAGAGAAATTTCATATGTTTTTAAGCCTCCAGATCTACATTTGCCGAAAACAATCGTACACTTATGAAAAATAACAATTATTTCTACATCTTCTGTTTACCGCTTTTGCTTATATATTCTTGTAAGCAGGTAAACTCCATATCTGAGAAAACTCCGGTTGATTACGTTAACCCATACATGGGAAACATCAGTCATTTGTTGGTACCAACGTATCCAACCATACAATTACCCAACAGTATGCTACGCGTATATCCTGAACGTGCTGACTTCACTTCCGTCAAAATGAAAGGTCTACCTATCATGATGACTAGCCACAGAGGTAAATCAGCATTCAATTTAAGTGCAATACAAACCGAAATAAATGACTCCCTCCCCCGAGTGATGTATTATGAATATGACAATGAGGTAATTAAACCTTATCTATATCAAACTTATCTCCTAAACGAAAAGATAGACGTCAACTTTGCTCCTTCACATCAGTCCGGCATATATCAACTAAGATTTGAAAGAAAAACACCACCTTATATATTATTAAACTCCAACAATGGTAAGTTAACAATAAAAAATAACGTCATCTCTGGATTTCAGCAGCTAAAGAACTCCTCAACAAAAGTCTTCATCCACCTGGAGGTTCAAGAAAATCCGGAGATGACAGGAGCTATCATCAAAGGAAAAATAAATCATAAACAACAGACTGCAGAAGGTAGCAATGCAACAGTAGGAATGCTCTTTCCCAAAGAGACCAAGTACGTATCTATCCGTTATGGGATATCTTTCATTAGTACAGAACAAGCAATGCAAAACCTGTACCGGGAAATCAAAGATTATGACCTTAATAAAATTGCCGAATACGGAAAACAAACATGGAATGAAAAGTTAGGTAAAATAGAAGTGTCTGGTGCAAATGAAGAAACCAAAAATGTATTTTATACATCTCTTTATAGGACATACGAACGTATGGTATGCATTTCGGAAGATAATAAATATTGGAGTGCTTTTGACAATTCTATACATAATGACAGTGGTGTACCATTTTATACAGATGACTGGATTTGGGATACCTATCGTGCTTGCCATCCTTTACGAGTATTGATAGAGCCCAAGATGGAAACTGATATGATTCGTTCATTCATCCGCATGGCGGAGCAAATGGATAACTTTTGGATGCCTACTTTCCCCGAAATAACAGGAGATAGCCGGAGAATGAACTCTAATCACGGAGTAGCAACGATTATTGACTCTTATGTAAAAGGCTTAAGAGACTTCAATCTGGAAAAAGCATATTATGCCTGCAAAAATGCAATTACAGAAAAGACATTGGCTCCCTGGTCAGCACAAAAAGCAGGTAAATTAGACTTATTCTATAAAGAAAATGGATACATTCCCGCATTACGCCCGGGAGAAAAAGAAACCGTTCCGGAAGTACATAGCTTCGAAAAAAGGCAGCCGGTGGCCGTTACTCTGGGAACTGTTTACGATGAATGGTGTCTCTCTCAGATTGCTTTTCGACTAAATAAAAAAGAAGATTACAAATACTTTAGACAACGGTCATTGTCTTATCATAAACTGTTCAATCCTCAAACTAAGTTTTTTCACCCTAAAGACGACAAAGGTGACTTCATCACTCCTTTTAATTACCAAACTTCCGGAGGATTAGGAGCACGCGAAGCATACGGAGAAAACAACGGCTGGGTATATAGATGGGATGTACCACACAACATCGCTGATTTAATCAACTTAATGGGAGGTAAAAAGGAGTTTGCGCGCGAATTAGACAGCACATTTTCTACTCCGATAGGCATGAGCAAATATGCTTTTTACGCACAACTGCCAGACCACACAGGGAATGTCGGCATGTATTCCATGGCAAACGAGCCCGGCCTTCATGTTCCATACCTATATAATTATGCAGGCCAGCCTTGGAAAACCCAGAAAAGCATACGAACTTTGATCGATCAATGGTTCCGCAATGACCTTATGGGAGTACCCGGCGACGAAGATGGTGGGGGGATGTCCGCTTTTGTCGTATTCTCTGCTCTCGGATTCTATCCTGTAACTCCCGGATTACCGATGTATGTGATCGGAAGTCCTTTTTTTGAAAAGGCAATCATTCATCTAGGCAATGGAAAAACTTTTGAAGTCATCGCAATCAATAACAGCAAAACCAACAAATACATTCAGTCGGCCCAATTAAACGGTGAAGCATGGAACAAAAGCTGGATCTCCCACGAAGATGTAGTGAAAGGTGGAATTCTAGAATTGACAATGGGCAATAAACCCAATCGAGACTGGGCATCTGCGGCTGAAAGCATCCCACCATCCTTCGAAATGCAACATCCATAAAATAGCATTTCAGACTTTTCAATATCTCCGCCTTAAAAAGAGAGTGAAACCTTTCTCCACTCTCTTTTTTTTGCTATTTTTGTTTCCGTTAATCATATTGATATTATCGTGAGACTGACAATTATCTACATATTATCATTATTTATCCTCGTCTTCAATATAAAAGCAGAAGGACTTTATTTTCAATCTTATGAAGTAAATAAAGACTTGCGAACCACTCTAAATCTCACTCCAGAAGAGCCCCTTTCATTGACAAAAGGTTTTTCTATGGATTTTGATTTAAAATTAAGGCGGGGAAAACATAACTTCGGTTATATATTCCGTATGATAATCAATGATAATCAAAATTTAGATTTGGTCGTCCGCTCTTCTTCTCCTAGCCGTTCGTATTTTCTCATCGTCGGCAATGAAAACAAGCTCACTTATTCTTGTGAGAACAAGAGGCAAGACGACCAAGAATGGACACATATAAATATCTGTTATATTAAAAGTAATGATGAACTCACCCTAAAAATAGACGATACTGTACAGAAAACCAAACTGAACGGAGCTGTCTCCTCATTTACAAACGTAAAGCTTTTCTTCGGAGAAACTAAACATCACCTGTTTTCTACAACAGATGTTGCCCCTATGACATTAAGAAACATTGAATTGAAGCAAACCAAAGGAAAGCATTTCTTATGGGAACTTTGCAAACACCGCAAAAATGAAGTTCTAGACAAGAATTATAACTCTAAAGCGACTGTAACACATCCTGTCTGGTTAATCGACCAGAAAGCTCATTGGAAAAAATGTGCCGTAGTCTCATCAGCTCAACGACATTTTTGGGCTTTTAATGAAAAGGACTCTAAAATATACATTGCCGGTCCTCAATATCTATACACTTACGATCTTGATTTAAATCAGTTTTCCGATACGATTGTATTCCAAAACGGTTCTTGCTACTATAGTGATGCAGCCCGGCTATTATTTGATTCAGGAGAAAATAAATTGCTATCTTACGAGATAGATTCTACCCATATAGAATCTTTTGATTTCGTTCTGAACAGATGGGAGGCTGACCACAACACCTCCTCATCTCCCCGTTTCTGGCATCACAACCATTTTATTTCTTCACAAGACAGTTCATTGTATTGTTTTGGAGGATACGGATATCATCTGTACAAAAGTACTTTAAAAAAGTATTCCTTTAAAACCAGACAATGGCAAGAAAAAGATTTAAGCTCATATATAGCTCCAAGATATCTTGCTGCATTAGGACAATCTTCCGGCAAGATATATATCTTCGGAGGATATGGCAGCCAAACCGGAGAACAACAAGTATCGCCACGTTATTTCTATGATTTATATGAATTGAATCCTCAAAATTATGTGATAAAGAAACTATGGGAATACGATAATTCAGAGAATAGTTTTGTGCAAGGCAATTCAATGGTCATCAATTCTGAAGAAAAATGTTTTTATACCCTCTGTTATCCCAGTGAGAAATATCACTCATACATCTATCTGAATAAATTCTCTTTAGAGAAACCTATTAGAACAGTCTTAGCTGATTCTATCCCTTTCCTATTCAATGACACAGAGTCGATGTGTGACCTCTATTTTGATAATAAACAGAATAAACTCATTGCCTTAGTCCAAATATTGAATATGCAAAACAAATACGAGATAAGTATTTATACTTTAAACTTTCCTCCTATAGTACATTCTGAGGTATATCAGCTTCAAACATCATCTTCTTATTACAATACCATTTATGTTATCGGCCTCTTCTTTTTTGCCATCACATTATCGGTCTTCTTTTATCTATACTCCAAAAGGTCCTGTTCTCAGAAGCAAAAAGCCGCTTGTTCTATTTCAGAACAGGTTGTTTCGAACATAGAAGAAACTAATACAACAATAGGCATACCTCATGTCTTGAAAGAAAGAAAATCATCTATTACATTTCTTGGAGGATTTCAGGTCATTGGCATCAATGGAGATGATATTACAGGTGCATTTACTCCTACCCTGAAAAATCTACTGGTACTAATTCTGCTCAATACAATAATCAGAAAGAAAGGGATCTCCTCTGAGATGTTAATTGAACGTTTTTGGTATGACAAGAATGAATCAAGCGCCCGCAACAACTTAAGTGTAAATATCAAGCGGTTACGTTCCTTATTAGAACAAGTTGGCCTTATCCAAGTAATCCATTCAAACGGATATTGGACGATCGAGTTATCCGATTCTGTCACATGCGATTATAAAAACGTAAGCCAGTCACTAGCATCAATCCAAGAAAACCCAAATTCTTTCTCTGAAAACAAGATTAACCTAATACTTGGCCAACTGGCATCCGGCACCTTATTACCTAGCATACAAAATGAATGGATTGATGAATACAAATCCAATTATACTAATCAAGCAATTGAATCCTTAAGATTACTATTAGGTATAGCAACAATTTCCAATGAAGTTAAATGCAAAATATGCAATACCATTTTAATGCTTGACTCATTGGACGAAGACGCCCTTATAGAAAAATGCAGAACACTCTATATTCTGGGAAGAAAGGGACAAGCCAAAAGCACCTACGATACTTATTGCAAAAACTATTTAGCACTGTTAAATACAGAATTCAAGACTTCATTTTCTGATATTATCCAAAAGAAATAGCCACAATACCTATTACAATAAGCCACTCGCCCGTAACCTATATTACATTTACATAACATTTCCCATTAAAATGATTTTAATGGCTTATTTTCATCGTTTTTTAAGATGATTTTAAGCTATCATATTGATATTTGTCCTGTCAATCAGACAACAATTAAGTTATCAAATTTAAACTATCATTTTATGAAAAAACACCTAATCATCCTGACAACCTATCTCTGTGCTTGCCTCAGTTTGTTTGCACAGCAGCGTATGCTAAAAGGGAAAGTTACCGATCAGGCTGACAATTCGCCAATTCCCGCAGTCACCGTCATCACATTTGATAAAAATGGGACAAGACAGGGAGTTTTAACTGACATGGAGGGAAACTACTCAATCCAAATTCCAGAAGGAGCTACTACCTTAAAGTTCTCTTTCATCGGAATGAAAGAAGTTACAGAAAAGATTGGTAACCGTACAATCATCAATGTGACAATGGAAGAAGATGCTATCACAACAGATGAAGTGGTCGTTACAGCTCTTGGGATTAAACGCGAAGCCAAAGCTTTAAGTTACTCCACACAAGGAGTTAATATGGACGGAATAAATGATGCTAAAAGCTCAAACATTGTCTCATCTCTTTCCGGAAAAATCGCAGGTGTACAAATCACTCCTCCAGGTATGAACAATGGTTCTGCACGCATTGTTATCCGAGGGAATAATTCTGTTACTGGCAATAACCAACCGCTATTCGTCGTAGATGGTATGCCAATCGATAATTCGGATGGTGAAAACGGTAATTTGGACTATGGAAACGGAGCAGCAGATATCAATCCTGACGATATTGAAAATATCGAGGTTTTAAAAGGTGCCAATGCATCTGCATTATATGGCTCAAGGGCAGCTAATGGAGTAATACTCATTACGACCAAAAAAGGAGGTGAAAAATTCAAGGTAAATATCAATTCCAACTGCATGTTCCAGACTTTAACGGAGTTTCCGGAATATCAGAATACTTATGGAGTAGGTACCAGCTTCTACATCGATAATAAGAATAATCCTCCCCTATCTAAAACAAATTATAGAAGCTGGGGAAGTCCAATGATGGGACAACCTGTTATTGGTTTGGATGGCAAATTGAAAGCATACCTCCCGGAACCTGATAACGTAAAAGACTTCTATCAGACAGCAACAATGTGGACCAATTCCATCTCTGTAGAAGGTGGAAACAAAAAAAATCAATATCGTATATCCTATACCAACAACCATTCAAATAGTGTTGTTGAAAATTTCAACATTGATAATAAATCAACATTCAACCTAAGACTCAACAATCAGTTCACAAGCTGGTTAAGTTTAGACTCTAAACTTACATATATAGACGATAGAGTGACTAACAGACAATATTCTAAAAGTGATAACAAAAATCCAATGAATTCATATGTGCACATGGCACGAAGTACATCTCTGTCCGAACTTTATACATGGAAAGATGTGAATGGAGATGAAATCGGTACGCACCGTAACTTCAGCAATCCATATTGGATTATCAATGAGAATAAGAATAAAGATACAAAGAAACGTATTATCGGATCGTTTATACTGAAAATAGATTTCAGCAAAGAACTGTCTCTGCAAGCCAAAGCAGGTATTGATACCTATAATTGGAATGGATATACCTTTAATAATAAAGGAAGTATGAATGATGCAGACGGGCAGATGCAAACATTCCAACGTGAATTAGAAAATTATAATATCGAAGGATTACTAACTTACAACAAGAGATTTAAAAAGTTCTCTGTGATGGCAAATGCTGGTATCATCATGTATAGTACCAGCCAGACTCGCTACACCCAAAGTATCAACTCTCTATTACAACCTGGATTAATCAATATTTCAAATTCATCGGAATACCCAACAGACACACAAGAACTAAGTGAAAAGAAAATTAATTCTATTTTTGGAGCTGTATCTCTTGGTTTCAATGATTATCTATACCTGGATGTCACAGGACGCAATGACTGGTCCAGTACATTACCCGCCAAAAACAATTCATATTTTTATCCTTCCGTCGGGAGCAGTTTTATCTTTTCAGAAGCTTTTAAGATAGATAAGAATATCTTATCTTTTGGAAAAGTTCGCGGTTCATATGCCATTGTAGGGAGCGACACCAATCCTTATAGAGTATATGACAGTTATTCCTTCAATGGAATATTTAATGACGCTACTCTAGCATCATTATCTACTACCATGAACAACCCGGACCTTAAACCAGAAAAAACATATTCATGGGAAATAGGAGCTGATATACGATTCTTCAAGAACCGGCTAGGCATTGACTTTACTTATTACAACACCACTACTAAAAATCAAATAATCAATGCACAGCTCCCCACTTCATCTGGTTACCAAAAACGTTATTATAATGCTGGAGAAATTCAGAATAAAGGTGTTGAATTAATGGTATACGGGACTCCTATTAAAAACAAAAACTTCTCATGGGAAGTTAACTTGAATTGGGCAAAAAACACCTCTAAAGTAATAAGCCTGATTGAAGGTGTAGATCGTTTTCAGATAGGTAATTACTCCAGCTATATTTACGTTTATGCAGAAGTAGGTAAGCCATATGGGTATATGCGAGGACTTGGAGTTAAGCGTCATGAGAGCGGTAAAATGATTATGGAAGACGGGGGTGGATTACTTATGAAAGATCCGGATAAAGAATTTGGAACTTCCACACCTGATTGGGTTGGTGGTATTACTAATACATTCCGTTACAAAAATTTCGATTTCAGTTTTCTTATAGACGTCAAAAAAGGAGGAATCATTTACTCAGCCTCTACAGGTAAAATGCTCACTAACGGTATGACAGCAGAAACACTTTTCGGACGTGATGACTATTATATCCGTAAAGAGATCTGGGGAGAAAGTGATTCTGAACTTTCGGGAGGTGCTTGGTTTGATGCAGTCTACTCAGATGGTACTCCTGCAAACAAGTTTATGAGTCCCCAAAGCTATGCCTATTGTAAGCCCAATTATGCAGAATTTACAATTTATGATGCTTCATACGTAAAACTCAGAGAGCTAACATTAGGATATACTTTTCCAAAACAATGGATGAGCAAAATTAAAATACAAAGACTCAGATTGGCATTCGTAGGACGAAATCTTTGGACTATCCATAAAAAAACGCCACAAGGTTTCGATCCAGAAGCTTCACAAACGTCAGGCAACGGACAAGGAATCGAGAATGGCTCTCTACCTCCTAATGCCGTATATGGTTTCGATATTAAACTAACATTCTAAATAAAAACATATACAGTTATGAAAAAGATATATAGTGTAATAACTCTCATCGTAAGCTTGTCTTTGTGGGGATGCTCCTTTACTGATTTCGGAGACCTTAATGAAAACCCTAATAATCCAACAAAGGTAGAACCTGATTTCCTCTTTGCAACTGCTATCAAAGAGTCGATGAACCTGTACGGAGGAGCAATGAACCGGGTTATATTTTTTAATTATACTCAACAATTTTCAGGTTTCAACGGAAGTTGGCAGCGTTTTAACTATAGCGACAGTGAAAATAATACATACTGGAAAGCAGCCTATGTTTTATGCATGCAACCGGTAAACAAAATCGCAGAGATCTTTTCAGATAATCCCAATTATAAAAACAGAGTATTGATTGCCAGAATCTGGAAAGCTTATCTCATTTCACAAACGACTGCATTTTATGGCCCCATACCTGCTTCACAAGCATTGAGAGGAACTCCCGATATCGCCTACGATTCAGAAGAAACAATATATAAGTATTTGTTTGACGAATTAAAAGAGTGTGCCGATAATCTGGATAAAGAAGGAGACCAATACAGTAAAACGTACGATTTCATATATGGAGGAGATATAGCCAAATGGAGAAAATTTGCAAATTCTCTCCGCTTACGTTTAGCCCTGCGTATCAAAAATGCAAATGAAAATCAAGCTGCGGCTGTAGCTAGAGAAGTATTAGCAGATGAAACAAATACAATCTGTAGAGAAGATGAATCTGCAACGTCTCACTGGGGAAGCACCAGCTTGACCTGGAGTCCATTATATGAGAGAGTCGTATTTAAAGAACAAGCCAATCTGGCTACGCTTCCTGTTTTATGTGAAACAATGGTCTATCATACTAAACCTTATAATGACCCCAGACTCACTGTATATGGACAACCTGCCACTCAAGGGCCTTATAAGGGAGAGTATTTCGGCCAAAATATTTCTTATGGAGGAAGCCCGACCGGATTCCCTACTGAAGAAAACCCACACAAAGGAATGTCCCAAAAAGACTACTCTGCCATTGGCGCTCATTTCCTTAAACCAGATGCCGAGTGGGTATTCATCTCATATGCAGAGACGGCCTTATTAAAAGCCGAAGCTGCCTATTATGGCTGGGGTGGCCAAAAGACTGCAGAACAATATTATTATGAAGGCATTGATGCTTCTTTTGCCAAATATGGTTTAGAAAAATATGTGGCTACCTACAAAGAGACTCCAGGGATTAAATGGGGAACTGCTTCAGATACAGAAGGACGTGAAGCCGAATTCCAAGACTTTGCCCATATTTGCAGCAGCGCTATTTCAGCAAACGATTATCTTCGCCAGATCATAATGCAACATTGGTTAGCCATACCCATG
This sequence comes from uncultured bacterium, assembly GCA_905215555.1. Lineage (GTDB taxonomy): Bacteria > Bacteroidota > Bacteroidia > Bacteroidales > Bacteroidaceae > Bacteroides. Next base: position 90,598 of record CAJMQU010000001.1, read on the forward strand.
CAATGCGCAGATGCTTGGGAGTTATTAAGACGGACACAGATATTAGAGTTCCAACCAATGTTCTCTTCTTACGAAGGAACAACTTTATACATGCCCGACCGTCTATTATATCCCAGTGACGAATATCAAGCCAATACCACGGAAGTAAATAAGGCTGTCGCAACATTAAATGGACGCGACTATTTGTTTACAACATTATCATGGGGGCTTCCAGCCAAGAGAAATCCGAATCTACCGAATGAATAACTTTAAATAATATATTTATGAAATCAATATATATCTATTTAGGAGCGATTATTTGCTTATTATGTGCATGCTCAACCGACGAACATCTGCCGGATGTGAGTAAATTCTACTATCCCATACCAGACACCCCATTAAAAGAGGCCGTTAATTTAGGTGCATATTATTATACCTATAAAACTAATGATTGGAACCAAGGATATCCGGAAGAACCTGAACTTGGAGAATATGACATCTTTTCTAATCCACAACTAATAAGCAGACAGTTCGAATGGGCAGTTCAAGGCGGATTAGATTATTTCATACTGAAATGGGATAACGCTGAGAATGATCAGAAGTTATTAGCTCAATATGCCCAATATTATACGCCACAAGCACCTAAAATGGTCATATGTTACAACATCGCTCATCTTAAAGGAACAAATGCCTCTCCTATTGTAGAAAAGAAGTTGGCTCAGATGGTTGCAGAACTAAAAAAATTGTATAATGACCACATGTCAAATACCTATTATTTCAAGGTAGATAACCGTCCGGTCATTATGATAACCTCTTTGATTCCCAGTTCCTCACAGGCGAATGCTATCGATTTCAGTACAGTCATGAGCAAAGTGCGGCAAGAATTTGCAAGCATGAATGTCAACCCTTATTTTATCGGAGAAGTTCCAACGGGGTGGAAAGCTCCTCAGACATACAAAAAAAGTATCATAACAATGGATGCAGTCACATTAACAAGTTGGGCACCCAATGACTATGATCGTAGCTATGCCTTCTGCTCTTTCAATGACATTAGTTGGAAGAATTGGTGTGATTCCACTTCTGCTTGGAAAATGGACTATATACCATGTATATTTCCTGCATATAACGATTTGACATCAAATCCAAAATCCAAAAACCTAATTGTAGAAAGAACCGAAAAGTTTTTTATAGACTACTGTAATGTAGCCAAAAGAAATCTTGGCAGCAAACGTTTTGTCATTGTTAATTCATGGAACGATTTCGGTAAAGGGAATACACTGGAACCAACCAAGAAATATGGCACAGAAAGTCTGGATATATTAAAAAAGCAATTCACTGTTAACTAATAGAACATTTATATTATGACAAAAAGTATTTCAACCCTTTTATTATTCCTCGGTCTAGGAATATGTATGCATACTCATGCACAAAGCCAAAGTTTTCTAATATTAGGCGATATTCATTATGATTTATTGGAAAACCATGATATGGAATGGCTTCGTAAAAAGCCAGATGACCTTAGACAGGTAACAACAGAATACACCCAATTTACCAAAAAGAATTGGCCTATATTTAGCAAACAAGTCAAAAATAGAGTCAACTCCTATAAGCCCGAAATAAAAGCTATTCTGCAATTAGGTGATATTTCAGAAGGACTTGCAGGAAACGAGCAGAAAGCAGAACAAATGGCACAATCTGTAGTGAAGGCAGTAGATGCAATAAACCTATCTATACCTTGGATTATAGCGAAAGGAAACCATGACATCACAGGTCCCGGAGCTCAGGAAGCCTTCATCAAATATTACATACCCATGTTTCAGAAACAACTGAATCGCATAGATATCACTTCCGCCAACTACGCTCATCAAATTGGAGACAATCTATTTGTCTGTTTTGATCCCTGGGAAAGAAAGATTGATGTATTAGAGCTTTTGGAAAAAAATCTAAAATCATCTAATGCAAAATATAAGTTTGTCATGTTACACGAACCTGTAATTCCCATCAATGAGCGTTGTTGGCATGTCTTCCGTAAAGATCCGGAAAAAAGAGAACGCTTACTTGAAATTATAGCCAAAAATAAAGCAATCGTATTAGCTGCCCACATGCACCTGTTTTCAATAGTAAAAAGAGAGACAATATATGGCCCCATTATCCAATTAATGTGCAATAGCGTAGTAAAGGACTTGAAACGTACTACCACGAATAAAGTTCTCACTCGATTCGACTCGAATCTAGCCAAAGAACGTCCAGATTGGCAACCTACTTCTATGGAAGAGCGCATCAAATGGTTAGATGAAGAAACACCATATATTTCCTATTTCAAGCAACAAGATCTCCCCGGATACGGTATATTAACAACCGACAGTAGCAAAGGAGAAATATACTTTGAATATTATGCAGCGATGGGCGACAAGCCTTATGAAAGAATTTGTATCTCTGATCTTCTGAAATAGAATGCAATACAAAGAAAAAAAGAAGTTTATTTGGTTGGTTGCCATCCTATTCGGAGCAACCAGCCAATTATTTGCCCAAGATGCTTCACTTCTAATTCTAGGTGATCTGCATCTGGACAAGTTCGAGTGGCATGATATGGATTATGTACACACGCGTCCGCAAGATTTTGCACAAATCTCAAAAGAATATCCTTTTTATACAGCTACATATATGCCTCATTTATTTAAACTGATCCAAAAGCAAACCAAAGAAACCAAGCCTGAAATAAAAGCTATACTTCAATTGGGAGACTTAATGGAAGGGGTGGCTGGCAATAAGGAGCTTGCTGAGAAAATGGGGCAAGGATGCACTGATATACTTCGTAATATACAATCGGATGTTCCATGGATACTTACCAAAGGTAATCATGATGTGAGCAATAGTCCGGGACAATCAGAGGCTTGGCACAATACAATATTGCCATTCATCTCCGCACAGGTCCAAACGACATTAACCAATGGAATGTACACTTATAAAGTGAATGACAACCTTCAACTATTTATTCTCGAACAGTTCTTTAGTAACGATAAAGAACTTCCAGAAGCGAGCATTATAGATTTTTTGAGTAAAGAACTCCCTAAGTCGAGGGCAAAGTACAAAATACTCTTAACCCATCAGCCTGTGATACCTGTAACGGAACGTTGCTGGCACTTATTCAGCGGACTCCGCAGGCCAGTAGAGAATCTTGAATTAAGAAACACTTTCTTGGAGTTAGTTGCCGAATATCATGTAATTGTATTCTGTGCACATTTACATCAATACTCTAAGATAATCAGAGATACCCCTAAAGGCCCCATAATACAATTCATGTTCAATAGTGTCATTCACGGTTTTGGAATTCCTCCACAACCTAAATTCACAACTAGTTTTCCATCAACAAAGGATATGAACCAGACCTGGCAAAACCATACATTGGAAAAACGAATGAAGATTTTAAAAGAAGAAGCTAAGTTCATTCGTTCATATTACAAGGAAGAAAGTTACGGATATGGAATAGTATCATTAAGAGATGGAATACTAACAGTCAGTTATTATCGCGGATTGGCTGAAGAACCTTCTGATTGTACAACAATAAATCAATTATACTAATGAAAAAAATTCTAACTATCTGCTTTATTCTGATTCATACCTGGAGCCTCGCCAATAACAATGACCAAGCCCCATGGTATATTGTACAAATCAGTGATCCACAACTAGGATTCATTGAAAAAAACAAATCCATTGAACAAGAAACGATTCTCTTTAAAAAAGCCATACAGAAAATCAATTTCTTACAACCAGAGATACTTATTATAACCGGGGACTTCGTTAACTCCTCGCATAATATAGAACAAATAAAAAGATTCAAAGAATTATGCCATCTTATTTCTCATGAGATACTCCTATACAAAGTACCAGGCAATCATGACATAGGAAATAGTTGCAATAAAGAAAATGTCGATTGTTACAATGCTCAGTACGGTGAAGATCACTTTTCTATTATTCACAAAGGGCTACAATTAATAGGAATCAACAGTTGCCTTATTAAAGACAATGCTCCTCAACAAGAATACCAGTTCCAATGGCTCAATAAAGAGTTAAAACAAAAATGTAAAATCAAGCAACGTATTGTTTTCGGTCATCATCCATTTTTCCTCTCCAATATATCCGAGAAGGAAAGCTATTCGAATATGCCTATAAAAATACGTACACTCTATAATACTCTTTTCCTAAAGTACCATGTATCACATTACTTTGCAGGGCATTTACATAACAATGCAACAACCGAAAATGATGGGATTAAGTACATAACAACTTCTGCATTAGGAAAACAATTAGGTGACGCCCGTTCAGGCATTCGTATCATACAAATTAAAAATAAGAAAATAAGCCACCTCTATGTTCCCATAGAAGAAATTCCAGAATCTCAAACGGAATTGGACCAACTATTTAATAATTTATTTAATCACACATATTAACTTAAAGGAGATATAATAATGAAAAAACTAAATTTATTATTCGTAACACTGTTTACTCTTATCCAATGTAACTTGGCAATTCATGCTCAGGAAACAAACAACCTCAAATATAAAAATCAAGACTATCATCAAGCATATATTCCTAAAGGAGATGATGATCTTAAAAAAAATCCGGTAAAAAACGTAATTTTAATGATTGGAGATGGAATGGGACTGGCTCATCTTGCTTCAGGCATGTATGCCAACCATAATGAACTATCTATTACCAATATTCCAACAATCGGTCTAATAAAGACACAGTCCGGTGATAAATTCACAACGGATTCTGCAGCCTCAGGAACTGCCTATGCAACTGGACAAAAAACACATAATGGAGCTATTGGCGTGGATATGAATGATGCCTCAATAAATAATATCCCAGAAATAATTACCCAATCGAAATTGGTTGCCGGAGTGGTAACTACTGACAATATCTCCGGTGCTACCCCATCCGCATTCTTCGCTCACCAGAAAGACAGAGGTATGTCCAAAGAAATTTTGACTGACTTACCTAAAAGTAAATTATCTTTTATTGCCGGCGGTTCAGATATGCATTTCATGAAAGTTTTTCCTCAGTATAAACAAATCTTAAAAGACCAGAATTTTACCGTCCTCAACGATTATAAAGAGGTAAACAGCTATCTGAAAAATACTAAAATAGCACTAGTCGCATTTCAAAAGGATGTGGATAGTAAACAAAATGGAAGAGGTGAATTCTTACCTAAGACAACCAAAAATGCAATAGAATTCCTTAATCATAAGAAAGCAGCAGGTTTCTTTCTTATGGTAGAAGGGGCACAAATAGATAAAAGAGCACATGAGAATAATTTTGCAGGTGTAATACAGGAAGTATTAGATTTCGATAAAGCAGTAGCAGAAGCCATTGCTTTTGCAGACAAAGATAAAAACACTTTGGTCATTGTTACCGCTGACCATGAAACGGGAGGACTCAGTATCAAAAAAGGAGATATCACCCAATCATCCTTAGAAGGAAATTTCAGTAGTAAAGGGCATACACCAATTATGGTTCCAGTTTTTGCTTATGGTCCTTCTTCTGATAAATTCAAAGGTGTGATGGAAAACAACGAAGTTATGAAGAAAATTATTTCCGTACTTATCAAACAGAAATAATTCCTTTACTGATCTCTCCATCCAGCATATGCACCGTGCGGTCTGTAATCTGTGCTAGTCCTTCATCGTGGGTGACAATGACGAATGTCTGTCCGAAACGGTTGCGAAGGTCAAAGAAAAGTTGGTGTAATTCTTCTTTGTTGTGTGTATCCAGGCTACCCGAAGGTTCGTCAGCCAATACCACAGCCGGATGATTAATAAGGGCACGGGCTACAGCCACACGTTGTTTTTCCCCACCGGAAAGCTCATTCGGTTTATGTCCGCCACGGTCTGACAGCCCCATGAACTCCAGTAGTTCCAGTGCGGAAGCTGTCGCCTCCTTTTGCCCCACCCCGGCAATGAAAGCAGGTATCATCACATTCTCCAATGCGGTGAATTCCGGTAGGAGTTGGTGGAATTGGAATACAAAACCAATATGTTTGTTACGGAAAGCTGATAATTCCTTCTCCTTCATTCGGCTGACCAGCGTACCGTCAATAGTTACCGTTCCGCTGTCAGGAGCATCCAGTGTCCCCATAATCTGGAGTAAGGTAGTCTTGCCCGCTCCGCTCGGGCCGACAATGCTGACAATCTCTCCTTTATCTATATTCAGGTCGATGCCCCGCAAAACTTGCAGAGGTCCGAAACTCTTGGTTATTCCTTCTAATTGTATCATACTTATAATCTTTTCAACACATACTCTGCAAGATAACATCCGAACACCGCCGGCATATAACAGACTGTTCCACACGTCGATTTCTTGTTCATCTCATCTTCCGTCAGCAACACCGCTTTCGGGTCTGCCTGCTCTGTACTGAACACTACCGGCAATTTACGCTGAATGCCCATTTTTTGCAACCGCTTCCTGACGGCTTTGCTTAACCCGCAGTGATACGTTTCCCATATATCCGCAAAGCGAACCTGGGTAATATCTCTTTTCGCCCCGGCACCCATACTTGAAACAATCTTAATGCGTCGTTTTAAGGTTTCTGCAATCAGATGGCACTTCGGGGCCAATGTGTCAATGGCATCCACAACAAAATCGTAAGATGCCGCATCCAGCAGTTCGGGAATATTTTCATCTTTCAAAAATACAGGCAGCACCGTCAGTTCAATCTCGGGATTAATATCGCGGAAACGCTTCTCCAATATCTCAGCCTTACTTTGCCCTAACGTAGAATGTAAGGCTGGAAGCTGGCGGTTTATATTGGTAGGCTGCACCGTGTCCGCATCCACAATCGTCATACGTCCTACACCAGCGCGGCAAATCATCTCCGCCGCATATGCTCCCACTCCACCGAGCCCCACAACAAGCACATGTGCCTGCCTCAGCCGCTCCATCTTTTCTTCACCTAACAGAATACAGGTTCTTTGTCGCCAATCCTCCATCTCAGTATCACTTTATCACCTTGTTCTAATTACTCTTCTTGAACCACTTATAGAACCACTTGCCTACCTTTTCATAATGCTGGTCTTCATTATTTCCACGTGGATTAGAGAAAGACAACATATCCTGCGGTTCTCCCAACTGGTCAGGATAAAGCACTATCAAACTATTGTTGGCGAAGTATTTTCCTAATTGGGCAGGTAGTCTCTCGAATGCAGGATCATAGGAAATAGAACCACGGCGGGCACTGATAATCACCAGTAAGTGGTCATAATTCACTTGTCCGGTCAGTAATAGCAGGTCTCCCCAATCATCCAAACGGGAAAATTCGGTTGGCGTTGCAGCATACCGTTTCTTCACCAGCATTTGCAAAAGCACAGTTGTCTCCTCATTGGCAAAGAAATGTACCCGGCATCCCAATGTATTTCCCATCCGGCAGAAATGTTCTACCCATTTCTGGAACCCTGCCTCATATTCCGCTTTCTGCGGAACGGCTACATTGATTCTTCGTATCGTATTAATAGGCATCAGGAATTTGGCAATCATCACCTCCCGATGCAAGCCCTTCAGCAAGTTTTCCGCCAGCATACCGAAGAAGGAATCCACGATATTCACTTTGCGGTGCAGACCGATAACCACATCAGTCACTCCGTGTTCTTTAGCTGTATGTATAATACCCGAAGCGATATTCAAGTCATAACGGCTGATTAACTTCAACGGAACATCTGCCGACGCTGTTATCATCGCCGCTTTTTCCAGATAGCGTTTACCGCGGAGTTCTAGAGCTTCCGAAGCATTGTTATCATTAATTACATTCAGTGCCAGGAGATTATCCCTCTGCTTCGGATCACGTATTACTAATGACAGGTTTACGAGGTCTTCAATCGTATCCGGATTAGCGATCGGTATCAGAATCTTTTCTAATTCCGTCGGACGGTTTTCCTCTTCCAAATGGGCTTCATCAATAGCAATCTTGCGGGCGGCACGCTCAGTAATAAACGAACTCACCACACAGGTCACAAGAATAAGTAATACCGTACCATTCAGCACATCATCATTCAGCAGACGTTCGCCATTGGGCAATATGATGTTATAACCTACCAACACCGCAGCCAACGTAGCCGCAGCCTGTGCATTGCTCAATCCGTACATCAGTTCCCGCTCAATGGCCCCCATCTTATAAATCTTCTGTGTCAGCCAACAAGCAATCCATTTACCCGTCAATGCCACCACAATCATCACACCCGCCACTCTCAATGCATCGCCATGACCGAAAATCACATGTATATCAATCAACATCCCCACCCCAATCAGGAAGTAAGGAATGAACAACGCATTGCCTACAAACTCCAGATGATTCATCAACGGAGAAACATGCGGAATAAGCCGGTTCAGCACCAGACCGGCAAGGAAAGCACCGAGAATACCTTCCATTCCGACAAATTCCATCAATCCGGCCCCCAGAAATACCATGGCAAGCACAAAGATGAATTGCATCACATTGTCGTCATACCGACGGAAAAACCAACGGCCGATACGGGGGAAGAAATACATAATCAATCCGCCCAGGAAAATAACCTTAATGACCAGCCATACCCAGAACAGTCCGTCAGATTCGCCCTTGAACATACCTCCCACTACAGCCAGTACCAGCAAAGTCAGCGTATCCGTTACCGCCGTACCTCCTACTGCAATGCTCACGCTACGATGCCGGGACACACCATACCGGATAACGATAGGATACGCTACCAACGTATGAGATGCATACATGCTTGCCAACAGAACCGAAGTAATAAAACTGTATTTCAGATAAGTCATATTCGTCACCAATCCGATCCCGATCGGAATGATGAATGCCAGTAATCCCAGTACAACTGCCTTTCCACGATTCTGTTTAAAATCCGACATATTCATTTCCAGACCGGCCAGAAACATTATATAGTATAGCCCCACTTTGCCGAATAGTTCGAAGCTACTGTCCCTTGCCAAAATATTGAACCCATGCTCACCAATCACCAATCCTGCCAATATCATACCGATAATGTGTGGAATACGGAGTCTATTCAGCAAAATAGGAGCAAACAGAATGATGAGAAGTACAAGGAGAAATATCCATGTAGGGTCAGTTATCGGGAGTTTCAGACTGAAGTCAAATAAGTCCATGGGCTTCAAGTTTTAGGTTTACGATGCAAAATAACAAAAAACTTTTCATTTTATACGTTGTCATACAGCAAATTGTTATAAATTTGCAGCCAATTCTATCAAATATGAGTTAACAAGGATTAGAGATACGAGTTGACAAGGCAGCCTTGTTCCCTTTCTTTTCCTCGTCAACTCGTCAACTTAATTTACAAACTAAAAACAAAAGAAAATGAAAGTAGCTATTGTTGGAGCAAGCGGAGCCGTGGGACAGGAGTTCCTGCGTGTGCTCGATGAAAGGAATTTCCCGTTGGATGAGTTAGTATTGTTCGGCTCTAAACGCAGTGCCGGAACAAAATACACATTCCGCGGTAAACAGATCGAGGTAAAACTCTTGCAACACAACGATGACTTTAAAGGGGTTGATATCGCTTTCACTTCCGCAGGCGCTGGTACCTCTAAAGAGTATGCCGAGACCATCACCAAATATGGTGCTGTGATGATTGACAACTCCAGTGCTTTCCGTATGGATAATGATGTGCCTTTGGTTGTGCCTGAGGTAAATGCAGCTGACGCAAAAGAGCGTCCGCGCGGCATCATCGCCAACCCCAACTGTACCACCATCCAAATGGTAGTGGCACTGAAAGCCATCGAACAGCTTTCTCATATAAAGACTGTACACGTTTCTACGTATCAGGCTGCCAGTGGTGCCGGTGCAGCCGCTATGGACGAGTTGTATACGCAATACCGTCAGGTATTGGCAGGAGAGTCCGTTACTGTTGAAAAGTTTGCTTACCAGTTGGCATTCAACCTCATTCCTCAGATTGATGTATTCACTGAAAACGGTTACACTAAAGAAGAAATGAAAATGTATCACGAAACACGTAAGATCATGCACTCCGACATTAAAGTTAGTGCCACTTGCGTACGTGTTCCTGCCCTTCGTTCTCACTCTGAAAGTATCTGGGTGGAAACTGAACGTCCGATCTCGGTAGAAGAAGCTCGCGAGGCATTCGCAAAAGGCGACGGCCTGATTTTACAGGACAACCCGGCTGAAAAAGAATATCCGATGCCGTTGTTCCTTGCAGGCAAAGACCCCGTTTACGTAGGCCGCATCCGTAAGGATCTGACCAACGAGAACGGATTGACTTTCTGGATTGTGGGCGACCAAATCAAGAAGGGGGCCGCACTGAATGCTGTGCAAATTGCAGAGTATCTGGTAAAAGAGAATGCGATTTAAGGAAACTATCATGCATATTGCAATAGGAAGGGAAAGTGCCACGTATATGGCACATTCCCTTTAGTAAATTTGCCCTCAAATGCCAATAAATAAGAAACCACGAGAAGTGATGTTAGAGCAGTGAGGGGATTTCCTCATTACTCATATAACCAAATGCGGCGCCTTCATCATCTGAGGCATTGCCAACCTTCAGCATCTAGCTTTGAATTTAAAAGTATTCTATACAATCATAATAGCCCAAACAGTAGAATAAGGCATGTGCAATTATTACATAGCACACACCTTATATAAATATTGCTTATAGAGTTACCAACCACCTGTTTGAGTCAATGTGAAGCCTTTGTTTTTGTAGCTTGCAATGATACTGGAGCCTACAGGAGCCAAATAATTCTTATCTGAAAAATCATTTCTTGCATCAGCGTTGATAGGAATTGCATATCCTACCATGTCTGCTTGATTACTACCATTCCATACAACTATCGTCCCATCTTCCTTCATAACAGACTTGCCAGCATCTTTGTTAGCATCATCCAATTGTTCAGGGAACTCATTTGGCAGGTCAACCCATGCACCTAACATCGTTTCGGGATGCTTTTTGTTGTCCATATAATCCAGTTTGAACCAGCGACGAATATCATTCAGACGTTGTGTTTCAAAGACGAATTCCATACGACGTTCACGACGAATTTCCCACATCAAAGCACTGACATCAGCATCACGTGCCGGGTCATTGGCAATGGAAGCAATTTGCAACGGTGAGGTTTTTTGTACCCCGTTAGCAATTGCGGTTTCATCTAACGGGCGATTGCGAATAGCATTAATAGACTTATCTATATCAGCTTGGGTAACAGCTGTACCGCCTAAGAATTCAGCCATTACTTCTTTTGCTTCAATCCAGTTCAACAGGACCTCTGAGAAACGGAGACAAGGAGCTGCATTGACGTTGACATTGCTCTTGAATTCATCAGGACGATTGGCGTTATCTGCATAATAAGTAGCTCCCTCACGGCTAATGAACTTGTCTTGATAAATATAAGTAAACGAATTTTTCCAAGAGAAATTCAAGAAAGTGGCTTCCAGACGTGAGTCACGAGTTTTTGCCAAGTCTTTCATAGCAAAGCTTTTGGCATTTGCAATATCAGATACCTGATAAGGTTTGCCGTCGGTACAAATAAAAGATTGCAATAGTGCTAAATTTGCATTCGAACTTAAAGTTTCTTCGCCGTTGGAATAAGAAGCCAAGCAATGAGTTACTTTACCAGCCTCGTAGTTGCGATAGAAAATAACTTCTGGATGACCAGCTAGACTATTACTGCCAAAGATTGAGCGAAAATCTTTAGTGCAAGACCATTTATTACTATTTATGACGATTTCAGAGGCCTCTATACAGAATTGCAGATACTTCTTGGCATTTTCATCACTCAATTTAGAGCTAGCTTCTAACGTATTGTTTTTATGATAGTGCTGCCAGGTTCCTTCGAACAACATAATGTTGGAAGCAACAGCGGCTACTACATACCTATTAATGTTCATGGAACCGTCATCTATACGTACATTTTCCAACGCATACTTCAAATCATCGTAGATTGCGTCTGTAACGACACTACGTGCATCTCGATCCTTGTACATGGACGCTAAATCGGTTTCATCTACGGGAGTATCCCAATAAGGAACGTCACCGAAAGTCATTACAAGACGGCAATATTCATAAGCACGGAAGAAACGGGCCACACCCATCCAATGGTTATAAGCCTCTTCTGAAAGATTGGCTTTATGAGACTCTAGACGGTCAATGGCAATATTTGTCTTCCGTACCCATGCAAAATCCCATTGGCGTCCACCATACTCGGCTCCAGCCCATGTATCCATATCATACGTGCCATTGTTTCCGGGGACAACAGCCGTGAAACTGCTTTGCTTGGCAGAATTGGCAAAGTCATCACTGAATGTATAACCTCTTACAGGAGTAAAATTAACACCATAACCACTGTTATATCCTGTAAAATAATAAGGATAATAGTAGTTGAAGTAGAGACGATATTGGTCTTCGTTTGTCCAATAAGTGTCGTCGGTATATTTCGTTTCGCTAGGTCTGTCCAGTATGTCAGTGCAAGAAGAAAGTCCCAGGCATACGATGGAAAATGCTGCTATAATATATTTTTTCATTGTTTCCAAAATTTAGAAGGTTAATTGAACACCGATGGATATTGTACGGAAAGCAGGAGTACCAATACCTACACGACCTCCGGCATAGTTACTTGTACTACTGTTAGTCAAGTATTCATAGTCTGCGGTTTGTAGTACGGCCGCTTCAGGATCGACAGGGGTACCATCCAAGTGATCCCAAGTAAAGAGATTCTCACAAGAAGCATAGATACGTGCTTTTTGGATAAGAGCTTTCTTGGTTAGATAAGCGGGAAGCGTGTATCCTACAGTGATATTCTTCAAACGCAGGTAAGCCATGTTTAGCAAGTAGCGGTCTGAATAACACATATTGAATGAATTGGTTCCATTACTCATATTGACCGCGCGCGGATAGAAGGCATTTGTACGGTCTTCCCTCCAGTAGTCAGTGCTGAATCGTTTAGCAATAGCACCGTCACCCGTGTTGAAACCTGCCAATGTCAATGAAGAAGAGCCCCACATGTCGCACTTGCCTACACCTTGGAAGAAGAGTGAAATGTCAACCCCCTTCCAGTCTGCCCCCACACGGAAACTATACTGATATCTTGGAGTAGAATTACCAATTACGACTTTATCACCATGATTGTCAATAGTATTATCACCTGCTGTGATTTCACCATCACCGTCAAGGTCTTTATACATCACGTCACCCGGACCGAAAACGAGGCTGCCAGACTGCAAATAAGCTTGATTATGGGCATTGGAATCTTTCAGCTTATTAATTTCTACTCCCGCACCTTTACCAGTTGTTACTTTTTCTTTTACTAAATTACCGTTAGCATCATAAACAAAGTCGTCTTTTTGATAAAGACGTTCTACTCTATAGCCCCAGATGTCACCGTAGCGCTTGCCTTTATAGTTACTATCCAAACCTGTCACATTACCATAGTTATCAATAATGGTTTTGAAATCACTTAATGTGGCATTGGCCGTGATACGTAAACCGTTTTTAAATTGGCGACTATAGTCGAGGCCAATTTCCCATCCATCAGTATGTAGGTTACCATAATTACCCTTCAAGGAAGATGTTCCGTAAGAGAAAGTCAAATCTTGATTCGGAACAATCATGTTTTCTGTCTTGCGGCGGAACCAGTCGAACGTAAAACCTAGTTCCCCATTAAAGAAACGGGCATCCAATCCGATATCAAATGTAGAAATGTCTTGCCAAGTGATATCACGTGCAACAGAAGTAGGTGTTCCTACATAGCTGAGCAAGTTACCATCTCCACCAATCCAGCTAACTGTGGAGCCAGAAGAAATTGTAGAAACATATAGTGAGTTTGGTACAGACTGGTCACCAATTTTTCCCCAAGATGCACGTAACTTTAAAGCTGATACAGCCTCTTTGATGGATTGCATAAAGACTTCCTCGCTTACACGCCATCCTGCAGAGAAAGAAGGATACCAACGCCAACGTTGGTCTGCACCAAAGACAGAAGTTCCATCATAACGCAGGTTGGCTTCCAATAGGTATTTACCCGCATAGTCATAGTTTAGACGACCAAAATAACCCAACTGTGCATTCCAATCCTTGTCTCCCCAAACATATTGCTCTCCAGTAGCAAAGTTGAATTGAGGATTATTTACATCATTGACTTGTTTTCTACGAGCTTGGCTATATTCCATATCATAAGTTACACGATTCATACCAAGCATGAATTTCATGTTGTGGTCTCTCAGGAAGTTCAGTTCATAGGTAGTATAGGCATTAATAGTGTTGCGCATTGAATTTTCGGTATAACGATCCAATTGATCGACTCCAGCCCCCACGCCAGTATAAGTGCTCATTACTAAATCGTAGGCGGGCATGTTCTGACCGAAGTAATCAACATTCACTTGATTACCGTTAGCATCCAAGCGCGGAGTCGCTCCTCCCCAAGTATCAGCAGCCGTAAAACGAGTTCCGGGACGTAACCAAATATATTCTTGGTTAGCATGTGAATAATCGAAATCCGCACTCCATCCTTTCAAGATATTAAGATGAAGTCCCACATTGATATTAGTATAGTTACGAGTCATCTTTGCGGTATTGGCTTGGCTGAATTCAGAGGCCGGACTACGAAGTTCGTTACCGTTTTCATCATAGCCCATTGGATAAATATCACTCCAACGGTAACAATAATACCAAGGATCGAATACGCCTGTTGCATTGTAAGGATAACTCTTTTCGCGTTTTGAGTAGATGGCACCTGCTTTCAAAGTAATCCATTTGTTGAATTCTGTGGTCAGATTAATAGAAGCGTTGTAACGTTTAAAATTATCCTCTTTAGCAGCCTTATTCATACCATCCTGATCTAAGTAACCCAAACCGATATTGAAAGTTGTTTTCCCACTTTTGCCATTTACAGAGAGATTGTGGGTTTGGGCTACAGCCACGTCCTTTACCAAATAATCGTATGGATCGTAATGTCGTACACCGATTTTTCGGTTGTTGGAGTCAAGATACCAGTCACGTCCATAGACAACAGGATCATTCTTGCCCACTTTGCCACCATAAAGTTTTTCCCATTCTTTGGAACGTTCAATGCCTTCGCGAGTAATGTAAAAAAAGGCACCGGCCAATGTACCACCAGTACGTTCTGCCGCATCCATAATATATTCCATACTACTAATGCCACCAACATTGCTACCTTTAGCTACAGTTTGGAAAGCTACGTTTCCAGAGTAATTAATAGTTACTTTATCCGTTTTGGCACCTTTTTTGGTTGTAATTAGGATAACGCCAAACGCAGCCTTTGAACCATAGATTGATGAAGCCGCCGCATCTTTCAATACAGAGATTGATTCAATGTCATCGGGATTTACCAAACTAATACTGGGTATTTCCACATTATCCATCAATATGAGTGGCTTAGAATTACCCTCCAGTGATGCTATTGCGCCACGAATCCTAATGTTTGGATCTGTACCAACTTCACCAGTTGGGATAGTGATGGTCAGACCAGGAGTAGTGCCTTGTAATCCACGGCCTACATCTGCAATAGGGCGGCTATCTAAAGCCTTTCCTACATCAACAGTAGCCACAGCACCTGTCAAATTAGTTTTCTTTTGTGCACCATAACCTACAACAACAACTTCTGATAGCATTTCTGCATCTTCTTTCAAGACTACTTTCATATTCTTAGTAGCCTTGATTTCTAGCGTTTGGTAACCTACGAACGAAATACGAAGTACTGCCTCTTGTTTTACGTTCAATGTAAATTTACCGTCAATATCCGTAACTATACCATTAGTAGTTCCTTTTTCCACTACGCTGGCACCAATAACTGGTTCACCCGTAGCGTCCACTACCAAGCCTGTAACAGTGATAGTCTGTAATTGTTCCGTCATGCCTACAATAGCACTTTGCACTGCCAGGGTAGCCATCACATTACTGCTACATAATAACAGTGAACTAATAGCCACTGCAATGAGGAGTTTGCTGTGCGCGAATCCTCTTTTTTTGCGATCTTCATTCATAAAAGGTTGATGATTTTGATATTAACTAAAATGTTTTTGGGGGAATAAAATAAGAATAGTCCGTTTAAGAATAACCGGGGCTATTTCTTCTGATCAGATACTTTTTTCTCCATAGGCGTTTCTCTATTTAAAGGTTTAACTTATATTCGATCTCTCTTATTTTTTTTAAGCATAAAACAAGTTCCAAGAGAACATTTCCTATCTGGTTATAGTAAAAATTGCATAGTAATAGTACAGCTTGGACGTCTGACTTCTAAGTTCATATTGAAGCCATTCAAAACTTCCGTACTTATAGAAATCCTGCAAGAATATAACCCTATATTTACACCGGAAGATTTGTTATGTCTGTACACATTGACTGGTGGAGTGCCCAAATACGTAAGCTTACTGATGAACGTAGGTGCATTCACCAAAGATTCAATGATAGATTTCGTGACGCAATCGGATTCTCCGCTTCTGACAGAAGATAAGGATATGCTGATTCGAGAATTTGGACGCGACTATAGCACTTACTTTTCTATTTTGCAACTGATTGCTTCCGGGTGTACACGACAAAGTGAAATAGACAGTATTATTGGAAAAAACAGTGGCCCTTATCTGAAAAATCTCAATGAAGATTATTCACTTATTCAAAGGCAGCTTCCTCTTTTATCTAAACCGGACACCAGAAATCTGCGTTGGTTCATGTCTGATAACTTTCTGAGTTTCTGGTTTCGTTTTATTTACCCCTATCAATCAGTCATTGAACTGGAAAAGTACGAACAGTTCAACAAATACATCAAAAACCATTACGTACAATACAGAGGATGGATGTTGGAAAAATATTTTCGGGAAAGGATTGCAGAGACGATGGAGGTTACTCAAGTGGACAATTATTGGGATAGTAAAGGAGAAAATGAGATTGACTTGATTGCGCTGAATGATTTTGAAAAGACTGGTATCGTGGCTGAAGTGAAACGTAATCCCAATAAAATAAGCTATGCCGTTTTGGCACAAAAGACAGCTAACCTCCCCAAGGATTTTACAAGATACAAACTGATTCAGAAGGGATTCTCTTTAGAGGATATGGGGAAATAATATTTTAATTCCTGTTATTAGCAAGAGGCTAATAACAGGAATTCCTTTAATAAGTCACAGACTCCGATAAATCACTCTCCGCGTTTTTATTATTAAGTGCAGTGACGAAATAGGTTCCTTTTTCGATCAACCGAAATGTAGGTTC
This sequence comes from uncultured bacterium, assembly GCA_905215555.1. GTDB lineage: Bacteria > Bacteroidota > Bacteroidia > Bacteroidales > Bacteroidaceae > Bacteroides. The sequence goes on from CAJMQU010000001.1 coordinate 107,808, forward strand.
TTTAGTAACTCCAATCAAAGTAGCAATCTGGTCGGCTCCATTATTTTTATATACCGCATAATAAGCACCTTGTACTCCACTCCATGACAAAGTACTTCCATCCAACCGGACATTGGCGGGGGTATTGGGTTTCTCTTCTGCAATTCTACCCAAGTAAGGGAGCAAAGCAGGATTTTTATATACACTTTTAATTATGCTCATAATCCCTACCTTGTTTTCCACCAAATATTTGACACTATACAGTACGCTCCCTTTCACTTTAGGTTTCGTGGCTGCAAAATCAAACTGCTTCTTCAAATCGTCAGATGACTGGAACTTGCTGCCATAGGCCGGATCTCCGAATTTATAGATACCATATCCTACTAAAAGATGGTTCTCATAAATATGTTGCGACCACAAATTCAGTCTTTGATTGAAGCTGGTTTCTTCTGTGCCTGTAGCGAAATATAGCTGTGGAATTATAACGTCTACCCAACCTTCTTTCGACCATTTCTTCACATCTGCAAACAAAGTATTATAGTTGCTATCCATATTTGCAGCAGGGCTAACTGAGAATATTACGTCAGGGCGGGTTCCGATAATAGTCTTTTGGATATCCCGTATTACCACGTCTACATTATTTCGTCTGAAATCAGCAATATTATCGAACTTATCTTTACCATATTTTTCATATTCTGCATCGTCATTCATCTTTTCAGATGCTTCTAATGAGGGATAAAAATAATCGTCCAAATGGATACCATCAACATCATATTTAGTAATAATCTCTTTTACAATCTGGGTAATGCGGGTCTGCACTTCCGGCAAAGCCGGATTATAAATCCGGATCTTTTCGTAATCCTTGGTCAGTTCCACCGGTATTTTAGGATCTAGTTGAGGAAATGACGAGCCTTTATTTGCCCGGGTAGAAATTCGATAAGGATTCAGCCAAGCATGAAACTGAATATTCCGTTTGTGAGCTTCTTCAACAAGAAATCCCAAAACATCATAAGTCGGCTTAGCTCCGGCGGTTCCTGTGATGTGTTTACTCCACGACTCATATTGAGAATCATAAAAAGCGTCCGCCATCCCACGAATCTGGAAAAAAATTGCATTCATATTATTCTCGACCAGCAAATCCAGGTAGTCGGTATACTTCCGTTTTTGGGTAACCGCATTGTATTCCCCCATCGGCCAGTCAATACCCCAGGCTGTGGTAACCCACACCCCCCTTAATTCCTTTCCAGGCAGGATCGAGGTTGGGTTCTCTTCCAGTGGCGGTATAATGTCATCGTCTCCGTCCTTACTACAAGATACGACAATAGCGATAAAAATAATCAAGGTCAGATATTTCCAATATTTCATTTTTAAATTCAGAATAATGAAGCCGTCTAATCCACACTCATTAGACGGCTCCCATGTTTATACTATAATTAGCTCAATTCAACCGGAGAAACCATCAATCTTCCTCCTCCTGCTTGATTGGAAACTCGCAGATTACAAATCCTGAATCAGTACGTGATCCGAAAATGCAAAGTTTAGCATCTTTGCCGTTTGCATCTTTTTCTATGTAATAATCTGTTTGTGCAAGAGCCGCTCCGTTACCACTTCCACCTAAAATAAATGTATAGTCCGGATTATGATTGTCTCCTTCATCAAACTTTTGCATCGCTTCTTCTACTGTGCTTCCCTTTGTCAGATTATAGACAATTAAAGAAGGTGTTGCTTTAGAAGCAGAACCATGTCCTGCTGTACAAACCATCAGATAACGCTCATCATTAAAGGTAAATATTCTTGGAGCAACTGCTTCTATCGCCAGATGATCTTTATTCATTTTATACTTTTCTCCAAGAGACTCATCTACCAATGTAACAGGTAGCCTCAACCCTGACCATACATACTGGTCCGTATCTTCTATCCTGAACACATTAGTAACCATTCCCGCATCTGAACTTGAAGTCAGCACTTTAGGTGAATCAATTGTCTTATGGTTACTAACAGTCAGTCTCAAGAACTTAGTAGACGCATTATCACCAAAGAAAATAAACCCGTTTCCATTTTTATCAATGTTGACTGAGATGTTATCTCCATGCCTGTTTCCAGCTCCGGGAATATCGGAAACATTGATATTAGCAACTACTTCAGGTACAGAAGTCGGTGTATCCCAATAGTATATTTTCAGAGGTGATGCTTGGGAACCCGATAATGTGGCAATATACACGTGACCGTTTACCAATGCTCCCATATTATAAGAGTAAGTTCCACCTGTTACACCTGTAAGATCCAGCATTATCGGTTTGATTTCCCCACTTTTCAAGTCAGATACTTTAAGAAGATGAGGAGCGGTTTTTCTGCTGACAACCAATACATGTTCACCGTCATAGGATGCACATCTTGTCATCAAAGAACCGTAATCCGGGTAAATATGGTCACCGGAGAAATCGTATACCGTTGGCTTTTCAAAATCAGCTCCATACACAGGAATTCTTTTTCTGACTCTTATAAAATACTCTTTATATCTCTTTTGATTGACTATCCGAAGCACTAGAGTCTTAGAAGCTGTTTCCTCATCCATAGAGAAATCCAATACCGAATTCTGAAGAGTAGCTCCTTCAGAGAGCTTTGCTTCCAAGTTTAGAGCCGAGAAATTTGTCGACATATCCAAACGAGGGAAGTTGATCATCTTATTGTCTTCATCAATTGTTCCTTCCACCACTGTATTACCGTCTGCCCCTGCATTTATTATTTTTATGGAGAGAATCTCGGTATCATAAGGTGCTATATGGCTTTTAGGATAATCCTCATCACAGGAAACCAGACCAAGACCCAACAATACAGTCAGAAAACCAATATTTCTTATTAATTTATACATAATCTCATGTTTTAGTTTTAAATAATTTCCATGATCTCACTAACTCATATCATTAGTTTATGCCGGTCGGCCAACCTTCTGTCTGAGTCAAAGTATATCCTTTATTTTTATAATCCGCAATCTGGTTCGTTCCGATAGGAGAAAGATACGGGTTGACATTGGGGACATTCAAGAACGGTAATCTACCCTGATTTTGTGCAGGATAGAAGAAACCATTCATTTTGGCGGCGTTGGTTCCATCATACACCGTAAAGCTTCCATCCTTAGCCATCACTCTGAGCTTTCCTTTATTCTCGTCTTTCAGCTCGCTCTTTACCTCATCGTTGAAATTAACCCAAGTGCCAATCAATAAATCTTTATTCTTATCGGTATCCATATATTCCAGTTTTTTCCAACGTCTCAAGTCGACGATGCGTGAGAACTCAAATGCAAACTCCATTCTTCTCTCCCGTCTGATTTCCCAAAGCAGTGCTGGCACAGTCGGGTCTCTATCCGGATCCTGAGGAAGTGCATCCAACTTCAAATCAGCTGTTCTTGTAACACCTAAAGCTTTTGCTTCTTCTGCTATCGGCCTGTTACGTATTTTATTGATGGACTCATCTATTTCGGCCTGAGAGACTTCTTTTCCACCCAGTGTAGCAAGTTCAGCCTTAGCCTCAATCCAGTTTAACAGGACTTCGGCATAACGCAGTACCGGATAGCCGGTGGTGTTTTTTTCGCTTTGAAACTCTGCTGCCGGAGAGCCACCGTTTTCGATATAACTCAAGGCACTCCGTGGGATAAACTTCGTCACATACAGATAGCAACTCTTAGCTCTCGGAGTAGGTTTATTATAGAAACTGGCTTCAAAGCGTGAATCTCTTGTCTTAATTAAATTACTAAGAGTAAAATCACTCGCATTTTCTAAAGAAGAAGTCTGCCAATCTTTGCCATCCGTACAAATGAACGCCTTGATCAAATCCAGATTTGGTCCGACATCAGTAGGGTCATTCATGTTACAAGTCGATGCAATAGAATGCGTAATGTTTTGGGCGGCATCATATTTCCGATACAAGATGCAATCCTTACTATTGGTCAGGTCTGTAGAACCAAACAATTTACGGAAATCCTCAACAATACCATATTTCCCACTATTTATAACTATTTCCGCTGCGGCAACAGCTTGGTCAAAAAATTTCTTGGCGCGTTCATTATTTTTATAATAATACTTTTGCCAGCTTGCTTCAAACAACGCCCATCTTGAAACCATAGCAGCTACCACATAACGGTTCACATATTGCCCTCCATCATTCAGACGGACATTCTGCATTGCATAATCAAAGTCATTGTAAACGGCATCCATCACCTCATTTCTCGGAGTACGGTCCTTATACAAAGCATCTTTGTCTGTGTTCTTCACTTCCGTATCATAATAAGGAACATCGCCAAATACATTTACCAGACGAGCATATTCCAAGCCTCTGAAAAAACGCCCGATCCCGGTCCAGTGGTTATATTGCTCATCTGTCAATATTTCCGGCATCAGATTAGTAATGCGATCGAGCATGACATTTGCTTTTCTCACCCAGGCAAAATTCCAGGTAGGACCGGTAAATTCACTTTGCCACATCATATCCAGACTCGTGCTTCCTTTGGAAGTAGGAACCGAGCGACCAAATTGTGTTTGAGTGGACATTCTCACCGCATCATCATTAAATGTATAGTTAGCATTAGGTGCATAAGTCGTTGTATACTTAAGCCCATATCCTACAAAGAAATTTGTATAAAAAGCATTGGCATACAAACGCACTCTATCTTCGTTGGTCCAATACGCATCATCCTCAGCCGTAGTCAATGACGGGCGGTCTAGCACATCATTACAGTTCGTAAACAATAAAACGATACCGGCTAAAATTACAAATATTTTTAATTTCATAATAATTCTATTTTAGAAGGTTAATTGAACACCACATGATAAGCTTTTGAATACAGGGGTACCCGTACCGGTACGTCCTAGATTATAGTTGGTTGAGAACATTGAATATCCTGATATGGCTTCCGGGTCGATAGGCAATCCTCTCAAGTTATCAAATGTAAAGAAGTTCTCCAACGACATATAAATTCTTGCCTTGCTCAAATATATCTTAGACAGAAGATTTCTGGGAACAGAATATCCAAGTGTGATATTCTTAATTCTCAAATAAGACATATCCAACAAATAGCGGGATTGTTTCTGCATGGCAAATCCTGTATCACTGCCGCCCAAGTCCCATGCCCTGGGGTAGAAAGCATTGGTACGTTCTTCTGTCCAATAATCAGTTGTAAAGGTCTTGGGCAATGCCCCCTCCTTAGCATTATATCCGGGGATTGCTAACTGGCCACTACCCCAAATTTTACGTTTTCCAATACCCTGAAAGTAGATAGAAAAGTCAAAGCCTTTATAATCTGCTCCTAATCTGAAGCTATATTCATAGCGGGGAGTCGTATTACCGATAACTGTCAGGTCACCGGGATTACCATTCGTATTAGTTCCTGGAGTAATGTAACCGTCGCCATCAAGATCTACGAATTTAGTATCACCGGGAGAGAAGATTAATTTGTTTCCATCTTCATAGTGTACCTGATAAACCGGGTATGCCGAAGATTGCTTATTAGTAGTACGGGCTGTTCCATTATAAATGACGATAATCTTTTCAATTTGTCCATCTGCTCCATATACAAAATCTTCTTTTTGGAACAATCTGTCTGTCACAAAACCATAAATATCGCCATAACGTCTTCCTGTTGAGTAGGTAGTACCTAAACTGCGGTCTTCCCAAGGAGTCAGATAGTCAGCACCTTTCGTAATGAAAGTGGTAGCATCTGATATGGAGGCCATTACATTAATGCCGACTCCGTTAGCAAAACGGTGATTGAAATCAGCCGACAATTCCCATCCCTTAGTCCTCAAACTACCATAGTTACCTTTGGGCGCAGCAGCGCCAAGAGTCACCGGCAGACTTTCTCCAGGAATAATCATGTTTTTCGTATCGCGTTGATACCAGTCGAAAGTTACCCCCAGTTTATTATTAAAGAATCTGAGGTCAATGCCGAAGTCCAATGTTTCAATCTGCTGCCAGCTAATATCATTGTCGACTAATGACGGAGTACCGAACATCGGCATTTTGTTTCCACTTCCATCCAGCCATGATGATTGCCCGTCTGATAGTATTGATTTATACAGAGTGTTTGAAACGGATTGGTCGCCGATGCTACCCCATGAAGCTCTGAATTTACCGAAACTTAAGATTTTATTAATCGGTTCCATAAACTTTTCATTTGTAAACACCCAACCGGCAGAGAAAGAAGGGAACCATTTCCATTGCAGATGTTTGGGAAACTTAGATGAACCGTCCCGACGTATGTTAGCTTCAACGAAATATCTATCTTCAAAAGAATAGTTGAGACGTCCGAAAAAGCCCAACTGGGCTTCCCAATTACGGTTTCCTTCAATAAACTGATCACCGGATGCCAATGGGAATTGGGGGTTGGCCAAGTCTATCAGATTTGTTTTCCATCCTTTATATGAACTCCATTTGTTGGTAACTCTGTTCATACCTGCCATTATCTTAAAAGCATGTTGCTTTTCCGTGCCCAACAATAAGTTATAAGTGGTGTAAACGTTAAAAGTATTGTTATCTATAGATTTGCTATTGTTTCCTACCTGGCTGGTGCTGGGACCGGAACTATTGTAGTATTTCCCTACCGGAAAACGATATGCCGGCATACCACCGGTATCCACTCTTTCTCCTTGTTCATTAACATACACCTGATTACCATTTTCTACCCAGGCAGTAGGAGCATACCACATTTCTCCTGCTTCATATTGCATTACCGAGGAATTGGTTTCTGTAGTTTGCCTGTCATACGTATAGTCAAACTTGACATCCCAGTTTTTAGTCAGATTCAGAGTAAAGCCTAAATTGATGTTGTAATACTTGTTCTGCAAATTATCTGTATTGGCAGCTGCCATTTCATAAGTAGGTTCTTTCAAAGGGCTGCCATTTTCCGTTACTCCCATAGGCATTAACGGGCTCCAACGATAAAGATATAGCCACGGGTCGGCAGTCGTATTTCCGATTCCCGGATAGCGTTTATTACGATCTGAATAGATAGAACTTGCTCTTACGGAAATATATTTGTTGATTTCCGAAGTAACACTGACCGAAGCATTATATCGTTTGAAGTCATCTTTCTTGGCAGTTCTCGACATACCACTCTGATCCAGATAGCCTAACCCAATATTATAGCTGGTCTTGCCACTTTTACCATTTACAGACAGGTTATGCGTCATTGTCGGTGTCCAGTTTTTAATCATAGCTTTGGCACCGTCATAAAGCCTGTAGCCATACTTGTCTTTTCCATCATAGTACCAGTCGCGCCCATACACCACCGGATCATTCCATTTTACTTTCCCACCGTACATATTTTGCCACTCGATGGCTTTTGCCAAACTCTCGGGACTGATACGCCAGAAACCACCGGCCGGCATTGGCTCTCTTCTGTTGTTCTGTGCATCCAAAGTATATTGCAAGGCTTCTATACCGCCTATCTCAATTTTCTTAGCCGGATCTTGCCAGGAGAAGTTATTAGAATAGCTTATTTCAAACTTTTCATTTTGCGCTCCCGATTTCGTGGTTATCAGAATTACACCAAACGCAGCTTTTGAACCATAAATAGAAGATGAAGCCGCATCTTTCAACACCGAAATAGACTGGATGTCATTAGGATTCACCATCTGGATACTTGGAATTTCCACATTATCCAATAAAATAAGCGGTGCATTACTTCCTGAGATAGAACCAACCTGACCACGAATCTTAATCAAAGGGTCTGATCCGACTTCACCTGTCGGAATAGTAATATTAACTCCTGCTACTGCTCCTTGCAGTCCACGCCCAATATCCGCAATAGGACGGCTGTCCAATGTTTTATTCACGTCAACTGTTGCCACTGCTCCCGTTAAGTTAGCTTTCTTTTGCGTACCATACCCCACCACTACTACTTCGTCCAGTAATTCACTATCTTCTTTCAAAGTGATTTTCATAGTTCTGGTAGCTTTTACTTCCTGAGTCTGAAAACCTATATAAGAAATTCTCAGAATGGCTCCGGGCTTTACTGTCAACGTAAATTTACCATTAATATCGGTAATACCCCCGTTGGTAGTTCCTTTTTCTATGACACTGGCTCCGATTATCGGTTCTCCATTGGCATCTACAATCAAGCCATTAACGGTCTGGGCTTGCAGTTGTTCCGCCACTTCTAAGGAACTGTCTGAGGCAACTTGAGTAGCCAGTATATTACCGCTGTTCAGAAGCAGTGCACTAATAGCCACTGCCGTGAGGAATTTGCTATGCGTTAATCCTCTTTTTTTGCGATCTTCATTCATAAAAGATTGATGATTTTGTTATTAATCAAAATAGTTTTCTCAAAAATTCGGGTAAGGATAGTCAGTTACAGAAATAGCTAAGGCTATTTCTTCTATCAGGTAAATCTCTGTTCCATAGGCGTTTTTTATATTTACAGGTTTAACTTATATGTTATCTCTCATTATACTCATTGCCAACGGTTCCAAGAGAACTTGGTAAATTAGTCTTTGACCAAAAAATAAAATATACTAAAGACTGTTATGCTTTAGCTGGTTGTTTTAAGAGATAAACTCGTTATTAACAAAGGTGATGAAACGCTATTTCTTCGTTTCTTCTTAGCAAAGATATATTATAATTTAATATCAAGAACATTCCTTTGCATTTATTTAACTTTATATCTATAAATTTGCGATTGGAAGAATGTTTAGCTTCTTGTGATATGCTTTATATACAAATATTAAGGTTCTTCTATATTTAATGAATGAAATTCGACTAAGCCACTCATTGGAGTTTCTTCAATGACGTCCAATTCAATGCCAAATTCATCGGCTACTTCTCTAAGAATCGTAGCATAGCTATAGGCTAATGAGCCAACAAAGCGAATAGGATAACTCTTATAGTCATATTGACACACATTTCTCGTGAAGAAACTACGTAAATTTGCAGTTATCAATTCGTATACATAATCATCATCTGTATAATCCGCTAAGAAATAAGAAATAGTGGAGAGGAAACGGTTAGGAAATGGGCGATTATAAACAGACTCCATCACTTCATTGGGACTAATGCGGAACTTCTCAAAGAAATCAGCCATTATCTCTTTAGGGGCTAAACCTTTTAATACATCTGAAAGGAAATGCTTACCTAGAACAGCTCCGCTACCTTCATCACCTAATATATATCCACCCGCCCTGACATTTTTTACGATAATCTTTCCATTGTAAAAGCAAGAATTAGAGCCTGTACCTAGGATACAAGCAATTCCGGCCTCACATTTGAATAAACCACGGGCAGCAGCAAGCAAATCGCTTTCCACTTGAATCGGGGTCTTGAACTGTGCTACTAATGAGGCACCTAATACATTCTTTTTCTCATAAGAAGTACAACCTGCTCCATAATAATACACTTGTTCCAACTTTCTTTTGAAAAAAGTTTCAGGTAAACCTAAACGTACACTCCGACTGATTTCTCTTCGGGTTTGAAAGAAAGGGTTAAGTCCCTCAGTAAAAACTCGTTGTATCAGGTGATTGTCCTCAACCAAGGCCCATTCAGTTCGTGTCGAACCACTTTCAGCAATTAGTTTCATACGCAGTTGGATTTAGAATTGAATACAAATATATAGATATTTTTAATATATAGTGCTTATTTGGGAAAAACTTTCCTATTTCTGTTCAAGTTTATTAGTCTGTCCTCTCATTTTCCATTCCAAGGAAAACTTCTTTTTCCTTAGCTAATGTTTCTGTCCGTAGCTGATTTTTAGGGAAGTATTTGCTAAGTGGATAGCGAAAAAAGCTCATTGTGCTTACACGATAAAAGAATTTGCGATCAGGCTTAAAATAAATTTTGGATAGGCGTACTTCACTTGGCAAAACATCTTCCGGTGCTTCAAAACCATTGCTTGTGATGGCGGTTTGAAATGACCCCAATCCACTAATTGTCACGGATTCGCCACCTTTCAGTATTTCTTCTATTGCTTTAGGTAAGTCAGTTAGGATAGATAAAACATCTCCTTCACTACGCCCGCTTCCCTGCGATAGTATTTTAGCAAGATCCCGTTCTGTTTTACCACCTTTCACCTGTAGTTTTCGTTGTATTGCATAGTATAGAGACTTCATCCCTCCTGATGTTCTAAACTTTTTCTTACGAACAAAATAAATTAATCCCATAATATCACTAACTACTTGTTAATTAAATATATAGTATTTCTTGATTATATCACTTTACCAAGTTATACAACTTGGTAACCTCAACATATACATCTAGGATATACTAACATATACAACTTAGTAATACCGAGTTGTGCAACTTGAGCTTTGATGATTGCAAAGATAAGGAAAGAATGTAGAGAACCAAAAGTTATAAGGGAATAATGTAATCAAAATGATTACCAAGTTCTCTTGGAACTTTGCTAATGCATAATTTAGAAAAGAGATACATAAAATAAGTTAAACTTTAACATAAAAGAGCCTATGGAACAAAAATTTACCTGACAGGAAAATAGCCTCAGCTATTTCCAACTGCCCATTTCCCCCCTATTTCTGAGAAGATTATTTAATTAACTACAAAACCATCAACTACTTATGAATGAAGATCGTAAAAGAAGAGCATCAGAAAACAATAAACTCTTCGCCACAGTAACAAGAAGTGTACTGTCCTTAAACATCAGCAATGTGACAGCTGTGTAAGCAACCTCTGGTTCTGCTTTAAGCTATAACTAAACTATTAACCCAATAGCAAGACTTAAAGTGAACCCCATCAATAGTATGATATAATTTTGGACTATTAACCATTATTGTTTATTAAATCTATGTTAAGGAAAAAACTTTTTATCCTATCAGTAACCGGACTTATGCTTTTGTGCAGCGGTTACGTTCCTGGAATGAGTGTAAATGCACAGAATATCACCTCGTCAAGTACACAGAATTCAAAAAAAACAACCGGAGTAGTAACTGATACTCAAGGCGAGCCTATTATCGGAGCAACAGTGCTGGTAAAAGGTACGAGCGTTGGTGCAGCAACTGACATTGACGGAAAATTCTCTCTTGACGTTCCATCTAATGGTAAGGTTCTTATTGTCTCCTTTATCGGATTTGACGCGCAGGAAATTTCCATTACGAACAATACAACTTATAACATCCAATTGAGCGGTACAGACTACGCTCTTGATGAGGTAGTTGTTACAGCATTAGGTATGAAGCGTGAAAAGAAAGCCCTCGGTTATTCCGTACAAGATGTGAAGGGTGACGCTCTCATCGAAAACCGCACTGCAAACATCGCCACCTCACTGAACGGTAAGATTGCAGGTATGAACATCTCCTCAACCTCTATCCCCGGTGGTTCAAACCGTATCGTCATTCGTGGTAACAACTCCATATCCGGCAATAATATGCCTTTAGTCGTGGTGGACGGCATCCCGTTTGATAACTCTCAAGGTGTTGACGATGTAAATACCAACTCATGGGGGGCAGGTTACTCGGACACCGGTGACGGATTATCCATGCTGAATCCGGATGATGTCGAATCAATATCTGTATTGAAAGGTCCTTCCGCCACAGCTCTTTACGGTTCACGCGGTGGTAATGGTGTAATCCTCGTCACCACCAAACAGGGACAAGGAGGCAAGACTAAAGTTTCTTACAACAGCAACTTCACTTTCGAAAATGTAATGATTCAACCAGAGTTCCAAAATGAATATGGTCAGGGAACGAACGGAGCATACGATGCCACATCCCGCAACTCCTGGGGTCCCCAAATGGGTACTGTTGTTACAGACTGGACAGGCCAGACCCGTGCTATGGAAGCTAAAAACAATAACTACTCCGATTTCATGAATACGGGTACATCCTGGAGCAATTCTCTTGACGTGACCGGTTCTTCCGGAAAGATGAATTATCGCGTAGGGCTGTCTAATACAACGCGCAAAGGCGTTATTCCCAATAATAAGTTGAATAAAACAAACTTCTCAGTTCGAGCAGGTGGTGAGATTATCAAAAATCTGACTCTTGATGCTAAACTGAATTATACTTACCAGAAAGGCGAAGGTCGTCCCGAATTCTCCGCATCCGGTTTCAACCCTATATTTGCTCTCATCTATACGCCGCGTAGCATCAATCTGCATGAGATGAAAAATGTTTTTGATAAAGACGGAAAAATAATCGACTGGTACCCCAGCATGCTTACAGTAGTTAATAACCCGTATGCATTAACTTCTCTCAGTGGCAACAAAGATGTAACCAACCGTATCAACGGTTTGGCATCCTTGTCTTATGAAGTTAACAGTTGGTTGAAAGCTATGATTCGCTTCGGTGGTGACACCTACAGTAAGAAAACCGAAAAATGGATACGCCATGATCTGATATCAAGCGCCGGTTACAAAGACGGACGTTTCTCAACCGGCCAATACAACATGGCTGAATATAATGCAGACTTTCTGATAACAGCTCAGAAAGAGAATATTGCAAGCTCTAAATTCTCCGGTATGCTCTCTGTTGGCGGCAACCTAATGAACCGCCAATATAACAGTTTCCATGCGACAGCTGAGGGATTGAATATTCCCGAACTTTATACCATCCAGAATGGACAGTCGAAGACGACAAACACCTATAAGTCTGAGAAAGAAGTTCAATCCCTCTATGCATTGGGACAATTATCATGGGACAACTATCTGTTCTTTGATGTAACGGTACGTAATGACTGGTCTTCCACGTTGCCGAAGGACAATCGCTCATTCTTCTATCCTTCATTCTCATTAGGTTGGGTAATAACCGATATGTTAACCAAGTTTAAAGTGGATGTTCCCAGTTGGATTTCCTTCGCCAAACTGCGTGCTTCTTATGCCGAGGCAGGAAATGATACTGACCCATATCAGTTATTATCCGTATTATCTACGGTTTCCAACATGGCAGGTGGTCAAATGGGAGTTGCCGAGCCTTCTATTAAAGCGAACTCTAATCTGAAACCGGAAATTATCAAATCAATGGAATTTGGTGCAGACATCCGGTTTCTTGACAACCGTTTAGGATTCGACGTTACGTATTATAACAAACGCGCATACAATCAGATTATATCCATGCCGTCATCAATCACCTCAGGATACAGCGCCAAGTATATCAATGCCGGACGTGTTGACAACTGGGGTTGGGAGCTTCAGATGAATGCCACACCTATTCGTACCCGCAACTGGAACTGGAACCTTTGGGTCAACTTCGCCAAAAACTCTTCTGAAGTTGTAGAACTTTACGAAGGAGTAGAATCCATCACCCTGGCACGTCCTATGGGACAGAACTGCTACGTAATGGCCAAAGTAGGCGAGCCTTACGGACAGATTTACACCAATGGTTTCAAATATGACGAAAAAGGAAATCGCCTTATCGGTGACGATGGCAAATACATAGTAGATCCTACTCTTCGTGTTTCCGGCAATATGAACCCGGACTGGACAGCAGGTATCGGCTCCTCACTCAGATGGAAAAACTTCTCTTTCGGTTTCCTGATCGACGTTCGTTATGGCGGTGATATTTATCTGCAATCCATGATGCGTCTGCAATCCAATGGTCAGACTAAAGAAACTGTTGCCGGACGCGAAGAGTTTTATACAAACGGCAAGGGATTAATTTCTCAGGGAGTGAATGTGAATACAGGAACTGCCAACACAGTGGAACTTAATCCTACGGCTTACTGGGGACAGTTCTACGGTAATATTGGAAACTACATTTATGATGCCACCAATGTACGCCTTCGCGAACTTAACTTCTCTTGGACAATGCCGGACAAATTATTCAACAAGACCATCATCAGCGGTATCAAGATCAGTGCTGTAGCCAATAATGTATGTTTCTTGTACAATAACCTTCCAGGATTCGATCCTGAATGTACATACTCCACTGGTAACGGACAGGGTGTAGAAACAGCAGCTTTGCCTTCTACCCGTTCATTTGGCTTCAATCTTAACGTTACATTCTAAAATAAAGGAAAGAATATGAATAAGTTATTTAAATCTATTATAAGTATTGTCGGTCTTTCAATGACCCTTGTGGGCTGTGTCAGCGATTTTGATGATATGAATACTGACCCCAACAATCCGACACCAGGCTCAGTCGATCCTAAGTTTCAATTGATATTCATACAAGGACGCGGTATTCCTTACGCCAACCAGTGGCAGCAGATAGACCAATTGATGATCAGTACTTTCTGCGAATATGCAGCCAATGACGGTCTTTCAGCTTCCGACTATAACATAGACTCACGCTATGTGGATAATATATGGGAGTTAACCTATACCGTACTGACCAATGCCAACTCTCTGATCCGTGCCAATGAAAGCAATCCGGTTCATACCAATGTCGTGCAAATGGCTCGCATCTGGAAAGCGTATGCTATGTTACGTTTAACCAACTGCATGGGCGATGTACCTTACTCTGAAGCTGCCAATGACATTGATCAGCCCAAGTATGACACTCAAAAGGATATCTATTATACGATATTCGATGAATTGAAGGACGCCGCCAGCAAACTGAACGAATCAGCCGCCAATAATGTAGGTTCCTATGACCTCATTTATGGCGGTGACGCTGCCAAATGGAAGAAGTTCGCTAATTCCCTCCGGTTACGTATGGCTGTCCGTATCTCTGACGTAGACGGCGCCAAGGCTAAAACAGAAGCTGCCACTGCTATCTCGGCAGGTGTATTCAGCAGTGATGCCGACGCCGCTTTCCTAACGCAAGGTGAAGATAAATTTGCCCAGAACCCTATTTATTATCATAAAGGTTCTTCCGTATTGCATATGTCAACAGCTTACAAGCGTCTTGTAGAAGGCCTCGGCGGATTGGCATGGCCCACCGCAGCCGACCGTGAAGCAAACAAGAACATCACCGAAGCTATTCTTGCCGCCAAGAATGCCCCTGCTGTTGTCGATCCCCGTGCTCCTATTCACTTCGAACCGGCAGGTATCATCGAAACTCCTGCAACGGAAGGCATGGTCGGCAATTGGGATGGTACAGATCCGGGGCACGTTGCTTCCGGTGTAGGTGCTGCTATGGACAACGGTCAGTTTGTTAGTGACTTTTCCAAAATCGGTCCATGGTATTATGAAACTATCGACAGAAAGTATCCCCTGTTTAAATACAGTGAACTGTGCTTCCTAAAAGCTATTGCCATTGAATTAGGCCTTGCGAACGGTGACGCTAAATTGGAATATGAAGCAGGCGTACGTTCAAGCATGACAGAACTCGGTATTCCGGAAAGTAATATTACAAGCTACCTGGCTTCTACCTCTCCGAACTATTACGGGACCACAGCCAAGTATGACGACACTACAGGAACCTGCAATACAGCGATGGATAAAATTATTACCCAGAAATATATCGCTCAGTTCCAGGAATGCTCTTTCGAGACTTGGGCTGACCACCGTCAGTTCCACAAACCTACACTCATGCCATTCGCAAGCGTAAGTTCAAGTGTGTTCAACATGAATCCTTCTGACCAGGCCAATAATATGCCGAACGCTTATATCAAGCGTATATATTATCCTTCTTCAGAATATACAGTAAATGCTGCTAATGTGAAAGAAGCCGAAAGCCGTATGGGTGGAAACAACAGTATACAAAACAATGTATGGTGGGACGTTAACTAAAACCTGATCCACATAAAATGCGTAGCTGAGCACTATTCTCCTACGCATTTTTTATGTACTTATTGTGAATATCAAAAGTTCATCTAACTTTGTTGTATATATACCAACTTATCTGAAAGAATATGGAAAACATTCTTCTTGCAATCTTTATATGGTGTTCCTCACTCTCTAACCAAGGATTTATAACAAGCCCCTATTCTCAGGAGCGGGACATCTCTTTTGTATATACTCCGGGAATCAAAATTCATATTAATGCTCCTTCAGAGGCCGAATTTGACAAGGACAAACCAACCAAACTGGTATTATATGCCTTACCTAATGGCAACAGTACAGACTGGACCATTGGGAAACTGCCAGCAGAAGGTGACGACTGGCATTATCACATACAACATATCGGAGCACAGACGCGGTTTATCAGAGCTACGAATCTAGAATTCAACTTCGTAACCATCTACTTGGAAGCCAACACCAAAAGTTGGGGAAATTGGAGAAAAGCCGAACCATCACGAGACGAAAAGATTAAGGAAACAGTGGAATATCTCCTATCCCTTTTT
The DNA here is from genome assembly GCA_905215555.1 of uncultured bacterium. GTDB lineage: Bacteria > Bacteroidota > Bacteroidia > Bacteroidales > Bacteroidaceae > Bacteroides. Next base: position 123,951 of record CAJMQU010000001.1, read on the forward strand.
GCCGAATATCACCCTCACATAGAACTGAACAGCCATAGCGGAGGAGGTAATTTCATTTTCGGTTTCATGGATGCCAGTTCCGAAATTCCCGCCTATGTAAAGAAAATCTCTTTCATTGACAGTAACTATAACTGGGATAATGAACGTTATGGCAACAAATTAAAAAAGTGGTTGGATGCTTCTCCCGACAACAGTTTATTCGTAGCTTGCTACGATGATGCAAATGCCCTGCTGGACGGAAAGCCATTCGTTTCCCAAAAAGGTGGAACCTGGCACAGAACACATCTGATGCAGCGCTATCTGAAAAAGAATATGAAACGACTGACATGGAACAAAACAAAAAATGACAGCATCATCTATTTTACCGCAGATAACCGGAGAATCCAGTTTTATTCCAGAAAGAATCCGGAACGCCAAATTTATCACACAATACTCGTGGAACGAAACGGATATATCCAATCTGTGTTTTCCGGCACCAAATATGAAGGTAAAGGATACCAGTTTATGGGAAAAAGAGCCTACGATGCTTATCGTCAGAGCTCAATAAAAAAACCTCACATTTTTCAGTTTCCTCCCCGAAATAAAGAAAGTCATCACTGGAAGTGACTTTGTCCGTCAGGCTAATACATGACGAGGTCCTGGTAAACGATAAAGTATATTCATAGAAAGTCAGACTCCAGGACCCCGTGTTTTACAAATTATTCAGTGATGAAACCGATCTGATGACGATCACAAGTTATATTCCTCATTAATCTTGTTCACCACTTCCAGCTTGCCATCTTTCAGCAAAGAGCGTGCATTAAAGAAGTTTACTCCGTCCGCTCCAGCTTCAATAGACAGCTTTGTAGCTTTATATAATTCTTCGGCAGTAATATCGGGTACAAATAGCCCTGACACATATTTATTCTTATGGAAAGTCTCCCGCAAACCGTTCTCAATGCTAAACGGTATCCATTCCAGATTTTCCGAATAGAATGACTGATAATTCATCGGACAAACAATATCTATCTTCCAGGTAGGCCAGTCTTGATAAACCGTCATACGGGCACGGGTAGGATAAGGGAATACAGCTGCTGAAACCAGTTTTCCTTCGGCATGGGTGGCTTCCACAATTTCGTTCACCAGGGAAGTAACCTCATTCAGACGGAACTGCAACCATTCCGGACTCATCCATGGAGCCTGCAAATCCAACGGAGAATAGCCGAATATCTTTTTGAACTTCTCTATCGCTACCGGATGATAACCGAAATCATACTCAGCACGATAGGTATCTTGCTGAATTTTGAATTTATGCTGTTGCAGACATCGTCCCAATGCAGCATCATTATAACGGATAAAATCCAAATGCACAGAAGCCAGTCCATCCAAGGCAGCATAAGAAGCCGCTTTATTTTTCATGAATTGCCGGGCTTCCGGCACTGAAGGACTCAACCACTTGTAATGCTTTACATAAGGATCGTATTCATGACTGTTATACCCTATCCGGTTCACATCAAACCATTCGGGATGCGCCAATGCTACCGAATCTCCGGGAGCATTCACCGTAAATATCCAGGCATGTACTTTGGCCCCTTTATAAGATTTAGCCGCTTCGATATAACGTGTAACCACCTCCGGCGAGCCACACATATAATAATTCTTGATACCAGCCTCATCGAAAGGTTTCATCCAAAGAATCAGAGATTCGACCGAGGCATTCTTATCCACATCGTCCCAGACGCCCAAAGCAATCTTCTGTTCCTGGTTCTGAACCTTTTTCTTTTTACCGGCCGACAATGGCTGAATTGCCAAACTGAAAAAGCATACAAGTGCTACAAATAAATTAATAAATTTCATGATGATGATTTTTTAGGTTCACAGCAAAGATAGTATTTCTTCTATATAAATAAGGTAAACAATCGATTATTTGCAAATTATTAATTATAATGCTAAAAATAATAAAATAAGTGTTTTTGATATTAAAATAAAGAGTATCTTTGTTGCAACGAACATCCTCCTTAACAATAATACTATTATGAAGAAATATCTGCTACTTATCTTTTTATTGTGCAGTGCCTCACTATGTTGTCAAGCGCAAAAAGACCGGGTTATTTTGGGTGACGAACAGACTTCCGAGTATTTTCCTCTCCTAAAGGGTAAACGAATTGCAATATTTTCCAATCATACAGGTATGATAGGTGATAAGCATCTGCTAGATATTCTCCTGGAAAATAAATTCAATGTCGTTGCTATCTTCTCACCGGAACATGGTTTTCGCGGGGATGCAGATGCAGGTGAACATATATCCAGTTCAGTAGATTCAAAAACTGGTGTACCCATCCTTTCCCTTTACGATGGCAAAGATAAAAAGCCAAGTAGAAATTCCATGCAGAAATTCGATATTCTGATTGTAGATATCCAGGATGTCGGTCTACGTTTTTATACTTACTACATCACCATGTGCCGACTGATGGATGCTTGTGCGGACTACAATAAGAAAGTATTGATACTGGACCGTCCTAATCCGAACGGACACTACGTAGACGGTCCTATTCTGGACATGAAACATAAATCGGGAGTAGGCTGGCTGCCAATTCCTATTGTTTATGGAATGACCTTAGGAGAACTTGCATTAATGGTAAACGGAGAGGGTTGGCTTCCCGGCTCACGCAAGTGTGATTTATCAGTTATCAAATGTAAGAATTACACACACCAGACCAAGTATCAGTTGCCAATACCTCCATCTCCCAACCTGCCGAACATGAAATCAATATATCTATATCCGGCTACTTGTTTCTTTGAAGCAACACCCGTCAGCCTGGGCAGAGGAACTTCACTCCCATTCCAGGTGTACGGGCATCCCAATATGACCGGCTACAGCTATAGTTTCACCCCAAGAAGCATTCCCGGAGCAAAGAACCCGCCTCAACTAAACAAATTATGCCATGGAGTAGACTTGAGCAATATGAGTGATGAAGAAATCTGGAAACGCGGAGTAGACTTGAGCTATGTCATCGATGCATACCGTAATCTGAACCTGGACGACCATTTCTTCCGCCCTTTCTTTGAACTGTTGGTAGGCAGGGATTATGTACGAAAAATGATAAAAGAAGGGAAAAGTGCCGATGAAATCAAAGCAATGTGGAAAGACGATGTAGAAAAATTCAAGATACAGCGTAAACCGTATCTCCTTTACGATGAGAATTAAATACTGAAAATTCACCAGTAATAATTAATCCATTAATTAACATGAGCCCGATATCCGTAATCATCACCATTGCTGCCTACTTCGCAATACTGTTCACCATATCCTACATAGCCGGTCGAAAAGCTGACAATGCAGGCTTCTTTGTCGGCAATCGTAAATCAACCTGGTATGTTGTAGCATTTGCCATGATTGGCTCCAGCATCTCCGGAGTGACGTATGTATCTGTGCCGGGTATGGTAGCTGCCAGCAACTTTGGGTATCTGCAAATGGTATTAGGTTTCGTTGCGGGACAGTTAATCATAGCTTTCGTACTGACACCATTATTTTACCGGATGAACCTGGTGTCCATCTACGAATATCTGGAAAACCGCTTCGGTATGTCCTCTTACCGGACAGGGGCATGGTTTTTCTTTATTTCCAAAATGCTAGGGGCGGCAGTTCGCCTGTTCTTGGTGTGTCTAACGCTGCAACTGCTGGTATTCGAGCCCTATGGATTACCTTTCATACTGAATGTCACAATTACAGTGGCACTAGTATGGCTTTATACCTTCCGGGGCGGAGTAAAATCTCTGATTTGGACAGATTCATTGAAAACATTCTGCCTGGTGGTATCGGTAGTACTCTGTATCTGCTACATCGCTTCCAACTTGAACTTGTCATTCAGCAGCATGGTCAGCACGATTGCAGGCAGTGACATGTCCCGTATCTTCTTCTTCGATGATGTAAACAGTAAACAATATTTCTTCAAACAGTTCTTTGCCGGAGCATTCACTATGATTGCCATGACAGGACTGGATCAAGACATGATGCAACGCAACCTCAGTTGCAAGAACTTCAAAGACTCGCAGAAGAATATGATAACAAGCGTTATTTCCCAGTTCTTCGTAATCCTGCTGTTCCTGATGCTGGGCGTATTGCTCTATATATTTGCTAATAATCAAAGTATCGAAGTGGATAAGAGCGATGAGCTCTTCCCATTGATAGCTACCGGTGACTATTTCCCAGCCATCGTAGGCGTATTGTTCATCATCGGACTGATATCTTCCGCTTATTCCGCAGCCGGCTCGGCATTGACGGCCCTGACTACTTCATTCACCGTGGATATCCTGGGAACAAAAGGTAAGACAGAAGAAGAAATTGTAAAAGTGCGTCAACGCGTGCACATTGGTATGGCGATAATCATGGGTATCACGATTTTCGTGTTCAATCTATTGAATAATACAAGCGTAATCGACGCCGTATATATCCTTGCGAGCTACACTTACGGTCCTATCCTCGGTTTGTTCGCATTCGGCATCTTCATGAAACAGCAAGTTCGCGACAAGTACATTCCATTGGTTGCAATCCTCTCCCCTATCCTTTGCTTCATTCTGCAAAAGAATTCGGAAGTGTGGTTCAACGGTTATCAGTTCAGTTATGAGTTGTTGATATTCAACGCTCTGTTCACATTCATCGGACTCTGCTTGTTGATTAAAAAAGATAAGTAGTAATAATTAACTTAATACATCATCATGAATGTAAGACTTCATTTTTTGTTCACCTTGCTCACCGCCTCCCTCATCCCCCTGACGGGAGGCGCGCAAGAGCTTTCAACGGAGGTCCGCCAAGAGATCGGTCGATTTCTGGATGCCACTGCACGGAAAGAAGTTTCCATCGGGCATATCCGGATCGACTCTGTTACCGTTGAAAGAAATACCCTGCAACTGTTCGCTAACATGAACTGCGCCTATATTCCTTTTCGGGAAGATAACGTATCAGAGATTTATCAAGGCGTGAAATCTCTACTTCCGGCAGAGTATTCCAACTACAAGTTGCAAATCCGCACGAACAAACGTAGTATTGAAGAATTAATTCCTCAAGCGCTGCGCAGCAAAAAGGACAAAAAATCCAAAACATTCAATCCCGCCGGTACAAAGCCTTTAGTGACAGCTCTTTCTGTGCCCTATGCCCCCACAAATGGGTTAAAGAATCGTCACATCGCTTTGTGGCAGAGCCACGGCTTCTATTATGAGTCCAAACTAACGCGTTGGGAATGGCAACGTGCCCGCATCTTCCAGACAGTAGAGGATTTGTACACGCAAAGCTATGTACTTCCTTTTCTGGTTCCTATGCTGGAGAATGCAGGTGCCAATGTGCTGATGCCCCGCGAACGTGACATCCAGACGGCTGAAATAATTGTAGATAATGACGGTTGCCTCAACAACCGCTCCGTTTATATTGAAAAGGCAGGTGATAAAAACTGGATGCAAGGTAAAGGTGAAGGGTTTGCACACCTGCGCAATCAGTATATTGATTTCGAGAACCCATTTCGCGAAGGAACCTTCCGGGCCATTGAAACAGTGAAAGGGAAAAAAGAGAAAGAAAGTACCGCCGAATGGATACCTGAACTTCCCGCTACCGGACGGTATGCCATATATGTTTCCTACAAATCACTACCTAATAGTACGGACGATGCACTATACACTGTTTATCACAAAGGTGGTGTATCTCAATTCAAAGTCAATCAGCAGATGGGAGGCGGCACTTGGATTTATCTGGGAACATTCAGTTTTGATGCCGGGAAACACAATGCCTACAAAGTCGTTTTAAGTAACCGTTCCGACAAAGCCAGACGCATTGTCACGGCTGATGCTATAAAAGTCGGTGGCGGTATGGGAAATATCGCCCGCCGCATCTCTGATGAGGGATCTACAGAAAATATAAAAAGTTCTCAGGAACAGGGAAAAGCAACGAATTACAAGCTACAGGCTACAAGTGCCATGCAGAATGAAAGCGCAGCACACTCACCACTTGTAGCTTGTAACCCGACGCTTCCCGAAACCAGCGGTTATCCCCGCTTCTGTGAGGCAGCACGTTATTGGCTGCAATGGGCGGGAATTCTCGATAGTGTTTACTCCGAAAGCCATGGAAAGAACGACTATACCGACGATTACAAAAGTCGTGGTATCTGGGTGAATTACCTTGCCGGAGGTTCTTCCGTCAATCCTACGGAGCCAGGGCTGAATATTCCGATAGATATGGCTTTTGCCTTTCATTCCGACGCGGGGACTACATTGAACGATTCTATCATCGGAACCCTAGGGATCTACTATACCAATGCCTACAACGAGGAATATGCCAACGGTGCGTCCCGCTACCTGAGCCATGATATGACCGATTTGATTCAGTCAAACATCGTACGGGATATCCGCACCCTATACGAGCCCAACTGGACGCGTCGCGGTATGTGGAACCAGTCCTACTACGAAGCACGTGTTCCCCGCGTACCTACTATGCTGTTGGAGTTACTGTCGCACCAGAACTTCGCCGATATGCGTTATGGTCTGGACCCTCGCTTCCGTTTTACAGTGAGCCGTGCTATCTATAAAGGAATGTTGCAGTTCATCTGCTCACAATACCATATGGACTATATCGTTCAGCCCCTGCCCGTAGATAATATGGCACTGCGTATGATAGGTGAAGATGAAATAGAACTGACCTGGCAACCCGTTGCCGACCCGCTGGAACCGACAGCGAATGCTGAGAAATATATTGTCTATACCCGCATCGGAGACGCTGATTTTGATAATGGTGTACTGGTGGATAAAAACATTTACCGCACTGTCCTACCTGCCGGAGTAATATGCAGCTATAAAGTAACTGCTGTCAATAAAGGCGGTGAAAGTTTCCCATCGGAAATTCTCTCTGCCGGACGCACTCTTAATAGTGATAAGCAATTAGTGATGATTGTAAACGGATTCGACCGCATCAGCGCCCCGGCAGACTTTGTTGCTCCGGCGCCGGCTGATACTTTACTTGCAGGCTTCCTGGACGATTTAGACCACGGAGTGCCTTATCTCCAAGATATCAGTTACATTGGTAAGATGAAAGAATACCGCCGTTCCATTCCTTGGATGGATGATGATGCTTCTGGTTTCGGTGACAGTTACGGCAATTATGAAAATAAAGTAATTGCGGGAAATACATTCGACTATCCCGCTGTACATGGAGCCGCTATTTTGAAAGCCGGATATTCTTTCATATCTTGCAGCGATGAAAGTGTGGAGAATAAAACTATGAATCTGAACGACTATAAATACGTAGACTTGATACTTGGCAAAGAATGCCAAACCAAGATGGGGCATGGCGGAATAAGGCCTTTGGAATTCAAGACATTCAGCCAACCCATGCAGGAAGCTATCACTGCATATTGCAGACAAGGCGGAAACATTTTCATCTCAGGAGCTTATGTAGGTACCGACCTTTGGGATAACCGCCTGGCCCCGGCTCAAGATGTCGACAAGAAATTTGCAACAGAAGTCCTGAAATATAAATGGCGTGTGGGACAAGCGGCTACAGAGGGTAAGGTGAAATGTGTAGCTTCTCCGTTCCCCGCCCTTTCAGGCAACTATATGTATCATAACGAACTGAATGCCGACAGCTATGTGGTAGAGTCACCGGATGCTATCGAACCTGCCACTAAAGATGCGTACACCATAATGCGCTACTCTGAAAACAACCTGAGCGCGGGTGTAGCCTACCAAGGTGACTATAAGACTTGTGTACTGGGCTTCCCGTTCGAAGCATTGCGCACAGCCTCTGAAAGAGAAACATTGATGAATGCCATCCTGACATTCTTCAATGAGGGAGCGAACTTATCAAACCAATAATACACTAAACCACTCATCATTTATGAAGCGAAGATTATTAATAAACATTTTGTTATTGGCTGTAGGTTTTATACAGAGCGCTACGCTATGTGCGGGCGAAAGGCTTTTCGTCTCAACAAGCAAAGTCACCACTTCTGTAGAGGCGAATAATTATTCGCCCGGAAATCACGGCACATTCCGTTTTGCTCAAATAACGGACATTCATTTCAGCCCCAACAATCCCAATCCTACAGAAGACCTGCTGCGCTCCGTAGCACAGATTAATGCGACAGACAGTATAGACTTTGTTCTGGTTACAGGTGACATCGCCGAAGAAGGCGACCGTGCCACCATGCTGAGAGTAAAAGAAACACTGGATTTGCTGAAAGTCAAGTACTACATCACCCTCGGCAATCACGAAACGAAATGGAGTGATTCCGGCTGCACTGCTTTCGAAGAAATCTTCGGTGGCGAACGTTTTGAATTCGAACATAAGGGCATTCTGTTCCTCGGTTTCAACTCTGGCCCGCTGATGCGTATGGCAAACGGACATGTAGTTCCGCAGGATATCCGTTGGATGACGGAAAGAATGAACCGGTTCAACACTGGCAATTCCCAACTCTCAACTCTCCACCCTCCACTTAACAAACCGGTAATACTTGTTACCCACTACCCGCTGATAGAAGGAGACGTGGACAACTGGTATGAAGTGACCGACGCAGTACGCCCCTACAACATCCGTTTATTTATCGGCGGCCACTACCACCGCAACCGTAACCTACGATATGACGGCATTCCTGGCATCCTGATGCGTAGTAACCTACGCGATAAAGACGGAAAACCGGGATATGGCATCTACGATATCACCAAAGATTCTATTCTCGTCTATACCCAGCGTATCGGCGAACCCAAACAGCAATGGGCCTCCTTCTCCCTGACCAAACAATACTACGACCACAACGGAAAGGCAGAGAAGTACCCCGACTTTTCGGTAAACAAAGAATACCCTAACGCAAAGGAACAGTGGATAGTACAAACCGGTGCAGGTATCTATTGCTCGCCTGCGGTAGAAAAAGATAAGGTATTCGTAGGGGATGATATGGGATATCTGACTTGCTATGCTTTGAAAAACGGTAAGAAGTTATGGAGTTTCCAGTCCGGCAAACGCATTGTAGGTACTCCCGCTGTAGCAGACGATATCGTTGTATTCGGCTCTGCCGACCGTAATATCTATGGTTTGAACAGTAAAGACGGCAGTCTACTATGGACTGTAAAAGCTGAAGAGCCTGTATTGGGGGCAGTAACCATTGACAACGGCATTGCCTACATCGGTGCCAGTGACCATACTTTCCGCGCCATTGACATCCGTACAGGCAAAGTGGTGTGGATATATATCAGTGTGAAAGGATACATTGAAACCAAACCACTGGTAACAGCAGATAAGGTTATTTTCGGTGCATGGGATAATACCCTCTATGCGTTGAGCAAGTCAGATGGTAAGGAATTGTGGAAGTGGACAGGAGGACTGACCCGTATGCACTTCTCCCCTGCCGCAGTATGGCCCGTGGCCGCTGACGGCAAAGTATTCATTACCGACCCGCAACGTGCAATGACAGCCATCAACATAGAAAACGGAGAAACTGTATGGCGCACGTTCCAATCTATGGTACGTGAAACCATCGGTTTGTCGGAAGATGGCGAACAAGTGTACAGTAAGACAATGAACGACAGCATTGTCTGCTATGCAACTAAAGGTGACAAACCCTGCGAATTGTGGGCAAGCAATGTCGGTTTCGGTTACGAACATGCTCCATCCATGCAAGTGGAAAAAGATGGCGTCATGTTCGGCAGTACTAAAGAGGGATTGATATTTGCCTTGGAATCCAAAACCGGTAAAGTATTGTGGAAACATAAAATAGGCAACTCGCTTATCAGTACAGTAGTACCGGTGAATGCCCGACAAGTGTTGTTCACCGCCACCAGCGGAGAGGTAGGGCTGGTGAGAATTAAAAAATAATATTTAAAAATTAAAAAGTATACGATATGAATAAGATTAGTTGTTTTGTTCCCTTTGCAGGAGTTGCTCAAGCGGAAAAGACAGTGAAAGGGTTGCAAGAAAGCGACTTAGTAAATAACATTTATCTGCTCGCCATGCCGGACGTTACAGAAAACTTGTCTGGATGTAGCACATTGCATGTTCAGTCTCTCCTATCCAGCGAAACAATGAGGGAGATTGCAGAACATTCCAATACAGAATACACGCTGATTTATACAAAATACACTACACTCGAACTGGGGCTGTTTGCCTTGGAACGTATGATACACATTGCCGAAGACAGTGGTGCAGGCATGGTTTACGCCGATCGTTACCAAGTGAAAGAAGGCAAGCAAACGAATGCTCCAGTCATCGATTATCAGTTTGGTTCACTGCGTGACGATTTCGACTTTGGTTCTGTGCTCCTGTTCCGTACGGATGCTTTCAAAGAGGCGGCTTCCCGCATAGTCGAAGACCAATATAAATTTGCCGGACTCTACGACCTGCGTCTAAAGTTGAGCCAGAAAGAAAGTTTGGTACACATCAACGAATACTTGTACAGCGAGATAGAAAACGATACCCGCAAAAGCGGTGAAAAGATCTTCGATTATGTAGATCCGAAGAACCGTGACCGGCAGATTGAAATGGAACAAGCTTGTACGGAATATCTGAAAGAAATCGGTGGATATCTAGCTCCCGAATTCAAACAAATAGAATTCTCCGCCGGAGACTTCGAATATGAAGCCTCGGTTATCATTCCCGTACGCAACCGCATCCGCACCATTCGCGATGCCATCCACTCTGTCCTGAAACAGGAGACAGACTTCAAATTCAATCTGATTATCATTGACAATCACTCAACCGACGGCACAACGGAAGCCATCGATGAATTCAAGAACGATGAACGCCTCGTCCACATCATCCCCAAACGCAACGACTTGGGTATCGGTGGTTGCTGGAACATAGGCGTACATCACCCTAAGTGCGGTAAATTTGCCGTGCAATTGGACAGCGACGATGTATATAAGGATGAGAACACCCTTGCCATCATGGTTCACGCTTTCTACGAACAGAATTGCGCTATGGTAGTAGGTACGTATATGATGACGGATTTCAATATGAATATGATTGCTCCGGGTATCATCGACCATAAAGAATGGACACCGGATAACGGCCGCAACAATGCGTTGCGCATCAACGGATTGGGTGCTCCGCGTGCTTTCTATACTCCGGTACTTCGTGAAGTGAAAGTTCCGAATACCAGCTATGGCGAAGACTATGCGCTGGGATTGAACTTCTCCCGCCAATACCAAATTGGTCGTGTGTACGATGTAGTTTATCTGTGCCGTCGCTGGGATGACAACTCAGATGCCTCACTAGATATCGTGAAGATGAACAGTCATAATCTGTACAAAGATCGCATCCGGACATGGGAGCTTCAGGCACGTGTAGCAATGAATAAGAAAAAATAACCATGAATCAGACAATAAACGACTTCCTGACCAGCCAACTTGACACTTGGGAAATGGCGCGTAACAATTACGCTACCCTTTCCGGTGTGCAAGTGAAGGAACTGAACATAAACGGTATTTCTTATAAAGTACAATTCAATCCTGCACGTATCGTTTCTTCGGGAGCTAAAGTAGATGCCAAGTCCATCAAGGAACGCAAATGCTTCCTTTGTCCCGCCAATTTGCCGTCAGTACAGAAGGGCATACCGTTCGAAGGGCACTACAACATTCTGGTGAACCCGTTCCCCATCTTCCCTCGCCATCTGACAATACCAGAAGTGGCACACGTAGACCAGCGCATAGCTATTCGTTTCAATGATATGCTGACCCTGGCACAGACGCTGACGGATTACACCATATTTTATAATGGCCCTAAATGTGGTGCATCCGCCCCCGACCATGCCCACTTCCAGGCCGGAAACAAAGGTTTCATGCCCATTGAGAAAGACTGGCGCAGACAAATAGCAGGTAAAGTAGTAGATTACAGCGAAGCCACCCTTTGGTATCTGAACGATGCTCCACGGGCTACGCTTGTCATCGAATCCACCAATAAGAAACATGCCGCCGCACTGTTCGATATCGTTTACCATTCGCTGGACGTCAAGCCGGGAGATGACGAACCGATGATGAACATACTGGCATGGTATGAGGACGAAAAATGGATAGCATGCGTATTTCTGCGTGAAAAGCACCGTCCGGCTTGCTATACAGCCGAGGGAGAAGCAAATCTATTAAGCAGTCCTGCATCCGTTGACCTTGGCGGAGTATTTATCACTCCGGTAGAGAAAGATTTTCTGAAGATAACGGCCGAAGATGTGGCACAGATACTGAGTGAAGTATGTCTTTCCACCGAAGACTTTTACCGGATACGGCAGCGCATCAAAGAAAAAATATAGTCAACTAAAATACGCTTATATATGAAAGAACCCAAAATACACGTAGGCATATTGTCCGAGCCACAAATAGAATTTGTCCTGTTGAATCCATACCATACCAACGGTACGGAAATCAGCGGTAAGCAGGTTGTGACCTACCAGGAAGGCAAGATATTGTGGAATGGACAGCTTTACGACGAACTCCTGTTCGAACCGGTGAACGAAGCCACTGACGCTTTTGAATTGCTGGATGTCACCATTGGCATCAATTTTCACTGGGAACGCAAGGAAGACCAACGTTTCCTGGGTGCCCTAAAGATTATTGTAGAAGACAATAAACTGACAGGTATCAACATCATCCATGTGGAGGACTACCTGACAAGCGTAATTTCCAGTGAAATGAGCGCAACAGCTTCACTAGAACTACTAAAAGCACATGCAGTTATTTCGCGCAGTTGGCTGCTTGCAATTGATAATTCACGCAGTAACGCAGCCAATTGTCAATTGTCAACTGTCAATTGTCAATTGAAATGGTATGAGCGCGATGCCCACACCAGTTTCGATGTATGTGCCGATGACCATTGCCAACGCTACCAGGGCATTACACGTGCCTCTACCGAAATCGTAAAGCAAGCCATCGCCGCCACTCGTGGACAGGTTCTGATGTTTGACGGCAAGATATGTGACGCCCGCTTCTCAAAATGCTGCGGCGGTGCATTCGAGGAATTCCAGTATTGTTGGGAAGACGTCCCCCACCCATATCTCCGCAAACAACGTGACTTCCGCATCTTCAGCCCCAAAAGCTGCGACCTCAGCTTTGCTGCTACCCAACCCGACAGCGAATTACCCGATCTGATGGATGAACAGGAAGCAGAAAGATGGATTCGCACCTCTCCACCGACTTTCTGCAACACTACGGACAAGAAGATCCTCTCACAAGTATTGAACAACTACGATCAGGAGACTACCGACTTTTACCGTTGGAAAGTGGAATACACCCAAGATGAATTATCAGCCTTGATACTGAAACGTTCCGGCATCGATTACGGACAAATCATCGATCTTGTTCCCATAGCCCGTGGCACTTCGGGGCGTCTATGGAAACTGAAAATCGTAGGAACCAAGCAGACTTTCATAATCGGCAAAGAGTTAGAGATACGCCGCACGCTGTCCACTTCCCATCTCTACAGTTCCGCATTCGTTATAGATAAGGAAGATATCTCCCCCGAAGGTATCCCCGGACGTTTCATCCTCACCGGAGCCGGCTGGGGACACGGTGTAGGCCTGTGTCAGATCGGTGCTGCCGTGATGGGCGAGCAAGGCTATAAATATGATGCAATATTGCTGCACTATTACATAGGCGCAAGTCTTGACCAACTATATGACTAATCTAACCAAACAATAACCTATTAAATATCATGAACAGTACAAAAAGAATATCACCCTGGTTTTGGGTACCTACCCTATACTTCGCACAAGGCATTCCCTATTTCATTGTAAACAACATCTCAGTACTGATGTTCGCCAAGATGGGTGTTCCCAATGGCGAGATGGCCTTGTTTACGAGCCTGCTGTATCTGCCCTGGACCATCAAACCCTTCTGGAGTCCGTTCATAGACATCATCAAGACAAAACGCTGGTGGACCATTTCCATGCAAATCCTGATGTCGATAGCATTCATTCTGCTGACGCTGTCTATTCCGAAACCGGATGAAGCGACAATAGCAGCCGGAACAACTCCCATCAGCATGTTCACCGTCACATTGGTGCTATTCATCATTACAGCATTTGCTTCGGCCACACACGACATTGCCGCCGACGGTTTCTACATGCTGGCACTGAAACAGAGCGACCAAGCGGCATTTGTCGGCATCCGAAGCACTTTCTATCGCCTTGCATCCATCTTCGGGCAAGGAGTACTCGTGGCCATCGCCGGTACCATCGAGCTGAAATACAAAGACATTCCACTGTCGTGGACCATCACGATGCTGGTCACAGCCGCTATGTTTAGTTTAGTAACTTTCTATCATCTCTTTGCAATACCCAAACCCGCTTCCGACAAATCTGTCCTGACACCGGGTACGGCCAGTGCAAAAGCCATATTTAAAGAATTCGGACGCACATTTGCCACTTACTTCACCAAACCCGGAGTATGGCTCGCCATCGCCTTCATGCTGTTCTACCGCCTGCCCGAAGCATTCCTCATCAAAATGTGCATGCCTTTCCTTGTGGCCTCCAAAGAAGCGGGAGGTCTGGAACTTTCCACAGCGGAAGTAGGCATCGTATACGGCACCATCGGAGTGATATTCCTCACCGTAGGCGGCATTCTGGGCGGATTATTCGCATCGCGCATCGGACTGAAGAAATCTATCTGGTGGATGGCAGCATGCATGACGTTACCCTGTCTGACGTTTGTCTATCTGGCCATCGGACAACCCGACAATCTGTTTGCCATCTCCACGGCCATCGCCATCGAGCAATTTGGCTATGGATTCGGTTTCACAGCCTATATGCTCTACATGATGTACTTCTCAGAAGGTGAGTTCAAGACATCGCACTATGCCATCTGCACCGCTTTCATGGCTCTGAGCATGATGATTCCGGGTATGTTTGCAGGCTACCTCCAGGAAGCGGTAGGCTACATAAACTTCTTCTGGATAGTAATAGTATGCTGTGCCGCCACCATCGTAGTCACAGTATTTGCCGACAGGAAAATTGACCCTACATATGGGAAGAAGTGACGACGGGAAAAAAGATTAAATAATAAATGGTAAGTAATAAACAATAAATCATACATTATAAATCATGAGAAAGTATATTCTACTCTGTGTCCTCTGCCTCCTCAGCAGTGCAATAAAGGCACAAAAGATTAAGATAAAGACAGGCATTGAAGTATTGAAAGAACAGAAGTTCAAATGCCTGGAAGGCAAGCGTGTGGGGTTGATTACCAATCCTACAGGAGTGGATAACCAGATGAAATCGACCATCGACATCCTGCATGAGGCTCCCAATGTAAACCTGGTCGCCCTCTTCGGCCCTGAACATGGCGTACGCGGCGATGTACATGCAGGTGACCACGTGACAGACATCAAGGATGCCAGCACCGGACTCCCCGTATATTCTCTTTACGGCAAAACCCGCAAAGCCACACCGGAAATGCTGAAAGACATTGATGTATTGGTATACGACATCCAGGATATCGGCTGCCGCTCATTCACCTATATCAGCACGATGGGGCTGGCAATGGAAGCTGCTGCCGAAAATGGTAAAGAATTCATCGTTCTGGACCGTCCCAACCCTATCGGTGGATTGAAGATAGAAGGCAATCTTGCAGAAGACAATTGCATTTCCTTTGTCAGCCAGTTTAAAATTCCGTACCTTTACGGGCTCACTTGCGGCGAGCTGGCCTTGATGCTGAACGGAGAGGAAATGATGAAAGCACAATGTAACCTGCACGTTGTAAAGATGAAAGGTTGGAAACGCAAGATGGACTACGTACAAACAGGCTTGCAATGGGTCCCCTCTTCTCCACACATCCCACATCCGCACTCGGCGATATTCTATCCCGTAAGCGGTATTTTGGGGGAATTGGGCTACATGTCCATCGGCGTAGGCTACACCATTCCGTTCCAAATGTTCGCCGCCCAATGGGTGGAAGCAGAAAAACTGGTAAAGAACCTGAACGCATTAAACGTGCCGGGCGTTATATTCAGACCGATGTACCTGAAACCTTTCTACTCCGTAGGAAAAGGCGAACTGCTGCAAGGGGTACAGGTACATATCATGGACGTACAGAAGGCACCGCTGAGCGACATCCAGTTTCTGGTGATGCAGGAAGTGGCAGCACTTTACCCCGACCGCACCGTATTTGACCATGCCGACAAGGGACGGTTCAGAATGTTCGATATGGTGAGCGGTTCAGAAGAGATACGCAAGCGTTTCTCTCAGCGCAACCGTTGGGAAGACATACGCGACTATTGGTATAAGGATACAGAAGATTTCCGCAAGTTGTCGAAGAAGTACTACTTATACAAATAATTAGGACAAGATAAAATGGTCCCGAAAAAAAGTTTAATTAATGCACAATATGGCAAAGAGCAACTACATGGCCTTTCTGCACGATGCTTCCCGGTTCATCCCGCAAGAAAGGATATATACCGACGAACTGCGCCGGCTGGCATGGGGAACGGATGCAGGCTTCTACCGTCTCATTCCTCAAATCGTGATTCGTTCTAACAGCGAAGAAGAAATCTCCAAGCTGTTGAGATTGGCAAACCGCTACGGTCTGCCAGTGACGTTTCGTGCCGCAGGAACCAGCCTGTCCGGTCAAGCCATTAGTGACTCTATCCTGATAGTAGCCGGCAAGCACTGGGAGAAGTACAGCATCTCCCCTGACCATGAACAGATTACGCTACAGCCGGGCATCATCGGCCAGCGGGTCAATGAGATTCTCGCACCCTACGGGCGCAAGTTTGCTCCGGATCCTGCCTCAGTGAAATCGGCCATGGTGGGCGGCATCGTCATGAACAACGCATCGGGCATGAACTGCGGCACACATGCCAACAGTGACAAAGTGCTGCTATCTGCCCGCATCGTGCTGGCGGATGGCACCGTGTTGGACACAGGCGACGACATCTCACGTGCCTCCTTCGAAGCCACACACCCCGATTTTCTCAACCGTATCCGTGAACTGCGCGACGAGATACGTGCCAACAAAGCACTCTCCGCACGCATCCGCTATAAATATTCCATCAAGAACGTAACTGGATTGAACCTGTTGCCGTTCGTCCGCTTCGACGACCCGTTCGATATTATCGCCCATCTGATGGTAGGTTCGGAAGGTACGCTTGCCTTCCTCTCGCAGGTCACCATGCGTACAGAATACGATTATCCGTACAAGGCAAGCGCCATGCTCTACTTCAAGAGTATAAAAGATGCCTGCAGGGCTGTGGTGGTGATGAAAGAGTTGGCAGATCATAATTCTCCAAACACGGATAACACAGATTTAAAGGCTGCGCTATCACATAGCATGGCAGAAAAAAAATCCGCGTCATCCGCGTCTAAAAAATTAGTCAAAAGTGCCGAGTTGCTGGACTACAAGAGTCTTTCTTCCGTAGACGACCCCATATATATAAAGTATAAGCAAGAAGTCTCCGACCCCTCTGGCCTCACCGCCGTGCTGACTGAAACCAAAGCTCGCACACAGGAAGAACTGGAACAAAACATATCAGCCATCGAAGCATGTCTGAAACCTTTCAGCACCTATATCCCCGTGCACTTCACCGACCAACCGGAAAAGTACTCCAAATACTGGGCTATCCGTTCGGGCATATTCCCCTCGGTAGGTGGTACGCGCCAACCGGGAACAACCTGTCTCATTGAAGACGTAGCTTTCCACATCAAAGATCTGCCCGAAGCCACCGCCGACTTGCAGCAACTCATTGCCCGCCACGGCTATGACGATGCTTGCATCTACGGCCATGCCTTGGAGGGAAACTACCATTTCATTCTCAATCAGTCCTTCAGCACTTATGCCGAAGTGAAACGCTACGAAAAACTGATGAATGATGTGAAAACACTGGTAGTGGATAAATATGACGGTTCACTGAAAGCCGAACATGGGACAGGGCGTAATATGGCCCCCTTTGTGAAATATGAATGGGGAGAAGCTGCTTTCGAAGCCATGAAAGCCGTGAAACAATTGTTCGATCCGAAATGTCTGCTCAATCCGGGGGTTATCTTTAATGATGACCCGCAATGCCATATCAAGAATTTCAAACCGCTACCGCTGTTAGTTGATAAGAAAACGAGGGAACAAGGAGACAAGGGGAATAATATAGCCCTTGCCAAGTCGTCAAGTCGTCAAATCGTATCTGAGAAAGTGAACAAGTGTATCGAATGTGGTTTCTGCGAAGTAAATTGTTTATCTTGCGGTTTCACCCTCTCTTCCCGTCAGCGTATCGTACTACAACGAGAGATATCTCGCCTGAGACAAAGCGGGGAGAATCAGGAACGTCTGGCTTTACTCGAAAAACAATATCGTTATCTCGGCAATCAGACCTGTGCGGGAGATGGCCTTTGCTCCATGTCTTGCCCGATGAATATCAATACGGGCGACCTGACTCATATCATCCGCCAGGAATCGTTGCCGGAAAGCAGCCTCGGATACAAGGCAGGCGATTTCGCCGCCAATCATTTTGCCGGTGTAAAGAGCACGTTGCGCCCCGTATTGTCATTAGCCAATTTCGGGCATTCTGTATTAGGAACAAAAGCCATGAGCAGCATCACGAAAGGTATGCACAACATATTCGGAATACCTTTATGGACGTCTGCTATGCCCAAATCCTATAGAATAGGGAACAAAGAATTAGGCTGCGCTGTTGTGCCGCAAGGTAATTCTTCATTCCTAATTCCTAATTCCTCATTGGACAAAGTTGTCTACTTCCCCAGTTGCATCAACCAAACCATGGGGCTTCCGAAGCACTCTCCCGTTGTGCAACCTTTGGTCAACAAGATGATTTCCCTCCTCCGGAAAGGAGGTTACGAAGTCATTTTCCCAAAGGACATGGATAAACTCTGTTGCGGTACCATCTGGGAAAGCAAAGGTATGCTCGACATTGCCGACCGCAAAGCCGCCGAACTCGAAGCCGCCCTTTGGGAAGCCAGTGATCATGGTAAATACCCCGTACTTTGTGACCAAAGTCCCTGCCTGCACCGCATGCGCGAAACCATTAAAAAGATAAAACTCTACGAACCCGCCGAGTTCATCTACACTTTCCTGCAAGACCGACTGGTCTTCACACAAACAGACCGTCCCGTAGCCCTGCACATTACCTGCTCCATGCGTAAGATGGGACTGGCAGACACCATCATCTCTTTAGCTAAACTTTGCTCCACACACGTCATCATTCCCGAAGAGGTGGGATGTTGCGGGTTTGCCGGGGACCGGGGATTCACCTATCCCGAATTGAACTCTTATGCCTTGCGCAAACTCCGTCCACAAATAGAAGCTTCCGGTGCAGCCATAGGTTACTCCAACAGTCGTACCTGCGAGATAGGACTGACCACCAATTCCGGCATTCCTTACGTTTCCATCGCTTATCTTGTAGATGAATGCACGGAGAAAGCAGAAATTAAAGAATAAGCCGATTACCAACAAATAACAGATAATTGATTACAAATAACTGATAACTTAACACACAGATTACCATGAGCAGTCAAACAAAAACCAACAAACGTATCCTTGCCCTCGATATCCTTCGTGGTGTCACCATTGCGGGTATGATTATGGTGAACAACCCTGGCACCTGGGGACACATATATGCCCCTCTGCGCCATGCCGAGTGGAACGGCCTCACCCCTACCGACCTCGTCTTCCCCTTCTTCATGTTCATTATGGGTATCTCCACCTATATCTCCTTGAAGAAGTATAACTTCGAGTTTAGTCACGCTGCCGCCATGAAGATTCTGAAACGCACCATTATCATTTTCCTCATCGGCCTCGCCATCGGCTGGTTCTCCAAGTTCTGTTACTACTGGACAAAACCCAGCGAAGGAATCGGCTTCGGTGCCCAAGTTTGGGAATCCGTGTGGACATTCGACCACATCCGCATTCTGGGAGTCATGCAACGCCTTGCCCTATGCTACGGCGCTACCGCCATCATCGCCTTGACCATGAAGCACCGGCATATCCCCTACCTCATTGCCTCTTTGTTGATAGGTTATTTTATCCTGCTGATGTGCGGCAACGGCTTCGCCTACAACGAAACCAACATCCTCTCCATAGTAGACCGCGCCATCCTCACCCCCGCCCATATGTATAAGGATAACGGCATTGATCCCGAAGGACTTTTAAGTACCATTCCCTCCATTGCCCACGTTTTACTGGGCTTCTGTGTAGGGCGACTTTTATTCAGAAGCCGTCCGGTTGAAAATAGAGAATTAACTCTCAACTCTCAACTTATCACCCTATTCCTGACAGGCACCATCCTCACCTTTGCAGGTTTCCTGCTGAGTTACGGTTGCCCTATCAACAAGAAAATCTGGTCCCCCACCTTCGTGCTCACCACTTGCGGGCTGGCATCCAGTTTTCTTGCATTACTCATCTGGATCATCGATGTGAAAGGATATAAGAAATGGAGTATATTCTTCGAAGCTTTCGGCATCAACCCGCTGTTCATGTATGTTCTGGGCGGAGTACTCGGTATCTTATTCGGTAGTATCAGATTCCCCTGGGGCGATGCCAGCATCAGCATACACGGATTTTTATATAAGATAGTTCTAATGCCGGTATTCGGCGAAACCGCCGGTTCACTGGCTTACGCCTTACTCTTCGTTGCCCTTAACTGGTGTATCGGTTACCAACTGTATAAGAGGAAGATATACATCAAGATATAGGATTTTTTCTCCTCCTCCCCGTAGGGAGGAGGAGATACCTCGGAAAGAAAGAAAATTGAAGATAAAGATATATAAATTAATAAACAACGCTTTAACCCCACAGCAGTAATTGCTCCCCCTTCTTTGTAGAGAGGGGGGGCAAGGGGGAAGAGGCTTTTAATACTAACGATATGATATTAATAGCAGACAGTGGCTCTACAAAGACCGATTGGTGTGTTGTAGAGAAAGGTAAACTCATCCAACAGATTTTCACGAAAGGCACCAACCCTTTCTTTCAGTCGGAAGAGGAAATCAGTAATGAAATTGCGACAGCGCTGCTGCCCCAGTTAGCAACTCATGCCTTCGACGCTGTATACTTTTATGGTGCCGGATGTGGTTTCCCCGACAAGATAGCTATGGTGCACCATGCCATCACCCAACATCTTCAGGTGTCGGAAGAGAAAGTAGAAGTAAACACAGACATGCTTGCCGCTGCCCGCGGGCTCTGCGGACATGAGCCGGGTATTGCCTGCATCATGGGCACGGGTTCGAACTCATGCTACTACGACGGAGAACAGATAGGAGCCAACGTTTCACCCCTGGGTTTCATCCTCGGTGACGAAGGTAGCGGCGCCTGCCTGGGAAAGCTACTGGTAGGCGATATCCTGAAAAACCAGATGACTCCGGAACTGAAAGAAAAGTTCTTCAAACAGTTCAATCTGGAACCAGGAGACATCATCGACCGCGTATACCGCAAACCATTCCCTAACCGTTTTCTGGCCAGCTTGTCTCCATTCCTTGCACAGAACCTGAACGAACCCTGCGTACGCACTCTTGTGCTGAACAGCTTCAAAGCTTTCCTGAAAAGGAATGTCATGCAGTACGATTACGAACATAGCAAGGTACATTTCATCGGTTCCGTAGCATTCCATTACAAAGAAATACTTGCCGAGGCTACGCAAGAAATGGGAATTCAATTAGGCACTATCCTCAAAAGCCCGATGGAAGGCCTAATCATCTACCACAGAAGCAATTAAAAATTAACACTTAAAAACCAAATCATCATCATGGCATTCATAAAAATATCAGAGCAACCTTCGCTCTACAACGACTTAGAAAAGAAATCTGTCCGCGAAATATTGGAGGACATCAACACAGAAGACCAGAAAGTGGCATTAGCTGTTCAGAAAGCCATTCCGCAGATTGAGAAACTAGTCAACCTGATTGTTCCACGTATGAAACAGGGCGGACGCATCTTCTATATGGGCGCCGGCACCAGCGGACGTCTGGGAGTATTGGACGCTTCGGAGATACCTCCCACGTTCGGTATGCCGCCAACGCTTGTGATCGGACTGATAGCAGGCGGTGACACCGCTTTGCGCAATCCGGTAGAGAATGCGGAAGACGACATCCGCCGCGGCTGGGAAGAACTTATTGAGCGTAACATTACCGACAAAGATACCGTCATTGGCATTGCGGCTTCCGGTACCACCCCCTATGTCATCGGTGCCATGCAGAAAGCTCGCGAACACGGCATTCTTACAGGATGTATAACCAGTAATCCTGACTCACCGATGGCTGCCGAAGCGGATGTGCCTATCGAGATGATTGTCGGTCCGGAATATGTGACCGGAAGCTCACGCATGAAGTCGGGCACCGGACAGAAGATGATACTGAACATGATTACCACTTCCGTCATGATACAACTGGGGCGCGTGAAAGACAACAAAATGGTGAACATGCAGTTGAGCAACCAAAAGTTAGTGGACCGCGGTACACGCATGATTGTAGAAGAACTCGGTCTGGATTATGGTAAGGCAAAAGCACTGCTGTTGATGCACGGTTCGGTAAAGAAAGCGGTAGATGCCTACAGAGGAAAATAAATGTCATTCATCTCTTAATACAGTAATAGCATGAAACTAATCTCCTCTTTTCTTTTCCTTGCATTGCTTACCCTGCAAGCCAACGCACAGTCCCTGCAACGCGTAGCACCCGAACAGGTCGGCATGGACTCCCGTAAACTGATGTACGCTGACGAGGCGATAGAAACTGCCATAGCCAATAAAGATATTCCCGGTGCCGTACTCGCCGTAGTACGCAACGGGAAAATGGCTTACCTCAAAGCCTACGGTAACAAGCGCATATACCCCAATGTCGAGCCTATGACCGTAAATACCATCTTTGATATGGCTTCATGCAGCAAATCCATGTCGACTGCCATCTGCACACACATTCTGGCAGAACGTGGGAAACTCCGCCTTCTGGATCCAGTCAGTCTATATATCCCCGGATTCAAGAACTGGGCAAGCGAGGATGGAAAAGATAAAAAAGTCATCCGCATCGCCGACCTGTTGACGCATACTTCCGGCCTTCCTCCCTATGCCCCTACCAGCGACCTGGAAAAACAATACGGCTCTCCCAACCCCGACGGATTAATAGAGTATATCGCCAACAGCCGCCGCGATTTCAAGCCGCAGACCGACTTCCAGTACAGTTGCCTCAATTACATCATCCTGCAACGCATCATCGAAACTGTCAGCGGACAATCACTGCGTGACTTCGCCCGCGAAAACTTGTTTGATGTCCTGAGCATGAATCATACTGATTACCTGCCCTGCAAGCGGGACAAAGACGGGAAATGGATTAACACCTCTCCCCCCCACTGGGTAGCCAACTCTCAACTCTCAACTCCCAACTCTCAACTTACCGAAATCGCCCCCACCGAAAAGCAACCCGACGGCAGCGTCCTCTGCGGACAAGTGCACGACCCACTGGCCCGTATCATGAATGGTGGCATCTCCGGAAATGCCGGTGTATTCTCCTGTGCCGAAGACATCGCACTTCTCTGCGCCGCCCTGCAAAACGGTGGAGAGTGGAATGGGCATCGCATCCTCAGTCCGTTGGGTGTCAAAGCCATGAGTACTGTTCCTCGTGCCACCGCCTCATTAGGCCGCACTTTAGGTTGGGACAATTTCACTGCTTATGCTTCCAACAATGGAGATTACTTCGGTCCCAACACTTATGGCCATACCGGATATACAGGCACTTCCATCGTGATAGACCCCGACAACAATACTTCAGTTATCCTGCTTGTCAATGCCGTGCATCCCGAAGACGGGCACAGCATGGTGCGTCTCCGTTCACTGGTATCCAATGCTGTAGCCTCATCTATTTATCCGGCTCCACGCACATATACAGAGCATTATTACAAACGCTTCCTTCAATTCATGGATGAACCCGCCATCACCTCCAAAGACATCGTCATGGTAGGTAACAGTCTTACAGAAGGTGGCGGCGACTGGAACGTCCGCCTCAACAAAAAGAATATCCGCAACCGTGGAATCATCGGTGATGAAGTGATGGGCATCTACGACCGCCTGCATCAGATACTCCCGGGGCAGCCCGCAAAACTATTCCTCCTTGCCGGTGTCAACGATATCTCGCATGACCTGACTGCCGACAGCATTGTCAGCATGATACGTATGACTGTAGAGCGTATCCAGCGCGAATCTCCCGACACAAAACTTTATCTGCAAAGCCTCCTGCCTTTCAACGAAAGCTTCGGACGCTACAAAAAGCTGACCGGAAAAACCAATATGGTTCCCGAAATCAACGCCAAACTGGCAGCCTTAGCCAAGGAGCACCAAATCACATTCATCAACCTCTTCCCCCTGTTTACCGAAAAAGGGACGAATGTATTACGCAGTGAGTTGACCAGTGACGGACTGCATCTGAATGAAGAAGGATATGAGATTTGGGTAAAGGCATTGAAGAAGAGAATATAAAGCATTATCTCAAATTTTGCAGATAACTATACCTCACAAAAAAGGCTGTCCATTCCTTTTCAGAACAGACAGCCTTTACTATTTTTATCAAAAAGAACTCTATCCTACTCTACGCTTACCAATTCCATGTCATATATCAACGCTGTATAGCCAGGAATGGAACCACGGCCGCTTTCTTTATATGCACATTGATAAGGAACATATACCATCCAGCGCTCATCCGTATGCATATATTGTACAATAGCTGTCCATCCGGTAATGACACCAGTCACAGAAAAAGTGCTTGGAGAGTCAAAATCTGTCGGTTTCTTTTCTTCAGGATCCAATGTTCCCCGGTCTATTGCACTGTAACCAGTAAAATTGCCATCAAATTTCTCACCTATTATTATTGTACCATAATAATAAGTTGAGAACGACTGAGTATAAAGCGGACGCTGCCCCTTCGGATTATCCTCCTTAATTTTCTTACAATAAATATATTGAGGATTACCGTCCGTACTCGCATAAGTATCTTTAATAGCGAATAACTCGCCAACAGGAATCTTAGCCAGTTTAGCGGAGTCACCGTTATCACCTTCATACACTCCCCCTTCTATAATCCTATCAATCCTGCCATTTACGATTAAGCTCAACGAATCGATATAAGTTTCATTGCGTTCTTGCCAGTTGTCATACTTACCAGTTTCTTCCACTTCTTCACAAGAGGTGAATACCCCTGCTACGAACAACAGGAAAGGCAGAAATACCAAGAGTCTTTTTTCCATTCTAATCATTTATTGTATTACTTATTGCAACGTTTTCAGCAATGACGTAATGCTGACACGATCTGCAATGATGTTATTCAGTTCAGCGATAGCCACACGTTCCTGCTGCATCGTATCGCGGTTACGCAGTGTCACGCAGTTATCCTCCAGAGTTTGGTGGTCAACAGTAACGCAGAACGGGGTACCGATGGCATCCTGACGGCGGTAACGTTTACCGATACTATCCTTTTCATCATACTGGCAATGGAAGTGGAACTTCAACGAGTCGATGATTTCGCGAGCCTTTTCGGGCAGACCGTCTTTCTTAACCAACGGCATCACAGCCAGTTTCACAGGAGCAAGCGCAGCAGGCAACCTCAACACTACACGGCTTTCTCCACTCTCCAATTGCTCTTCGCAATAAGAAGCGGACATGATGCTGAGGAACATACGGTCAACACCGATAGAAGTCTCGATGACATACGGAGTATAACTCTCGTTCGTTTCGGGGTCGAAGTATTTAATGTTCTTACCGGAGAACTTCTCATGCTGAGACAAGTCAAAGTTCGTACGACTGTGAATACCTTCCACTT
This sequence comes from uncultured bacterium, assembly GCA_905215555.1. GTDB lineage: Bacteria > Bacteroidota > Bacteroidia > Bacteroidales > Bacteroidaceae > Bacteroides. Next base: position 149,684 of record CAJMQU010000001.1, read on the forward strand.
CCTTGAAGCCGAAAGGCATCAGGAATTCGATGTCCGTTGCAGCGTTGGCGTAGTGAGCCAATTTATCATGGTCGTGATAACGATAATGGTCATCACCAAAGCCCAATGCCTTATGCCATTTCAAACGGATTTCTTTCCATTTCTTGAACCAGTCCAGTTCGGTACCCGGCTTCACGAAGAACTGCATCTCCATCTGTTCGAACTCACGCATGCGGAAGATGAACTGACGGGCAACGATTTCGTTACGGAAAGCCTTACCAATCTGTGCAATACCGAAAGGTATCTTCATACGACCGGTTTTCTGTACATTCAGGTAATTCACAAAGATCCCCTGAGCCGTTTCCGGACGCAGATAAATCTTCATGGCAGCATCCGATGTAGAACCCATTTCAGTAGAGAACATCAGATTGAACTGACGGACTTCCGTCCAGTTCTTTGTACCGCTGATGGGACAAACGATTTCTTCGTCCAGAATGATCTGGCGTAGTTCATCGAGGTTATTGTCATTAAGAGCCTTAGCAAAACGTTCGTGCAAAGCGTCACGTTTAGCCTGGTGCTCCAGTACGCGACCGTTTGTGCTGCGGAACTGTACTTCATCAAAAGCTTCTCCGAAACGTTTGGCAGCTTTTGCCACCTCCTTATTTATTTTATCATCGTACTTAGCCAGCTGGTCTTCAATCAGCACGTCGGCACGATAACGTTTTTTGGAATCACGGTTGTCAATCAATGGATCGTTGAATGCGTCTACGTGTCCGGAAGCTTTCCATATGGTGGGATGCATAAAGATAGCGGAGTCGATGCCGACAATGTTTTCGTGCAGCAACACCATGCTCTGCCACCAGTATTGTTTAATGTTGTTTTTCAGTTCCACACCCATCTGACCGTAGTCATATACTGCTCCCAATCCGTCGTAAATGTCGCTGGAGGGGAATACGAAACCGTATTCCTTACAGTGCGATACGAGTTTCTTAAAAACGTCTTCTTGTGCCATTTCTTTGTTATATCATTTAATTTTAATCTTTTTCTTTATTAAAAAGCGCCACAAAGATAGGGATTTATATCATAAGTCGGGCAGGCGGGGTATTAATTTATCTTATCGTTGCAAGTTGTTACACAAACTGATGCACAAGAATAACGCCAATCCACCCTTCTTCCATACGGATTTTATCCTCCTGATTAAGAGTCATGAGAGTCCCTTTATCCATTTAAAGAAACATATAGCTTCGCGCAATCCTTGATCCTGTTTCTGTCTTATCATACAATTTCCAACCTTCTACCACTTGAATTTCATCAAAGTAGAGGTTCCTTTTGCTGGTCTCTTCTATTAGAAGGTCGGATAATTCAAAGTCTTTAATATCAAAACGAAACGGTTTTAAAGTGTCAACATTTAAGCGAAAAACCTCGTTGACTGTTGGCGCGACATGCTGCCGCACCAATGGATACAAGGTAAACCGTACTTAAATCATACTTGCTCCGTACCTGTTCTATACATTCCCCATGAAGAGAAACTTCTGACCGGGAAACGTACGGAGCTAGTATGCCTCAGGTATTGTGCAAGTACGGGAAACATTTTCTTTACAGCCATGTCTCTTTCGGAAACTCCCCGATTCAAAAGCCATCGTCACAGAATATACCGGCAACGGAACGGAAAAGCGTGGAGAAACAGTCATTCATCTCAACGATTATCTTTGTGTGCTTACCAATTTATTTCATATTCTACTTTGTCAGGCTACTGCAATTCGCTCCAAGTTCGGTCGATATTTTGTAATTACTCTAAAATATTCGGTCGGAAAAATAGTATGTCACACTAAACATTCGGTCGGAATATTGCATTTTTGCATCAAAATCATATATAGATTGCCATGTATAGAAACATAATTGTGATGACAATGGATTGGCAAAGAAGTTGTTCGTGCAAGATTATGATATGCAGCGCATCATTCTTGCGAAAAGATTTTTTTAAGATAAACTTCATTGATAAACAGTAGCATCTGCAAATCGGGTCCGATAATTTAAAGACCTTCATTTGCTGAATTTACCGAGAAATTTTGTATTTTTGCGTTCGACTGAAAAATTCAGTGATTATTCAGAATAGATATTCCCGAAACAAATATGAGCGAAGACTTTGAAGCACCGAAAGATGACTTGGAAAATAAACTCCCGGCAGGGAGCGAAGGGCATTCGGATTATAAACCCGCTGACACGAAAGACGTAAAAGCAAAATACCAACTTAGCGGTATGTACCAGAACTGGTTTCTGGATTATGCTTCGTACGTTATCCTGGAACGTGCCGTACCCCACATTAATGATGGTTTAAAGCCTGTGCAGAGACGTATCCTGCACTCCATGAGGCGAATGGAAGATGGGCGTTACAACAAAGTGGCGAACATTGTGGGACACACCATGCAGTTCCACCCCCACGGCGATGCATCCATTGGCGACGCTTTGGTACAGTTAGGCCAAAAAGATTTGCTTGTAGACTGTCAAGGAAACTGGGGTAACATACTCACCGGAGACGGCGCCGCCGCTCCCCGTTACATCGAAGCGCGCCTGTCGAAGTTCGCCCTCGATGTAGTGTTCAATCCCAAAACCACCGAATGGAAACTGTCCTATGACGGACGAAACAAAGAACCGGTAACCCTGCCCGTAAAATTCCCTTTGCTGTTGGCACAGGGAGTAGAAGGCATCGCGGTAGGTCTTTCGTCCAAGATACTTCCCCACAACTTTAATGAACTTTGCGATGCATCCATCCACTATCTGCACGAAGAGGAATTCAAACTCTATCCGGATTTCCAGACGGGAGGCAGCATCGATGTTTCCAAATATAACGACGGCGAACGCGGCGGTGCCGTACGCGTGCGCGCCAAAATAGAGAAGATAGACAACAAGACGCTTGCCATCAAAGAAATCCCTTACGGCAAGACGGTAGCCAGCGTTTGCGACTCCATCGTGAAAGCAAGCGAAAAAGGCAAAATCAAGATAAAGAAAGTAGAAGACCTGACATCCCGCAACGTGGAGATATTAGTCCATCTTGCTCCGGGGGTATCTTCGGATAAGACAATCGATGCCTTATACGCCTTCACGGACTGTGAAGTAAGCATATCACCCAACTGCTGCGTCATCGACGACCAGAAGCCGCACTTCCTCACCGTCAGCGATGTGCTGAGAAAATCGGTGGATAATACCTTGTCTCTGCTACGCCAGGAACTGGAAATCCGTAAAGGCGAGATACTGGAAAGCTTGCACTTCGCCTCATTGGAGAAGATATTCATCGAAGAGCGTATCTACAAAGATAAGGAATTTGAACAGGCCAAGAATATGGATGCGGCCTGCGAACATATCGATGAACGCCTGACGCCTTTCTATCCACAGTTCATCCGCGAAGTGACCAAAGAGGACATCCTCAAACTGATGGAAATAAAGATGGGACGTATCCTCAAGTTCAACTCCGACAAAGCGGAAGAACTCATCGCCCGCATGAAAGCGGATATAGAGGAGATAGACCACCACCTTGCCAACATCATCGAGTATACGGTGGACTGGTATCTCATGTTGAAAAACAAATATGGCAAGAACTTCCCGCGCCACACCGAATTGCGCAACTTCGACACCATCGAAGCAAGCAAAGTGGTAGAGGCCAACGAGAAATTGTATATCAACCGCGAGGAGGGCTTCATCGGCACAGGCTTGAAGAAAGACGAATTCCTCTGCAACTGTTCAAGCCTCGATGATGTCATCATCTTCTTCCGCGACGGACGATATTTGGTTACTCCCGTAGCCGACAAGAAATTCGTCGGCAAGAATATCCTCTATGCCAACGTATTCAAAAAGAACGATAAGCGCACTATATATAATGTAGTTTATCGTGACGGAAAAGAAGGAACGCAATATATCAAGCGGTTTGCCGTGACGAGCATCATCCGCGACCGCGAATACGACGTGACACAAGGCACGCCCGACTCGCGTATCACGTATTTCACCGCCAACCCCAACGGTGAAGCGGAAGTCATCAAGGTAACCCTGAAACCCAATCCGCGCGTGCGCCGCATCATCTTTGAAGAAGACTTCAGTGCCGTCGGCATCAAGGGACGCCAGGCCAGAGGAAATATTCTGACCAAGCTTCCGGTGCACAAGATTACCCTGAAACAACGCGGTGGCTCCACGCTGGGCGGACGTAAAGTCTGGTTCGACCGTGATGTGCTCCGCCTCAACTATGACGGACGCGGTGAATATCTGGGAGAATTCCAAAGTGACGACAGTATTCTGGTAGTACATGATAATGGAGATTTCTACATCACCAACTTCGACCTCAGCAACCACTATGAAGCCAATATCCGCATACTGGAGAAATTCGACTCGAACAAGATATGGACTGCCGTGCTTTACGATGCAGACCAGCAGAACTTCCCATACATCAAACGTTTCTGCATGGAGGCAACCAACCGCAAGCAGAACTATCTGGGAGAAAACAAGAATAACCGCCTGATTTTACTGACAGACGAATGTTATCCCCGTCTGGAAATCATATTCGGCGGACATGACAGTTTCCGTGAACCGATGATCATAGAAGCGGATGAATTCATTGCCGTGAAAGGCTTCAAGGCAAAAGGTAAACGCATCACCACCTTCACGATGGAGACCGTCAATGAGCTGGAGCCTACACGCCAGCCGGAAGTGCCGCAGGCCACTGAAAACAAGGAAGAAGAGGAACCGGAAATACTGGACCCTGACCACGGCAAGAGTGAAGACGACATCCGGGATGAGATAACGGGACAGATGAAACTGTTCTAAGTGAGTAACGGTTAGTGATTAGTGACAAGCAACCATATCAATGAATTTATATAAAATAGGTATATTAGCTGCATGCCTGCTCGGACTGGGTGGAAGTGTAAAAGCGCAAAGTGTTGAAGACAGGGCGCTGCAAGAACTGAGGGCTGATTCTTCGGCAAGAACACGCTTCGTAACCCGGGCCACCATGTACGGCATAGGCTATACCAATGTGTTCGACACTTACTTGTCGCCACAGGAATATAAAGGTATTGATTTCCGTATTTCACGCGAGAGCATGCGCATAACCAAATGGATGGACGGAAACATATCCCTGCAAAGTTTCTTTCAGGCAGATATCGGCTACACCCACAATCGTGTGGACAATAACAACATGTTCTCCGGACTGGCAAACTGGAACTACGGATTGCATTACAATTTCCCCGTCACTTCAAACTTTAAGTTACTTGCCGGAGGGCTTATCGACCTTAACGGCGGTTTTGTATACAACCTGCGTAACGGCAATAACCCGGCACAGGCGCGTGCTTACATCAACCTGGATGCATCCGGAATGGCAATATGGGATTTACGGATCAAGAACTATCCGATTTCCTTGCGCTACCAGATCAACCTGCCTTTTATGGGGGTCATGTTCTCTCCCAACTACGGGCAGTCATACTACGAAATATTTACGTTGGGCAACCGGAACGGAGTCATCAACTTCACTTCTCTGCACAACCAGCCTTCCCTGCGGCAAATGCTGACCGTGGATTTCCCAGTAGGAAGAGCTAAAATGCGTCTCGCTTATTTATGGGATGCACAGCAATCCAAGGTTAATGATATAAAGACACATACTTATTCGCATGTGTTCATGGTAGGCTTTGTGAAAGAATTGTTCCTCATTCGTGATAAAAGGAAAAAGTGATTATCAGAATGAGTGATAAGATGATAGAATGATGAAAAGAAAAGGAATATATCATATTAAATTAGGGTGGCTTGGAGCACTTTTCATGTTGCTGCCTTTGTTGTCGAGTTGCATCCGGGAAGAAGAATTTAACAACTCCCCGCAAGGGAACTTTGAAGCTCTGTGGAAGATTATTGACGAGCAATATTGCTTTCTGGACTATAAACAGATCGATTGGGATGCCGTCCACGACAAATACAAGCCGCTCATCACCGCTAATATGCCTAATGACGGCTTGTTCCAGGTACTCGACAGTATGCTGGCGGAGCTGAAAGACGGGCATGTCAATCTGTACAGTGCTTCAAATATAGCCCGTTACTGGGACTGGTATCTGGATTATCCTCGCAACTTCAACGAAGGGATTATCGAGCGAAGCTATCTCGGAAAGACTTATCGCATTGCCGGTGGCCTTAAATACAAGATTCTTGACGATAATATCGGATACATCTATTATGAGTCATTCTCCAGCGGTGTAGGTAACGGTAACCTTGACGAAGTACTCTCCTACCTGGCCCCGTGCAACGGATTGATTTTCGACGTACGCAATAACGGCGGAGGCAACCTCACCTATTCCACCCGCATTGCCGCCCGTTTCACGAATGAGAAGGTACTGACGGGATATATCCAGCACAAAACCGGAAAAGGACACAGTGACTTCTCCGATCCTGAGCCGATTTATCTGGAACCATCCAACAGTATCCGCTGGCAGAAGAAGGTGATGCTGCTCACCAACCGCCATTCGTATAGTGCTACGAACGATTTCGTAAATGCCATGAGCTATTTTCCCAATGTCACGTTGGTAGGTGACAAGACCGGTGGCGGTTCGGGACTGCCTTTCTCTTCAGAGCTTCCTAATGGTTGGGGAGTACGTTTCTCGGCAAGTCCGCATCTGAATGCAGAGAAGGAGCATATAGAATTCGGTATTGACCCGGATGTGAAAGTGGATATGGATAAAGAGGATGAAAACAACGGAATTGATACGATTATTGAAAAGGCCCGTGAGCTTTTAAAAGTAACCCAATAACCACTTTCTGCACCAAACTATTTGTCGGAAAGAAAAATCTTTCTATCTTTGCCATCGCTTAACAAGAGAGCCACTGCGGGTGTGGCGTAATTGGCAGCCGCGCCAGACTTAGGATCTGGTGCCGAGAGGCGTGTAGGTTCGAGTCCTATCACCCGCACTACTAATAAGGTATTTACAGTCAAAAACCCACTAAAACGACAATTTTAGTGGGTTTTTTGTTGCTTTCTCTACATATCTCGCAACGAAAGTTTACTCCTTTGCCCCTTTGTTAACTCGTCTCTTTGTCAACTGCATCTTATTCATTTCTGCGCGGATTTGACACATTGCTTTTTATACATAACGAGAATGCGATATTTCCGTCCCAGTGCTGGGAAGGACGAAAAGAAACGAACCGAAATCTGGATTTCACTGACTAACAACGCAATACACAAATACATACAACTCTAATAAAAGAAAAACAGATGGTTTGTCTCCCATATACAGATGGTTTGTCTTCTATCTATAGCTCCTTTGCGTCATATCTATAGTTCCTTCGCATCACATCTATAGTTCCTTCACGTTAGATATATAGTTCCTGCGCGTTAGATATATAGTTTCTTGCCGGAACAAATATAGTTCTTTGCATAAGTATTGCATATGCTGCCTGTTTTACGCATAAAACATACATTTATATTCTATAGATTATGCAGCAGGATTCTGTTTCGGGGATTTCAGAAAAAGCTTTTATCAGCAAAAAAGGTGTTCCGGTTACTTTTTGTTCAGTTATGAAACCCTCTCCCAATTGTGTTAAAAACTCAGGATTTAAAGGCCTTTGAAATCTTTTTTTCTTTTTCATTGTTCTGATGCAATATATCATTCACATAAAAATTTAATGCAATGAAGAGAAACCTGAACCCTCCTATGAAGAAAGCCCTATGGCTTAAAAATCTATTCCTGGCGGTGTGTTTCCTATTGATAGGCAGCACCGCTTTTTCTCAGGAACGAACCGTGACAGGTGTCGTTACCGACTCATTCAATGAACCGCTGATAGGTGTATCTATAGTAGTACAAGGCACCAATACCGGCGTAGTAACCGGACTTGACGGGGATTATTCCATCCAAGTGCCGACGGGTGCCACCCTCAATTTTTCCTACGTAGGTATGGAGAAGCAAAGTATCAAGGTAGGCGACCGTAACGTCATCAATGTACAGATGAAAGAAGACTCGCAGATGCTTGCCGAAACAGTGGTCATCGGTTACGGTAGCGCCAAGAAGCGTGACCTGACCGGCTCCATCACCAACATCAAAGGCGATGAGATTGCCAACAAACCGGTTGCAAACCCTCTGTCGGCCCTGCAAGGCAAAGTGGCCGGTGTACAAATCATCAACTCCGGTAAAGCGGGCGCTGACCCGGAAATCCGCGTACGCGGTACGAACTCCATCAATGGCTACAAACCGTTGTATGTAGTGGACGGTCTGTTCAATGACAACATTAACTTCCTGAACCCGCAGGATATTGAGTCTATGGAAGTCCTGAAAGACCCTTCTTCACTCGCCATCTTCGGTGTACGCGGCGCCAACGGTGTCATCATCATCACCACCAAGAAAGCCAAAGAAGGACAGACACGTGTGAACATCAACGGCTCGTTCGGCTTCAAGGCTATCACAAATAAGATTGCAATGGTGGATGCAGAAGGCTTCAAGCTGCTGTACAACGAACAGCTGAGAAATGAAGGTAACCCGGAATACAATTTCTCCGACTGGACCGGCAATACCAACTGGCAGGACGAGATTTTCCAGACCGGATTCATCACGAATAATAACATCAGCATTACCGGTGCCTCCGATAGGCACAGCTTCTACCTCGGTGCAGGTTACGCCTACGAACAAGGCAATATCAAAAATGAGAAGTACAGCAAAATCACGTTGAACATCAGCAATGACTACAAGGTGACGGATAACTTCAAAGTAGGTTTCCAGTTCAACGGCGCACGTATGCTGCCGGCTGACACGAAGAGTGTCGCCACTGCCTTGCGTGCAGCTCCGGTGGCTCCGGTCTACAATGAAGAATATGGATTGTACACTTCCCTCCCCGGCTTCCAGAAAGCGCAGATGAACAACCCGATGGTAGACGTGGAACTGAAAGCGAACACCACGAAAGCGGAAAATTACCGCGGTTCGGGCAACATATACGGACAGTGGGACTTTCTGAAACATTTCCAGTTCAAGGCAATGTTCTCACTGGATTATGCATCCAACAGCACGCGAACTTACACACCTATCATACAGGTGTATGACGCCAGCGCCGAAGGGGACATCGCCACGCTGGGTAACGGAAAAACCGGAGTGAGCCAGGCGAAAGAAACAGAAATGAAAGTGCAAAGCGACTATCTGCTGACTTATACCAACTCATGGGGTGAGCACAACCTGACAGCTACAGCCGGTTTCACCACCTATTATAATAAGCTCGAAAATCTGAACGGAGCCCGCACGCAAGGCGTAGGCCTGGTGATTCCGGACAATTCCGATAAATGGTATGTAAGCATCGGTGATGCAGCTACAGCCACAAACGGAAGTACGCAATGGGAACGTTCCACTGTGTCGGTACTGGCACGTATCCTCTATAATTATAAAGGCAAGTATCTGTTCAACGGTTCCTACCGCCGCGACGGCTCTTCCGCATTCTCTTACACAGGCAATCAGTGGCAGAATTTCTACTCCGTAGGTCTGGGCTGGCTGATGAGCGAAGAAGAGTGGATGAAAGGCATCGAATGGCTGGACATGTTGAAATTGAAAGGCTCATGGGGTACACTGGGTAATCAGAACCTGGACAGAGCCTATCCGGCAGAACCGTTGCTGACGAATGCTTATTCCGCCGTATTCGGTACTCCGTCCGCCATCTATCCGGGCTACCAGCTTGCCTATCTGCCCAACCCTAACCTGCGTTGGGAGAAAGTAGAAGCCTGGGAAGTAGGTGCAGAAGCCAACTTCTTCCGCAACCGCCTGCACTTCGAAGGCGTATACTACAAAAAGAAAACGAAAGACCTGCTGGCAGAAGTACCGGGCATTTCCGGAACAGTGCCGGGCATCGGCAACCTGGGTTCCATCGAGAATATGGGTGTAGAACTTGCCCTCAGCTGGCGTGACCAGATTGGCGACTGGGACTACAACGTGGGAGTGAACCTGGCAACCATCAAGAATAAAGTCCTGAGCCTCGTGCAGGAGGGCTATTCCATCATTGCCGGAGACAAGAGCCAAAGCTACACAATGGCAGGCTATCCTATCGGCTACTTCTACGGTTACAAGGTAGAAGGCGTTTATCAGACCCAGGAAGAAATCAAGAACTCCCCCAAAAACACTTTGGCAACCGTCACTCCGGGTGACCTCAAGTTCAAAGATGTGAACGGTGACGGCGAAATCACTACGGCAGACCGTACGATGATTGGTAATCCGACTCCGGATGTCACTTACGGCATTACGCTCGGAGTAGGCTATAAGAACTGGGAATTGTCCATGGACATGATGGGGCAAGGCGGCAATCAGATTTACCGCACATGGGACAACTACAACTGGAGCCAGTTCAACTTCATGGCGCAACGCATGGATCGTTGGCATGGAGAAGGCACCAGCAACACCCAACCGCTGCTGAACACGAAGCACACCATCAACAATATGAATTCTGAATATTACATAGAAGATGGCTCGTTCTTCCGCATCCGCAACGTGTCTCTGGCTTATAACTTCGACAAGGCGCTGATTTCCAAAATCGGCATGCAGGCATTGAAGCTTTATGTGAATATACAGAATTTGAAAACGTGGAAGCATAACACCGGATATACGCCCGAACTGGGTGGTTCGGCCATTGCCTTCGGAGTGGATGACGGCAGTTATCCGATGCCGGCCATTTATACGTTCGGGTTCAATCTGACATTCTAAATACATTACCAGCCTCTCCCTTACCCCCTCCTACATAGGGAGGGGAATATAGACACTCCTGTATACAGATATACACAAGAGTTTTTTGAGCCTTTCTTACGGAGGAAGGATGAGAGGGAAAGGCTCTGACATCATTCGCCGAAAACCATTAAAAAACCAAGATTATGAAAATAAAAAAATACATCCTGTCACTGTTGATTGGCGCAACTGCCCTCTCATTCAGTTCCTGTAATGACTTTCTGGACCGTGACCCACTGGGACAGTTCACTGAAGACGACGCCCCAACCGCTCTTGTAGGCGGAAAGATATTTAACGTTTACTACTTGATGCGCTCGTATAACATCACCGCAGGTATCCCTGCCTTTATGGTGCACATGGTGCGCAGCGAAGATTCCGAAAAAGGCAGTGATGCCGGTGACGGCGGTAACGAGGCAGCGATGTGGGACGATTTTGAATACACGGCTTCCAATGGCCCGCTGGGTGCCTACTGGAGCCAGAACTACAAAATCATCTACCAATGTAACGAGATTCTGGACGACATCGCCAACAGCGACCATAAGAATGACACCGAATCCATACGCAACCGCGGTGAAGCGCTCTTCTTCCGTGCATACTGTTACTTCAACCTGGTGCGTGCCTTTGGCGAAGTGCCACTGGTGACCATCAAAGTAGTGGAAGCCTCCGACGCCAATGTCCCCAAAACCACAGCCGAGAAGATATACGAGCAGATTGACAAAGACCTGACCGAAGCCGAAGACTGTCTGCCCCTGAGATGGGACAGCGACTACACGGGCCGACTCACCTGGGGTGCCGCACGCTCACTGCATGCACGCACTTACATGATGCGCAATGACTGGGACAATATGTACAAAGCCTCTACCGAAGTCATCACTTCCGGCATCTACAACCTGAATACTCCGGTAGACAAAGTCTTCACCGTGGAAGGTGAGAACTGCGGTGAAAGCATCTTTGAGCTGCAATGCGAATCGACCGATGCCATGAAGGAAGATGCCAGCATCGGCAGCCAGTTCTGCCAGGTACAGGGTGTGCGTGGAGCTGGTGACTTCGACCTCGGCTGGGGCTGGCACATGGCTACCAAGCTGATGGGTGAAGCTTTTGAAGAGGGTGACCCCCGCAAGGATGCCAGTCTGCTCTACTTCCGCCGCAGCAATGAAGAGCCCATCACTCCGGAAACTACAAACAAGCCTTACGGTGAGTCACCCGTATCTACCGCCATGGGCGCTTATTTCAACAAGAAAGCTTATACCGACCCTGCACTGCGCCGCAAGTACACCCGCATGGGATTCTGGGTAAATATCCGCATCATCCGCTATCCGGACGTACTGCTGATGGCTGCCGAAGCGGCCAACGAAAAAGGTCTGATGAACGAAGCAAACGGTTATCTGGAGCAGGTACGTGCACACGCCCGCGGCACGCTGACGAATGTATTGCCCAAAGTGGAATCTCTTGACCAAAGCGTACTGCGCGAGGCTATCCGCCACGAACGCCGTGTAGAGTTGGCATTGGAGCCCGACCGCTTCTATGATCTGGTACGTTGGGGCATCGCACAGGAAGTGCTTCAAGCCGCCGGAAAGAACTATCAGCCGAAGAACGCATTGTTGCCATTGCCACAAACAGAAATAGACAAATCGAACGGAGTATTGGTACAGAACCCGAACTACTAACTAATATAAACTGAAGTATATGAAAGCAAGATTCAAAAGAACAAGTCTGTTGCTGCTGGGTGTCCTGATGAGCCTGGCAGCCGCACAGGCGCAAAAATCTCCACTGGACATGGATCGCTTCATCGACGCACTGATGAAACGGATGACCGTGGAGGAGAAAGTCGGTCAGCTGAACCTACCCGTCACAGGCGACATCACCACAGGACAAGCCAAAAGCAGCGACGTGGCGCTAAAAATTGAGAAAGGGATGGTAGGCGGCCTCTTCAACCTGAAGGGCGTAGACCGCATCCTCGAAGTACAAAAACTTGCAGTAGAAAAATCACGCCTCGGAATCCCCCTACTGTTCGGTATGGATGTGATACACGGGTACGAGACCATCTTCCCTATCCCCCTGGGATTGTCCTGCACCTGGGATATGGCAGCCATTGAGCAATCTGCCCGCATCGCTGCCATCGAAGCGAGTGCCGACGGAATCTCCTGGACGTTCAGCCCGATGGTAGATATCAGCCGTGACCCGCGTTGGGGACGTGTCTCCGAAGGTTCGGGAGAAGATCCCTTCCTGGGCGGAGCTATCGCACAGGCTATGGTTCTCGGATATCAGGGCAGGGATTTGAAAGACCAACTGCACCGCAACGATGAAATCATGGCCTGCGTCAAGCATTTCGCCCTGTATGGCGCCGGAGAGGCCGGACGCGATTACAACACCGTGGACATGAGCCGCAACCGGATGTTCAACGAATATATGTACCCGTATGAGGCCGCCGTAGAAGCCGGTGTGGGTAGTGTGATGGCCTCCTTCAATGAAGTGGACGGCATCCCTGCCACCGGAAACAAATGGCTGATGACCGACTTGCTCCGTGACAAATGGGGTTTCCAGGGTTTCGTAGTAACGGACTTCACCGGCATTTCCGAAATGATAGAGCACGGTATGGGCGACCTGCAAACCGTCAGTGCCCTCGCCCTGAATGCCGGAGTAGATATGGATATGGTGAGCGAAGGTTTCGTAGGCACACTGTTGAAATCCATCAAGGAAGGTAAAGTAAGAATGGCTACTGTGAATGCAGCCTGCCGCCGGATACTGGAAGCGAAATATAAACTGGGATTATTTGATGATCCTTATAAATACTGCGATGTGAACCGCCCGAAACGGGATATCTTCACCCAAGAGCACCGCGACGTGGCACGCAAGATTGCCGGAGAAAGCTTTGTACTCTTAAAGAATTCTCCTTTTACCCCCGAACAAAGCGCCTCTTCGACAGGAGTAAAAAGTCATTCGCCCGCTTCCAACAGCGCAGTCCCCGTGCTTCCACTGAAAAAACAAGGCACCGTTGCTGTCATCGGCCCCCTCGGAAACACCCGCAGCAATATGCCGGGTACTTGGAGTGTAGCCGCCCGTCTCAACGATTATCCTTCCCTCTACGAAGGTCTGAAAGAAATGATGGCAGGCAAAGTCAACATCACCTATGCCAAAGGCAGTAACCTCATCGGCGATGCCGCCTACGAGGAACGTGCCACTATGTTCGGCCGTTCGCTGAACCGCGACAACCGTACGGATCAGGAGTTACTGGACGAGGCCCTGAAAGCTGCCGCCAATGCCGATGTAATCGTAGCCGCACTGGGTGAGTCTTCCGAAATGAGCGGTGAAAGTTCCAGCCGCACGGAACTCGGTCTGCCCGACGTACAACACACGCTGCTGGAGGCTCTGCTGAAAACCGGCAAGCCCGTTGTGCTGACCCTCTTCACTGGCCGCCCGCTGACGCTGACCTGGGAACAGGAACACGTTCCCGCCATTCTAAATGTATGGTTTGGCGGCAGTGAGGCTGCTTATGCCATCGGTGATGTATTGTTCGGTGATGTAAATCCGAGTGGCAAACTGACGATGACTTTCCCGAAGAATGTAGGACAGATACCTTTGTTTTACAATCATAAGAATACCGGACGTCCGTTGGCAGAAGGCAAATGGTTCGAGAAGTTCCGCAGCAATTATCTGGATGTGGACAATGAGCCGTTGTATCCTTTCGGTTATGGCTTGTCATATACCACTTTCCAATACAGCGACATCGCTCTGAGCACGCCGGCACTGGGGAAAGATGGTTCCGTGACGGCAGTAGTCACCGTAACCAACACCGGAAAACTTGACGGTGCAGAGGTGGTACAGCTTTACATCCGCGACCTCGTAGGAAGCATCACCCGCCCGGTGCGCGAACTGAAAGGCTTCAATAAAATCTTTCTCCGCGCCGGAGAAAGTAAGACGGTATCCTTCAAGATAACCCCTGACCTGCTACGTTTCTATGATTATAACCTGAATTACATAGCAGAACCAGGTGATTTTGATATCATGATCGGCGGAAACAGCCAGGCTGTGAAGACGGCACGGTTGACACTGAAATAATAAATTACCAGCCTCTCCCCCAACCCCTCCCCATAGGGAGGATGTGTGGAGGAGAGGCTAATTAACCCCATTATATATGAAACATATACCCCTATACCTTTTATCACTCTTCTCTCTCCTCCTTCTCGGAGGCTGCAAGAACTCTAAATCCGGCAGCACCGCCCCGCTCACCGATGATGCCCTCATGGACACTGTCCAACGCCGAACCTTCAACTACTTCTGGGACGGCGCCGAACCCAACAGCGGCCTTGCCCCCGAACGTATCCACATGGACGGCATCTATCCCGAAAAAGATCAGAACGTTGTCACCTCCGGCGGTAGCGGTTTCGGCATCATGGCCCTGATCTCCGGTATCGACCGCGGTTACATCACCCGTGCTGAAGGTCTTGCCCGTATGGAAAAGATAGTTTCCTTCCTCGAAAAAGCCGACCGCTTTCAGGGCGCCTATCCACACTGGTGGTATGGAGATACCGGGAAAGTGAAACCCTTCGGACAAAAAGACAACGGCGGCGACCTCGTAGAAACCGCCTTCCTCATACAAGGGCTGCTTGCCGCACATCAATATTACATCAACGGTAGCAGTAAAGATTCCTCCCAAGCAGACAGCACCCTGACGGCAAGAGAACAATCCCTTGCCCGCCGCATCGACACCCTTTGGCGCGATGTAGACTGGAACTTCTATCGCCAAGGCGATCAAAACGTACTCTACTGGCACTGGAGTCCCGAATACGGCTGGGCTATGGACTTCCCCGTTCACGGTTACAACGAATGTCTCATCATGTACATCCTTGCCGCCGCATCGCCTACTCACGGAGTTCCCGCTGCTGTCTATCATGACGGTTGGGCACAAAACGGCGCCATCGTAGCTCCTCACAAAGTAGAAGGCATCGAGCTCCATCTGCGTTACCAGGGTTGCGAAGCCGGTCCTCTCTTCTGGGCACATTATTCCTTCCTCGGCCTGAACCCTACAAGTCTGAAAGACGAATACTGTCCCAGCTACTTTGACGAGATGCGCAACCTGACTCTCGTCAACCGTGCCTATTGCATCCGCAACCCGAAACATTGGAAAGGTTTCGGCGTCGACTGTTGGGGACTGACCGCCAGCTACTCCGTCAACGGCTATGCCGCCCACATGCCGAACGAGAAAGACGACCACGGCGTCATCTCCCCCACCGCCGCCCTGTCGTCCATAGTCTATACTCCGGAACAGTCACTTGCCGTCATGCGCCATCTCTACGAAATGGGTGGCAAAGTCTTCGGCCCTTACGGTTTCTATGACGCCTTCAGCGAAACAGAGAACTGGTATCCCAAACGTTATCTCGCCATCGACCAAGGCCCGATAGCCGTCATGATAGAAAACTATCGCACCGGATTGCTATGGAAACTCTTCATGAGTCATCCGGATGTACAAAACGGATTGCAGAAATTAGGATTCTCAATCAATAACTAATGTAAATCAGAGATTAGATTCGTATAATTAAATAAAAGGAAAGCCGACAACAAAATTGTGTACTGTTGCCGGCTTTCTTTTTTTTTAAAAAAGCCAATCCTTGCATAAGCAATCTTTATTACACTAATAAACAACGTATTAATTAAATTTGAGTAGTAAATGAGTAGTCCCCTTATTTGTTAAAAAGCAAGGAGATGTATTTGTGGTGAATATCCTTTTTGCTTTCCATTTCTCGAAATTCCTACATTTGCAATAAAGTTAAATCCGAGCACTGCGCAGAGCGAAGAATTAACCAAACTGAGTTATCCACTAATTAAAATTTAATGCGATGAAGTGTAAAACACATCTTCTGAAAAAAGCCTCGCGGCTAAAGAATCTATTCTTGACGGCATGCCTGTTATCAGTTGCAGTGTCGTTATTCTCCCAAACAAAGACAGTGACAGGTGTCGTTACCGATACCTCGGGCGACGCGCTGATAGGTGTATCCATCCTCGTGCAAGGCACCGGCAATGGTGTGGTTACCGACCTGGACGGTAAATATACATTAAAAGATGTTCCCGGAAACGGAACGCTCATCTTCAGCTACATAGGTATGCTGACGCAGGATGTAAAAGTGAACGGACGCTCGGTCATCAATGTGACACTGAAAGAAGATTCACAACAACTGGAAGAGATTATTGTTATCGGTTATGGTGCTGCAAAGGCCAAAGACCTGACAGCACCGATCACAGTAGTCAAAGGTGAAGAACTTGCAGCCGTACCGTCGCCTACCCCAATGGCAGCCCTCCAAGGAAAAGTCCCCGGTGTCAACATCGTGAACAATGGTGCTCCGGGTGAAGGGCCTACAGTTCAAATCCGTGGTGTCGGTTCCTTCTCCAACAGCACACCGCTGTTCGTGGTAGATGGTATGTTCTACGATAACATCAACTTCCTGAACAATGCAGATATCCAGGAAATGTCGATTCTGAAGGATGCTTCGGCAGCCGCTATCTATGGTGTACGCGCCGCAAATGGTGTCGTTCTGATTACTACCAAGAAAGGCTCACGCAACCAAAAGGCCAAGATTACATACGATGGGTATGTAGGTATTCAGAAAGCCTCCAATGTACTCGAACTCTGTAATGCGCACGAATATGCAACCATGCTTCTCGAAGGTAACTTCGACTCTTATAAGACGCACTTCATACAGTCCATCGATAAATACGGCGGCAGTTATGACGACCCTGACTTTCACAACTGGACTTTCGGAGCAGACAATAACTGGTATGACCTGCTTTTGCGCACTGCGGCCATCACTAATCACAGTTTGAACATTAACGGTGGTTCGGAGAAAGCCGTTTACTCGGTCGGTGTGAGCTATTTGTATCAAGACGGTATTATGGATGTTGACAACAACTATAAACGTATGAACTTCCGTGGCTCTGTTGATTATGATGCAACCAACTGGCTGAAAGTCGGCTTCAACGGCGTGTTCAGCAACTCCACTCAGCAGGTACCCAACAACCAGGCATGGCAGAAGGCTTTCAACTGTCCGCCTATCGTAGCCCTTTATGATAATGAATACAACGAGAAAGGTTTCCCGGATAAATTCGGTTCTCCGGACGCCATCAATTATACATCAAATTTCCATAATCCTATTGCAACTGCCAAGTATTTCGATTCGAGCAAAGAAAACTATCAAGTATTAAGCAATTTCTATGCCCAGATTGACTTCATCCCCAGCAAACTGAATTTCAAGACGAACTATTCTTATAGTTTCCTTTCCACCCAAGGACGTGAGTTTACTCCGAAATACTACGTAAGCAGCTGGCAGCAATCAGCCACCACCCAACTTACAAAGAACGAAAACAAATATTATAACTATATATGGGATAACACCCTGACCTACAATGACCAATGGGGAAAGCACAGATTCGGTGCAATGGCCGGTTACTCCATGCGTCAGGAGCAATGGCGTATGTTCGAAGGTAAAGCAAGCAACGTTCCCGATGGAGCAGACGAATACTGGTACATCAAGAACGGTGATGCGGCAGGTGCTACCGTAAAGGATGATGGCTACTGTTACAGAGGTCTTTCTTACTTTGCCCGCCTCAACTACAATTACGATGATAAATATCTGTTGATGTTTACAATGCGTGCCGATGGTTCCAGCAAGTATCAAGAACATTGGGGTTACTTCCCTTCAGTAGGTGCCGCCTGGGTGCTGTCGGAAGAGTCGTTCCTGAAAGACCAGAAATGGATTAACTTCCTGAAACTGCGTGCAAGCTGGGGTAAGCTGGGTAACGACCATGTTGCAGCCAGTGATGGCTTCGCTTCTATCGCTACGGGTAACGCTGCATCCGGTGTATTCGGCAACTCTACCATTGCAGGTTATCAGAACACTACATACTTCAGTTGGCTGAAGTGGGAAGTTGTCGAAGAATGGAATGCCGGTGTAAACTTCATCACGCTGAACAATCGCCTGAATATTGACGTCGATTACTATCACCGTATGACTAATAATGCCGTAATCGCTCCGCTTCTCCCGTTCAGTACCACTACCCTTGCTGGTAATTATGGTAAGATTCTCAACTCCGGTATTGACGTAAGCGTCAACTGGAACGATAAAATCGGCAGAGATTTCTCTTATAACATAGGTGTGAACCTCTCTACCTTGAGAAACCGTGTGAAAGACCTGAACGGCAACAGCATCATCAGAGGAGGCAAGACTGTGAACATCGTAGGAAAAGAAATGAATTCATTCTACGGGTTCAAGATGATAGGCGTCTATCAGACTGACGAAGAAATTGCCGCCGATCCTATTGCAGTTGCCAACGGCTGTGTGCCGGGTGACTTGAAATATGCCGACCTTGACGGGAATGGCGTTCTCGACGGAAACGACCGTACCACATTGGGCTCTTATATCCCTAACTTCACTTACGGCATCAACCTCGGCCTCAATTACAAGAACCTCGACTTCCAACTGACCACTTACGGTCAGGCCGGAGCACAGATGTTCAACCGTAAGCGTGCACTTCGTTATTCCTCACAAAACTATAACTTCGACCGTGCCCAATATGAAAAACGTTGGACGGGACCGGGTTCCACAAACTCTGACCCTTCTGCTGCCGCCCTGTTGAGCCTCTGGAACGTAAGCGACCAGAAGTATAGCTCTTACTTTGTAGAAAGCGCCGACTACTTCCGTATCCAGAACATTACACTCGGTTACACATTCCGCAACCTCAAGTTAGGCAACTATACCATGCCGGGCTTGCGTCTCAGTTTGACTGCAGACCGTCCGTTCACCACTTTCAAGGCCAACGCATTCACTCCCGAATTGTCCGACAGCCAAGGTTGGGATACTGAAGTATATCCTCTGACATCGACTTATACATTAGGTTTGAGAATCGATTTCTAAGAAATAACCCATTAATAATTTAGAACTAATGAAAGCATTAATAAGATCTTTTATATTTATAGTGTCCGCCTTGATGGTGTTATCATTCGCATCCTGCAATGGTTTTCTGGACAAAGAACCCGAAGGTAAAGTTCCGGAGGAGAAGGTGGATTATACCAATATCAGCAATATGTACCAACCGGTATCAGGCGTGTATGCAAAGATTCGCACCAGCGGTTTACACTGGGTGATTTGGGAGATTACAACCATCCGCGACCAAGATGTATTCAGCGGCCAATGGAATGATAGCGACTACTACAACCTGAGCAAATATAAATACAACGACTCTTTCTGGGGATTCAATGAGTTGTGGATGCAATACTACAACATTATCAAAACCGCCAATGCAGCCATCGAGTCGCTGGACTTATACGCTGAAAACATCACCAACGATAACGACATGAAGAATTACAAAGCATATCGTGGTGAAGTGATGTTTATGCGTGCCTACGCTTACTACCGTCTGGTTCAAGCTTTTGGTCCCGTCACTATTCTTCGTAACAACAACCAGGTTGATTTGAGCCGTTCCACTGCCAACGCAGTAAACAAGTACGCATTGGAAGATTTACAGTACGGAATGGACAACATGCCGCGTATCCGCCCCAATCAAAGTGAGCACAAGGGAGCCGTAACGGCTTTTTCCGCTGCTATGCTGGCCGCTAAGATTCATCTGAATATGGGCAACTACGCAGAGGTGGAAGAACTGACAGACGATATTATCGAACATGGTAACTTCTCACTCTATCCCGACTTCTATCAATTGTTCAAGATTCCCGGAAAGCTTTGTGACGAGTCTATGTTCGAATGCCAGATGACCGATTTCGGCAACGGTTCGGGTGATTTGATTGACGGCGACCAATGGTTTGTTTGCCAAGGGCCCAACAATTCCGGCAGTGACATCAGTGGCTGGGGAGATTGCGGAATTCTGAAATCCTTCCGTGACTGGGCATACGCTCGTGGAGAGACAATACGAGCCACCACTTCATTCCTGCTGGCGGATTCAACCACACCGGACGGCGATTATATCCGGGCACAAACAGATGATAAAAAGACTGACTGCTGGAACGGTAAGGCTTATACCCCGCTCAACCAGCTGACACCCGGCCGTACAAAATATGGTACAAACAACAATGCCCGCATTTTCCGCTATGCCGACGTACTGCTGATGAATGCCGAGGCCAAAATCAAGAACGGCAAGAGTGGTGACGCTCCATTCAATGAAGTAAGAAGACGCGCACAGATGCCGGAACTTACAAATGTAACTTTCCAGCAGGTCATTGATGAACGCCGCATGGAACTGGTGTGTGAATGGGGTGAACGTTACAATGACCTTGTACGCACCGGTCTGGCTAAGACGGAATTGAAAGGATGGTCGGAAGACAAAGCACTTTTGCCGCTTCCTTTCAACCAATACACTCAGATTCCTGATTTATTGAAGGAGCCTAAAGACGAATAAATATTCGTTGGCGGACTCATAAATACCCTGCTCTCTACACGTATTTTTTTAGATGCGGAACAGAGGATCTCATAACAAGGATGTGTCAAAAGCGCTGTGCTGTATATACACACGTGTAAGGACGAATAATCATTCGTCCGGAATACACAAAGTCACTTTTGACACAACCTTTCTCTTTTGAATAGGGGTAATAGCCAGATGTACACACACTTTATTATTTTTTCAAACGATTTTTAAGAAGATTATAACATATAGGTATGAAAAAAAGAGCATTATTTATGGCCTTCTCTTTATCCGCTCTTATGACAGCAGCAATGCCGGGGAAAAACAATCCGAAAGGTACCCCCCAAGAGATGGATAAGTTCGTGACAGAACTAATGAATAAAATGACCGTAGAAGAGAAAATCGGCCAGTTGAATCTACCCGTTACCGGAGAAATTATCACCGGACAGGCACAAAGCAGTGACGTGGCCAAGAAGATTGAACAAGGACTAGTAGGCGGCCTCTTAAATCTAAAAGGAGTAGAAAAAATCCGTGATGTACAGAAACTGGCAGTAGAGAAATCACGCCTCGGCATTCCTCTGCTGTTCGGTATGGACGTGGTGCATGGCTACGAAACGATCTTCCCTATCCCTCTGGGGCTCTCCTGTTCCTGGAATATGGCAGCTATCCAGCAATCGGCTCGCATTGCAGCTACCGAAGCCAGTGCCGACGGCATCTCATGGACATTCAGCCCAATGGTGGACATCAGCCGTGACCCGCGCTGGGGACGCGTCAGTGAGGGTAATGGTGAAGATCCGTTCCTGGGAGGAGCCATCGCACGTGCAATGGTATTAGGTTATCAGGGTGCAGACCTCGACAATCAGCTGAAGCATAACAATGAAATCATGGCATGCGTAAAGCACTTTGCCTTATATGGTGCAGGAGAAGCCGGACGCGATTATAACACGGTAGACATGAGCCGTAACCGCATGTTCAATGAATATCTGTACCCTTACCAGGCTACTGTGAATGCAGGAGTAGGCAGCGTGATGGCCTCTTTCAATGAAATAGACGGTGTGCCTGCCACAGCCAACAAATGGTTGATGACGGACGTGCTTCGCAGACAATGGGGATTCAACGGTTTTGTTGTTACAGACTTTACCGGCATTGCTGAAATGGTCGAGCATGGTATCGGCGATTTACAGACCGTTTCCGCACGTGCACTCAATGCAGGTGTGGATATGGATATGGTGAGTGCAGGTTTTGTAGGTACTATCAAGAAATCCATCGCCGAAGGCAAGATCAGTATGGAAACGTTGGATACAGCATGTCGCCGCATCCTCGAAGCCAAATACAAACTGGGATTGTTTGACAATCCATACAAATACTGCGATCTGAAACGTCCCGCACGTGAAATCTTCACCAAAGAGCATCGTGAAGCAGCCCGCCGGATTGCCGGTGAGAGTTTCGTCCTGCTAAAGAATTCTCCGTTTCAGAAGGCAAGGGAGGAAGGTGACAAGGACAGCGCAGCTCCTCGTTCTCTTGTCAACTCGTCAACTCGTCAACTCCCTCCTCTCCTCCCCCTCAAGAAAGAAGGTACGGTTGCCGTTATCGGCCCTCTGGCAAACACCCGCAGTAATATGCCAGGAACATGGAGTGTAGCCGCCCGTCTCAACGATTATCCTTCTGTTTACGAAGGGCTGAAAGAGATGATGGCAGGCAAGGTAAACATTACTTATGCCAAAGGCAGTAATCTCATCAGCGATGCAGCCTATGAGGAACGTGCCACGATGTTCGGCCGTTCGTTGAACCGCGACAATCGCACGGATAAGGAAATGCTGGACGAAGCACTGAAAGTGGCTGCTGATGCCGATGTTATTGTTGCCGCACTGGGGGAATCTTCCGAAATGACGGGCGAGAGTTCAAGCCGTACCAACCTGAATATCCCCGATGTACAGCGCACTTTACTCGAAGCCTTACTGAAAACCGGAAAACCGGTTGTACTCACTCTCTTTACCGGCCGCCCGCTGACGCTGACCTGGGAACAGGAGAATGTACCTGCCATCCTGAATGTATGGTTCGGCGGAAGTGAAGCCGCATACGCTATCGGTGACGTACTGTTTGGCGATGTAAATCCAAGTGGCAAGCTGACAATGACATTCCCGAAGAATGTGGGACAGATACCTTTATTCTACAATCACAAGAACACCGGACGCCCGCTGGCGGAAGGCAAATGGTTCGAAAAGTTCCGCAGTAATTATCTGGATGTGGATAATGACCCGCTGTATCCGTTCGGTTACGGTTTGTCATACACCACTTTCCGGTACAGTGACATTACTCTGGATAAAACGGTTATGGAACAAGACGGTTCCGTCACTGCCACAGTCAGCGTAACCAACACTGGCGAACGTGACGGTGCGGAAGTGGTACAACTCTACATCCGCGACCTTGTAGGAAGCATCACCCGCCCGGTAAAGGAGTTGAAAGGCTTCGAGAAAGTCTTCATCAAAGCCGGCGAAAGCAAGACAGTATCTTTCAAGATTACTCCTGAATTAGTACGTTTCTACGACTACGACCTCAATCACGTGGCCGAACCAGGAGACTTCGACATAATGATCGGAGGCAGTAGCCAGACAGTAAAAACGGCACGGTTGACACTAAAGTAATTACTTAACTAAAAACAAGAAGACATGAAACATACGGTTTTGCTTACCTACATCTGCGGCCTGCTATTCCTCTGCGGCTGTAAAAGCCATACTGCCTGGAATGAGCAACCTCTGGAAGTCATGACTTTCAATATCCGCCTGGATGCCCCCTCTGACAGCGCCAACAACTGGAAATACCGCAAAGACAACGTCTGCCGGATGATTGCCTATTATCAGCCCGACCTGCTGGGTATGCAGGAAGTATGCCATAACCAGATGGAAGACCTGAAACAAGGTCTTCCACAATATACCGCTTTAGGTGTGGGACGCGATGACGGCAAGGAAGCAGGCGAATACTGCCCGATATTCTTCAATACCGGACGGTTCACCCTCGTAGAGTACGGCAATTTCTCTCTCAGCGAACAGCCCGAAACCATCGGCATCAAAGGCTGGGACGCCTCTTACAATCGCATCACTACCTGGGCCATCCTACAAGAAAAGAGCAACGGAAAGAAATTCGTCTTCTTCAATACCCATCTGGACAACGACGGAGCAGTAGCCCGCAAAGAGGGTATACAGCTCATCCTGAATAAAATCGGAGAAATAGCTCCGGGTATGCCTGCCATCATCACCGGTGACTTTAACTGTACACCTGATGAAGCCCCCATGCAGACTTTGGAAAAAGGAGGAATGGAAAACACCGCGAAAACGGCAACCGTCACCTACGGCCCGTCCTGGTCTTTCCACGACTTCGGACGCCTGCCGACAGAAGAACGCGTGTTGCTGGACTATGTGTTTGTAACCGGCGGAACGAAAACCACCCGCTACCGTATCATCCAAGATACCCCTGAGAACGGTTTCCTTTCTGACCACTGCCCTGTTCTCGTTGATTTAACACTTCAATAAGCATAATTATGAAGATGTACCATAGCCTACTATTACTCCTGCTGTTATCAGTCTTCACACAATGTAAAAGTCCCGACAGCCAACCTATTCCGATGAGTGACGAATCCCTAATGGATACCATACAACGGAGCACCTTCAATTACTTCTGGGACGGCGCCGAGCCCAATAGCGGCCTCGCCCCCGAACGCATCCACATGGACGGCGTCTATCCCGAAAACGACCGGAACGTAGTGACCTCCGGTGGCAGCGGTTTCGGCATTATGGCCATCCTGGCCGGTATCGACCGCGGCTACGTCACCCGCAACGAGGGACTCGCCCGTATGGAAAAGATTGTCTCCTTCCTTGAGACAGCCGACCGTTTTCATGGTGCCTATCCCCACTGGCTGTACGGAGAAACCGGCAAGGTGAAACCTTTCGGACGAAAAGACAACGGCGGCGACCTCGTAGAAACCGCCTTCCTCATGCAGGGATTGCTTGCCGTACATCAATATTACATCAACGGTTCCTCCGAAGAACAAGCCCTCGCACGGCGTATCGATACCCTTTGGCGGGACGTAGAGTGGAACTTCTATCGTCAGGATGAGCAGAATGTGCTCTACTGGCATTGGAGTCCGGAGTACGGTTGGGAAATGAACTTCCCCGTTCACGGTTACAACGAATGTCTCATCCTGTACATTCTTGCCGCTGCCTCGCCCACACATGGCGTTCCAGCCTCCGTCTATCATAAGGGCTGGGCACAGAACGGCGCCATCGTGGCTCCCCATACAGTGGAAGGCATTGACCTACACCTGCGTTATCAAGGTTGCGAAGCCAGTCCCCTCTTCTGGGCCCATTACTCTTTCCTCGGTCTGAATCCGACAGGGTTGAAAGATGAATACTGCGCCAGCTATTTCGACGAAATGCGTAATCTGACTCTCATCAACCGTGCCTATTGCATCCGCAACCCGAAGAACCGGAAAGGTTTCGGGCCCGACTGCTGGGGACTGACCGCCAGCTATTCCGTCAACGGATACGTTGCCCACAAGCCTGACGAACAGGATGACCTGAGTGTCATCTCCCCCACCGCTGCCCTTTCATCCATTGTCTATACCCCAGAATATTCACTGGAAGTGATGCGACATCTTTACAGCATGGGCGACAAAGTATTCGGTCCGTATGGGTTCTATGACGCTTTCAGTGAGACGGAAGACTGGTATCCCAAACGATACCTTGCCATCGACCAGGGTCCGATAGCCGTCATGATAGAGAACTATCGAAGCGGTCTGCTATGGAAACTCTTCATGAGCCATCCCGATGTGCAGGCAGGGCTAAAGAAATTGGGATTCTGAGTCTCTACCACAAGTCAGCTTAGAAGCATAGTCGGCATCCTCCTCCCCGTGGCAGCGATAAGAAATTTCCCCATATTTTTGCACTAATCTTAAATTAATTATCTTTGCCCCAAGAAAAAACAGTAAGGTCGAAGGCCTTAGCTAACCTTTATTCAACCTATTATGGACATTCGAAAGCACTTATTAGTCACCTTTGCGTGTCTTTTTACCTGCATACCGATAATTGCCAACCAGAAGCCCTATGTATCCAACCTCTCACGTGACAAATATCATGCAGCCAACAAAAACTGGTCTATCGGTCAGGACGAGAAAGGCATCATGTACTTCGGCAATAGCATCGGCCTGCTGGCATCCGACGGTATGGAATGGAAACTCTTTCAGACGCCTGATGCCGACCTCGTGCGTGCCATAGCCGTAGCAGATCATCAGACCATTTATAGCGGTGGTTCCGAAGACCTGGGACGATGGGACCGTGATCAGTCGGGAGAACTGAAATACACCTCTTTGAAGAGCTTGATCAAAGGAGAAAATCCCCTGGACAATCAAAGTTTCTGGCGCATCTGGATAGACGGGGAAAAAGTTTACTTCCAATCCTTCAGCCAAATATACGTGTACGACCATCGGACAATCACTCCGGTTGAAGGTCCGAATGCCTTCCTCCTCTTGCTGAAAGTACGCAATGAATACTGGGTACAAGAGATGTACGGAGCACTCTACCAACTGGATGACGGTAAACTCAACCGGATACCCGGTAGTGAATTCCTGAACGGAACCACCACGCGGGTCATTCTGCCTTATGGCAGCAACCGCTATCTGATAGGTACTTCCACCGGCGAAATATACCTCTACGACCGGAAGAGCTTCATTCCCTGGAACCTCTCCCTCTCACGCCAATTGGCAGGGCAGGAACTGAACTGCGCCATCTATTCCGCCAAACGGAATACCTATTACCTGGGTACGCAACTCAGTGGGGTATACGAGGTCGATACCGAGGGAAACATCCTCAATCACTTCTCCAGCGCCAACACTTTACAAAACAACACCGTTCTTTCACTCTACGAAGACAATCAGAACAATATCTGGGTGGCACTGGACCGTGGACTCGCCTATATCCGCTATACGGACGGACTAAGCTATTACCGATCTGCGGACGGTGGTTTCGGAGGTGTCTATAATGCCACTATCTGGAACGACAATTTGTTTATCGGCACCAATCAAGGCGTGTATTATACTCCGCAAAGCAAACTCAACGACCTGGACATCTTTTCTTCCCTCAAACTGATAGATGGTACCCAGGGACAAGTATGGTCTTTCCAGCAAACTGACGGACGTCTGCTTTGCTCACACACCAACGGGTTGCTCGAAATTCTTCCCGATCTGCACATCCGGCATCCCTATCGCGTCAATACAGGAGTCTTCCGTACCCTGGATGCGAATATCAACGGAAAGCCGATACAGATTATCATCACCTACGAAGAGATGCTGATATTGAACAAGTCTACCGGAGAACTGAACGTCATGAGGCAGATTTCAGATCCTATATACAATGCCGAAGCTGACCACCTGGGGAATATCTGGTTGGAAACCTCCAGCCGGGGTGTCTACAAGTGCCGACTGAATGATGAGTTGAACTCTTTCCGTTACTATACCTATTATGGCAATGAGAAAAACAGTTCGCTGCCCCACCACCTGCAATTATTCAAATCGGGCGGGCGCATCTTGTTTCTGGGTAATGACCAGTTTTATATCTACGATGAAATTAACGACAGCCTGCAACTTGAGCAGCACCTGAACCGTTGCTTCGAAGCGATACATGACTTCAAAAGAATTGTTCCGATTGACAGTGAGGAGAATTGGGCCATCACCGGTTCATCCGTCTACCGTTTCTTTTATGATGGCTATATTGCCCGCATCCGGGAAGCCTATAAGGTGGAAGCAGACAACCTTTCGCTCATCACCGCTTTTGAAAACGCCTCTGTCCTCAACGACTCACTGTCGCTCATTTGCCTGGATGCCGGATTCATTCTCCACAACTCCCATCGCAGCAAGCGGCAGACCGTACAATTATCGGCTCCCAACCTTGAGTTCGTGCATACGGGAAGAGAACTGAATGCCGGATTTATGGATCTGAACCGGGATATCCAAGTGGCATATGAAGATAATACAGTCACCGTCGGCTTTTCCGTCAATGCCGCTTTTGCCAAAAATCTCTTCGTACAATATCAGTTGGTGGAAATGGACAGCACCTGGAGTGCTGCCAAACGTCTGAACAGCGTCTCTTATGCCCGTCTTCCCCAAGGCAAATACACTTTGCGTCTGCGCACAACTGATGGTCTGAACAACTATTCCCCGGATACGTTGCTGAATTTCGAAGTGCTGCCTCCATGGTATAATACCGTGTGGTGGTATCTCACCTGCGGAATACTCATTATTACTATCCTGTTCGGTGTCTTCTATCTGATGAAGCGACGCCTGCAAGCCAAGCATCTGCGCAGGATGAAAGCACAGGAGGCAAAGCACCTGCGTATGGTGAACGAGCGGTTGCAAAATGAAATAGAAGAGAAAGATGCCGAAATTTTCACTCAGACATCTTTCATCATTCATAAGAATGAACTCATCCTGAAACTGAAGGATATAGTAGATGAAATCTGTGCCAAAAATACACAAAAAGGATTGCTGCCCCTCTATCAGAAGATAAACATCCTGCTTGCCAATAACCTTGATACGGAAGACGACTGGAAAATGTTCCTTATCAAGTTTGAGCAGAAGCATCGTAACTTCTTCAAACAGTTGAAAGAGATGCATCCGCAACTCACCAACAACGACCTGCGTCTTTGCGCCTGCCTCAAATTGAACCTGGAGACGAAGGATATCGCTTCCTTGATGAACCTCTCCGTCCGCGCGGTGGAGAATAACCGGTACCGGTTAAGGAAGAAACTGGACTTGAAACCAACCCAGAACCTGAATGAGTACTTTTTGACTATTGACTAAGGCTATATCCATGCTGCCCAAACAATAAAAACTTTAGTATTAAAACTCTATATCTTTCGGGAAATACTTGGTTCCCGTTTTAATTTTACCCAGCATTCTTTTAAGAGGAACATTTAAACAGCCCCTTACATTATTGAAAAATCAGCTGTCCCATTAAATGATTTGAATGATATCAGCTTCACAGGAAGGATAATTATTTGCAATATTATATCAGTTTGCTGTCGTTATTATCTCATTTTCATTTTTAATACATTTTTGATAGGATTATGAAATAATATTTATCTTCATTCAAGAATGAATATCTTTTCTTTGTAACCGCTGAATTAGACATGTGGTATACCCATGTCTGACTCGTTTCATATAACATTAAGTATCAATTGAGAAACGAATCGAAGTAACTATGAAAACACTAAAGTTATCGGCTTGTATAATGCTGACAGCATTATCTGCCTGTGCTGATATTGATGATAGCGTGGATATGACGGAGGTGACTACCGGTGCCAACCTCAGTGTTGTAAAGATGAATGATGCGGTGGGCAGGAACGTAAAGGAATAGCAGTGGGTATGAAACGATGTTTTTTTATATATCTTTTCCTCTCATTGGCATGGTGTACCGCTACAATGGCGCAAGACTTGAAACAGAAAGTCCGCGATTATTTCTTGCTCCACACAGCCTATCCGCAAGAGAAACTATATCTGCATCTTGATAAACCGTATTATGCCGCCGGTGAAAGAATTTATTGGAGAGGCTGGCTAGTAGATGCAGTGTTACACACTCCGCAGACAAAAAGCAATTTTATTTATGTCGAACTGATAGACTGTGATGATAAGGTAATTAGTAGATATAAGGTAAGAAGAGAGCAGGGAGGCTTTCATGGAAATATTCTGTTGCCGGCTGACATACCAGCAGGAGAATATTACATGAGAGCATTTACACAGTGGATGCTGAATGCCGGTGAAGATTACTTCTACACCCGTCGGTTGCGCATCGGCAATGCGTTGGACAGAAGCATACAGTCTGCCATTCGGTACGAAGATTCGCCCAAAGAAGGATATTGCACAGTTGTGATCAGTTTTATGGACGAAACCGGTAAACCCTTATCCGATATTCAAGTACAGAGTTGGCTGACAATACGAAAGAAAAAGTTTGAGCGCTATTCACGCCGCACCAATGCACATGGTGAAATTAGCTTTACCATTCCGATCGCTGAAAAGCAAGATCGTGAGCGAGCCATAGAAATCACCTTCAAAGAGGCCGCTTACAATTATGACAAAGTATTTCATGTACCTTTATTGGGAGACCGACAGAAAGATTTTGCCCTGAGTTTTTTTCCTGAAGGAGGTGATTTGCTGAACGGTTGCTGGCAGCGCGTGGCTTTCAAAGCACAGAAAAAAGACGGAAGCAGTTGTGAGTTGCAGGGCGTATTGATAAACGAAACAGGAGATACAATCACCACTATCCGAACGGAACACGACGGCATGGGGGTCTTTACGTTTCTTCCCGTTCGCGGACAAAAGTATAAAGTGAAAGCCTCACAAGACAATGTTTTCTTTCGTGAATTTACATTGCCTGAAGTACAAACGAAAAGACAGCAACTGAGTGTCACCCATCGCAAGGGTAGCATACAATACCATGTCCTACAACCTTCGGACAATCAACAGCAAGATACGTTATACCTCGTAGGACATACACGTGGACAGTTGGCACTTTTCCTACCCTTACCACCGGGACACCAGTCTGGACGTTTTCGCGAAACTGAATTGCCGGCAGGAATAACGGAACTGTTACTGACTGACCGGCAAGGTATAGTGTTGAGCAGACGTTTGGTTTTCGTACTTCCCGATGAACTGGTAAAACTAGAAATGGCTCCGTTGCCCTCTTTACCGGAAAGACGTAAATTGATTGAACTCCCGCTTCGCCTGACCGATACACAAGGAGTTCCCCTACAAGGTATATTTTCTGCCAGCCTGACTGCGCGGAATTTGATTACCCCAGATACCTTGGCCGGAAACATCTGTTCGGAACTTCTGCTGACATCCGATTTGAAAGGGTACGTTGAGAATCCCGGATATTATTTTTTAAAGAAGAATATCCGAACAGAATATCACACGGATTTGCTAATGCTGACACACGGCTGGACGCGCTTCCGCCATGATAAAATAACAGAGTTACCTGCCATCCGCATTGATTATTATATGGAAGGCGGACAGACGATTTCCGGAAAAGCATTTACGATGATGGGCGGCAAAGCCAAGCATTGTCCTGTGGTGCTGATGGCACCTTCACAAGGAATCTCTGCCACTACCTATACAGATGATGAAGGCAATTTCATTTTCGACGGTATCGAATTTCAGGATACACTCACTTTCGTGGCTCAGGCAAGAAATAAAAACGGATTGGCCACAGTGTTCCTGCGTATAGATTCATTACCCTATCTCCAACCTCACAATCCGTATCCACTCATGATGGAAGGAAACGAACAATTCCGACAATACGACAATATGATTCGCGAAGCTTATCTGAACGAAGGCGGCATGCAGGTAATTCGATTGAACGAGGTGACAATCACCGCCTCAAAACGTGAAGTCGGAACATTCTCCAGCATCTATGGCGGATTGTCCGACTATCGGGCCACAGGCGAGGAACTAAGGCGCTTCGGAGGTTCTACGGGATTCGATATATTGATACGTGTCCCCGGCGTCAGGGTGTCTGGCAATCATATTACACTGTCCGGACAGACAACTTCCCCGCTCTTTCTGATCGACGAGATGCGTTTTGAGGAAGAAGATGCCATAGAAGCACTCCGGGGACTAGATGCCAATGATATTAAGTCTATTGAAATTGTTAAAAGCGTATCATCCGCTTTTCTGGGACCGGAAGCAGCGGCCGGAGCCATCCTTATCATGCTGAGCGAAGGAACTGAAATGAAAGCGAAAGCATCTCCCGGACTGACAGTATTCACTACGCAGGGATATAATAAATCAGTTGAATTTTATCATCCGGTATATGAAACACCCGAACAGCATAACAATGCGAAAAATGATATCAGAAGTACTATCTATTGGAACCCGATGTTACATACTGATGCCGATGGGAAAGCAGTTATCCGATTCTATACTCCGGACAATCCAGTGACGCCACATCTCATCATCGAAGGGATTACGGAGGGAGGATACCCCATTCGGTTTGAAAAATAGAAAAACAAACAAAGTCTCACTAATAAGAAATACACAATGAAAAGACATGAGTTGAATCTGAAAGGAATAACCGCTTTATTAGCCTTTTTCCTTAATTTTAGTGCTATCGCTCAGGAGCAGGTAGTAAATTTAGCTTTAAACAAGTCCTATTCCGCCAGTTCCGTATGGGGCGGAAGTTATGCGGCGGAGAAAGCTTTTGATGGAAATGCATCCACCCGTTGGTCAGCAGCGAGGGATCAGAAAGAAAACCAGTGGATACAGGTAGATTTCGGCACTTCGATGGAGTTTGACCGGATAGTGATAAAAGAATATGATACCCGTATTTCCGTCTATCAGGTTCTCGTTTCCGATGACGAACAGAAATGGCACGTAGTGGTTGAGGGAACGAAGGTGGATTCTGACGAAGTACTGGAACTGCCGGCACCTCAAAACAAACGTTATTTACGTTTCAATATCGTTTCTGCCTTGAAAGAGCCCAGCATTTACGAAATAGGTATCTACAACAAGATAGCCGAAGTGCCAAAGCCCGTGGAAGGTGAAGCCATGTATTTCGAGAATCCCAGAGGTCCGCTGACAAAATCGGAAGTGGATTATTTCAAAGCTTTCGTTTCCAAACCAAACAAATTTCCACTACCCGTCTCCAACATAAGCAACCAGTTGGTATATGGTAAACAAGGTATTGGGGCGGAAGCGTTGGCATGGATGTACAAGACTACCGGCGACCGGGAGATTTTGGATCTCCTGATCAAACATTGTGATTATATGCTCTATTGCCGGAATGACCAGCCCGGTGGAGAACAGAGACTGATATGGACCGGACGCATAGAGAAGTGCTGGCCCAACAAGAGCAAAGATGAAGAAGAAAAACTAGTGCAATATTCTGCATCGGAAAATGGCGACATTCTAGGACACATCTATTTCTGCGCCTATCTGATTCTGCTCACTCCCGACTTACTGTACCAGCAAGCTCCTGTCAGCGATAAGGCTGACGCCATAGACTTCGGCACTACTTATCGCGACCGTGCAATGAAGTATATCCAAATGTGTGATGAAGTGATGGACGAATTTTATGTGCCACGTTTCGTTACAGACACCTACACAATCAACTGGCCTGACTGTGAAGAGTGGAACTGGCTTGGGCAGGCCAAAGGATACCGTTTTCCCGTCAACCAGCAGGCTATGGCATTGAATGCTTTTCACAAAGCCCTTGAATGTTATGGTGTACTGGGCATAAAACAAGAGAAGCAGGAGTTGTACAAGAAAGTGGTTCAAACTTCCATTGACGGACAGGCGGAATCGCTGGAAACGATAGAAGTCACCGTAAACGGAGAAACCCAAGAATGTTGTCGCTGGTACTATCACATGTCCGGAACGAATGTGGAAGATTTCGACCATGCTTCTTATGCCATGCTACAATATTATAAAGCCTACGAAAGCAATTTATTTGAAAACGTAACACTCGACAAAATGCATCGGTTTATTAATACGGTGAAATACATCATGTGGGATGAAGAGTCCCGCACAGTATCTGATCATGTGGACGGTCGTGAAACTGACTTGTCAAAAAGAAGGAACAACACACTGCCGGGATGGATACAAATGTCCTATTTCGATCCTGACTTCTGGGAGTATAATTTGAAAATGCGTGGAAATGTTGCAGGAGACGTAGGACGTATGGGACATTTCCTATATATGAAAAGTCGCCTTTTCGGTTGTGCGGACGATCTGGACGCCCGTCCTATCAACATTACGCAATATGGCGGTAATGATCCG
This sequence comes from uncultured bacterium, assembly GCA_905215555.1. GTDB lineage: Bacteria > Bacteroidota > Bacteroidia > Bacteroidales > Bacteroidaceae > Bacteroides. Next base: position 183,596 of record CAJMQU010000001.1, read on the forward strand.
ACCTCTATTGAGCAACCTTTGTTTGAAAAGAAAAATATTTCCGTAACAGTCTCTGTAGAGGATTTCCTGCATGTCGCTACGGCAGGGTATGAGTTGAAAAACATACGTATTCTTGATCTTGGAGGGCGTGTCCTGCTGAACCGACCTTATGAAGAAAACATTTCCGTTTCCCATTTAGCACATGGCATTTATATCTTGCTGCTGGAGACAACAGACGGACAAGTATGCGCACTAAAAATAGCGAAGAAATAACACCTGAATATCCCAATTACCAAAGGACAAAGAACTTTTAGTAATCTCTTTTAAGCGCAGGTTTCGCAGATTCTACGGATTATTTCATTTTTTATTCCGTCTCCCCACGAAATCAGCGCTTAAAATTTATCATTATAATAGGGATAACTTAAAATAGGAATAGAAACCTAAAAAATGCGGGAAGGACAGAGAATCATTCGATTCTCCGCGCTTCCCGCATTTCAGTCTGAAGTATTACTGAGTTTCCTGTTTAGCCTTCTTATTCGATGAATTGAGGAGTAAAACGGAAATCAGAAGTATTATGTCTTGTGGTTGTGAAGTCGGTACCTGTATAATCTTTCGGTCCCGGCACAAAGACCGCATGATGCAAAATATACTTCACTCGCTCAGCCTGTTCTGCAGTGAACACATTAGCATCCGAAATAGCATAATCCATGATATTGGTAGAACGGAATTTCTCACCTGTCTTACTGTTGGTACGCATCACATATTCCTTATAGCCATCAGAGGTTATCTTAGTGATGTTTCCATAATATGTCAGATAGTTCGTCAGTTTGACGTCATATTGATACTTGTTGTAAGGTGGAGTATCCGTGCAATAATCAGAGTCCTCATTACTATTTGTATTGCCATTCAGCAACTGGTTAAAAGCATGATACAATCCCAGGAAATGTCCTAGCTCATGAGAGAGTGTTGCAACAACATTCGACATTGAATAATCACTTGTACCTTTCGGAATATCGTAAATATACTTATTATTGATACTCACACATTGTGGATAAGGGTTCTCATTCAAGTTGGCTCCCTTCTTCACCTGGCTGATGCCATCCATCTCGAAAGGCTCGGGCAACCATGGGAATTGAGCAATGCCAAGCACCAGATCATCAGAGAAATTATATAAAACCACATTGATATATTTACTTGGATCCCACAATATATTCTTATACTTTTTATCGCCGCTACCCATAAATGCAGAAGGATCCATTGTTGTGTATTGCCACTTTTCGCGGCTGACTCCCGGTTCTTCCAGCTTATTACCCTCCGGATCTTCCGTAGCCATCACAAAATCAAAGTTCATGGCAGCACCGCAATTATCGTAGTACTCGTTCACACTATCCAATATCTTCTGTAAATGTCCTTTTTCCACATTGTGGAACTTATTGTTTTCATTCCAATAAAGAACATGGAAAACCACAGGCAACTTATAGAAATGATTTTCACTGAAAGCATAAGCATCCTGTTTAATCGTCACCTTCTGTGAAAGGTTTTCGGCATTGGTCAGCGTAACGTCTGCCGAACGACTGTCCTGTCCCAGATTTTCATTTACCTTCAACACCAGTTTGTCTTGTGTTGCCGAACTTTCCGCAACTACCCATGACGGTGCAGCAGAAATAGTCCATGCACTGGTACTTGCCACTTCTATAGTATACTCTCCTCCTTCTGCAGTAGCCGCCAATTCCGATTTCTGTAAAGTTAGGACAGGATCTTCATCATCTTCCGAACAGCCGCTGAATAATACAACTGCCAACAGTAAAAATAAATATTTCAATTTCATTCTCTTGGTTTAATTTTATTTATATTCAAATTTCACTTGGCTGTTCAATCCGCAACTAACCGCATTGTCTACCGTATAGCGTGTGCCGTTTTCACTTTGAGTCACGATGAATACCACGCGGGCATTAGCCAGATTGGCCACTTCCATGTCTTTCAGATTGAACTCATAAGAGAACTTCAGCGTCTCACCGGCCTGGCATTCTGTTTTTCCACCCAGGCTTACGCCTGACACCGGGTCGGACGAAGAAATGCAACGCAATACATTATTGTGATGTGTGAAGTCATAAGTAGCCTCCAACGTAGGATAACTGTTCAACTGTCCGGTTGCATAAATATTATCCTCTACCATCCATGCACAGATGCGATATTTGCCGGTCTTGCCTACCTTGACCGCAGCAGTCACTTTGATGGAACCTGAAGCCTCAGTACCCGAAACAGCAGCACTGATACCGGTATTGGCTTCTGTCTTCAATAATGTCTGGGCAGTAGATTGGATGCGCGCAGCTACAGAAGAGGGAGTATCCCCTGTCCTGATATCAAGACATTCATTACTTGACCGCATATTGAAGAGCACAGCCGGCACACCCGTTATATGAAAGCCCATACTCCTTGCTACAGCAGTGCTGTATTCTGAAATCATGTCATCACCCCCCATTATAGAGTGTGCGGCCACCAATACAGTACTTTTACTCTCTTCCAACTTGGCATACTCAGTAAGCCCGGCAATCATAAGAGGGCAATATGTGCACCCCAGGCTTGTACCCTGCACTGCCAACAAGCGGTGTTTGAATCCTTCGAACTTGCCTGGTTGCGGGTCATCGGGCAAATCCAACATACCGCTGGTCACCATCACTACGACCGTGGACGACTTCTCATTATTATAGCTGGCGAAGAAAGAATAGTCGCCCTGCGTCTTCGAAGAGAAGGAAGCAGAAGGCAGAAGTTCGAAACTTGAACCTTTCTTCTGGTAAATCTTAGCCTCAGCCGTGACATCCTTTTTGCCTTTCAGCACTGTAAATACGGCCTGATCCGTCCCATTATTCTCAATGTAAGCAGCCGAAGAGATTAATTGCAGTTCACCTGTCTCGCCTTCCGGTTCATCGTCGGAGTTGCCCGAACAAGCTGTAGTAAATACCAACAGAAATGAACACAATAATAAATTCCAATATTTATTCATAAGTCTTGTTTTTTTAGAATGAAGTAGTTAATGTTAGATTAGCCCCTGTGTAAGCGGGAGTATAGCGGCATACACCTCCCGAACAAATAAATCCGGCACGATTGCGGCCATAGCTTAACTGCAGGCGTGTGTTTTTGCGGGTATAGCTCACTGAGCCATTGTAATAGTGCACTTCCGTAGTACCCATATTATACATATCGCTCAACGAGAAACTCCAGCGAGGTGCCAGGTTGAATTCAATCAAACCCGCAATCCAATCCTTCTCATAATCCTGTGAATAGAGGTACTGCACTTCGGTACGTATCGACTTTTTCTTGTCCAGTTTATACTGTCCGTCCAATACAAATATATTCGACACATAAGTCTTGTCGTCCATACCGTGAGTAGGGCTCCATTCCTGCACCGATACCAGGAAAGTCGTTTTCAGTTGCTTGTTCCACTGGCGTTCCACATCCGCATTGATATCCCGCCACAACAGACGCGATTTTACCGTGGTCGCTTTATCCGAATAGAACATAGACCCGTTGGCATGGAAGTTCCAATATTTGCTGCGGTCGTTCTTGTTACGCAGAGAGTAGTACACATCCACTTGTCCGCCTTTCTCTCCTTCGCCGTTGCTTTGGTAAGGATTCAGATTGGCAAGCATATAAGTATACTGGCGCGTTAAAGCCGGCAGATAGTTGAGGATATTCCCCACCCCGTTTCCTGTGAGCGAGAGTTTCGTACTCATATACTTCAGTTCACGGTAAGTGCCCAAAATAGAGAATCCCTTATTACTGTAGCCCAATTCGGCCAATAAGCCATGCCCTTTGGCAGTAGTCCCCATCAAGACAGGCGATACATCTTTACCTTTTCCTACATACTCCACACGGCCATTCAGACCATTCCAGTCAAAGTTGGCACGTGCCGAATACATGTCTACATTAGGCTTCGCTATACTCGCTATATCCTCAGCCACCTCTTCATTACGGTTCACGTAGCTTCCTTCCACATTCAGCAGAATTCCCTGCCAATTGGCAATGCTGGCGAGAGAAATGCTGAGGTCAGCCCCCCGCACCCACGAGTCAGCATAGTCGGTATACAGGCGCGGACGCCCATACAATCCTTTCACCGTGATATAATCCTGATAAGAATACGACCCGAAAAGTCCTTCAACTGAATTGTTAATGCCCAGCGTACGGTCCTCAAAGCTACGGAATATCATTCCCGAACCAAACTGTTCGAAGATATCTCCCGCACGGAAACCGAAGTTTTCATCCTGCCAACTGATGTATTTCACACCCAGAAGTGCTTTCTTGTCACCGTATACTCCAATATCATATCCTTGCAGAGCAGGCAGATAGCCTTCCAACTGAATCCCAGCACTGAATTTTCCCTGTGTATAATCAAGTTTCAGGTAGTTATTGCTTCCGAAGTGGTCGTCGGGATATACACTTCCGGCATCTTTCAACTTGCTGTCTTTCACATAATAGATGCTATTCGATTCCAGTCCTCCGGTCAAATGTCCTTTGCTCTGTGCCACTGCTTCCGGCATACAGATGCCGACTAACAACAATAAGAATAAAACATGTTTCATTATTTGCCGATTGCTTTAAGTTGCTCCAACAATTCATATTCACTGCCCGGAGTATAACCGGTATGTGCATAAACCACTTTTCCATTGCCATCCACAACGAATGTCTGCGGTGTCAGCATCACATTCATTGCACGCTTCAGATCTTGGTTCTTATCAAAGAGGCAGATAAAATTCCAGTCAAATCCTTTTGCCATGGAACGTGCCCGCGCCGTGAAACGACTGTCGTCGATGGAAACAGCGATAATGTTGAAATCAACTTCCTCTTGCCACTCTTCCATCAGTTCGTTCAGCGTGTTCAGTTCTGTCATGCAAGGCTTGCAGGTAACACCCCAGAAAGAAACAATCGCCGGTTTCCCGCCCAGTATATTCTGTGTACTAACTACTTCACCTTTCGCATTCTCAACTTTCACATCCGGCCACGCATCTTGCGCAGAAGCCGCTACGGTAAAAAGGAGAAAAAAGACAATATAGATTAATTTATTCATAACCAAAATATTAAAAGAACCTCCAAGGGAGGGCTCTCCCATAGAAGTTCTTTATAATGATACTAAATTATTTCTTCAGGTTCTTCTTCATGCTATCTATAGAGAGCACATCCATCTTAACTGTTTCCATCGGAACATAACCAAAAGGAGAACGAGTTCTGCGGAAGTGGCTACCGCTATTAGGAGCAACCTCAGGTATCACTGCTGTAGAAATGCTACGTGTAGCATTGGCCGGTGCGGCATTCTCTACAGCACGTGTCAGAACTATGCCAGTTCCATCAACCTGATATCCCCATGACAGAGTTCCACCTTGAGAATATTGAATTGCAATACTTGGAGTATACGTTACACCATCTTGCTCAATCGGCTTAATAGTCATCGTATTCATATCAGCAGACAGTTCTACCGGGAAATCCGACATATAGAAGCTGGTGGCAAGGTTAGCATCGTACGCATATAAGTTCAGAGTATATTTCCAGTCGGACATCGGGTCAACATAGCGATTGTAGTAACCGGTCTTCGGGTCAACCAGCGTTGATATAACTGTAACCTTATCCTTGCCTTCTTCATCTTTTCCAATCTGAAAGAACAACTTGGGTCCATAATCGCGGAACATTTCATCTGTATCATAAGAAGAATATGCAGTTGACTGGAATAAATCCCATGGACTGGCAAGAGTTGCATAAACGGGACTATAAGAGAATCCTGTACCAACCAGACAATTCATATTCTTATACTTTTGAGTATAATATTCAGCTCTTTCCTGATACTCTGCAAAATAATCGAGCACAAGCTTTTCAGCATCCTCTTTTGTATAATGCTTCTTATCCATGTAGTAAGTGACCAGATTATTTTTCACATCTTCGGGTAATGTAGCTATTTTCTCAGGACCGGCAGCAATTATGACAGGCATTGTCAGAGGTTTGTTTCCTTCACCCGGTTTGGTTATTGTTGCATTCCAAGTACCTTGCAGTTTGCTGAACAATTCGCTATTCACCGGTTCTTCCGGTTTAAGGGGAGCCGACTTAGCTCTATAATCAGAACCATCATAGAACAGTTTAGTCTTTTCATCCGAATTGTAAGATTCCAGAATAAGCCAACTTTCAATATCGTCCATTGAAGTGAAGTATAGATCACAACCTTCACTGCTATTAATCTTGCCCAAAATCTCAGGATCATTAACAGGCTGTCCGAAGCTTGACATCATTGTAGCAATTTTTTCTTCTACTTTAGCTCCTTCCATTCCGCTTTCTTCCAGTTGTTTGAACACGGGATACCACTCCTTGGTATAATTAATGATATACTTAAATCCGGCACAATCAGCATTAGGAGCTTTAATATTGAAACCTATCTGATAAGGGTTCTCCAAAGCCAATGGGGTCACTTTAAACTCTACAGCCGGTTTATCAGAAACAATGGCTTTAATGCCATCTTCCTCATGGAATGTCTGTACTGTTGATTCTTCATTATATAGAGCAACAACCGATAGTCTGTAGCTTACTCCCGGACTTAATTCGAAAGACAATTGTTGCGCACCGTCAAACGCACGGCCGGATTTCAAAACATAAGCCTGCCAAGCCCCCTCATCACCGAGAAGAGGAATCAAAGTTTCGGCTTCTTCGCTAGTACGCACATCAACCACATATCGATAAACATCGTCAGTCGGAGTCAAAGTAACCACAGCAGTCTTTTCCGTTACCCGGTCAACATGGATCATTACGTTACCGCTACCTTGATTTGGTTCTTGAGTAAGCAGAAAGGTTTTTGCACAAAATCCCGTGAATTCCATATTCTCGTTAAACGGCTTTTCTTCAGTATATTCCTTCACATTAGGTAGTTTGGAGCCTAAAATGGGGCCATCATCGTCACCGCCACCATTATCAATATAGTTCACAAAACCCTCAGAAGAACCATCCTCATTACATTGAGCGACAAAAATAACATATCCAGTTCCCGGATGTACTTCATACGGATAAATATCATCGTCATAGTCCTTTTCATTAAAAGCACCAGTATAAGCATTAACGCCATTTGCTATCGTAATATTTTGAGGACCTTTATAACGGGGATCCTTCATACCTCCATAGGGGCTTGACACTACATAATCGATATCCGATCTTCCATACTGTATCCTATAGCCCTCATATGTTTCCTTATCAACAAAACCTAAAGAGTAATAGACATCATCAGGTACCTCCACATGCAGTGTTACAGAGAACATATCCGTCTTTATAATCGTTACCATCTGCGAGTACTCCGGCGTTTTAACTTCCTGTGAGTAAATCTTATACTCATCCCCCACCTTGAAAATGAAAAATACCGTATATGTTTTGTTGCCTTCCAAACCAGTAACCAAAGCTTCGTCCGTGTCACCGGTAACAGTTACAACAGTTCCATTCTCCTGTGCCTCAGCATAAACCACAACCGGGTCAGGTTCAGCAGCATTGGCACCTTCCACAGCTTTATACACATACGATTCAGCCCCTTTAGTACTTAACTTGAAAGTAGCTGAAGTTGCAAACAAAGCGTCCGAAACAGGGGCTTCTACTCCCAATACAATTTCTCCTCCATTGGTGCCCGATTCATCGTTATCGTCCGAACAACTCCACATTCCCCCGGCTAAAACAACTGCACTCAGCAGAAATAGACATCGATACAAATTTCTCATAATTCTAACAAATTTAATTAATAAATACGCGAATCAGTGATACACAACATTTCCTAATTCGCTAAAACAAAACCTCTATATGTAATCAATAAATTTTATGATATTTAGAAATAATAGAAAGCTGTGGCATAATAAATCCACAAGAAAAGTAGTTGAACAATACTTTTCCTTTCCAGATAGTTATAATCGTCCCAGAAATTATAAATATGCAAATCTAAAGTTGAATCACAATAGATACCTGCAGACAAATAATTCCTAGATGTCCAAATTACAACTTGTCATTTTATCCTTTAAATAGAAGAGTAGGGAAGATTATCCTCTCTCCTTTCGATGATTTTCAAAAGGGAGGAACAGGTGATAGCATGAAATTATCATTAAAAGCGGCATCATTATAGAGGATTGATACTCTGATAGTACCCTCCGACTTTGAATTATTGCAAAAGCAGTATGTAAGAAATACAATGCAATAATTCACCAATGAAAGCGTTTTTTTTGCATTTGGCATATTCGTTATTTTATAATGTGAATAAGCTATTAAACATATCCTTCCAACCAGTCATATCAAAACATTTTATACAACTTCTCACTTACATTAATTTTGTAAATAAAAACAGCATTCCAGTCTTAAAAACAGCTAGTTCAAGAAGAACGTTTTTAAATGCTTTAAATCTTGTCTATATGCTCTACAGGGGCGATATTTTGATAAGTCGAAAAAAGGTAGAAAGAAAGTGTACCAATATAACATATAAAAGATAGTTTCATTCAATAATAGCGATTTGTATGCTCTTGAATGGGACTTGACTCAAATCAAAGAATAGATAGGTAGAAAACCGGATATGGGAATAAAGAAATTATATAATGCAGCTACTTTACTATAAATATTATCAGCATTGCTATTAATGCTCTCTATTCGATAGCATTAATAGTATTAAACTGATTTATTTGATTACATTTTCACAAAGTTCACTTCTACTACGTTAAAAAGAACACAAATGTATCATTTTTACAAAAAAACACATATCTTTGTAACCGTAACCTAAATGAAGCTTAAAAAAGTTCATTTGGCTGTTATAAGCGATAAGATGATTTGTTTTCTTTGTATATATGCACATATATATACATTTAATATAAAAAAGAAAACAAAAAACGCCAAGTTCTTCTTGAACTTGGTAAGTTTATTTTCCTTTCAAAAATCATCTGGTATTTCCACAAAAAACGCCAATATTCTATAGAAATTATTTTTAGATATTTCTTCTATTTGCATATAATACAAAAACCTTTATAAGAAAGCAACCAGCCAATATATAGCCAGTTGCCTTCAGTAAATAATACATTGATAGTTTTTTATCAGAGAGCAATGAGAGTGTATTGGCTCAGTTCATCAAAAGAAACATTGTCAGATGAAGGAACATAAACAAAATTTTTAATCGCATAAGTATCTAAAAGATAATCGCCATGCAAAGAATATCCCATTTTATTATATGGATCTAAGATATAGATAGTGCCATCTGTACTACGACGACAGCAGCATCGCTCTAAAAGAGGAGCTCCATAATTAAATTTTTTATGCTGTTCTAAAAAATTCCCTGAAGGAGTTTTAGTTCATGTAATCTTCAAGCCATAGATACGACTAAGCCTTTGTGATTCAAGCTTAATCCATGTATCTATATTAGGAACTGATGTACTACACAACGTGATAAACTCATGATTTCTCGTATACAAATATATAGTGCACTTTGTCCCATCCGAGCCTATAAAGGAACCACTTTCAAATACTATCTGTGGTTCTTCATAAAAATGTTCCATTGCATCCCCCTTCATTCGTAGTCCCAGTAGATTCTTCATATTCTTCTCCAAAATAAATTCAGAAATAGGTACTAACCCCTCATCAGCTATATCTACAATACTATGAGTCGTTGTATCCGCCAAAGAAGCCATCCATTGAGATAAGTCGAGATTTACATCTTCCAACTTCTGTGGAATAGTAAATATGGGATATGCCGGTGAACCTCCAACAGTTTCTATAGCCATAGACAACTCTGTCACTCCATTTTCTGTACTTGATCCTGAACCCGAAGAATTCTTACCAAAGCTTAAGTCTGCTGAAGCTCCCACATTTTTAAAGCTGAAACTCCCACTTATTTCATTATCCAATGCTTTTTCCTTAACAGTAGTAGCTGCCTCCTGCGTATAAAGCCCCGCATAGAAAGCGGTGGCCCGCCCACCGGTTATAAACTTTTTAAGAACAAAAGCACCATAATTATTATAAAACTCACCCATCGGAGTATTATACAATTCATCCTTAAAAGTCGCAGTCAGATATTTCTCCATTATTTTCGCCTTGATATTACTGCTGTACTGCATTTCATAGACGTTTTGATCTATCGCAACATTTAGTTCTCCAAATACACTCTGCGTATTATTAGTAACTGTTGAACTAAAAATCTCAGTCATCTTTCTTTTATGTCCAATACTAAACAAACCAAGATTTATAGAAAATCCACTATTCACTTTCTTGGAAACTTGTGACTTTTCCAAATATCTGTCAAAGGAAGCAAAGGAGAACGAATTCATGACACTATGCCCTATCCTATTCACTGTACAGTAATCATCATAATCCGCTTCAAGCTTCTTAATATCAATCACTGCATGACCCAAGTTCTCAGCATCAGCATAAGGATAGACCGCTGCTCTGAATGAACGTCCCAAATAATCACTGAAAGTCAACTTTGTGGCTCTTGTTGTCGGATCTGAAGGAGTGTATTGTCTCTGAAACAGAATGAGAGGAGAATTAGGATCCCGCTCTTTCAACACCTTTACCCCCTCTTCAAAAGAAAAGTTCTCTTCTTCTTCAGTACATGCACCCAATGCTATCGCAAAAAGTGCGAGAAATAGTAGTTTTACTTTCATAACACTTCAATTTAAGTTTAACAATATGTGAGTTTCAAAAAAATGCGAGTGTTAAGTATTAAAGTTGTGTTTGTATCATAAATGCAAATATATACATTTTTCTTGCATTTCAAACAAGAAAACGTTTTATTATTGCAACCTCGTGTTACAAAAGAGCCGAAATTAGCCATAACCCACAAAAAAAAGAGGAAGCCTATCAAAAGCTCCCTCTCCTCTTAATCTCCTGGCATCGGATTATTCTCCGCCGCCACCGCCTTCGCCACCGCCACTCTTCACATCATCATTACTGATGGTGCGGGCAGCTTTTTTCACGCTGGCTCTCAGCTCACCAATGCGATAGCTGATGCTCATGCCGAAACGTTGGCGGGTATATCTATTCCAGCTATCCTGTATAAAGCCAACACCTTCTATGCTTGAAGTAGGATGCATATACTTCTTGAAGAAATTACTGGCAAATGCCGATAACGTCAGGCGTTTCTTCAGGAATGACTTATTCACGCTCAACCCGTAGTCGAAGAAACTACTGCCTTTTCCCTGCAACATAATCCATGGAGTCTGACCATAAATATTCAAACTAATGCGCCAATCATGAGGCAAAGATTGCTGTGCACCACCGTAAGCAAAAAGATTCCAACCATCATTCTTCAAGCCATTGGCACCTTCCATATACGTATAATTCCCATAAAGATTCGCATAAATACGAGTGTTGGAAGTTGCATTCCAGTTGACATAAGCACTCAAGCTGGCGTTCTTGCTCTTACCGATATTCTGGTAAGTAGAATAAAGCACTTCTTTACCGGTAGGATTCTGTAAGCCGGGAATATCCGTATCCTTCTTTTGCTCCGTCACGCGTTCAATACTATTATTGGTAAAACTATAACGTGCTGAAAGATTAATATTGAACTTCTGCGTGAAGTTGCTATAACTCAAATTAAACGAGTGGCTCTTCTCACTATCGAGGTGCGAATTACCCTGGCTTATATTCGTAGGATTACTATCATCCAGATAAGGATTCAAGTACCAAATGCCCGGACGGTAAATACGCATATTATATCCCAAACGAAGATTAGACATATCCGTCAGCTTATAGCCGATACTTGCAGAAGGAACCAAATCGTCAAAGTTCTTATCAAAGTTATCTCCCTTGCCCAGCAGATATTTCACTTCCTGCTTCGTATGCTCATAACGCATACCAAGTCTTCCGGAAATCTTCTTTACTTTCAGTCCGTATCCAAGATATGCAGCCAGAATATCATTCTGGTGTTTATAATGCGAACTGTGGTCATTATCAAACTCATAATCCGCCTGAGTCGCTGTCGCCTGTTCATAGCGGTCATCCTCCGAAGAGTTATCACGGAGAATATATTTCGCACCGGCCTCAAGCGTATGTATCTTGCCGATAGGTGTCGTATAGTCAGCCTGGAAAGTATGTTCAGTAGTATTCTGGGAACCATCATTATGCTGGTTCTTCATACGTTTCATAAAATCCTGCCAATCCGGAGCTACATCCTCCATATCATAATCATAAGTGGAATATGAATCCGAACTTTCCGGCCGGGTATTGATCTTGTAAGAGAAGGTCAACATACGGTCTTTTACGTGGAACATACGTTGGTAGTCAATGCCACCGTCGATAGAATACCAGGAACTTTTGCTTCTATTGTTTGATACATATTGATACAGGTCATCACCGGTACCGGGCATCGTTGCAAAAGTATTGCTCAAGCCATTACTGTTATTTCCGCCTCCCCAAAGTCCGAACGACATGGTTATCAAACGTAACGTGTCAATCTCATAGCTGGCTTCCATGCTACCGGACTGGAAGTTGCCATGTCCTTTGCTGTCACCACTGTAATCCAAATCCGAAGAGCCGTCGGTGATGGCGCCTACTGTACGGCGGGTACCACCGGAATAGCTGCGCGGACGATCACTATAATTATAATTGTAACGGGCACTCACCGTCAGCTTACCGCTCTTAATCGTACCGAACAGACCACCGCCGGCACCCATGTTACTAACGTTTCCGCTAAACGTAGCCGTGTAGCCTTCCAGTCCGCTACCTACGGTAACGATATTCAAGATACCACCCACACCTTCAGCATCATACTTAGGGCCCGGATTAGTAATCACCTCGATATGCTTGATGGAATTGGCGGGCATACTTTTCAGCACTTCCGTCGGATTGTTACTCATCATATTGTTAGGTTTACCGTTCACATACACCTTAAAGCTGCTGCTGCCGTTCACCTTAATATTATCTTCGCCGTCTACGGTTACCAAAGGCACTTTGCGAAGCATTTCCAACACAGAGTTTGATTTCGAGTCAGGGTCATCCTGCACATTATATTCTATCTTGTCGATATCTGCCTTTACCAGTGGTTTTTGGGCTACCACTTCTACTTGTCCCAGTTCATTGGAAGCATCCGTAATATACAGTGTCCCAAAATCGACAACCTTTTCTCCCGCCTTCACGGTGAAATCCTTCACAATGGTGTTTCTGCCAATAGAAGAAATAGTCATCACAAAATTACCCGTCCCAGGAACTTTCTCCTGAAACTTACCTTTCATGTCTGTCACCAGCATCTTCAACGCATGAGCCGGTGCTTCTTTTTTTACGATTTTGATTGTGGCGTAAGGTTCTCCCTCCTGCGTCAGCGAGTCCAGCAGAACTCCCTTAATCTGGAATAGAGGTGCCGCATTCTGTGCCGCTACTAACGAGGATACCACCAACATAATGAGCAGCAAAGGGCATTTAATTTTCATTTCTGTTTTTGTTTGTTTGATGAATATTAGTTGACTGTTTTTGTATTAGACGTAACTTGTACCAATTTTGTCACAATGAAAGTGACAAAAATAGGCTGTTTTTCTTTATCTACGAGAATTTCGGAGTTAAAAAAGCACAAAGGAGAGGAGGCGCATTCAATTTGTCTTTTATAAAAGACAAAAAAACATTTTGAGGCATTTTTATCTTCCATGAAAGATAAAAACACTATCTTTGCCCAAACATTCAGCTTATGAAACTAATCAATCGTCCTCAATATACAGATAAAATCAAACCCTCCATAGGCAAAGGTTTAATAATCGTGCTTACCGGACAACGCAGAGTTGGGAAAAGTTGTATTCTGCAACAGCTTATTCAGGAAACAGACTCTAAGCAGCAAAACAACATTATATATATCAATAAAGAAAAGGCAGAATTCGATTTCATCAAAAGCCATAAGGAATTAACTCTATATGTAAATGAACATTTAGACCACACAAAAGAGAACTATCTGTTTATTGACGAGATTCAAGAGATTATAGAATTTGAAAGAACACTCAGAAGTTTACAAGCAGATGATGAGTGTAACATAATTGTGACAGGTAGCAATGCCAAAATTCTTTCAAGCGAGTTGTCTACAGTATTATCAGGAAGATATATTGAATTTCATATTCAGAGTTTGAACTACAAAGAATTTCTGAAATTCCATCAGTTGGAAGACATAGACCCTTCTTTAATGAAATATTTGACTTATGGAGGATTACCACAGCTATATCGCATTGGAATTGAGAATCAAGATTTGGCTCAAGATTATCTCCATAATATTTATAACACCATAGTATTGAAAGATGTCATCGCCAGAGAGCAAATCCGCAATGTTCCTTTTCTGGAGAACTTAATATCTTTTATCAGTGACAGCGCAGGAAAAATAATTTCGGCCTCAAGTATCAGCAAATACATGAAGACACAACAGATAGAAGTTACCACCACTGTTATATTAAACTATCTGGCCTACTTTTGCAACGCTTTTATCATCAACAAGGTTCCCAGATATGATATTCACGGCAAACGCCTCCTGGAATCCAGTGAAAAGTATTATTTTGAAGATTTAGGACTTAGAAATGTCTTAACCGGCTCCAACCACATCGGAGATATTGAGAAATTAATAGAAAACGCAATTTATCTGCACCTTAAAAGCCAAGGCTTTACAGTATATGTAGGGCAGTTCCGACAAATGGAAATTGATTTCGTAGCCAAAAAGAATGGACAAACTATATATGTACAAGCCACGTATCTTCTTGCATCGGAAGACACCATAGAACGAGAATTTGGTAATCTTCAACTTATCAAAGACAACTACCCTAAATATGTCATTTCATTAGACCCATTCCATAAAGTGAATGACCGAGAAGGCATTACGCAACTTCATCTAAGGGAATTCCTGAAAAGGAACTTCTGACAGCAAAGAAGAATTATAACAAATAGAAGAATATCAACAGGCAAACGTTAACCGCAATCACACAGCCAAACCCGCGCAGCACCCACCGACGCAACGGACTCCGCCCGCCTGCAAAGAACAGTGCATAACACATATTCACCGCAATATTGCTCACAATGGCCTGCATGCAACAAGCCGTCACCACCAACACGGCAACGCCCGAACCTTGCAACAGGTTTAAGATAAATGGAGTAATGTCGCTCAAACCGGCAATAAAAGATAAGACATTCAAACCACCCGTACCGGTATAAAGCAGCGTATAGTGCGTCACAATTGTAAATATCACAAACAAGACGGCGAAAATCAATGCGACCTTAAATTCCAGCGGATTACTGCTGTCCTCTTCCTCTGCTACTCCTTCAGTCAAAGAAACCGGCTGGCGTTTCCGGTGCAGAAACCAGGCTACCCCTGCCGTAACCAAAGACATAATGAGCAGATATGGATAAATCGCCGCAAGAATTGCTTTACTGAATATTCCTATTAATATAAGGAAACGCAGAAACATCATGCTGACCGCCAACAACATCGCCGCCGCATACTCCGATGCCTCCTGTGCGGGCGCTTTGCGACTCTTACGTGCTAATACGGAGATGGTAGCCGTACTACTGTACAAACCACCGATAATACCTGATACCAAAATACCCGATTCTTGGAATACATACCGCCTCAATAAATAAGAGAGGTAGGAAATACCAGATACCACTACCGTAGCCAGCCAAATTGTATAAGGTGTCAGATTAATGTCCGGAATCAGATTTTCATTCGGAAGCATCGGAAGAATGATACCACTGATAGCCAAGAACTTGGCAAGAGTAATCATTTCATCATTCTTCATGCGTTGCGCCAGTTCCGTGAAAGTATGCTTCAACTCCGTGAAAAGCAGAACCGTAACCACTACCATCACATAGAACCAGGAAGGCTGTGTGTCGACAATAGGAGCGATACAATAGGTGATGAGAGCAATGATAATGGTAGTGACCCCGAACACATGAAACTGAGATTGCTTGACGTAGTAGTTCAAACCGAGCAACAACCCCAGTATGGCACCACCACCCATGAACAGGCGGTATTCCACCGGGTCAAGAATATAAAGCAAATACCCCAGAATACCTATGAAAGTGAACGTGCGGTCCGTACCGAACAACGTCGTTTCACCCTCACGCTTCAAGCTGATTTTCCGCTGTGAAAGCCCTATTAATAAAGAGAATAAGGTCACCAATACAAAAGTGACCAATTCTCTCGGCAGATATTCATAAAGTTTCTCCATTTCGTCCTCCGAATATACCTGATTAGCAACCATTTGCAAGGAGTTAACTTCCTGTCGGCAAGAAGTTAACTTCTTGCTGACAAACTCTTAACTTCTTGTCGGCAGGAAGTCAAGACAGTCTCACCAAGTCGTATATGGACGCTTCATCAGTTGTGAATTATAATAGCGGACATCGCCTGTCACTTCACGGCCGATGAAATCTGGCTTTTCGAAAGCCTCGTCTTCCGAAGCCAGTTCCACTTCGGCCACAACCAGTCCTTCGTTTTCACCATAGAACTCATCGACTTCAAACGTATGTCGTCCGCTGCGCACCAAATAACGGGTTTTATCAATAACGCCCGGTTCACAGAGTTTCATCAACTCTTCAGCCTCACTGAGCGGCAGTTCCTTTTCCCACTCATAGCGACTGGTTCCCGAGGCATTGGAAGCGCCTTTTATCGTAAGGTAGCCCTTTCCGTCACGGATACGTACCCGCACAGTCCGCCCTCTCGCACTACTGATATAACCTTGCACAATGCGGCTTTGTTCATACGCCTTCGATTTATACTCCCCCTTCACGAGGAATTTCCGTTCTATTTCTTGCGACATTTATCCGTTATTTTCCCAAGAACGAGTATCCTATCAGCATAACCAGCACCAATATCAATGCAGATACACCGATAATCAATAACACTTTCTTGGCTTGTTGTTCCTCTTTTTGGCTATGTGTAACCTTTTTCTTGTTCTTTCCCATGGTGTCTTTTAGTATTAAAGTTCAACTGATAACAAAGTAACAGGAAATTTAGGAAGTTTCCAAAATAAAAGAGGGAAATTTATTTGTAGCCGCACAACATACGCTTCTCAGGCAGGCAAGTACATCTCAATTAGAAAGCGCATGTATTTTCGTGATGTTGGATATATAGCCCGTGCGTGTTGGATATATAGATGGGAGACATTGTATATATAGATAGGAGGCGCTGGATATATAGATGGGAGACGCTGGATATATAGGAAGTATTGACTGAAAGCGGAAGTTTCATTCCTTCAGAAGATTCTTTCAGCCGTAAGGCCGATGAACAGGATGGTTGACGAGGGCTGAAAGAACTGCAAGATAAAAAACAAAATATGGTATACATATGACCAATGCCGGTCACGTGCATACCACTTTTTTTTAACTGCATTCAGAGGAAAATCACCCCTCCTGCCCCGCAAATTCCATCAGATACGCCTTAATGAACCCTTCCAGTTTTCCGTCCATCACTCCGTTCACGTCCGAAGTCTGGTAATTGGTTCTGTGGTCTTTCACGCGGCGGTCGTCAAATACGTAGCTTCGTATCTGCGAACCCCATTCGATTTTCTTCTTGCCGGCTTCCACTTTGGCCTGTTCCGCCATGCGGTGCTGAAGTTCCTTATCATATAAGATAGAGCGCAACTGACGCATCGCATTCTCACGATTCTTGGGTTGGTCGCGTGTTTCGGTATTTTCAATCAGGATTTCTTCCTCTTCACCGGTATACGGGTCCTTGAACTGATAGCGCAGACGGACACCGGACTCCACCTTGTTCACATTCTGACCGCCCGCACCGCTGGAACGGAAAGTATCCCAGGAAATATTGGCCACATTGATGTTCACCTCAATCGTATCGTCCACCAACGGAGTTACGAAAACAGAAGCAAAAGACGTCATACGCTTGCCCTGCGCATTGTAAGGAGATACACGCACCAGACGATGCACCCCATTCTCCCCTTTCAGGTAACCATAGGCATAGTCACCCGAAATCTCGATGGTACAGGTTTTGATGCCCGCCTCGTCACCTTCCTGCAAATTGGAAATCACTGCCTTGTAACCGTTAGTCTCGGCATAGCGCAGATACATACGCATCAGCATGCTGGCCCAGTCCTGGCTCTCCGTGCCGCCCGCACCGGAATTGATTTTCAGTACACAATCCATTTGGTCGGCTTCATCACGTAGCATATTCTTCAACTCGAAGGCCTCGACAGCTTCAGACGCTTTCGCATAAGCCTCATCCACTTCTTCCTCGGTCACAAGCTCGTCCTTATAGAAATCGAAGGCCAGCTGCAATTCTTCCGACAATGTCTTTATTTCATTATAGCCGGATATCCATTGTTGCAAACCTTTCACTTTTTTCATCTGTGCCTCGGCAGCTTTCTGGTCGTCCCAGAAGCCCGGAGCCTGGGTGCGCAACTGTTCTTCTTCCACCTGGATTTTCTTCCCTTCTATATCCAAATAGCGATAGAGTGCTTCCGTGCGCTCTTTAATGTCTTTCAGTTGTTCTATGGTAATCATAATCTATGAAAATAAACCTTCTATTTAAAATATTTACTTTTTGAGTGCAAAGGTATGAAAAAAACGCATATTTTTGCAGTTATCAATCTAATAAGTCAGCTTATGAACAAACTATTCCGACAAATTGGTTTAACGCTTATCCTGCTGGTAGCGATAAACTTAGGAAGTTGTACTTCGAAGTACAGTTACGAAACAGTGCCCAACGATCCGCTGAAAGCGCGCATCTACACTCTGGACAACGGTCTGAAAGTTTACATGACCGTCAACAAGGAAACCCCGCGCATACAGACGTACATTGCCGTACGCGTAGGCGGTAAGAACGACCCCGCAGAAACCACCGGGTTGGCCCACTACTTTGAACACCTGATGTTTAAAGGTACCACTAATTTCGGCACTCAGAACTACGAAATTGAAAAGCCTATGCTCGACCAGATCGAGGAACAATTTGAAATCTACCGCAAGACGACGGACAGCCTTGAGCGCAAAGCCATTTACGCAAGAATAGACAGTATCTCTTACGAAGCTTCCAAATATGCCATCCCCAACGAATATGACAAGCTGATGGCAGCTATCGGTGCCAACGGAACGAACGCCTACACCAGTTTCGACGTGACCTGCTACACCGAAGATATCCCCAGCAATCAGATTGACAACTGGGCGAAGATTCAGGCAGAACGTTTTGAGAACTGCGTAATCCGTGGTTTCCACACAGAATTGGAGACGGTTTACGAAGAAAAGAACATGTCACTGACCCGTGACCCGCGCAAGGTATACGAAGCCGTTCTCTCCTCTCTCTTCCCCCACCATCCTTACGGCACCCAAACCGTGCTCGGTACGCAGGAAGACCTGAAGAATCCTTCCATCAAGAATATCAAGGAATATTATAAGAAATGGTATGTACCCAACAACATGGCCATCTGTCTTTCGGGCGATTTCGATCCCGACCAGATGATTGCCACTATCGACAAATACTTCGGCGGCTTGCAACCGAATCCCGACCTGCCGAAGCTGAATCTGCCGAAAGAAACAGATATCACCGCACCGGTTGTTCGCGAAGTCTTCGGCCCGGACGCAGAAAGCGTTGCCCTGGCATGGCGTTTCCCTGGAGCTGCCAGCAAAGATGTGGAAACATTGCAAGTGGTTTCCCAAATACTCTATAACGGTCAAGCCGGTCTGTTCGACCTTGACCTGACACAGCAGCAGAAGACATTAAGCTCTTATTGCTATCCTATGACCATGAGCGATTACAGCGCACTGTTGATGCAGGGACGCCCCAAACAAGGACAGACCCTGGACGAAGTGAAAGACCTCATGCTGGGCGAACTGAAGAAACTCCGCGATGGCGACTTCGACGAAAAGATGCTGGAAGCCAATATCAACAACTTCAAACTGTACCAGATGCAGCAGTTGGAAAACAATGACGCACGTGCCGACATGTTCGTACAGTCATTCGTTAACGGTAGCGACTGGGCAGACGAAGTAACCGCCCTCGACCGTATGTCCAAACTGACCAAGAATGACATCGTAGCCTTTGCCAACAAATATCTGAAAGATGACAATTACGCCATCATCTACAAGAAACAAGGTAAAGACCCGAACGAAAAGAAAATGTCAAAACCGGAAATCACCCCTATCGTGATGAACCGCGACACAGTCAGCGCTTTCCTGAAAGAAATACAGGCAAGTACCGTGCAACCCATCGAACCGGTATTCCTGGATTATTCCAAAGACCTCGCGCAACTGAAAGCCAAATCGGACATCCCCGTGCTCTACAAACAGAACACTACGAACGACCTCTTCCAGTTGATTTATCTCTTTGATATGGGTAACAACAACGACCGTGCACTCGGCACCGCCGCCCAATACCTCGAATACCTCGGCACCGCCGACATGACTCCCGAAGAGGTGAAGAGCGAATTCTACCGGCTCGCCTGCTCATTCTTCGTATCACCGGGCAGCAAGCGCACTTATGTCGTGCTCTCCGGCCTCAACGAGAATATGCCTGCCGCTATGGCCCTCTTCGAGAAACTGATGGCAAACGCCCAGGTCAACAAAGAGGCTTACACCAATATGGCAAAAGATATTCTGAAATCACGCAAGGATGCCAAACTGAATCAGATGCAGAACTTCTCACGCCTGTTGAGTTATGCCACTTATGGCCCGAAATCCCCTGCCACCAACATGCTGACCGAGGCCGAACTGACCTCCATGAATCCGCAGGAACTGATTGACCGCGTGAAAGGCCTGAACAGCTTCAAGCATCGCATCCTTTACTACGGTCCGAGCAGCCAGGACGATTTGCTCGCTATCATCAACAAAGAGCACCAGGCACCGGAAACATTGAAAGAGATTCCGGAAGGAAACAACTTTGAACCGCTACTCACACCGGAAACAAAGATTTTCATCGCTCCGTATGAAGCCAAACAAATCTATATGTCGCAGATTTCCAACAAGGGAGAAAAATTCGACCCTGCCACCGAATCGGGACGTCAGTTGTACAACGAGTATTTCGGCGGTGGCATGAACTCCATCGTATTCCAGGAAATGCGCGAAAGCCGCGGCTTGGCTTACTCTGCATGGGCAGGCATGATGAAACCGACTTATCTGACTGATCCTTATACGCTCCGCACCCAGATTGCCACGCAGAATGATAAGATGGCAGATGCCATCAATACATTCAACGACATCATCAACAATATGCCGGAATCTGAAGCTGCCTTCAAGCTGGCTAAGGATGGTATGATTGCCCGCATGCGCACCGACCGCACCATCAAGATGGATGTTATCTGGGACTATATCAGCGCACAATACCTGGGACAGAACGTTGACAGCCGCATCCAACTGTATAACGACGTGCAGAATATGACCTTGAAGGACGTCATCGACTATCAGAACAAATGGATCAAGGGACGTACCTATACGTATGCCATCCTCGGTGATAAAAAAGAACTGGACATGGATGCTTTGAAGAAAGTTGGTCCGGTGATTGAACTGAAACAGGAAGATATATTCGGGTATTAATTTATCCGGCTCATAAACCAATAAAAGGGTTGCACGATTACTGCAACCCTTTTTCATTTATAATTCAACTGTCGCAAGCTCAAGTTTCTGAGTTGGGCATTTGCAGAACTTAAGTTTATAACAGTTCGTTTTACCCCAGTCTATAAATACTCCTTATTACACAAAAAATCCCCCTTCGACATACTGCCATTGCCTATCTTTGCCACACAATCATATTATATCACTATCAAAGAGTATAATACAAACCATGAAACGTTTATCTATCT
Source organism: uncultured bacterium (assembly GCA_905215555.1). Lineage (GTDB taxonomy): Bacteria > Bacteroidota > Bacteroidia > Bacteroidales > Bacteroidaceae > Bacteroides. The sequence continues at coordinate 205,318 of CAJMQU010000001.1, forward strand.
TTATTGTGGGGGTAATGGTGGCCGTGGCAGCCATGTCCCGCACATTCGACATGAGACAATTGGGAGCCGATGCCAAAGGCATCAAGCCGTGTACGGAACTCATCAACCGGACCATCGAGAAAGCAGCCTCAGAGGGTGGAGGAACTATCTATTTCCCCGCCGGAACCTATCTGACCGCCACCATTCACATGAAAAGCAATATAACGTTGCATCTGGAATCGGGTGCCGTGTTGCGCTTTTCCGACAAGTTTGAGGACTATCTGCCTTTTGTAACCGCCCGTTGGGAAGGAACCGTCATGCAAACCCTTTCTCCACTGATTTATGCACACTCGGCAGACAATCTGACCATTACCGGGCGGGGCACGCTGGATGGAAACGGTTTCAAATGGTGGTTATGGGAACTGGATACCCGCAAAGTGATAAAAGAGAATGGAGGCAAACTGCCTTCACTGAACAAGTTGCAACAAATGTGGGTGGATGCCAATAAAGACCTGGAAATATCTGACTATTATAAACCTTCACTGGAACGACGAATGTTTCGCCCTCCTTTTATCCAGTTCTACGAGTGCAGCAATATTCTTATTGAGAATGTGAAGATCATCAACTCTCCTTTCTGGACGGTAAACCCCGCCTTTTGTGACAATGTGACGATTCATGGAGTCACCATTCATAACCCGTCAAGCAATCCAAAAGGACCGAATACAGACGGAATCAATCCAAGTTCCTGCCGGAATGTGCGCATTTCGGACTGCTTCATCAGCGTAGGAGACGACTGCATCACCATCAAATCCGGCCGCGATGCCGACGGACGCAAATACGGGAAGGCTTGCGAGAACATTACGGTTACAAACTGTATCATGCTCTCCGGTCACGGCGGAGTAGTAATCGGCAGCGAAATGTCAGGAGGAGTGCGCAGGGTAGCCATATCCAACTGCGTGTTCGACGGAACCAACGCCGGTATCCGGCTGAAGGCATCCCGCGGACGTGGCGGCATAGTGGAGGATATCCGGGTAGATAACATTGTGATGAAGAACATCCAGGGGGATGCCTTTATCTTCGACCTGTTTTACGACCGCCTGTCAAAAGTGGAACCGGTAAGCGAGCGTACACCGATTTTCAGGAATATCCATCTGAGCAATGTCACAGGAAATGACATCCAGCGAATAGGCTATATAAAAGGTATTGAGGAAATGCCGGTGTCGGAACTTTCTTTCTCCAATATGAATATGGCAGCGGAGAAGGGTTTCCGGGCAGAGACAGCTACCGACCTACGGTTCAACAACGTGAGCTTTACAGTGCAGGAAGGACCTTCACTTAACTTCAGACAGTGCAAGGAGATATTCCTGAATGATGTACGGTCGAAGCAACCAGTGGGCGGACAGCCTGTGGTGAATATAGAGAAGGATGTGGAGAAGGTAACGATTATTCATTGCGATTCGACACAGGTAGTAAGAAACTAAGATATTGGACCAAGAATAGCTAAGTAGTGACAGATTCTTTGTCAAGAGCAGATTTACATAAGATTAACAGACGGGAGGCATAAACCTCCCGTTTTTACTTTCAGAGCCGACCTCTGTCCGCTTCAGGCGCATGATCTGTTAGCCCAAAACGCATAATCTGTCTATCCTGGACACATTGTTCATTTGCCACAGTTACATCACCCGTTTTGCAGGGGTGAATCACTGCAATGCCACACCTCAACAACTTAAAGCCCAGCCATTTCACCTGTTGAGGTGTGGCATTCGGGTTACTGAGCTGTGGCATTCGGGAAGCAAACATGTGGCATTTCAAAAGACGAACCATAAGGATAAAAAAAGAACAGAGAAGCAATGCCTCTCTGTTCGTGCCAATTTAAAATTGAATATTAAATAGATTTACAGATACAAATATACGACATCGAAAAGGCGATGTCAAGTGTTTGGGGATTTTTTTCGCTTTCCAACAACTATTTTACAGCAATCGTCGTCCGCTGCAAATCTTCTTCTTTAGAGCTTCCTCCGACCATAATGTCATAGTTACCCGGACACACTCTTACTGTATTGGATTGATCGTCCCACCACTCCAGTTCTTTATCTTTCAGATCGAACTCTACATTGACGGTCTTCCCCGCCGGGATGCGCACGCGTTTGAAAGCACGCAGCGTCTTAACCGGTCCTTCTGTATCCCCTTGTTTCCTGAGATAGACCTGCACCACTTCTTCTCCGTCACGCTTACCCGCATTCGTTACAGGTACGGTGAGTTTCAAAGACTGTCCGGCTGCAAGCTCACCCTTGTCAAGTGCGGCTTTACCATAGTCGAAGGTGGTATAGCTAAGTCCGTAACCGAATGGGAACAAAGGCGCGTCCTGCATATATCTGTAAGTTCTTCCAGTCATATTATAATCTTCGAAATCGGGAAGTTGGGAAACATTGCGATAGAACGTAACCGGCAGTTTCCCGGCCGGATTATAATCACCGAACAATACCTCGGCAACAGCCGTACCGCCTTGCTGACCAGGATACCATGCTTGCAGAATAGCTTCACACTTCTGAGTCTCAGGTTCCAGACCGATAGGCGATCCCGAACAATTGACCAGAATAATCTTCTTACCCGCACGGTGTAGGGCCTCAATCAATTCACGCTGGACAGCAGGCAATTCAATATCTGTACGGTCACCTTTCTTGAAACCGGGAAGATTCACTCCCATCTCCTCACCTTCAAGGCCGGGAGAGATGCCACTCGCAAAAATAACGATATCCGCCTCCTTCACACGTTCCACAGATCTCTTGATATCCACCTCTTTCTTGAATCCGAGATCGAAGTTCAACTGTGCATCACTTCGCAGATATTCGAAATCAAGTTCCAGGTTATACGATTTACCGGCCTGTACTTTCATCGCATGGGTAGACTTTCTTGCACCATGCTTGTTGGAGAAACCTTTCACCTCTTCTCCGTCCACGCGAAGTCTTCCACTTCCATAACAATAAACCTCAAGGACGATTTCTCCTGATTCTTTAGGAGTAAATACACTGTTATAGATTGCGGAGAAATCCGTCAGATTTACTCCCGGAGCAAACACCGTAGCACCCGAAGTGCAGAAGCGGAAAGGAGTGGTGACCTGTGCAGTGGTTACCGGTTCACCCTCACGCTCCAGGTTATTCCAGTAACGGGCCGTGAAACCGGGTCCTTTATCGGACCTGCACTGGCTGAATGCACTCTGAATCAGCGTTCTTTCCACCCACGGGCAACCTTGCTCATAAATCAGTTTATCATCAGCACCCAACATATTCCGCACTCCATCAAGAATGGTAACGGTGTGTGGCGGCATTCCGTTATAATTTCCCCATTGCATGACGGAGTCATTCGCATTCGGTCCCATAACGGCTACCGTCAGCCCGCCACGTTTCAGCGGCAGGAAGTTATCTTTATTCATCAGCAATGTCATGGACTCACGGGCCATATTCAATGCCAGAGAATCATGAGCAGCCGATGCCACTACCGAGAAGGAAATCTTTGTCCAGGATACTTTCTCCGGTTCATCCATTTCACCCAGTGCGAAGCGGGCTTTCAGCAACCGTTTGACAGACGTATCCACAGTCTCTTCAGAGATTAATCCTTTCTTCACGCTCTCTATCAAAGCCTTGTAGCTGGAGCCACATTCCAAATCCGTTCCACTGACCACTGCGGCGGCAGAGGCTGATTCAGCATCGGGGTGAGTGTGATGTCCCCGGTCGTTATAGAAGTCCGCTATTGCACCGCAATCAGATACGACAATGCCGTCAAATCCCCATTCACCACGCAAGATCTGCATCAGCAGGCGGTCGCTCCCGCAGCAGGGATCACCTTCAAAACGGTTGTAAGCGCACATTACTTCTTCCACTTTCCCTTCTTTCACCAGCGCTTCGAAAGGCGGCAGGTAAGTTTCATACAAATCACGCGGCTTTATATTCTCCGCATTAAAAGAGTGACGGTTCCACTCCGGCCCCGAATGTACGGCAAAGTGCTTGGCACAGGCATGCAGTTTGTCATACTTTCCATCGGCAGGCCCTTGCAGACCTTTTACTACCATCACCCCCATCCGGCTTGTCAGATAAGGGTCTTCACCGTATGTCTCGATACCCCTACCCCAACGCGGGTCACGGTAAATGTTCACAGTGGGAGTCCACATGGTCAAACCCTGATAACGTTCACGACTATCCTGAGATGCGTAATAGGTATTCTTCGCACGTGCCTCATCCGACACAGCATTGAACACTTCATACACCATTTCAGGGTCGAACGATGCAGCCATACCTATCGGCTGGGGAAAAACCGTGGCCAATCCTGCCCTGGCAACGCCATGCAGCGCTTCATTCCACCAGTTATACGGTTTTATACCCAATCGTTCCACGGGACGGGAACCATCCATCATAAGATGCGCTTTCTCTTCCAGCGTAAGTTCCTTCACCAGAAGTTCCGCCCGCTCATCGGGGGATAAAGACGTGTTTTTGTAAGATGTCTGTCCGCAACCTGCCAAAGCAAGGAAAGGCAGTAAGTAAAAAAGTTTTCCTTTCATCATTTCTATTCTATAATTTCACAAAAATAAATATATCAAATGGAATTATATGATAAAAACTGCAAGATTCTGATTCGAAGAAATAAGATCTTGCAGTTTTCAAAATTCTATGTTAGCAAATACCTATTATTGCTGTGGTAATCCGTAACCATTGGTAACCTTTCCTTTTGATTGGCTGATTGTCTCGTATGGAATAGGCCAGTAATAACACGGAACACTCTCATCCGACGTGATGCCCGGAAGAATATTACTCAGATAAATATCTATATTCGCAGCAAGTGTGCTGCCCCAATCTGTTTTCACATATCCTTCTCTCGTCAGCTCTGCCGCAAGTTCACTTTCAGGATCGATATATTCAAACAGGCCTTTGATTGCCGTGTTATGAGCTGTTCCATTTACCGACAGTCCCAGTTCTGCAAAATCTAGCACACCGCGCCATCCCGGGAAAAGTACGGGATTGGTCACGTCCGTACAGTCATAAGTCAAAGTAGCCCCGGCAACCTGCTTCGTCCAAATATATGCCGGCAATACATTGCCATTGGCAAATTCATGATAACCTTTAGTCTTCAAGTCGTTGGCAAGAGCCGCCATCTCACTTCGAACCTTCAGTGCTTTTTCTGCAAACTTACCGCTACGGACCAAATCGAAGCTAGTATGCCCTTCACCAAAAAGTTCAAATTTCCGTTCCAGCAAGACTGCTTCTTTCAGGGCGTCACCGGACAAGTCCGAAATATTATGCTGAGTATCGCCGAAAGCTCTTTCGCGAATCTGATTAACCAAGCTCATAGCCTCAGCATCCGCACCCAACTCTGCTTTCACCTCCGCCAGCATCAGAATCACATCTGCAACACGCATAATCGGCATATTGAAGCCTGCGCCCATCTGAGGACCGACAAAGTAAGGAGTCTGTCGGCAAATATCCCATTTGTTAAGACAAATACCTCCGTCAGCCTTTGCACCTGCCTTAAAAGTAAATGGCAACTCATTTCCTTTACCATCCAATCCGGTTACAACAGCACTGACATCACGGCGTTTATCGGCATTGTCATAACCTCCATAATAGAAACTCGGCACCATACGTATAGCAGCGAACACTTTATTCGGTGCTGTATTATTACCTCCGTTAGAACCACGGCCGAAGTCATAACTATACATACGGCTTGTAGCCTGATTCTGTACACAGCCTATCTCAAAGATGGCTTCAGGACTCATCAGAAGATCCAGTCCATACTGAAAATGACGCTGGAAAGGATTGTCGGCATAACTGCGTTCATCCGTAGTGACCAGTTTAGTGGCTCCCGCATTCGTCGAGATAGCTTTCTGTAAATACTCTTCTGCTATGCCGTAATAGGTCTTATAGTCGGAACGACGGGCATAGGCACATTTACGTTTGGTGTCGGTGGTAAGGGTTTCAAACTGTACACTGCCGTAAAGTTCGGGCATATCCGTACGGATGGTCTGGTAACCTCCGGCATAAAGAGCCATCTTACCAATCAATGCATCAGCGAATGTCCGGGTGATACGTTCACCGTTAAGACCACCTTCGCCCACTTTATACATATACGGTTCCGCAGCTTTCACCGCTTCAATCAACCAGTCATAGATGTCGAAACGTGAATCCAGACCATAATCATCCACATAACCATTTTCGTAGCCGTAAGGAACATCACCGCAGTGCTTTATCAAATCGAAGTAACACAAAGCACGCAGTGTTTCCGCTTCCCCTTTCAGATGTGTCCAATCGGAAGTTCTGCCTGCGGCAATGTCTTCCTGATAAGCTGTCTTGGCAGCAATCAACTCCGCTGTCTTGGCAGCGTAAGAGATTACATTATACAGGGCATTGAAACTACCTTTCATATGGTCACACGGTATCTGTTCGGGAACCAGCTTCGCATTGATGTTATTGGAAGTATTGTTCTCAGGGAAGTATTCAATGTCCGAACGGTAGTGGTCGTTCCAGTCATAGGCACCGTTACACGATTCACGGTAAAGAGCATAAGCTCTTGACAGAATCTTCAAAGTTTCTGCGGGACTGGAAGTTACAAATTCATCATCCGTATTGGATGGAGAAGAGGTATCCAGGAAATCGCTGCATTGTGCAAATAGTACACAACAGGCCGATGCAAACAATATCTTTATATACTTATTCATAATTTCATCTTTAATTTAAAACGGTTAGAAGCTAAGATTTACACCCAGAACGAATGAACGGGCACGCGGATAAGTACCCCAGTCCATACCTAATTGAGGATAAGTTTTTGTAGAAGTAGATGTGCTGACTTCAGCATCGATACCGGAATATCCGGTAATAGTGAAGACATTATAGATACTTCCGTAAACACGCAGGTTGCTGATACCGGCTCTTTTGAGAACATTCTTCGGCAACGTATAGCCCAAGGTCAGCGTATTCAGACGCAGATAAGAGCCGTCTTCAATACCCAATGTGGAGACATAACCGTTTTCGCTGTAGGCCAGCGGCAATTTGGCGTTAGCATTGGCAGCATTCAGTTGTTCCGGAGTAGTCAATGCAACCAGCTGGCCGTCAACCACATCATATATCTTGTAGCAGTCCTTTACAAGAGCAAGTTTATTCTCGTAAACAGCCCCTTCCTTATAACCGTAAAGTGCAGCCAGCTTGTTTACATTATAGATTTCATTGCCGTAGCTCCAATTAAAATACAGCCCCAAATCAAAATTCTTGTAAGTAGCGTTTATATTGAAACCACCGGTATGCACTGGAGTCATATCACCGATAACATCTACATCATCGTCATTGATTATACCATCATCGTTACGATCCTTGAACTTTGCCATACCGGGATAAGCCAACTGACCGGCAGGACGCTCATTCATACCACTGTGCAAATGATAGTTTGGGAAAACGGCAGAAGACACATCCGGCACTCCTTTCTTCAAGGTATAGACACCATTTTCATAAATGAAATCATCGGTCGTATAGAATCCGTCAGCAGTCAGACCTCGCACCAAACCAACAGGGAGACCTTCCTTCAAGACATAATCCGATTTCGGATAAGTGGATGAAGAAGCCCATTCCGTACCATAAAGCCCTGTCACGTTATCAGCCAGTTTATCCACTTTGCCGCGATTGAAGTTGATGTTGAAACCTGCCGTCACGTTCCAGTCTTTCGTTTCCACAAGTACGCCCTGAAGAGCGACCTCAATACCTTTATTGCTGGTCTGTCCCACATTGGCATACGTTGTGGTAAAGCCTGTAATACCCGGAATAGCTGTTTTCATCAGCAAGTCTTTGGTGGTATTCCAGTAAGCATCAATCGTACCCGTCAGACGGCTATTGAAAAAACCGAAATCAATACCGATGTTGCGGGTTATAGTAGTCTCCCATTTCAAGTCTTTATTTGCCAAGTCAGCGGAAAGTGAATAAGAAGGCAGAAAAGCACCATCCACAGCTCCCTGATATCTCTTGTCACTTGTAGCCTCCCAATTCTGCGCCCAAAGGCTTGAGTTGATGCCATCATTACCTACTTCACCGTAAGAAGCGCGGAGTTTGAGATTATCCAGCCAGTCCACATCATTCAGAAATGCTTCTTCAGACATACGCCAGCCCAAAGCGGCTGCCGGAAAATATCCCCAACGATTGCTGGGAGCAAACTTAGAAGAACCGTCGGCACGGAATGTAACCGTCAGCAGATAACGTTCCATAAGGTTATAATTCAAACGGCCGAAGAAAGAAAGGATACGTCCGGGAATAGAAACACTCGAAGAAAAATCTCCTACCCCTTTGGTAGTGTCATATTGATTAATCATAGCAAACGCATTCTCTTTCGTGAAGTTTGCGGGAAAGTAAGTTCCTGAAGCTTTCAGCCCGTCGCCTCCCGAATCGGAGACTTCATAACCGGCCAGCACATTCATCCGGTGCGCTTTACCTATCATGAAATCATAACTCAAAGTATTTGTCCAGCGCAGGTTCCAACTATTCTTCTTCTCCAAGCTGGCATTACCGGCATAAAGTACTTCGCCCGTATTATCATCGAGATAGTTGTTGATGATAGCGCCTGTCCAGTCCTTATTCTGATCCCACGACTGGCTGAGGGATAAATCAGTATGATAAGTCAGTCCTTTCACGATTCCCCAGTTCAGCGAGAAGATACCGCGCAATCCCTGATGGGCATTCGGTGCGTATTTGTCATTGATACGGTTCACCGGATTATATCTGTCCCACTGGCTCTGCTTGGCATAGTTTTCAATCATGCCTTCATTCATTGCAGACAAATCCCCCAAAATGTTTTCCGTTGCGATAGGGCGGAAACGATAAGATGAGGATAACACAGAACCGCTACCATTCGTAGTACCCTCATCACCCATCTTTTTCGTATTGGTATAGCGGGCATCAATGCTGACATCAAGATTCTTGGCTATCTTTTGGTTAACCTTCAATGAAACATTGGCTCTTCTGTAATAAGATGCCAGTTTCATACCGTCTTCATCCATATAGTTAACGCCAAACAATACCTTTGTTTTTTCCGTACCGCCTGTTATGGAAAGGTCGTGATTGTGGGAGAAAGAATCTCCATAGATCTTTTTCTGAATATTATCAGCTTTCATGTTGCGATAGCTCTCTATACCACCGGGATTAGTATCCGTATAGCGGCCTATCCCATACAGTTTCTCCAGTGGCTCCATATAGCTGTTACCACCTACCGAAGCAGCACTTGCCCAACTATAAGCTAGATAATCATATGGATTGAGCGCATCCATGTATTTTGTCGGTGTATTGAACTTCGCATAGCCATTATAGCTGACAACAACGCGTCCTTCCTTAGCTCCTTTCGTCGTAACAAGGATGACACCATTAGCACCGCGTGCACCATAGATGGCCGTTGACGAGGCATCTTTCAGCACATCAATCGACTCAATCTGGTCACCCGGTATGTCACTCAGTGAGCCGCTTACTCCGTCAATCAAAACCAAAGGATCGTTACTCTGAGAAATAGAACTGCCTCCACGCACACGAATGGAAACCGCCGCATCCGGCCGACCGTCCTGCGTCGTCACATTCACACCCGCCAACTTACCTTGCAGGGCCTGAGCAGCGTTTGCAACGGGCATTGCCGCAATCTGTTCACCCGAAACTGACGCAACCGAACCTGTAAGGTCCTTACGTTTCACAGTCTGATAACCGATCACCACCACTTCATCCAACATCTCTGCATCTTCCGCCAATGTCACATTGACCATTTGTCCTGCCACAATAGCCACTTGCTGTGCCTGCATTCCGATAAAACTAATTTCCAGTTGCTTGGCTGAGTTCGGCACGGAAAGGGTAAATTTTCCATCCAAGTCAGTAATAGTACCGATGGAAGCATCGCCCACCACCTTGATATTAGCACCGATAACAGGATCTCCCCGGTTATCAAGCACAACACCCGAAACAGAACGACTCTGTGCCAGAGAGATAAGACAGAGCATACTCATCAATAGAGTGGCAACTGTCTTTTGAACAAGTCTTTTTGAATTCATAAACAATGTGTTTTTAATAGTTAATGATTAAAATTAATCTGTTATTTCACTTTACAAAAGTAATGAGTCCAAACCACAACAGCGGAACAAATTCAGGTAACAATAGTGCACTTTTTCAAAACTACATAAAGACAAGGTGGATAAATCGGGCGAAAAATCCTCTTTTTCGGTCAAACAAATAATATACTTTTCTATTATTGCTTTTTTTCTATACATTTGCTCTGTATCATATAAACAAATACTATGAAGCGACTGATTAGCTACCTTTTATATCTGATTGTGCCACTCACCCTAACGGCACAGCCCATCTGTCAGATTACCGATTTTACAGCAGAGAACGGATTACCCCAGGATATCGTATCGGGAGTAGTACAGGACAGAAAAGGGTTTATCTGGCTCTGTACCCGTAACGGACTCAATAAGTTCGACGGCTACACATTCAAGAACTTCAAATCAGTCCCCCACAAAGCACATACATTATCCAGCAACCGGATAACATTCATCTCAGAAACCACATATGGTGACATCTGGTGTCAGACCTACGACAGTAAAGCCTATATCTTCGATACTCATCTCGAACTGTTTTTCGATGTTCTGCAACCCGTAGAAGAGGAAATACAACGGAAGAATATCGTATTGAAAATAATTCCCCTCAAAGAAGGGATAGCCTGGGTGATATGCGACAAAGGCTATTGTTATAGAGTTGATGAGAAAAAATATAAGGAGAAGGAGGGTATTTCGCTTTATAGCACCTTCGACGGTGCATTGAAAGGCGAACAAATTTTCACCGTTTTTCAGGACTCTGATAAAGACGAATGGATATTGACAGACAAAGGAATATCCATTGTAGGAGAAAAGAAAATAGACAGTGACTTTCCATTCAAATACATTACAGAACATAAAGGTAAGTTTTATCTTGCTTCAGCTTCTGAAAGATTAGCCTATTATAACCCGCAAACGGAAAGTGTGAAATTCATTAATATACCATACACCTTTGACCGGATAAACTCTTTAGATGTCATGAACGACGGTCTTCTTTCCATAGCCACAGATAACGGGGTGATTCTTTATAACCCGGAAGACGGTACTTCACGCCTCATCAACATCCGCACCGGCGCACAGTCCGCCAATGAAGCCGTATCCATCTACGAAGATCGGACAGGCGATATGTGGATATTCCCGACCACTCCCGGTGTCATCCGCTACAATCCGAAAAACGGGGAGAAACAGCATCTCTACACTCCCGAAAAAGATATCGTGAACTATGGAAGGGAAAATAAGAACACAATTTTTGAGGATAAGCAAGGTACCATATGGCTAATTCCGCATAAGGGAAACTTTTGTTACTATGACAGAAAAAACAAGCAATTGAAAGCTTTCTATACAGACCCGGAAAATCCACAATCATTGTTTACCCCGCTCGTACGCTTCCACTATCAGGACAGACAAGGTAACCAATGGCTGGGCAGTGCCAGGGGAATAAAGAAAATGTCATTTTATCCGCAAACCTACACTTTAGAAGGAATAGACAGAGGATTTGAAGTCCGCGCTTTCCTTTTGGACAGTCTAAAGCGACTATGGGTTGCCTCAAAAAGCAACTATGTAAGAATATACCATCCGGACGGAAGTTTATCAGGATACTTATCTCCGCAGGGACAAATCAGTAAGAATAAGATCTCATTCAATTCCAGTGTCTACAGCCTTTGCCAGGGTAAGGACGGAACTATCTGGATAGGAACGAAAGGTGACGGATTATTCCAACTCTCCAGGAAAACCGACAATAGCTACACTGTACATCACTATATGCATGAGCCGGGAAACCTGTATAGTCTGATTAATAATGACATATACTCCATATATTCCGATAATAAAAATAACATCTGGGTAGGATGCTATGGCGGCGGACTGAATCTGTTGCAGCAAACTCCGGAAGGAAAAATACTCTTCATCAATCACCAAAACAAGTTACAAAATTATCCGTTCAACACTTGCCACAATGTCCGCTACATCACGGGGATGGAAAATGGCGTCATATTGGTAGGAACTACTTTCGGATTACTGACTTTCTCAAACACTTTCACTCAACCGGAAGAGATTAAATTCTACAGGAACATACAGAGCCAGAATGACCGTTCGAGCCTGACCGGTAACGACATCATGCACATATATCAGGACAGCCGTAAAAACATCTACATTCTGACGTTCACCGGTGGAGTCAACAAAGTCATCTCCAAAAACCTGTTAAGAGAAGACATTAAGTTTCAATACTACACCGAACAGGAAGGTTTAAGTTCCGACATGGTTCTCTCTGCAATAGAAGACTCAAAAAAGAAATTATGGGTCGTATCCGAAAATGCTTTATCCAGGTTCAATCCGGAAACAGAATCTTTTGAGAACTATGACACTAAGTTCCTCCGGCAGAAGCTGAATTTTACGGAAGCCATCCCAATCATCAATGCAAGCCAGCAATTAGTCTTCGGTACGGATATGGGGATGCTTGAAATCGCACCCGGTCAGATGGAAAAAAGCAACTATGTGCCTTCCATCGTATTCACCGATCTGAGGGTTAACGGAAAGAAGCTACCCGTCTCCATTGACGAGCTGAAAGAAATATCCCTGCAACCCTCTGAGCGGAATATCAATGTCCAGTTTGCCGCACTGGACTACACAAGACCAGAAGACATACGCTATGCCTACCGCCTGGAAGGACTTGAAAAAGAATGGAACTACAGTGACAAGAACAGGCAGGCAAGTTACATAAACCTGCCCGCCGGAGAATATCAGCTGCATGTAAAATCGACGAACAGTGACGGTGTATGGGTAAATAATCCCCGGACGCTTTCCATCAAGGTCGTCCCTACGTTTTGGGAAACTCCCTGGGCATGGTTAACTTACCTCCTGGCATTCATCCTTCTCACAGGAACTATCTTGTATGTCTTCTCTTATATTTACCGCCTACGCCATCAGGTGGATATGGAACAGCAGTTATCGAATATCAAACTGAAATTCTTTACCGACATCTCGCATGAGCTACGCACTCCGCTAACTCTTATCTCAAGCCCAGTCAGTGAGGTGTTGGAAGACGAGAGCATTTCTCCCTCCGTACGGGAGCACCTGACAGTGGTACATAAAAATACGGAACGCATGCTGAGGCTCGTCAACCAGATACTCGACTTCCGGAAGATACAGAACAAAAAGATGAAGCTCATGGTTGAAAAGACAGAATTGATTGCTTTCTTAATGAAGATTACTGAAAACTTCCGTCTGATAGCCGAGGAGAAACAGATCTGCTTCACATTCCAAACAGAAGTAGAAGAACTGTATATATGGATGGACAGGGACAAAGTCGAGAAGATCATTTTTAACCTACTGTCCAACGCCTTTAAATATACAATGCCCGGAAAATCCGTAAAGATAGCTGTCTGGAAAGCGGAGAGCACCATCCGGATTGCCATCATCGACGAAGGTATCGGCATAGCTCCGGATAAAATGGATTCTCTATTCAAACGTTTTGAAACACTGAGCAAAAGTAACACGATTCTGCAACCGTCATCGGGTATCGGATTATCTCTCGTCAAAGAGCTGGTAGATATGCATCATGGCAATATCGAAGTAAAAAGCCAGCCCGGGACAGGCAGTGAGTTCAGCGTAACTCTTCCTTTGGAACGAAACGTATTTGAAAAAGATGCGCAGGCTGAACTGATTCTAGCCGACAGTTCGGACAGTGCAACAGAAACAGTCACTCCGATTGATGATGTAACTACCGAACCGGAAAATGATTCGGAAGACAGAATGTCGATACTGATTGTAGAAGACAACCGGGAACTGAGAAATCTACTCAGAAATATCCTGTCAAAGAAATATACCATTCTGGAAGCAACAAACGGTGAAGAGGGTTTAAGACTTGCTTCAGAAGCCATTCCTGATATGATTATCAGCGATGTGATGATGCCCGTCATGGACGGACTGGAAATGATAAAGCATATCAAAGAGAATAAGGATATCTGCTACATTCCAATCATTCTCCTTTCAGCCAAATCTTCATTAGACGACCGTATTACGGCACTGGAACAGGGGATAGACGATTACATCACGAAACCTTTCAGCTCTTCATATCTCAAGGCACGCATCGCCTCACTGTTCACGAAACGCAAGCAGCTACAAGAAATATTCCTGAAACAATTGGCGACAGGTAATAAAGCAAACGACTCCAAAAACTGGAAGCCTTCGGAACCAGACGTAATGCCCCACGACAAACTGTTCATGAAGGAAGTAATGGACTTCCTGGAAGAACAGATGGACAATCCGGACTTGGTTATTGATGACTTCGCCAATAAATTGCTTCTGAGCCGGAGCATTTTCTACCGAAAGCTTAAATCCATTGTCGGAATGCCTCCGGTCGATTTTATCAGGGAGATCCGCGTTAAGAGAGCGGCTCAGTTAATCAAAAGCGGTGCTTATAATTTCTCGCAGATAGCTTATATGACGGGATTCAGTGACCCGAAATATTTCAGCAGATGCTTTAAAAAGCATACGGGAGTTACGCCGAGCGAATATAAAAATTCAATAGATGAAGAAGAAAGCGGATCTATAACCCCTTGAATTACATATTATTTATACAAAGCTAATCAAAAGTAAAACTTTTGACTGCCAGTCCCTGGCTTTGTCCGCGGAACAAGAAATAGATCTTAGCTTTCTCTTTTACACCATTGACTTCAAATGTTTGTTTCTCCCATTCCTCCGGTTCTCTATTCTCACTTACCGGACAGGTAGCTATCAACTCACCATCCACGTCTCCTACTCTTATTTCAATCACCGCTCCCGGAGTTTCGGCTTGTAGTTCTATAGTGACTCTCTGAGGCTTCTGTTTAAAATGCATATTATTGAATACCAGCCAGTCACCATCCCTGATTCCGGAGATGAACTGCATCGGACGTTTCGCTACGGGACGTACCAGCTTCATTCCCTCACGGTCATCATATTGCGAGAAATCAGTCTCTGTAAACGCATCGTAGTGATTACCTCTGCGTGTACTCTCCAACTCAAAATAATCAAAATCGGCATAACCGGTAGCCGCCCCTTTATTCAGATTATAGCAACACAAAGCATGACGAATCCCCAGGAATCCCCAGAAGTTGGAAACTCCCTCCGGTCCGAAAGCCGTATACTCAAGATTATCCAAGCTATAATGAAAAAGCAAAGAGCCTCTCTTGGTAACCTCCGTACGCAAGTATATCTTATCTGAATGAATGGGCAGGCTGTCGACAACCACTTCACTGTCCCTGTCTCCCTGCCTCATTTCCAGCCAATAGCCATCGGCCTTTTTCCTCACACCCAACTGATACATAACCCTGCCCATAATACCGTTTCCGGCAAAGTCACCTTCTTTCAGTCCCGATAACTCCAAAGCAACCGTTCCTGTGCTGTAAGGCCCGGACACTTTCTGCGTCAGCGAGTTACGCGCCCACTCAAAGCCTTTTGCATACTGTGCATATATCCTGAAATAACCAGGACGGTCAGTCAGACTCCATTTATCTTTCCGGGGAACATGATTGAATTCCCACACATGCGCCATTTCCGGTGAATCAAAAGAATCCGAATGTTGTGGAAATGAGATTTCCTGTCTAGCTTTAACAGCCGGTTTCCTGTAAGTCACCACTCCCTTACCTGTTTTTCCTTCCGGACCTACTACCGGCCAGTCATCCACCCATTTCATCGGATAGAGCATTACGCATCTGCCCATATAGTCACGATCCTGGAATGTATAAGCCCACGATTCACCTTCAAGAGTTTCTACATATCCACCCTGATGTACTCCTGCATCTGCATAATTAATATCATCATCAATCAAGACTTTGGTTTCATACGGACCATAAAGATTGCGGGAACGGCTGATCATTTGTACGCCGTTATATCCCAATGCCGGATTGAAAATATAATACCATCCGTTTCTTTTATAAGTGTGGCAGCCTTCAAAAAGATATTCGTACCCTTGAGGGGCGGTAATAATCAAAGTGCCGTTGTCATCAGCATCCAATATACCGGTTCCGTCATCTTTTAGGCGCGTCAGATATATCTTCGTCTTTCCGTGCGTGACATATTTCTTTCCGTCATCATCAATGAAAAATCCCGGATCGTACAGACGCTTGTCGAACTTATGCATCGAATAAGGGCCTTCCGGCTTGTCGCTCTTGAACATGACAAAACCGTCATCAGCAATATTCACACCTATATAATAGGTACCGTCATGATACTTGATGGAAGGAGCCCAACACAAGCGGCTATAGGCTGTCTTTTCATCCTCCATCCTATACTGTAGCCGGAAAGTGATGCTGTCGTAGGCATGCCCTATGATACGCCAGTTTATCAGATCTTTGGAATGGCAGACAGGAATGCCCGGCATAGCAACGAACGATGAACTGACCATATAGTAATCTTCTCCTACCCGTATAATGTCAGGATCAGGATAATCGGCATTGATAATCGGATTGGTGTAAGTACCATCTCCATTATCGGACGATAAAAAAGAAGAGGCTGTTTGTACGGGTACAGAACAGGATTGCACCATAAACATACAGCAAAGCACGAACAATGCGGATATGTTAACCACCATTTTTCTTGTAGTAATAGATAAATCAGACATATTACAAAGTTTATGTTTAGTGATAGTACAAATATATATGCCTCACAGCATAACAGAGAGGACAATCCGGTCCTATGGGTGCACTTTTTCGGCAGGATATATAAAAACTCCCGATTAAAAGTTCAGTCTCTTAACCGGGAGTTTTGTATGTTCAGGACATGAGTCGATCCTTCTTATTCTTCGTACATCTTATCTATCAATTCCTTGTAATTCCTAGCAACTACAGACCGCTTCAACTTCAGCGTATTGGTCAATTCTCCACGCTCCATGCTGAACGGTTCCGGCAAGAGAGTGAAACGTTTCACCTGTTCGTAGTGGGCGAACTGTTGCTGCAAAGTGTCTATGCGGGCACGGAATAATCCCATAACCTTGGGATGTTGCAGAAGCTCTTCCATATCCTTATATTCGATGCCTTTCTCCTTGGCATACTCTTTAACGTAACCATAGACAGGGACGATAAGGGCAGACACAAACTTACGCTGGTCGGCAATGATGGCAATCTGGTCGATGTAGCGGTCGATGGCCAGTTTAGTTTCCAGAGCTTGCGGACTGACGTATTTCCCGTTGGAAGTCTTGAAAAGGTCTTTGATACGTTCAGTCAGATAAAGCTGGTCGCCTTTCAGATAACCGGCATCACCGGTATGGAACCAACCGTCCTTATCAATGGCTGCGGCAGTGGCTTCGGCTTTCTTATAATAACCTTTCGTTATGGTCTTTCCACGCAGCAGAATTTCGTTCTCTTCACCGATTTTCACTTCCACATCGGGCATTATCGTACCTACCGAACCTATCTCGTAACCTTCGTTGAGGAAGCAGGAAACGGTAGCCGTCGATTCTGTCAAGCCATAGCCCACTACCATATTGATGCCTACCGAATGAACGAATTCACAGATTTCATCGGGCACGGCAGCTCCGGCCGTAGGGAAGAAATTACCGTTTTCAATACCGATAGTCTTCTTCAGCAAAGCATAGACAGTCTTTTCGTAGAACTTATATTTCAGTTGATTCATCAATGGCGGAGTCTTGCCTTTACGCAGATAGTCGATGTTGTGTATCTTGCCCACTTTAATGGCATCCAGCATCATGGCTTTCTTCAAGCCGGTTTCCTGAGCTATCTTCTCTTGCACTCCGGCATATACTTTTTCCCAAAAACGGGGAACGCTGCACATCAATGTCGGACGTATCTCCTTAATCGTCGTCTGGATATCTGCCGGACGAAGATTGATACAAACCTGTACACCCTTATGAATACAAAGATACGTCCACGCCTTCTCAAAAACATGTGTCATTGGGAGGAAGTTCATGGAAACATCCTGATCGGTCATGGTGGTCAGACGAATATCATGGATACGGAAAGCATCCGTATAATTGGAATGGTGCAGCATGACACCTTTCGGCTCGCCTGTAGTGCCGGATGTATAAAGTATGTTGGCAAGGTCATCATCCGATGCCCGGGAAGTACGTTCTTCCACGACATCGTTGTTCGGCAAACCTTTCCCGGTTTCCAGAAACTCGTCGAAATAGATGGAAGTCATGTCGCGCGGGTCACGCACCACGGCACGGTCAAAGATAATAAGCTGCTGCAACGACTGGCAAAAGCCGAATACACTGAAAGCGGCATCATACTGGAATTGCTCACCCACGAAGATGTAACGTATCTGAGCGTCATTGATGATATATTGAGCCTGTGCGGGTGAACTGGTGGCATACAGAGGTATGGTCACTGCACGGTTGGCAAATGCTCCGAAGTCTGCATACAGGCATTCGGGCTTATTCTGGGAGAATATTCCTATGTTTTCTTCCTCTTGCACTCCTAACTCCACGAGTGCATTCGCAACTTGTCGTACGGTTTGTGAGAATTGATTCCAAGTGATGGGTATCCATTGCGACGTTTCGTAATCTCTGTATTTCAGAGCCACTCTGTCGCCATACTTCTCTGCCCGGCGATGCACAAGGACAGATAAATGGTGATAAGTCATATTATTCATATAATTGGTAAATACGCTGCAAAGGTAGTGGTTTCATTTGAAACTATTTCTATATTGAGAATGAAATATTTAGTATATATCTCTGCAAGATTAGTACTATTGTACCATAAAAAGAAGTCATTATCCCATATTTCTGTTCGTTTTTCTAAATAAATTCAAATATATGTATATATTTGCAGCCAATAGTTTTTAATATCAATGCAATTACTTAACTAACATGAAAAAAATTTTAGCATTAATCGCCATATTGGCGATAGGTTTAGGGAGTGTCAACGCACAAGAGAACCTCAGATGGGGTGTTACGGCAGGTATGAACGTAAGTAAATTCTCTATCAGCGGACTTGATAGCCGAATTGGTTTCCACGCAGGTGTTAAAGCCGAATTAGGATTACCGCAAGTTACAGAAGGAGCTTACATGGATTTTGGTGCATTGCTTACTTTAAAAGGAGCAAAACTCGATGGAGGTGCCGTCGGTAACTTGAAATTTAATCCATACTATCTTGAGATTCCTGTACATATTGGTTACAAATATGCAGTAAATGATGATTTTACTCTGTTTGCCAATGCCGGTCCGTATATTGCAATCGGATTGTTCGGCAAAGCAAAAGCTAATATCAATGGTGAGCTTGGTGCTGACTTAGGCATTGACGGTTCGGCATCAGAAAACATTTTCGGAGACGACGGATTCAGACGATTCGATCTTGGGCTGGGGCTAAAAATAGGCGCTGAATTCAGCAAAAAATATCAGGTATCTTTCGGTTATGATTTCGGCTTGATTGAAGTAGCGGAAAATTCAGGCATTAAGAATAGGAACCTGATGATTTCCATTGGACTAATGTTCTAACCGATACAGAATAATTAGAAAAAGGGCACCATAAATGCCCTTTTTTTGTATACTTACCCTTTTGCTGCATAATTACTCTTGAAGTTCCAGTAGCAGATGATGCAATGATACTTCTTTCTTCACCACCCGTTTCTCTTCATCAAGTAAATACATCACCGGCATATCCGGCAGCAAGTAGCGTTCCTCCTTACGTATGCCGCCGATATCGAAACCTGCCCGCCACGAGACAGGCAGGTCTTTCAGAGAACTTTTCCACAAATCCCGGTCGTCTCCCACGCAGACGGCAAGCACGGTAAGTTGTCCGCTTTTCATCAGTTGTTGCAGGCGGGAAGCGGTGCGCAGAGCGTTTATGGTTTCCCGGCAGTGCAAACAGTCGGGATCGTAGAACAGCAGAAGTAACCGATGGGCAACCGGAAGGCTGTACAGGGTTTGCTGTTTGCTGTCAGGCGTGAGATAGGTGAAGTCGGCAGCCATTGTTCCGGGACGGTTCTTCAGGGCAGCGGAAAGCAGAAAACGGAAACGCGACTTCTCGGTTTCGTCCAATAGAGAGTTACCGGTGATTTCTTCTAAAAAAGGAATGAAGTGTTCTTCGTTCTGCATGGGGGAAGAGGTGGTATAGAGATACTTTTCCGCCAGTTCGGCCAGTAGCAGGTATGCCGCTTTGTCGGTTTCTGCACGTTCCATCAATGATTTTACAGCCTCGGTGCGTGCTTCGGTTTGTGCATGGGGGAAGAGGGAGAGGAAGTTGACGAGGTTTTGCTCCATAAAAGCGGGTTGGCGGCTACGCAAAGTGTCGGCAAAGTCCATACTATCCCAGAAGTGCGACAAAAGGTAGGCGGCACGTTCGTGGGGAGTGCGCAAGGCAGAAGGAATGGTGGGCAAAGGCAGGTCGAGGGAGACGGTATCCGCAGCAGTTACAACCGGATATTGCTGGCTGTCTGCCCAAAGCGGAGCGGGCAAGAACGGAGCGGGCAAGAACGAAAATAACCGCGGCTGAATCGGGGACAGTAGGTTAGGACATGGCCTCATGTTGCCAATCGAGACAAACATGAGGCATATCGAAAGGATTAAAAAAGATCCGCGATTCATATCCACCAAATAATAATCATAATTAATTTCCTATATTATAATAATCATTTTTCTACGCAACGGATGAAGCAGGCGTCTTTTCCAGTTTGTGCAGCACCCACCCCGTATGGGTAGAAGTCAAAAGTGAAATAGTTAAAGTCCCATCCTATCACTAGTTTGTGATCCACCATTTCATCTGGTAATTTCGAATTGGCTCTAAATTGTCCCAACCAATAAACAGCCCCCGGCCTCATATATAGATCGTAAAAGAGAGGGGAATTACCCACACTTTCAGCCGAGAAATATGTATTTTGATAAGATGCATATCTTAACACTCCGTTTCCTTTATCATGGGCACCACTTCTATCCGTGGCTTTTCTATGTCCATATCCGGAAGCTCCTATAGGGAAAAACAAATTTTTTCCATTTTTCTTATTATAGATAAAACATCCTCGCATTCCACGATTAGTATTTCCATAATCATATCCATAAACCCCTGTTATATCATCAAGCGTTTCATTACTCTCATTTCCATACAACACTCCGTATCCTTCTGCTATATTCTCTCCTGCATATAAAGCATAGTAATCCTCATAAGTAGCCACACGGGCATTTGCAACCTCAAGACCGTCAATAGTCGATTCCACAGGATTATCACCCCAAGGAGACAAAGGAAAAGGTTCTATATCACCCCACGCCATTTTTGTTTTATTTTCTGTATTATCAGTAGCTATCCATAAACTACTTGCATCATTCACAAAACTATCCGGTGTTACATTAATCCAAGGAGTTTTAGAATTCTTATTGCTCATTGCATCAATCGGATAGTCCAGCTTATTAAACTTAAACAAGGAACCCTCTTCCAAAGGAGAATCTGTTTCTTTACTTTTTGTCCGTAAGTTATAAGCATGCCATTTGGTACCTGTTCCATCGAATAAGTCGTCCGGTGCATCTCCTTGCCGGACGAAAATCAGATGATAACAAGTGTAATTATGATATTCTACCCGTATGATGGCATAGCGGTTTTCATTTTCTCCGCATGTACCATTGAACTTTATCTTGAAATCTATGATTGAACCGGTTTCTCCCCTAATAGTATCGGCATCCCCCCTTGCCTCATTGCCCAATTTGATAAAATTATCTGTTCCGCAATACACATACGCTTTCCAGGGACCTTCTGAAGAGAATGTCTGAAATACAGTTCCATTCTCTTTAGGAAGACGCTTCAGCTGTACATGGAAATCGCTATTGTTATCAGACTTGCGCCAAACTCCTTTAGGATTAACGATACGGCGCACTTGATAAATAACAGGATTTTTCAAATCTTTATCTTCTGCATTTGCTATAGGATTGCCCTCAAAATCCTTACCGTCTGTTGATATTTTCTTACCATCTGTCAATGTCACTACTATCTTGATCTCCGATCTGCGTTGATAGGCCACATACGGATTGTTTCCTGTATAACCGGTGGTTTTTATCAATTGTTTGGCACGAGTGTACATCGGCAATTGGACATGATACACGCTGTCGCCTTCATTTCGGATAAAACATTTATCATTTTCATTAGAATTCCCCTTTTTATCGAAAGCAGCATACCCCCGACTTTCATCAGCTCCAGGCATCTCCGCATCTGCAGGTATATATTCTCGTTCTCCTCTTTGATTTTCAGTATAGTAGGTTTCGTTATCACTTGCGGTTACATTCAAATCTTTTGTTTCCCGGAGAGAAAGGAAACCGTTCCACTGCTTACTATATGAATTGTCCGCTGCTTTATAGTAATCAAAATCCGGATTAGGATTATGCGGAGCCCATCTGTTATCTAAAATTCGTGCTTCTATTTGCTTGATTCCGACACCTGTTCCTCCTGTTCTGATTTTAAGCGGAAGCATCATCGAATGGTTGTACAAATAAGAAATATAATAAGGATTAGGCACCTCAAGACCGGGATCCGGTTCTTCATATCTGATGTGCCAGTCCACATCATTGGCATTTTTATTGAACTTCAATGTCAGTTTGTAGTGGTGGTTACGCTCGGCATTGTAGTCGGTAGTGACATTTTTGCCCAACATGAAACGATAAATGATGTCACCGTTACTCACACGACCCAGAATATTGGAACTGTAGTAAGCTTTCACTTCAATGTATGTGCCATAAGGTTTCTGGTCTTTGTAGAACTCAGCATTAGGGTCGTCATTCAGTCCCGGAGCATCGAGCACTCCGTTTCCGTCCTTGTCCTGACGTTTATCCTTTCCCTCGCCTTGCATATTTTCGTAGAAATAGAGTGCATTGTTCACTTCGGCATGTGCCAACTCAGCATACTGTGACTTGTTTTTTTCGTATTCCGCCCTCGCCACAGACACACCTTCATTCTTTTGATTAACGTAATAATATGGCTTACCCCTCGTGATACGTGCCGGCCAATGTTCGTCATAAGCCATGTCTCCGCTGACATACGTAATACTTTCGCCATTTTCTATCAGATCTCCGTAATCGTCAATATCATCCCCAGAATCTTTATTGACGGTACTGCTCTTGCCTAAATAGCACTCCGTTGGTATATCCTTGATTGTTACAGATTTGAGATAGATGAAAACATTCTCGTTCAAATCGGATCCATCATACGCAATCGTCACTTTGGAAGCGGCACGACGTATCCAAGCGTGCAAGGATGTTGTTCCTTTGTTGATGGTCAGCAGAGGTGCATCGGAATCCGTTGATGCATTGCTAAAGAATCCGAACATTTGATTATTGGCTTCGACCTTGTCTTTGTTCCACTGGAGGGAAATGCTTTTCAGTCCGCCTACAGTCCGAATGGCTGTTGCAAGATTCGTTTCGCCGATAGCTGCTGCAAGATCCGAATCAGCAGGCGCATCGGAAAGGTCACCCATATTGGCTACAACATAGATATAATAGCGACCATAAGGCACTGTCAGTTTGAAGTCAGCATGAGGAGTTTCTGATTCGGCAGGGGGAAGGTTCTTGTCTTCGCCGCCAATTGATTCGGTTTTGTCATTTGTGCGTTCTACTTCCGAAAGCACGTATTCTCCCTCATTGGGAGTTGTTGTTCCGTTGGCTACCGGAGTTAACGGATATTTCTTCACCAACTTTCCTTCCTCATCATACAACAGTACACAAAGGCTATTGATACTCTTTATTGCATCTCCCGCCGTGCGCGTAGTTCCGTTCAGCGCAGGAGTAAGTGGCTTGAATTTCACGGTGCCACTGATGACGCTTTCCCCTTCACCTATGATTCCGCCACCATACAGCAGGTCGTCCTTACAGGAAGAGACGGTTCCAAGAAGCAATATGCATAAAAATATGTATGTCAAAAAGTTGCGTTTCATATCTTCTGTCATTTTTTCGAGTATGTTTCTATGCTAAAGGAACAGTTGATTCTTTTGTATTTTCTTAGTTTCTCCTAACTTAATCGTCCTTTTTGGGGTCGTCCAGTCCGAATACGGGATCCAGCTCCACTGCCCAATAAGGCTCCACATCCACTGCCCAGTCGAGCGTGTAATCATTGAAACCGATATTCACCTTCACGTGCGTGTTACGGAAAAGGGAAGCAAGATGTTCCAGTCGGGCAGTGTACTTTCTTTCCACTTCTCTCCACTCCGCATCGCTGTCTTCCGGTTTTTCATCCAGAAATGTTTCTTTTGTATAGACGGTCAGTTCATATTCCTGCAATTTCAAGGAGGGAACAACTGTGCCGCCCTCTTCGGTGTCGGTAGTTGCCAGCGTACGGCTTTCGGGCAGATAGACGGGCTCCACAGAAACAGTTTTTTCAGCATTGCCTGCTGTTATGGCGGAAAGCGTTACCGTTTCTTTGAAGTTTACGCTGACCAAAGAACCCTCTTCACCGGATTCTCCTTCCGAATCGTCCGTGGCCGGTATGTCATAATCAGTCAGCCATTGATACTTCTCTATATTTTCATCCTCTTTTGTCTTTACTGCTTCTGCAACCATCCAGTTTATCCAGTCCCATTCCGTTACTTTATGGTTCACATCGGGTACATCGGTTTCCGGTAAAGATATAGCACGCTTCCGTTCCGAATCTACCACCCAATACCGGCCGTCTTCATTCCTGTTCACATGCGGCATCAGATACATCCGGTCATTAACGGCTTTCGTAAGGGAAAATCCGGTTACTTCGATGTTTCGCCTTGAAGAACGGTTGGCGAAACTGAAAGAAAACTTAGTGGCAGCACGTACCACATAAAGAGAATTCGGAATAGAAAATTCATCCTTCCCTATATCTTTTCTATTTGGTATCTCGATCTCGTACATGGCTGTCATGGGAATACCCAAGACAAGGTCGTATTGGTAACCACTTTCGGCATCACTCAGGCTGAATACAAAATCATCTATCGGGGCTTTACCAGTTTCCTTGGCGGAAGTGCCGGAGGAAGTTTCCGGAATAAAAGAACTGTTGCTAAAGTTGAGTTTTTCTCCCCGGCTGTCTTTCAGCTCGGCGCAATTTGCCAACAAGTAGATTCTTTTCCGGCAACCGGCCCGCACTTTGAAAGTATATTCGTCAGTCAACGGCAACCCGATGTTGGAAGCACCTTTCACCAAGCGGCTGTGCTCTACCACCCATCTCTTACCGGCATCGTTGGTATTGCCGGTTTCTCCTTCCGAGACATCTTCTCCTTCCGGAGTATTTTCTTCTTCAGAGGCATCATTTTCCGAGACAATCACCACAAGCAGTTGGTTGATGCGGGCATCATCAGGTATTTCGTCCGCACGGGTAGAGACTCCTGCTACGGCTGTGTGGAAAGTGAGGTATATGCTGTTCTCTTCCTCCTCTTCGTGAAGCAACTCGAAAGATTCGTTGATGCACGAAGCAAACCCCAGCAACAAAACGCACAAGAGGCCAAGTCCGATGATATGTCGATGCTGTAATTTCATTTGAGACGCTTTTTTCCTGATTGAAAAACTTGTTTTTAGTTTCCGTTCTCTTATTCTTTGTTCTTTGTTCTTATTCCCTTCTTTACATTTCGATGTCATTGATTCGCACTACCCAGTCGTTCACTACGATACGCGTCTGCAACCAAATGCCCGCTTGCAGGAAGAAGTAGAGTGTCCAGCGGCTTTCGCGGTCCAGATACTCCTGGTTACCCATCTCGCTGTAACGGTCGCTTCGCATCAGCAGCAGATAATTGTTGAGCGGGAAGTCTATCACGGTTTCTGCATCTTCGTGCCGCTTCACGAGCAGACGCGGAGAATTCTTGGTCATCAGCCGCGAGGTGCTGAGTTCGGCATAAGCCACTTCGATGGGACGGGGCACTACTTGATCGGGGCCTACGATAGAGACACCCGTCTGCGCTTGTCCTTTAGCCCAGGGAATGTAGGTGATATTGCCGTTGGGCAACAGGTTATTGTCGTAGTTGAAGAGCGTGTTGTCATCGATGATTTCGAAGTCGAAGTCATCGGCTTTGACCGGTGTTCCGTCCACATGCTGCAACACGATGCGTATGCTGTTGGTGTTCTTCATCATCTTCACTGTTCCTTCACTGTAGAGGTCGGCAGTGGCAAGGGTGAGTTGTCCCCAAAACATATCATGCAGGTTACGACGTTCGGGCACGGTTAGGCAGTCGGCATCCATGATGGTGCGCAAGTCTGTACGTTTGCTGCCCGCCGCAGGTGTTTGCAGCAGAGAGAAAGAACTTTTGTCGCAGGCCAATCCACCGTATGCCACGAAATGATAATTTCCCTTTTCAAGATCCAGTGTCATCCGATAATCTTCATCCTGCAATTCCGCCCCTGTCACTATCTTTGTATCTACGTAATTGTCCTTGTCATCGTAGATGTAAAGCGTCAGGCAATCCACCTGCTTAGGGAATGCGTTGGCGAACTCCATGTTGTAGTCATAGACGAAACGCAACGATACACCGTGCGGACATGGATCGAGGTCTTCGAATATCCGCTCGCACGAGGACAAGGCAACAGTTGCCAGCATGGCGCCAAGCACCACGCTGACAAACTGTGAAATTATATTCCGCTTTCTGCTTTGCATGTCGGTCGGTTTTCTTAGAATTCGATATTGTTTACGCGTACGGTCCAGGGGAGCACTTCAACAGCAAGAGTAATATAAACATCACCTACTTCATCCGGATTGTCAGGATCAACGGGATCCGGATCGTTTTCGGTCACACGCGGATGGCCAAGCTGATCAATTCTAGTCACCGCAAGTTTATAGACATTATTACGTACTACGGCAAATTCCATCGGACCCATTACGCCATTGTTGTTATTGTCATTATGACGGTTCCAATAATAGTAGTAGCAGAAATATCCTTTGTTATTCTCCGAGTCTTTACTAGACTGATAAAGAGTGAACTCAGCGTCTGTCGCAGCTTTTTTGAATTCTTTGAGTGCATTCTCATTGTTATGGTGTTCAGTATTATACCACTTATTCCACAAATAGTCAGGACTTGTTTCATCATTACTATAAACTGCTGCGACCGCTCCCGCTCCATTTTCATCGGCTTTCTTTTCCGCTACGACCTCCACCGTGTTATTCTTACCAAATACAGTTTCATAGAGAATGTGGTCAGCCTTATTTTCAATAGCGTATGCACGCACTTCGCTCCAACTAACAAACATGTGACTGCCGTATACATATAATATAGGATCTGCGTTCGGATCACCAGTAGCTTCATTTATCACTTTCTTCAATTCATCACTGGCATCTTCAGTTGCTATCATCTTACCCTTGAACACAAGACCTGTAGAAACCCCATTCTTTTGGTTATTGGCTTTAGGAATCGTGTTTTCGGTCACGTAACGCCAGATACGATATTCCTTGTTCTTCCATTCATCATTATCTCCCTTAATTACCTCAGATATTTCTTGAGTATACCACTGTTCACGCGCCACTTCATCAATGGCCCAAGCTTTGTTTGCATCAGAAGATCCCAAACAGAAATTGAAATTTTTCCCAAACTCAAATGAAGCGAAACTGTCTACCGATTTTTCTGCCGCATCAGTATCTACTACATAATTAGAACCATTTTCTAATCCGCAAAGTTTAGATCCTTCATTCAAACCATCCTCAGATACACGACGCATGTAATAAAAATGTTTACTCATATTTACCAGTGCCATTTTCTGCAATTCAATCTGAATGGTCGTGACTGTTTTTCCATCTTTTTCTTCTGTCACCACATCATATTTTCGATCTCCTTTTTTACTTCCATCTTTAAAGTCAAAACGAGCAACAGCACGCTCTACTCTGATACTTCCCTCATTATTTATCTCTGTATCAGAACTGGAGGCATTGTTTGTTCCCGACAAATTAAATGCTTTTGAAGGAGAGGTATGCGCATCCCATGTCTTTAGCTCGTGAGGAATTCTTTTGACAATATCCGCACTATTAGCTGTAGACATCAGAAAACCGCCCTTACGAGATGTTCCTCCCCAAGCGTCAGCATCCAAACCACTCAGAACACCTGCCGGTGTTTCGTTTATCTCAGCTATTTTATCCATCCACTCTCTCTTATCCGTATCTCCATTCAAAAGGAAATCTGTCAGACCTTTAGTCGGATTACAGAAAACATATACATTGATCTGATTATCTGTTAATTTTCCACCTTTTTTCTCGTAATAACTGGCCAGTGTCGTTTTACTAATCTTATGATTGGATTTGACAGTCGTATTACTTATAACCAAATCTTCTGAATCCAGACCTAAGGCTATGAGATCATTGGTTTCCTTATCAGCCAGCACCAACAAAACTCGTTTCACTTCATTTTCATAATCCTTTCCCACCTCAGTCCCATCTGTACTCGTTCCATCAGTGTTGGTCTCACTGCGCGTTCCTGCCCCTGCCACCGGCAATTGCACTTGTACGTTCATATACACAGCATCTTCCAAATCAGGATTCGGGGTATTTCCACCCTCTTCCCATTCATCGCTGCTACATCCGGCAATGAGTCCCATTGCCAAGATTCCCATGAAAAAATTGCTCCAAAATTTCTTTTTCATAGCGTAATCAAATTAAATGTTCTATAATTAAGTTTATTCTATCCGATTGATTCTTCTGTTTTTTTATCTTATTCCAATCTTATTCCAAACTCTTTCTTACCTCTTCCAAACGTTTCAGCATCTCTTTGGCTTTCTCCTGTCCTTTCCGGTCGGCCTCTTTCAGCAATGTCTCGGCCACCTCGTAATTGCCGGAAAGAGCAGCATGGATTCCCCGGGCATAAGCAGCCTCAGACGTATCACCGGCTTTTTCCAAATATTTTTCTGCCAAAGGCAAGTTGCCTAAGCGCATGGCGGTATTGGCAGCATTCAAGTTTGCAGTGGTATCTTCGGGAAACATGCGTACAGCTATCTCGAAAGTTTCGTTATACTCTTCGCTGCCCGGCTCCATATCTTGTGCCACGAGGTACATCTCTTCCAAACTCAACTTCTGCGGTTGCGTCCGTAGCAGACGCTTTATTTCTTCCGGATCAGTGTAGGCACGCACTTCATAACGCACCATGTAGTCGGAGTGGCGCAGTCCGGGATAAACTTCACGCAACAGATAGGCATAATCATCACGATAAGTCACCTTAATCTTACGGTCTTTGGCATCCGGCTCCATGTCACTGTCTATCAGGCGCAGAATCTCATCACGATAGGTCAGATGCGAACCTTCCACGAAGCGTCTCAAGCCTTCCCAGTCTTCCGGTTCGTAGTCAGTGATGAACAATGAATCGGGGAAGTGGTATTGTCTGCGCACGTATTCTTTCAGCGTTGCCGTACGTCCTTTTGCCAAGCGTATATTGTTCGTGTATGAACCTTCGGGCGAAGCGTAACCCTTGATGCTAATGGTAAGGATGCGGGTATCGGCATCTTCTCTCACAGCGTCTATAGTAGCGAGAATCTTCTTCAGTTCTTGCGGGTTACGGCGGTATTCGGGATACAGTTCCGTGCGGTTTACAGGGAAATCGATGTAAGCCGAGCCTTCTATCTGGTTGATTTTCTGTTCAGCCTTCGGGCGTATGTAGACGTATTCGGGAAAGAAAGCCATCACGTTCTTTTCCGGAAGTACGTTCTTCAACAGAGAAATATCGTTCAGAATGGGAGTACCGCAACATCCGTTGGTAGTATTAGAGACGTTCAGAGCAGCGTTAGTCATCCATTTCTCGTAAGGCACTACCAAGCGGTATTCTATCACATCCCGTTCACCGCTACGGTAGAGTTTGTCGAGGTTCACGGCAGATTTGTTGCGCAGATGGTGATAGTAACGATTCCGTCCTGCCACCATCACTGCCGGCAACTCTATCTGGTGCTCGCCTTTGCTGAGTGTGGGGGCAAACACCACTTCGCGGTTGGTGCCGACCTTGAGCGCTGAAACATCAAGATCCAGCGAGACAAACAGTTTATCTTCCTGTCTGGACACTGCCAGGTTTCGCACTTCCATCTGCCCGTCCATCAGCGACTGGGCTTTCAGTACCGGCGCTGCGCATAGAGGCAACAGAGCGCAAATCAATATTTTCGCTATTCCATATCTTGCATCCATAACCGTAAAATTTAAAATGTATAAACCAGATTGATTGCCGCTTTCGTGGGACCTATGTAATTGTGTGGTTTGTCTTCAGCCACTTTTGTACCACAATGGGCACAAGGATAAACATCGTAGCGGGTATAAACCCACCCGAAACCAAACAGAGCTTCCAAATTCCAATGTTTATTAAGTATCCACGAATGGCCATATACTAATCCAAGCCCTGCAAACCAACCTTGATAACGATTGTCGGAGATTCCGGAGAAGTCGGTTCCGAGAAAAGAAAGGTTATTGTCCAGATTTCCCACATTGTATTGTCCACCAAGGGCATGCGCACCTACAAAATGACCCGCCCACCGGTCACAAAACCAGTAGCGTGCCTCGGGTTGCAGAAGCCAGTGTTTCCATTTCCGGTCGTGAGAGAGGGTCCAGCCATTATAATTGGCAGATACGTCCAATGTCCATCTGTTCGCAAGACCGACCTCCACCCCCGCGTTCAACGTGGCAAAAGCATCATATAGCAAATTACTTTTCAGAGCCATTTCCTGACATTTGGCTCCCATGCTGAAAAGACCTAAAAACAAAACCGCATAAAGTTTTAAAGTCATCTTTCCCATATATAAGATTTGTTAGTATCTTTAATATATATCTTTCTCCATAAAGCCGGAGAAAAATTAATCAATCTACCAATTAAACCTCCTAAAAGAGATCAAACAAAAGACTGTATGCCCGGCATATATACCGCCGGTGGTAACAACAAGAGGTATTCAGCAAAAAACATAGATTTTACTGAAATCACCACTCATTGTTTTGATATCATCACAATTCGTAATAACGCTCAAGTTTTCTATATTTTTTACAGTCAAAAAAAGAATTAAAGACTGTTGTTTTAAGATTCATCTCTTCCCAAGAGATGGATTCGGGGCGCAAAAATATGACAAACAGTAGTTATATCCAAACACCTACCTGATTTTTTTTAGAAGTTTTGCATTGAATAACCGCATTGTATATTGAAATGTATATTGAAATATCACTTTGTATATGTTTCTTTTTCTTGTTTTTGTAGCCAACAATATCACCATCCATCTCTTGGGAAGAGACTGACTCCAACATATCAGCTAAATTGATTTTATTATTACCTTATTAGCCTTATCTATTATAGTAGTATCAAGTGAAGTCAGATAAATCAAGGTTGTGTTTTCAGAATCGTGTCCCATTCCTTCGCTAATGACGGAAAGAGGAATATTTTTACTTTTAGCTACACTTGCCCAAGAATGGCGCGCCACATACATAGTTAATGGGATTGAGATATCCAACATCTCCCCTATAGATTTCAACTTCCGGTTAATGAGATGGAGCGCGCTATTGTATTGCGTCCTTTCCTTTGCTCCTGCTTCGCGAATGATAGGAAGTAGATAAGGAGAACCTTGTGTTACAGGATATTTATCGAGTATGTCCTGCATATCCTTTTCCCACCCTATCCAAAGGCGTTGCCCCGTTTTCTTACGCCGATAAGTAAGAATGCCATTCTTCAGATCGCTTTTCTTCAGGTAGGCCATGTCTATAAATGACATACCACGAGTGTAGAAACTGAAGAGAAACATGTCACGAGCATAGTCAAGCAAGGGAAATGTCGACAAATCCATGTATTTGATGTTACGGATTACCTTTAAGGGAAGCCCGCGCCTGACGGTTTTCCCGATACCTGTATACACATACTTAAAGGGATATCTTTGCGTAGTAAGTCCTTTTTCTACTGCCCGGTTGTATACGGCGCGCAAAATCCGGTTGTAGAAGGAGATGGTGTTCATATCCACTCCGGTAGATTTAAGGTAGGCTTCATAGGAGACCAGCAAATCTGCATCAAACTCTTCCCAAAGAATATCTTTATTGCGACGAAAACGCATAAAACTATTAAGCGTACTGGTATAGGTCTCTCCGGTACGTTCTTTGCCCAGTGCATGCATGCGATGGATAACCTCTTGCATGAATGGCTGTAAGAAAATGCTTGGCGAGGTACGGTCTTTTACTTGCTTATCCTCTTTAGAAGAGGTTACGAATTTAGTTTTAATAGATGCCATAAATAATAATTTTACGTGGATAATTAAAAAAACTGTTCTAATCTTTAGACATATCTTCATCAAGATACGAATTATACAATAAACTACATGAAAGAGTATGGGTTTATTAAATGTTTATCATTATAAGTATATATCAGGATTTATCCATAAATTTGCACTCGGATAATTTATTAAAAAAAGATATGACTTACGATATACCCACAATGGTTTCTGAAGCAACCGGAGTTCTTAAGTCTCTGATTGCAATTCCTTCCCTTAGCCGCGATGAAGAAAAAGCGGCAGACTATCTACAGAATTATATTGAGCTGCAGGGCATGGCAACCGGACGTAAAGGTAACAATATCTGGTGTTTCAGTCCGATGTTCGACCTGAAAAAGCCAACCCTACTGCTGAACTCGCATATTGATACCGTAAAGGCCGTAAACGGTTGGCGGAAAGCCCCATTCAGCCCTACAATGGAAAGCAACGGCAAACTATACGGATTGGGCAGTAACGATGCGGGTGCAAGTGTAGTCAGCTTGTTACAGGTTTTTCTGCAACTCTGCCGCACGACACAGAAGTATAATCTGATTTATCTGGCTTCCTGCGAAGAAGAAGTTTCCGGAAAAGGCGGCATCGAGTGTGTACTACCCGAACTACCTCCCATCAGTTTTGCCATCGTTGGCGAACCGACCGAAATGCAACCCGCCATTGCCGAAAAAGGATTGATGGTGCTGGATGTAACCGCTTACGGCAAAGCCGGACATGCCGCACGAAATGAAGGAGACAATGCTATATATAAGGTATTAGAGGATATCGCCTGGTTTCGCGACTACCAATTTGAGAAAGTCTCCCCACTGTTAGGGCCTGTAAAAATGAGCGTGACGCAAATAAACGCAGGCACTCAACATAACGTCATCCCCGACCGCTGTACCTTCGTTGTAGATATCCGCAGCAATGAGTGTTACAGCAATCAGGAACTATTTGCAGAAATTAAAAAGCATATTTCCTGTGAAGCAAAAGCCCGTTCCTTCCGTTTAAGTTCTTCCCACGTAGAAGAACAACACCCGATAGTGCAGCGTGCCGTTGCCATGGGGCGTACACCTTTCGGCTCTCCAACTCTTTCAGACCAGGCTCTGATGTCATTCCCTTCCTTGAAGATGGGGCCGGGAAAGAGTAGTCGTTCTCATACGGCAGATGAGTTCATCTTCATTCAGGAGATAGAAGAGGCGATAGAATTGTATCTGAATTTGCTGGACGGAGCAACCTTATGAATAAAATAAAGAACTAACTCTAAGCCGTACAAAATAAATTGACTTCAGCATCTTCTTATTAGATACTCTAATTATCAGCGCATTGCATTTACCGACTATTAACCCAAGAATGTAAAAGTATTTACCGCTGGGCGTAACGACCTTTATCGCTTATTGTAACGACCTTTACTACGGTATGTAACGGCTTTTATCTCGGCATGTAAACAAAGTTACCACCGAGGGTAAAAGAAGTTACCGTTTTGGGTAAAAGGAATTACCGTGTAGAGTAACGGAAGCTATGCTGCAAAGTAATACAAAATAGCTTGGTAGAATGGGGCAAGTATATTTCACTGAAAGGTTCTTGAATCAGCGACTCAGCCACGGCTCCGGATTCAGTTTCTCCTTCTCCTTCCTCAACTGGAAGTGCAGCACCGTGCGCCCATTGTCCGCACCATCCGAGAATACCTGCCCAAGGGATTGGCGGGTAGTCACAGTATCACCCGTCTTGACAGATGCAGAGGCCAGGTTACAATAAACGGAAATGTAGTTGCCATGACGGATAAGAATGTTGAAAAGACCGTTCAGCTGGAAGACGGCAGCCACCTTTCCGTTGAATATGGCACGTGCCTGTGCACCAGGCTTACCTTGAATGTCGATCCCCTTATTATCCAGTTTTACGTTGCGAAGCCCTTCTACGGAGTATTGTCCGTAGCGGCTTGTAATGATATACGGACCGGTGATAGGCATCGGCAACTTACCCCGGTTGCTGACGAAACTGCCGGATAGTTCCCGATCTGCCTTATCCATGGTGTATGTTTCAAGAGGAACAGCTTTTTGGGCGGCAGTTCCGGAAGATGCAGTAGCCGGGTTATCCTTAGCTTCTTTTTCAGCGGCTTTCTTGCGGGCAACAGCTTCCTTACGGGCTTCCTCTGCGGCACGTTTACGGGCTTTTTCTATTTCTTCGGCTATCAAGCGGTCTATACGGGCATTCAGTTGGTTGGCCTCCTTACGTTTCTTATTCAGTTCGTTCTGCAAACCACGCTGCTTCTTTTGCAGATTGGCAACCAACGCCTTCTTCTCCTTTTCCTGAGCTTCCAGTTTTTCTTTTTCAACCTCACGCTCTTTCAGCAAATTGGTTTTCGCCTTCTTCACTTGTTGAAGTTCCGTTTTCTTCTGGTTGATCTGCTCTTGTTTCTTCAGAATTTCTTCACCCTGAAGACGCTGATAATCGGCATACTCGCGCACATAGCGCAGACGTCGATAAGTCTGCGAAAAGGTTTTGGCTGAAAGGATAAACAGGAGTTTGTCTTGTACGGAACGGTTCTTATAAAGGTATTGGACAGAAGCCTCATACTTCTTCTTCTTATCTTTCAGGTCATTTTCAAGGCGGACCAACTGGCGCTCCAGTTTGGAAAGTTCGCGGTCGATGGTTTCCATGTCATTATTGATGGCAAGGATATACCGTTTCCGTTCTTCTATCTGTCCGGTGAGGGCGGCAAGCCCGTTCAACTGACTTCCCACATCTTTCTTTGTAGTGTTCAAGAGTGTTTCCGACTCGGCAATCTGCTTTTGCAAAGCACCCCGCTTACTCTCCAGTTCCTTAATCATCTTGTTGGATTGGGCATAAAGCGGCATAGCCAGACAGAAACAACCTATGAAGATACAAAGAAAATGTTTCATAACTTCGCCAGCATCTCTAAAAGTTCAGTCCATTCTACTTTCGTATAGCGGGAAGAGACCTGTGTGGGCGCCAGCGACATTTCTTTGTTAGAAAAGTCCGAAAGAACGATTTTTCCTTTTTCCAAAGAAGCGATACCCAGTTCTTTACCTGTCAAAGAGTTTTTCCCTCCGGGTTTGGAGGCATCAAAAAGCATCTTCTCCAAATGGGCAAAGTCTGCCTTCCGGGGGAGGATGTCTTTCAATTCCTTACGTGAAGCCTGCACATAACGTTTTCCCATGCGGTCTATCACCAGCACATCATCGGGAGTGATTTCCAGACGGGCTATTTCACTACGGATAATCGGCATAAGAAGAGACAGTTGCATCCGTTCACCGCTGACGAGCTTCATGGTGCCGTTCAGCGTAATAGAACCACCCTTGTTAGGAATGGTCAACTGCACTTTAGAGGAAAGATAGCGTGGTTCTCCCAATGATGAAGTCGCCTTCCGGGAAGTCTTACAGCCGGAAAGCCCTACCACCAAACTCAAGAGAAGCAAGAGGGGCAAGATACGTCCCGCTGCCTTGTATCTGCAGTATAATGCTTTCATTCTGATATATATTTCTTTTTCTCAATCTTCTTTTTGAGCGTCTTGGACTCGCTGCCCATCTCTTGAGCTTGTTTCCAATACTTCAAAGCACCATCCACGTCACCGGTCATGTAGTAGATGTCACCGCAATGTTCTACAATAGTGTCGCTCTCGCTCCCCTTGTTCTTCATGGCATCGTCTATGTAGAGGCGGGCCTCGGCATAATTGCCTTTCTCAAACAATATCCAGGCATAAGTATCCAGATAAGTGGAGTTATTCGGTTCGGCTTTCACCGTCTTATAACTCATCTCTTCCGCCTTATCCAGATCACGACGTTCCAGAGAAAGATAATAGGCGTAGTTATTCAATGCCCCGATATTGGCCGAATTGTAAACCAATGCAGAGTCGTATGCAGCATAAGCCTCGGTATTCATCTTTTTCGTATGATAAACATCACCCATGATGGCATAAAAATCCGAAACCACTTCTTTTTTACT
The DNA here is from genome assembly GCA_905215555.1 of uncultured bacterium. Taxonomy (GTDB): domain Bacteria; phylum Bacteroidota; class Bacteroidia; order Bacteroidales; family Bacteroidaceae; genus Bacteroides. The sequence continues at coordinate 241,443 of CAJMQU010000001.1, forward strand.
GTTTTCCGTGACGTTCTCCAACGCTTTCTTACAGACGGCAAGTGCATCGTCAGTACGTTCCGCCTGATTGTAGCCTATCGCCAGATAGAAATAAAATTCCAGCATTTCGGGATTAGACTCGATACCTGCCTCACACAAACGGATAATCTCCTGATAATCTTCCTTGCTGACAGCTTCGCCAAGAAGCATCATGCGGGCGGCAGTATTGGTAGGGTCAATATCCAGAACCTGTTTCAGCACCGGAAGTGTTTCTTTATTCATCTTTTTGGAAAGAAGATACTGGACGTAGAGCATAGGTACCTGCGCATCATCCTGGTCTTGCTCCAAAATGCGGTCGAACAAGGTAATAACGCGGGTGCTGTCCCGGCCCGCCCTTTCGTTCTCAACGACAAACTGGCGCATAACGTTCAGCTTCGTATCCGAAGGGACTTTCTTGTTCAGCAAAAGAGTGTCGAGTTGCTGTTCGTAAAGTTCTTTTTGTCCGGTTTGCTCATAGTAGGAAGCCAGCGAGTACATGGCCATCGCATTGTCCGGTTCGGCGGCAAGCACCTTTTTATATAGATTATAAGCCTCTTCCTTTTTCCCGTTCTGCATATAGACATCACCCAGCACCACCTGATAGCGCACATCCATCGGATATTCTTCTACCAGACTTTCTATTTCACGGAAAGCACTCTGATTATCTTTCATCTGCAAGTAAATACGGAATTTCTCCATACTGAGCTGCTCGTTCTTCCCCATCTTTTCTTCCAAACGATTCAGGGTGGCAATCACTTTTTCGTAATCTTCCATGCCGTTATAAATCTCCAGCAGACTATACAGAGGCTCCATCTTGTCCGAGAAACGGACAGACATACTTTCCAGCAAGTCGGTAGCTTTCTGCATTTCATTTTGTTGCTGATAAAGGCTTGCCAATCCCTGGCTGTACCAGTAATTATCCGGATCATTCTCCACCGCCTTTTCCAAAGCAGCCTGCCCTTGGGGAAGCTGTTTGAGGAACATATAGTACTGTGAGATTTCATACAGAGCCGACGAAGCGTTCGGATTGATGGCCAGACAATGCTTCAGCAAGTCGAAAGCCGCCCCATAATCCTCTTGCATCTTCAGGCGGGACGCTTCCAAAAAGAAGTAATCGTATCTACGCTGTTCTTCGGGCGTAAGCACGACCTGCGCTTTGGCTCCTTTCCGTTGTTTCTTCCCTCCCTGCCGGGAAGTGCCGCACGATATAAGCACCGCACACAGTACGAAAAGCGATAATATCTTAAATTTCATTTTCATTCAATTAATAGAACTCAGTTCCTTTAATTATTAATTATTTCTTTCCCGTATGGCCGAAACCACCGGCACCACGCACGGTCTCGTCCAGCACTTCCACTTCCTGCCATACGGCCTGTTCATGGCGTGCTATCACCATTTGCGCAATGCGTTCCCCATCTTCTATCACAAATATCTCCGACGAAAGGTTCACGAGAATGATACAAATTTCCCCACGGTAATCGGCATCGATAGTTCCCGGAGAGTTCAACACCGTAACACCTTTCTTGATAGCCAGACCGCTACGGGGGCGAATCTGCGCCTCGAAACCCGGAGGCAAGGCGATATATAATCCCGTAGGTACCAGGCAACGTTGCATCGGAGCTAACGAAATAGATTCTGACAGATTAGCACGGATATCCATACCTGCGGATAATTCAGTGGCGTAGGCCGGAAGCGGATGTTTTGATTTATTAATGATTTGTACGTTCATGACGATAATTATGAATGATAAATTTGGGCGAAAATACTGTTTTTAAAGCAAAATAGTGATACATTTGCAGTTAAATAATAACAAAGGGCAGGTGTCTCCCCCCTTTTGACTCTTGCAACTTGTAATTCATAATTCGTAATTATCGCCATGAACTGGAATACCCTCATATCTGCCAAACGTTTCGGACTGGAAGAATTTCACCAGGAACGCCACGAAAACCGCTCTGAATTTCAGCGGGACTATGACCGTCTCGTTTTCTCAGCACCTTTCCGCCGTTTGCAGAACAAGACACAAGTTTTTCCTCTGCCGGGCAGTATTTTCGTACACAACCGCCTGACACATAGTCTGGAAGTTTCCTGTGTGGGCCGTTCTTTAGGAAATGATGTTGCCAAAGCCATCCTTGCCCGCCAACCTGAACTACAGAACTCATACCTGCCCGAAATCGGTTCTATCGTATCAGCCGCCTGCCTGGCACACGATTTAGGCAATCCTCCTTTCGGACATTCCGGCGAGCGCGCCATCTCTACTTTTTTCTCTGAAGGAAAAGGCATGACGCTGAAAGAGCAGTTGCCCGCTGCGCAATGGGAGGACCTGACGCACTTCGAAGGAAACGCGAATGCTTTCCGATTGCTCACCCACCAATTCGAGGGAAGACGCAAAGGGGGCTTCGTCCTGACTTACTCCACGCTTGCCAGCATCGTAAAATACCCCTTTTCATCGAGTTTAGCCGGTAAAAAGTCGAAGTTCGGCTTCTTTACAACCGAAGAAGATAGTTTCCGCCGGATAGCCGAAGAACTGGGTATGAAGAAACTGAATGATAGTCCTTTGAAGTATGCCCGCCATCCGCTCGTCTATCTGGTAGAGGCGGCAGACGACATTTGCTATCAGATGATGGATATCGAAGATGCCCATAAACTAAAGATACTTACCACCAGGGAAACGCAGGATCTGCTTCTATCCTACTTCCCCGAAGAACGCAAAGCGCACATGCTCAAGACCCTGGACTTTGTGAGCGATATCAACGAACAGATTGCGTATCTGCGCTCCTGCGTCATCGGCTTACTCATCCGGGAATGCACCCAAGCCTTTCTGAACAATGAAGTAGAGATATTGGAAGGAGAATTTGAAGGAAGCCTCATCAAGCATATCTCCGAACTGCCCGCCAACGCTTACAATCATTGCGCCGCCCTCTCTCTGGAGAAGATTTACCGTTCACGGGATGTACTGGACATTGAACTTGCCGGTTTCCGCATCATCAGCACTTTGCTCGACCTGATGATCGATGCCGTACGTTCGCCGGAAAAGGCTTACTCACAACTACTCATCAACCGTGTATCGAGCCAGTACAACATAAAAGCGCCTGTACTCTACGAAAGAATACAGGCAGTATTGGATTATATTTCCGGAATGACGGATGTCTTCGCACTCGACCTTTACAGGAAGATTAACGGAAACAGTCTTCCGGCAGTATAAAAGGTCATATAAATCATTGCTATACAACACATTGCATTAGCCATACAAACAGATGACTTTATCTGCTTGGAAAGAAGACCTTATTGGCTCCAGAGGTAAGCTTACATGCTTCCGGCTCGCTTTCAATAAACGACTGGATGTGGCGGATACGCTTCTCTGCCAGAATTTCGTCTACAGCAATCAGAATGCCGGTTTCTTCTACGTCACCGAAACCATAATTGATAGCAGTACCGAACATACGCATTGTAGGGCTCAAGCTCATATAAGCATTCACCAACGGAGGAATGTTATAACCTAACTTACGTATCTCACAATTCAGTATTTTATAATCTTCTTTAAAGGTATTCTTACAGAACAAAGCAGCCAAATCAGCCTCCTTAGCTTCCATTTCAAGCGGTTTCATCGGAGTAATCAGGCAATCCTTATCTTCAAAATGCTTCTTTAGAAAATAAAGAATCATGTCGCGTCCCTTACGATGATAAGTCGGATACATAGTAACCTTACCGAAGAAGTACTTCACATTGGGCATCACTACCGTCAACGCCCCCAAACCATCCCACAGGTTATCCAGCGCAAACAGACCTTTGCTTCCGGCACGGGTAGACTGATACTCAACAGTGACAAACGAACGTCCCAGTTCTATAGTCGTAGGGAGATATTCTTTCAGAAACTTCTCTGAGAAATTGAACATATGGGCCGTAGCCAGAATGGGAGCACCATCCTCGTCGAACTGAACATCCGTGCCCAGGATATACCGATAACCTCCTAATATTTCCTCTGCTTCCGGATTCCAGACAATCAGCTGTTTATAAGGATTCTCCATGATATCGTATTCGTCAATATCCAGCGGCTTACCTGTTCCTCCGCCTGCCGCACGAAAAGCAATCTCACGCAAACGCCCGATTTCCTTCATGGTGTTCGGCGAATCCTGAGCTGTAATAATATAAATCTGATTATGGCTCTTATTAGTCATACGCAGACGCTTCTCCTCAGTCAGTTCCGCTTTCAGAAGTTCCTTGCTTATAGGTTCAATAATCTCTTCCATATTTTTCTGTTAGTAGTTCTTTAAATTCACTTTATTACCTTATCACTGTACCATCGATTTATAACTTATATACGATATCCTTCACATAAGCCGCCCATTCGGCAGGAGTTTTCGATTTATCAAAAGTTTGCCAAGGTATGGGCTTTCCTATAGTGACGGTAAACGTTTTATGACGGTTCTTCAGCATTTCATCTGCCAAATAGAGCATTGCAATATTAAACTTGATACCCAAGAATTTACAGATATTGGCCAAATTATAAAAAAAGTCGGAATTCCGTCCTTCAAAATGGATGGGTACTACATCGCGTTGGGCTTGCACGCTCTTCACTATGAAAGCCTTTTTCCACTCCAAGTCACGGATCACTCCATTCTGGCGACGGGAGCACAATCCGGCAGGGAACATAATCAACTGGTCATCCGATGCGAAACCGGCTTCCACCATTCTCGGAAAGTCTTTCGCCTGTTTGCCCGTCTTATTAATAGGTATACAAAGCGGAGCCAACCCGTGCAGGTTCATCAGCAGGTCGTTCACCATATACTTCACCTTACCATTATAAAAAGAGCCCAATACATAGCCCAGAGCCACACCATCCTGGCCTCCCAACGGATGGTTGGAGACAAAGGTGTACAGTCCCTCTTTCGGCAGGTTTTCTTCTCCCTTTACCACAATTTTGGCATCAAGAAATTCCAGACAAGCTTTTAAAAAATCCACGCCCATCTTATCCCTCGACTCATATAGGAATACATTCAGTTCTTCCTGATGAACGATTTTTTTCAGATAAGAGACGACGAATTTAGGGATATACTTATAGTGCTTCGGAGCCTTTTCCCGGAGCACCTTATCAATATCAATCAAAAATAAAGAGTCGTCAGCCATTCTTTTTAAGATGAAATGATTGCGCAAAATTAACTCATCTTTTTAATTATACGCAATAAAATAGTCGAAAACTGCACCCAGAAACAAACAAAAGGCACCCAAAAACTATCAATTGATAGTTTTTGCCCTAAAGATTACCGGAAATACGTCCGTCAGAGTGAGCCAACTTTCGTAAAATTGCAACATCAAAAGTAAAACGAATGAATAACTATAAATAAAAAGGAGAGAACAATATGAACAGTATTACATTTCAAAAAGATTTGCTCGGAGTACAAAACGACTTATTACGCTTTGCATATAAACTGACCTCCGACCGTGAAGAAGCCAACGACCTGCTCCAGGAAACCTCTTTAAAGGCATTGGATAATGAAGATAAATACATGCCTGATACTAATTTTAAAGGATGGATGTATACCATCATGCGCAATATATTCATCAATAACTACCGCAAAGTGGTTCGCGACCAGACTTTCGTAGACCAGACGGACAACCTCTACCATCTGAACCTCCCGCAGGATTCAGGCTTCGAGAGTACCGAAAGTGCCTATGACCTGAAGGAGATGCACCGCGTGGTGAACGCACTTCCCCGTGAATATAAGATTCCATTCTCCATGCACGTCTCCGGTTTCAAGTACCGCGAAATTGCAGAAAAACTTGGATTACCACTGGGAACAGTAAAGAGCCGCATCTTCTTCACACGCCAGAAGTTGCAGCAAGAACTGAAAGACTTTAGATAACTAACGTAAACCTATTCCTTAACTATATATTAATATTAATGATGTCCCTCAATGAAGACTCCTTAAATGACCAGTAACCAGTGTGGGGCGGGAAGCTTGAAGAAAGTTTTCCCCCCACCATTTATGAGCAAAAAGGCTATCGCCGACCACCTGAAAACTATCAAAATACCACCCGAAAACTATCAATTGATAGTTTTCCCCCTATATATTAACTGAAATCCACCCACCGTAGTGATATAACTTTCGTAAAATTGCAAAAGCAAACAAGACGAACGAATAACTTAGAAAAGGAGATTGATATGAATAATAGTATTACATTCCAGAAAGACTTGCTCGGAGTACAAGACGATCTATTACGCTTTGCATACAAACTGACCTCCGACCGTGAAGAAGCCAATGACTTACTTCAGGAAACATCGTTAAAGATATTGGATAACGAAGATAAATATGCTCCCGATACCAACTTCAAAGGATGGACATACACCATCATGCGTAATATCTTTATTAACAATTACCGCAAGGTGATACGTGACCAAACATTCGTAGATCAGACGGATAATCTTTATCATCTGAACCTGCCGCAGGAATCCGGCTTCGAATGTACAGAAACCGCTTACGATCTGAAAGAGATGCACCGCATCGTGAATGCACTGCCCCGCGAATATAAAGTGCCGTTCTCCATGCACGTTTCCGGTTTCAAATACCGCGAAATCGCCGAGAAGTTAGGATTACCGCTGGGAACAGTCAAAAGCCGCATCTTCTTCACCCGTCAGAAGCTACAACAAGAACTGAAGGATTTTGTTTAAAGAGAAAGTGAATAATCTACGACTTATATAGATTCAGTACAGATTTTAGTTGTGTCAAATAAGAATATGGGCAGACTTGGAGTTAGTTCCAATCTGCCCATTTCTGCTTTATAAGGTACGACTTCAGTAGCTCAATAGTATTTCGCAGCCGGTGCTTCGTCTCCTTTATACTCATCATTTACGTAGACACGTATCCAGTCAACATACATGGCAGGCGTCGCGTCTTTCTTCCATTCAGCAGGGACAATGGCACCGGGCCAGGCATTCGGATTCACAGAGATACCTGTGCTGAAGATAAGAAAGAACCCCAGCGGATCATTCCAAGGCCAGTCAGTATTACCATCGTCACCTTTGCGATGTTCAAAGTAAGCCTGCCCGTTGACACCACCCACGATACGGTCGGGATACCACTCCAGCCAATAGATATTCCACCGGGACATATCGGCAAGGTCGATCGTGGAAGTTACACTGCCCGAACCACCTACCACACCGGCATAATGATTCTCGGAGTGCAGTGTGAAATGGGCGCGGTCGTTCAGCGTCCTCTTAGGATTCTCCAAAAGGTCGATTTCACCGTTCTTCGGCCAGGGACGGTTATTATTGCCCATAAACCAAAGGGCATCGTTAAAGCCTACGTAGGGAGTACGTTTGAAACGGATCTCAATGCGCATATTCTCGGTGAAATTACACCAGAACTCCTTACTTCCCGGCAAAGAAGTACGGTAACAGCCATGAGAATATTTCACCTTCTTACCGAAACGGTTATCTATCGAGTCTTTCTCTTCCACACTCCAGATGCGCAAGACTCCTCCCTCCACTTTCGAGCATTTCCGGTTATCGACCTTTGCCGCACACGACATATGCATGCCCCTATGCTCTATGAAACCAAGCGGTAGTCCCTTTCTGGTATCTTTATTATTAAACTCATGAGCTGTATAGAAATACCAGCCATCCGCCTTAGGGTGTCTGTCCCCTTCCTTTAGAGACAGCGCGTTCCCCGGATGATCATAAACCAACGTTTCATCATCTTTCGGCAATTTCCTCCCTACTTGTCCGCCATCAGGATAAGAAACAAAATTACCGGTTCTTTTCAGAACAGGCATGGTGGCATGCTGTTCTCTCAAATAATCGCTTAACGTCTTCGCCAGTTCTTTTGTTTTATCCGGATAACCGGCAGATAAGTCATACTTTTCAGAAATATCGTCCGCCAAGTTATAAAGGCAATTCTTCCCGTTTTCGTAATAATGAATCAGTTTCCAGTCACCTTTCACTATGGCACTTTGCGGCGCACCGGTGGTCTGTACTCTCTCGCCCCAGTTATTCGGATAATGAAAAAACAAAGCACGTTCCCGATTTCCGCCCTCTCCTTTTATTTGTGCCATGAAACTTTGTCCGTCAATACGCTGCGGCGTTTGGTAATCATGCACTCCGGCAAGTTCCAGTAAGGTAGGAAAGAAATCTTCGATAATGACCGGCGTATCATTAACAGTCGAAGGTTTCGTTACATTCGGATAATAGACGATCATCGGTTCGCGTATTCCCCCTTCTTTCAATGAACCTTTACCTTCACTCAAAGGAAAGTTCTTGCCTGCACGGCCTATTGTATAACCACCATTATCGGACATGAAAATAACCACTGTGTTATCCGCAATCCCTTTCCGATCCACATAGTCCATCAAATCTCCCAAACTCTTATCCATTCCTTCCAACAAAGCGGCATATTGCGCCTCTTTGTGCGTAAGTCCCTTGTCAATATATTTCCGGTAGAAACGTTTGTCTGTCTTGAAGGGGGCATGTACGGCATAATGGCTCATATACAAAAAGAACGGGTTGGACTGTTCAAGGGCTTTATCCATAAGTCCCTTTGCTTCCAATGTCAGGGCTTCAGTGAGAAAAGTATCCGTTCCATGATACTTCTCCAAATCCGGTACAGCCCATATCGCTGCCCATTCCGGTTTGCCGGATGCACCATATCCTTCTTCACCCAGATAACTGCCCATAGCACCGGCAGCATGACCGGCGATATTATAATCAAAGCCAATTGTCAGTGGATCGGCAGCAGGGGTATCTATCGAGCCGAAATGCGCTTTCCCCACCATCATCGTTGTATATCCGTTCTCACGAAGCAGTTGTGGCAGGCACTTTGCATAGAAAGAATGTTTCAGGCCGGGTTCAGGACACAGACCATTATAATTCCATGGTTCAAAGTCCAATGTTTCATTCTTGCGGTCGGTCGGTGTATCTCTCTTCAAAGTCCAGTTCGTGACTTTGTGCTGCGTGGCATTTGCGCCAGTGAACAAACTGACGCGCGAAGGAGAGCTGATAGGACACGCATAGGCGTTCGTAAACCTGACGCCTTTCTTTGCCAGACGTTCCATATTGGGCGTCTCATAAATATGATTCAGTTCGGTGGTATCTTTCCAGAACGGCAGGGAGGTGTCCTGCCATCCCATATCATCAACCAGGAAAAGAATGATATTCGGTTTTTGCTGTGCTGCGACATTGCCGGCAAGCAATGCCGCAGCGGCTATGGAAACAAGAGGATATTTCATCATACTACTTTGTCAGAATACCGACTTCACCGATAGTTATGACACTTTTATTATTTATCTCCGACAAGGGTTCCAACTTGAAGTAACGGGCAGGATACGGTTTCCCGAACCGTACAAAGTAAGGTACAGGATTGTGCATGATGTTGCTGAACTCACCACTTGCCTCACATTTAGTCCACGACCGGCCGTCTAGACTGACGTAAAAAGCATATTTATAAATAGTTCCCGTTAAATCTTCTCCCAAAGAGGGAGCATAACTGAAACCTCTCACATCCACTTTATGCCCCATATCGACTACCAGCGGTGTAAGAGCGGAGGCACGCCAGACAGTTTTCCGGTCTCCGTCAATAGCCGAACGGGAAGCCGCATTGCCACCAACCACCTTCCACTCAGCCACAGAAACATCACTGAGTTGCACTTCCGCACTCTTATCAGCAAGAGGTTCGGCATAGAACAACCCTACTGCAGAAATGTTAGCCATGCCACGGGCAGAGCGAACCGTAACGCGAATACGTTCCGGACAAGTGTCTGAAAAACGGACAAGACGCTTATAACCCACTGTAGTGCCCTCGGCAACATGAATCCAAGAACCGTCCTTATAGGCTTCGACGAGGAAACTTTCAATACGTTGTCCCTTAGAAATATCTTCCTGAATCATAAAAGTATTTACCAGTGCACCTTTCTGTACATCATAGTGACGGACTGTGCCGGAAGTTCCGCGCCAGGCTTCATCTCCCTTCAGTACATAATTGCGTGCAAAAGTCTTCTTCAAATAACCGGAGAACTCCTTTAACCGCTGCACATCGCTCTCATTAATCAGCCCACGAAGGTCAGGCGGAATATTCAATAAAAGAACGGAATTATAGCCTACTGATTTGAAATAAATATCCGTCAGATGATTTAAAGACTTCACCTGCTTATCCTGATCGGCATGATAAAACCAGCCCGGACGGATAGAAACATCCACTTCCGAAGGATACCAGAACAGTTCGGTAGCACGGGCCACGATATCACGTCCACCCAAGTCCTTTGCCTTTCCATAGATACCCAGTTTCTTGTTCTGCTCATCGGAGCGGGGATAAATGCCCGGAGCCAGTGCCGTGGCACTCCACTCGGTTTCACGGCCGATACCTTTTTCATTGCCTACCCAGCGAACATCATCGCCCATAATGGCAGTGACGGCCTTAGGCTGCAGGCGACGGATAGTTTTCAGTATGGCATCCCAATCGTAGATTTGTTTCTTTCCATTGGGGCCTTCACCATTAGCACCATCAAACCAGACTTCATGAACTTCGCCGTAATTGGTCAACAATTCGGTGAGCTGTTCAATAAAGAACTGGTTGTAGGCGGGAGAGTCACCGTAACAAGAGGCATTTCGGTCCCAGGGAGAAAGGTAGACACCGAACTTGACACCGTACTTTCTGCAGGCATCACGCAGTTCGCGAACAACATCGCCTTTTCCATTCTTCCAAGGAGAAGAGGCTACGGAGTGGCGGGTGGTCTTTGTGGGCCAGAGGCAAAAGCCATCGTGATGCTTCGACGTGATAATAGCCATTTTGAAACCGGATTCCTTAAGGGTACGCACCCATTGTTCGCAGTCCAGCTCCGTAGGATTGAAGATAGCCGGATCTTCTGTTCCGTCACCCCACTCACTACCGGTAAAAGTATTCACACCGAAGTGTAGGAAAGCAGTCAGCTCCATTTGCTGCCACTCCAACTGTTGGGGAGTGGGAACCAAGCGAGAGGCCATGTCGAGTTTCTCTTCGGCAGTAGCATTAGCGGGAAAAGCGACGTGCTTTTCATAATAAGTCTCCTGCGCCTGTAATCCGGTGAGAATGGACAGGGAGAGGATAAAGGTTAGAATCTGTTGTTTCATAGGCATTATGTTATTTTTAATAAGTTGCTATAAACGGCAGCACCCGGCATGACAGAATGAGAAGAGTATCAGGCTCCCTTCACTTCAGCGGACGAACCGTAAAGCGGAACGTATATTCCTGTACAGGCACCCGATACTGAGGCAATACACCGGGACCACAAGTAGCCGTACCCACACCCGCCTGCACAGCATCCAGATGCACGGTCACAACTCCTTCGCGCCGCAACTGATTGACATGCGTCGCTGCATCCAGGCATTTATCCGTAAAAGGAATAACGCTGAACTGGAACGGAGTATCAGAACAAAAAGCCAGCCCCTCTCCTGCCTCATCGGCAAGCTGCATCCAACGGACATCCGTACGGTTTCCCGTAGCTTGCGGACGGACATAATAATGGAACATACATTCTGCATCCGTATGATAAATTCCGATACGACCGGACTCATTGCGGTCAACATACGTTTCATGCTCCCCACGCCCCAGATAAGTAACCTGACTATAAGCAACAGGCATTTCAAACACAAGCCCCACACGTGCCAACGAAGTGACGACAGTAGTATCGGGGACGAAGCGGGTCTGCACATCCAGCGTTCCGTCTTTCTTCAATGTATAGATAAAGGAAGCAGTACCGAGGCGCTCATCACGGGCATTCAGCAATTCCACCTCACTGCGTCCGCCACGGGCGGAAGTCTTGACGGAAAAGGCACGCTGTGTCAGTTTATCCAGCCCGGCTTTCTTCCATACCTTGGCGCCGCCTGTCTTTTCGCGATTGTCATTATCCGTTGCAGGACGATAGAGACTCAATATCACGGGAGAGGCCAGCATTTCTTCACCTTTATATATATAGGAGCGCAATGCACCGGTTTCCGGATCAATATCCATCTCCACTTTACCGGAAAGTTTCACTTCGGGAGCACGGTAGCTCCGGTTTCCGGCAAGTGCGAACTGATCATAAGCCACTTCATAGTCCGTGCCGATGAACGGAGCTGCCTCAACAGGTGTCCAACTCAGATTGAGCCAAGCTTCGCGGACATCGGAAGGCAGACGCACAGCACCTAGAGTAATTTCGACCGTAGCATGCGGGGCAGCATCTACCTGACGTGTACCGTCGGCAATCACTTTACCATTATCACCAACCACCTGCCAATGCAAGGTGTAAGCATTCAGATTAGTGAAATCGTACCAGTTCCTGACGTTCAGGGTAAGTTTCTTACTGTCAACCAGTTTGGCCTTGATATATTGATAAGCCTTCTTCACTTCGAGCAGATGCGGATGCGGCTCACGAATGGCATTCACCAAACCGTTGCAACAGAAATTGCCGAAACTGGGGACATTCTTGGGGCCGTAGTCGCCGCCGTATGTCCAATACCAACGACCGTCGGCATCAATTTCGCGGAACGACTGATCGACCCAGTCCCAGATGCAACCGCCCTGAACGATCGGTTCTGTTTCGAACACCTCCATATATTCGCGCAGTCCGCCACAGCTGTTGCCCATGGCGTGCAGATATTCGGTCATGATGAAGGGGCGGTAGACTTTCGGTTCGGTCTGATGGGCATAAGCAAGAAGTTCCTCCACGCTGCGATACATGCGGCAATAAATGTCTGTGTTGTAGTTCTGCTCGGCACGCTCATACTGGATGGGGCGGGTAGTTTCGATGGACTTCATGTAATCATACGTCCGTTCGAAGTTGATGCCGTTGCCCGCTTCGTTGCCCAATGACCAGATGACGATGGCGGGATGATTCTTGCTGCGCTCATACATACGCCGGGTGCGGTCCATGTGGGCAGGCAGCCAGGTACTGTCCTTTGCCAGTGATGCTGGCCCATATCCCATACCGTGCGATTCGATGTTTGCTTCATCTATCACATAAAGTCCGTAGCGGTCGCAAAGCTGGTACCAGTACGGGTGGGTCGGATAATGCGAATTGCGCACTGTATTCAGGTTATGTTGTTTCATCAGACGGATATCTTCTTCCATCAATTCTTTACTGACTGTACGTCCCAACTGAGAGTGTTCATGACGGTTGGCACCTTTCACCAACACAGGCACACCGTTGATGCAGAAACGTCCGTCCTTTATTTCGGAAGTGCGGAAACCGACGTTGCATCCTGTCAGATGCGTCACTTGTCCGGCAGCGTTCTTCAAAGCCAAGGTCAACGAATAAAGATTAGGATGTTCCGCGCTCCAGCGTTTCACGTCCGGCAAAGTCTGTTCGTCAAAGGTAATAAAATTACTCAATCCACGGCTCTTCAGGGAAATTTCTTTTTTCAATATTGTTTTTCCGGAAGAGTCTTCCAGGGTATATTCCAAAACAGATGTACCGTCCGATGCTCCCTCAACAGTGGCTTCGAGACTGAAAAGCCCCTCTTTATAGGTCTGTTTATCCAAAGAAGAAGTCACCTTATAATCGGAGATGAATTGACGGGGAGTGCTGTAAAGATAGACATCACGTTCGATACCGCTCAAGCGCCACATATCCTGACACTCCAGATAAGAACCGGCACTCCAGCGATAGACTTCGAGCGCCACGGTGTTCTCACCTTCTTTAACATAGTCTGTGATGTCCCATTCTGCAGGAGTCTTAGAACCTTGATTGTAACCTAACTGATGACCGTTCACCCAGATATAGTAGAAAGAAATCACGCCTTCGCAGCAAATCACGATACGGCGGTTTTTCCAACCGGCAGGCACAGTGAAAGTGCGGCGATAAGAACCTACCTCATTCTCTTCATAGGGCACCAGCGGCGGGTTCTTCTTGAAGTTGAACAGAGGGGTATCGAATTCATAAGTCTCATTCACATAGATAGCGGTGCCATATCCCTGTCGCTCCCAGTTTCCGGGCACCTCGATGTCCGCCCAACCACCGGTATAGAAAGAGGGTTTATAGAAGTCTTTCGGGCGACGATCGGGGTTCTTCACCCAATGGAATTTCCACTTGCCGTTCAGACTCATATAATAAGGTGATTGTTCATAGTTGCCACTCCGCAAAGCGTCCGGCGTATCATAAGGCCATACGTAAGCGTGCGGCATCAGTTTGTTCTTTCCGATAGCATACTGGCTCTGCCACTCGGGCTGTGCCATCATAGCAACAGGAAACGAACATATGGCTATCAAACTCAAAAGTATATTCTTTATCATATATGTTTTGCTATTCGAACTACGACTACAAGCTAATTCATTCTACTATGATTTCATCAAAATAAATACGCGCTTCCTGTCCCGGACGTACATGAGTGAAAGGACAAGCTCCCGCCCCGTAGGCCACAACACGAATGTAGCGCGCCTCCCCGCCTACTTCGAACGGAATATCCTCGCGGAAAATACCTTCACGGAAAATTTCTTTCTTCGTGAATGCCCGCTCAGAGACTTTGCGATAATCTTTATCGTCCGCCGAAATCCATATTTCTATCTTTGCGGGCTTATGCACCGCCATACCATAATTGGTGATAGAGCCCAGCGTCAACCGGTTCACCATTTCAGATTTCTTCAGGTCGAGGGTGAAGGCAACGGAATCATTCTTCATCCACGAGCACCACTCGGAGTCGGTATATTTCAGACTTCCGCGCACACCGTTCACCAACCGGCCAATGCCGTCGGCGCCGGTGCTCTTTATCGCTTTCGCCGTTGCCGGATTCCACACGACAGGCAGTTCCAACGTTTGCCCCATCTGCTTTCCGGCGGCAAATGTAGCGGCTTTGAGAGTTTGGGTACCTGTGAACACCAACGGGCGGACATAACGGGCGGACTGTGCCGTAGGCATAGCACCATCCATCGTGTAGCGTACTTCCACATCCGGACGGATACAATCCAGCTTCACCTCAAGATGCCCGTTCTTCGGCGTCACCGTCTGCTGTATGTTGTACATGGAGCGGGCGTAGACGACACCTTTTGCTGCCAGATGCTCGTTGAAGCTGTCCATAGCCACCAGATACGATTTCCAGTTCTTACGTGCCGGTTTAGTCCAAGCCACCTCGGCCAATGCGGACAGCCGGGGGAAGAGCAGATAATCCACATCCTCGGGAACATTACAAAACTCCGTCCACATACAGGCTTGCACGCCTATCAACAACGAAGCGGTCTTTGCCGACCAGTCTTTCTGTATCGGTTCGTAATCGTACACATCCTTCAAGGTATTGTTTCCGAAGTACGTCACCGGCTCAAACCATTGCGGGCCCTGATAGCGTATGAGATACATGATCCGTGCGGGCGTCATGATGAAACGGTGCCCCAGTTCGGCAGCTTTCAATGCCGCCTGTCCGTAGCCCTGCCAGCCCAAGATGATGAAGTCTTCGGGAATGGTAGCATTTGTCAGTTCGTCCCAACCTATCACCTCACGCCCTTTGCTCTGCACATAACGCGCCACACGCCCCATGAAGTAACCTTGCAGCTCCTCTTCATTCGCCAGTTTCTCCTGTTCCATCCGCGCCTGGCACAACGGGCACACTTCCCAATGTGTCTTCCGTGCTTCGTCGCCTCCCAAATGGATATACTTTGAAGGGAAAAGTTCGAGCACTTCATCCAGTACATCTTGTAGGAAAGTGAACACACTGTCGTTTCCGGCACAGAAAATGACATCGGCATTCTCCCCACCCAAACCGGGCAGCACACCGATGTACTTATTCACCACCGGACATGCCAACAATGGATAGGAAGCCAGTGCAGCATTGCTGTGCGCAGGCATTTCTATCTCCGGAATCACTTCGACATGACGTTCCTGCGCATAGCGGACTATCTCACGAATATCCTCCTGTGTATAGTATCCTTTTTCCACCGTAGCCTCGCCCTGGCGGGGATTGCGGCGTTCCGAGAAGTTCTTGCCCGGACGGTCCACACGGCGTGAACCTATCTCCGTCAGCAACGGGTATTTCTTGATTTCGATGCGCCAGCCGTTATCATCCACCAAGTGCAGGTGCAATTTATTCAGCTTCAGCATTGCCATGCAGTCGATGATACGCAACAGTTTTTCCTTAGGAGAGAAGAACCGTGCCACGTCTACCAGCAGTCCCCGATAGCCGAATCGGGGTTGGTCGTCGATGGTGACTGCCGGTACTGTCCAGTCGGTGTCGGTTGTCACTTGCACGCCTTCGATGGCGGCAGGCAACAACTGACGGATGCTTTGCAGGGCATAGAAGAAGCCTTGCATACCGGCAGCATGGATATTGATTCTTTTCGACGTAATCTCCAGTTTATAGGATTCTTCCTTCATGGATGCATCCGTTGTCAGGCAGACATCTCCCTTCTTGCTTCCTACCTTTATGCGGGGATTGAATCCTGCCGCACGGGCGAAAAGTGCTGTAAGTTGACGCACTTCTACTGCCTGCGCTTCATTCTCCACAGCAAAGGCTGTCTTTGCCGAGAAGTGAAAGTTGCCCGTACCCGGTACCATGTTGGCCGGGCAGGGAACTAAAGAAAAGGGTTGTGTCAAGTTATCAGCTTGGCTGTTCGCCACTACCATGAGCAGAAAACATACCAATGTATACATAGTTCTATATCTCATAAGGTCCTTTTTATTAGCTATGTGAATCAGGAGTTTAGTTAAACTTAGGATGAAATGAATTTGAATTCCACTTTATCACTCTTTGTCTCTTTCGGGCGAAAAGCGTACAGGGTCATTGTATTGCTCTTGCAATGCACTCAGTTGTACTTTCAGTTCTTTGGTGATATCTTCCGTTCCCGGTTGTCCGTAGATGTTATGCATCTCGGTAGGGTCGGCTTGCAAGTCATACAATTCCCATACATCAATATCATTATAAAAATGAATCAGTTTATAACGGTCGGTGCGCACTCCGTAATGTCGTTTCACCATATGCTCGGCAGGATATTCATAGAAGTGATAGTACAAAGCCTTCCGCCAGCCGGCTGGTTTCTCGCCTTTCAGCAGTGGCACCAGGGAAACGCCCTGAATATCTTCCGGCACTTTCACTCCGGCAAGTTCCAGGAAGGTGGGTGCGTAGTCAATGTTCTGTACCATTTCATCAATATCTCCCTTGCGCTGGAAATCTTTCGGCAGGCGCATAATCAACGGGGTACGCATGGACTCTTCGTACATAAAGCGCTTGTCGAACCAGCCATGTTCGCCCATATAGAAGCCCTGATCGGAGGTGTAAACCACGAGCGTATTGTCTTCCAGTCCTTTTTCTTTCAGATAATCCAGCACACGGCCTACGTTGTCGTCCAAAGATTTCACGGTTTTCATATAGTCGCGTATGTAGCGCTGGAACTTCCAGTTGGCAAGTCCTTTGCCTTGCGGATTCTTCTTATAGAAATCATCAATGATAGGCCCATAGAATTTATCCCATGCGGCACGCTGTCCTTCGTCCATGCGGCCGATGTATTTCTCGTACATGGACTTCAACCGGCTTTGCTTGTCCGGGCGCAGCATCTTGAGGTCGTAAATCATATCCATATCTTTCACGATGCTCATCTCCTGTGCCGCAGCGGCAGGACGTCCTTCATAATCGTCAAAGAAGTTGTCCGGCAACGGGAAAGTCTTGTCTTCATAAAGTGCAAGGTTGCAGGTATCTGCCAACCAGTTGCGGTGGATGGCCTTGTGATGAATCAGTATACAGAATGGTTTGTCCTTGTTCCGCTGGTTCTCCATCCAGTTGATGGCGTCATCGGTGATGAGGTTCGTCACATAACCATGTTTCTGTATCGTATCATTATCCTGGGTGATGAAGTCCGGGTTGTAGTAGTCGCCCTGCCCGGGGACAATCTCCCAATAGTTGAAACCAGTAGGTAGGCTTTCGAGATGCCATTTGCCGATGAGGGCTGTTTCGTAACCGGCTTTCTGCAACAGTTTGGGGAATGTTTGCTGTGAAGCGTCGAACACGCAAGTGGTATTGTCATAGAATTTATTGGCACAACTGTGCTTGCCGGTAATCATGCAGGCACGGCTGGGTCCGCTCAATGAGTTGGCAACAAAACTGTTGGTGAAGCGTACTCCATCGGCAGCAATGCGGTCCAGGTTCGGTGTTTCCATATAACGGTGGTCATAGCAGCTCATCATCTGGGCTGTGTGGTCATCCGTCATGATGTATACGATGTTATATTGCTTCTGCTCTTCAGTCTTCTTTTGGGAAGAACAGGAGGTTAAGGATGCCACGGCAGCGGCTCCAGTCAGGGAATAGAGCAATCCTGATTGTAAGGTATTATTCATAATCAAGCAGTTTTATAATAAGAAAACCGGATGCAGATGAAGAGATAAAAGCTCACCCGCATCCGGGCTAATAACCTATGAAAACAGAAGGTCTTATTTAATAACCAAAATTGTTTTTGGTAATAGCTCCATTCGTATTCATTTCATCACGAGGAATCGGCATTAGTAAATTCTTTTTCAAGAAGTTATCATCATTCAGATTACCTTTATTAAAGATGCGTTCTCCCCATGGATTGGTAGAATTAGGATTCTTCTCCACCCATGTCTTCGTTATGTTATGATCATTGTTCACAGACAAAGCCTTCTTTAGGAACTCCGTACCGCGTAAGCGCATCAACTGATACATCTCTGGCTCACCCGCACCTTCAAACAAACGTTCAAAGAAAATTTTCTCGCGCACTTGTTCTTTTGTTAAGTCTGATGACCACTTTGCCGGCTGGGCAGACGGTGTCTTACCTGAATTACGAGCTCTTCCCAACACTTCATCTACCACATTGATAGCTCCGTTTTTGTTATCCAGTTCATTATATACATCAGCCAACATCAACAGCATATCCGCATAACGATAAACAATCAGGTTCTTATGGCTGGCGATGCCCTTCATCTGAGGGTCGAACGCTTTTGCAAAATGTGGCCATACCGAACGGTCGCCGATAGCCTTGGGGCCAGTCAGTTTATCCTCTACATAAGCTTTCAGGCCGTCACCAAAACCAGTCGGCAAAGTCGGATCTTCACAAAGAGCCAACAATTCGCTAACACTTGGATTTGCAGGATTAGAAAGTTTTTCATAAGGAATACGTCCTACATGCAGAGGCTGATTCTTCCAACCTTCCGGTTTAGCCTCTCCCTTAATTGTATAAGTGAAATTCGGATACTCATAAGTAGAATCCCGCGGAGTCGGAACTGGCTCCACCTGTGCTTTCGGGCCTACGTTGTTCGTACAGTTTCTCCAATGGTCGAGGAAAGTAACCTCAAGACGCGGGTCACCCGGGTAAGTGCCATTAAAGAGGTCGAACAGAGCCTTTGTTGACTTTACACGATGAAAACTTTTACCAGTAGTAGAAGCTGCGGGATTGAATAACCAACTACCTCTATTGAATGCCGGCAAATCACCGTTTGTCTGGAAGTTAAACTGGAAAATAGCTTCTTTAGAATTCTGTACATAGTCAACAAACAAATTAGCGAATTTTGTTTCCAGCGCATATTTATTCTTTACTTCTTCAAAGCAAGTTTTAGCTTTTTCCCAAGCCGTAGCATCACCCTGACAGCCTAAAGTATGGTATAATTTACCCATATAGGCCCGTGCCGCCCATTTTGTAGGAAATCCGTCAGCATTGGTCTCCGGCAGATGAGCATAGCCAAACTCCCAGTCTTCGCGCACTACATCAAGAACAGCAGCCCTTGGCGAACATGGCACTTCTACTCCGTCATGTGCAGAAGGGGTTGTTTTCAATGGAATATCTCCCCAGCACATGGTCAGATTATAGTAGGCTAATCCACGAAGGAACCGAGCCTCAGCCTCCATTTCTTCCTTACTGTCCAAAGAACTCTCCTTAACATTGGCAATGAATGTGTTTGTTTCACTCACTACTTTATACATTCCTTGCCAAGCCGATCTCAGCAAGTCATCTGTATAGTCACATTCAAGGAACGCACATTTGTCATTCGTATTTCCATTAGTCTGCGCCCAGCCTAAACCACTATAGCGCACAGTATTCTCCTGCCAAGTCTGTCCATAGCCACCACTTGCCACTGTCATGTAAGCATAACAACCATTCAAAGCCGTACGTGCATTTTCTTCCGTAGAGAACATTATCTTCGTGTTCATAGAGTATTGTGGATCTTCATCCAGCCACGATTCGCAGGAAGCTAATGCCAAACTACCCGCCAGCAAAAATATAGAAGTCAGTTTTTTCATTGTCATACAAATTTAAAGTTGATTAAAAGGTTACATTTACACCGAATACAAAAGAACGCATACTGGGGAAAGCATTCATATCAATACCCCGGCGAAGGCCATCAAATGCAAAGCTGTTCACTTCAGGATCATATCCGCTATAGCTGGTAATTACAAATGCATTCTTCACGGAAGCGAATACGCTGGTGTTCTGGAAACCAATCTTTTTCATCCACACTTTCGGTAGTACATAGTTCAATGTAATATCCGAACATCTCAGGAAACTTCCATCTTCAACATAGCGGTCATAAACCACATTCTTGATATTGGTAGTTGTGGCCGGATACAGAGCAGACTTATTTTCAGGGGTCCATGCATTGAGGTAAGCATCTCTGCGCAAGTTACCGGCCTGGCGTGACGGAGTCTGTTCGTAACGGATATTAGTATTCAGAATATCATTGCCATAAACACCGTTGAACGATGCGGAAAGCGACAAGTCCTTCCAAGAAATACGAGTTTGGAAACCATAAGTAAAGTCAGGATTCGGATTACCGATAGTAGTCATATCATTTGAGTCTACCACACCATCCTCATTTACATCTACACATTTAATGTTACCGGCCGCCATATCATTTCCAGTTGAAGAAGAATAATATTTCGTTGTACCATCTGCCGCTGTATAAGCAACCTTTCCGTCTACGATATCTCCTTCCTGAATGATACCCTGAGTTTTATAGCCAAAGAACAAGCCCGGTGCTTCACCTTCCAAGAATATATTCGCAGGTCCGAAGTGGTCACCGATTGAACCACCCAAATATCCCCGTACACCTTTCAAAGCACCAATATCAGCTAATTCCATACCCAAATCGTCAATAGTAGCCTTGTTGAATCCAATGTTTCCACCAATTGACCAATTCCAGTCCTTGCTACGAAGGACTTCTCCATTCAGGCTGATTTCCAAACCTTTATTCAACAACGATCCCTGATTCACCATCACTGATGTAAATCCACTGGATAATGGCAAAGAACGCATAATCAACAGGTTGGAAGTTTTTTTGCGGTAGAGGTCAATCGTACCAGTCAAACGGCTCTTGAAGAAACCAAAATCAACACCGGCATTCCAGGAAGAAGTACGCTCCCACTTCAAACCATCATTTTGCAGATTGCTGACTTCCATACCTTTCAAGGAGTTACCATTGATATCAGCATAATCTATATTATTGGCATAATCAGAGAAGGTCAAATAAGGATCAATACCTTGATTACCCGTTTCACCATAACCGACACGCACCTTCAGTTGGTTCAAGCACTCAATACCCTTCATAAATTCTTCCTGTTCCAGACGCCATGCCAACGAGAAAGAAGGGAAGTAAGACCAGCGGCTACCTTTTTTAAACTTACTGGAACCATCGGCACGGAGTGAAGCCGTCAGCAAGTACTTGTCGTAAGCAGACAGATTGATACGTCCTAAATAAGAAAGCAATTGGTAATCTTTTTGTATCGGCTGCTTTACGTTGATATCACCGGCCTGGTTCAAACCTTTCGTACGATAATCATAGATCGTAAAGTTGGAGGCAGAAGTATTTTCAGTCAAGAACTTATACTTATCATAAGTGATACCGGCCGTTGCTGCCAAATGTATATCCTTCATCAAATCAATATTGAAGTTCAATAAATTTTCAACGTTATAATTTGACTTATTCACATTACTGATAGCCAAAAGCCCTTTTACATTAGCACCTGCCGGCAACTCAAGACCATACCAACGTTTACGATCATTGATTGTCATATTACCACCCGTACGCAGACTATAAGAGAAATACTTATTAATATTCCATGTCAGGTCGGCACTTACTTTGAAATTCTTATCATTCGTAATATCATCATAATCATTCACCCAGCTGAATACGTTCATCTTAGCTTCCATATCCCCCGGATCGTCAGCAGGGACCTCAAATGGTTTTGTATCAAGCACCGTACGTGCCAGAGAACCGGCTACACCGCCTGTCGTATTACCACCGGTCATCATATCATTTTGTTTCAGGGCACCACTGATAATCAGATTCAGAGTCACGGCCTTTGAGAGATTGGCCGTCAGATTGGCGCGTAAATCACCTTGTTTGATTCCGGTATTCTTTACAATACCATTAATGTCCTTGAAGCTGGCTGATACATAGTATTTCATGGCATCGGAACCACCACTGATAGAGGCAGAATAAGCTTGGGAGAACGCCGATGAATAGGCTTCTTTTTGCCAGTTACGATAGGTTATCGTACGATAAGTTTCCGGGTTATTCGGATCATAGTTGGCTTCATTCCCACTAAATACATAATGCATCTCACCATTCGAGGCTAAATGATATTGGGGTTGGTCTGTTTGGGAATTACGATACATGGCATATTCTTCCAAATTTATCATATCATGGAGGTTACGTGCATTAGCAATTGTAAAGTTAGCAGTTACATTCACTTTCGCTTTTCCAGCTTTACCCTTTTTCGTTGTAATAAGGATAACGCCATTAGCACCACGAGAACCATAGATAGCTGTTGCCGAAGCATCTTTCAATACAGTGATATTCTCAATATCATTCGGATTCAACGCACTCAATGGATCTTGAGCTATTTGGAAGTCGCTGCCCCCTAATGCTGATTCAGCAAATTCACCGGTAGAGGACTGCGGAACATTGTCAATGACATACAAAGGCTGATTATCACCACGCAACGAGTTAGCACCACGAATAGTCACAGAAGAAGCTGCGCCCGGAGTAGCCATAGTAGCACTTACATTCAAGCCCGCCACTTTACCTTGCAATAAAGCATCAATAGAAACGGCCTTAGATGCGTCATTCGCATCCGGACTGATATTTACGGTAGCCCCGGTCACATCACTTTTTCTTGCCGTACCATATCCCACTACAACAACTTCATCCAGTAACTGTGTATCATCTTTCAAAGATACATTGATTACAGTCTTGTTTCCCAGCGGAATTTCCTGAGTTACATAACCGATAAAAGAAAATACGACTACAGATTTGGAATTAGGAACATCAATCTTATAATTACCATCAATATCCGTGATGGTACCTATCGTTGTTCCTTTTACTTGTACATTGACACCCGGTACACCTTCATTGGTGCTGTCAATCACTTTACCTGTTACTTTGACGGATTGCTGTGCAAAAGCGGCAGCAGTAGTTGTCAAGCAGAACAGACATGTTAGAAATACATTAAATAATTTCTGTCTCATAGAATTAAATTTAAATTAAAGACATTTGTTAACATTGATTTTGATGCAAATGTAGAGCGAAACAGAAAAAGCATCGGACCAATAATCACTATTTCCCAATCCAAAATTGACTAACTGCCACTTCCAACAGTGATTTAATTAATTTTGGAGTCAAAAATAGACAAAATTGGAGTCCCTTCCCATCAGATTCCTGCCTTTTGTTTTGTGTGGCTCGATACAAAAACCTATTTTTGTTCCAATCTTTGCGCAACACCATGAGAAAAACCATGTTAACCACACTGGTATTGTTCCTATTATCACTCTTTCCAGATAAAGCAGTCGGCAATAAACAATACGCTTTCCAACAAATAAGTACGCAAAACGGTCTGTCCTCCTCGGTCCGCTGTCTGGCTGTGAGCCAAGAGAAGGGATACGTATGGATTGGTACGAGGTTGGGGATAGGACGCTTTGATGGCTATGAACTGAGAAAATATCTCCTCGGAAATATCACACATATCATTGAGGACAAAGAACATACCATCTGGACTATCAGCCCCAAAGGTCTATTTTACTACGATTACCGAAAGGATGAATTCATACAGGCGCGCGATGAAGACAACAACCCGGTGACAGTGACTTCCATCTGCCCGTGGACCGATGGTGTATTGTTCGGTGGTAACGGAAGACTCTATAAATATGACTATGCCAACCGGAAAATCAAATTCTTATATCCGCTGACACCTAATAATAAATACAATATTACCAACTTACAAAAATGGGACGACCATACCTTATTATGCAGCAACCGTTGGAACCACGCATTACTCATTGACGTACCTACCGGACAGACACGCCCCGTCCCCTTTGAAAGCAACGAACTAATCTCCACCCTCATCGACAAGAACGGAAATATATGGATAGCCCCTTATCACCAAGGAGTGAATTGTTACGACCGGAATGGCAAACTTCTGCACTCCTACCACAGTATGAACTCTCCGCTGCAAACTAACGTCATCCTCTCTCTGGCCGAGAATAACGGACGCATTTGGATCGGAACGGATGGCGCGGGCATTTACATTTTAAATCCGGAAGACGACACCATGTCCGTCCTGTCGCATACTCCGGGCGATCCTTATTCTCTCCCGGTCAACTCCATTCTCTATTTATATTCTGACGCAAACAATAATATGTGGGCAGGCAGTGTGCGTGGAGGCTTGATTAGTATAAAAGAAGTAGGAATGAAGATTTACTCGGACGCTCTGCCCGGCACGGAATACGGATTAAGCGAGAAATCAATCTTATGCATCTATCAAGACAAAGACGATGAAATCTGGATCGGAACAGATGGCGGTGGAATCAACCGCCTGAACCCTGCCTGCAAGAGATTCCATCATGTCATGTCGACGTGGGGAGACAAAGTATCTTCTATCGCGGGAGCGGACAAACAACGGTTATTAGTATCCCTGTTCAGCAAAGGATTGTTCTTCTTCGACAGGAAAACCGGAAATTACCAACCGCTAATCATCGTGAACGACAGCATCAACGAGCTTCTGTGCAAACGGGGAAAAACCGTTAATGTATTCCAAAATACACCGGAAACCATATTATTACTTTCCGAATCACCTTACAGCTACCACATAAACAAGCAGGAGTTCACACACATCCCATTCGACAAACACAGCAAAGAAATCATCGGCGCCCTATTGCCGATAGAAAGCAATGGTCCCATCACCTATCTGCACGACTTTAAGCACATCTACCGGATAGACTCACGGAAAAATGTATTGGAAACCATATTCGGATGTAAAGGAGATACGATATTCAACTCCATATCCATCGATGAAAGCGGCATTTTCTGGATAGGAAGCAATTACGGACTCAGCCGTTACTCCCCCGAAAAGCAAGAACATATCAACATCCCCAACAGCCTGATTAATGAAATCAATTCACTGGTTTGTGACAAGCGGGGACGTGTATGGCTGGGAACCGATGGAAAGCTGTTTGCCCATCTCATTCACGAAAGCGAGTTTATCCTCTACGGAGAATCAGACGGAGTGATTCTGAACGAATATCTGGAAAAGCCACGTTTATTATCTGCCCAAGGCGATATTTATATGGGTGGCGTCAACGGTCTGCTTTGCATCAATAGGCAACTCCCCGACGAACCGGCGACTCCTCCTGTACTGGAACTGGCCGACGTATCGGTGGGCGGAGAGCGTATGAACGCCCTGATTAACACCGGGCAGAGCCTGAGAGTACAAGAACAGAGCAAACCTATATCCATAAAGATTATCGCTCACGACAAAGATATTTTCCGCAAGCCCATGTACCGCTACACCCTGCAGGGAATGGAAGGGCAAGTCATCTACTCTTATCAGCCGGAACTGACACTCAGCGGCCTACCCGCAAGAACTTATCAGGTGCTGGCAGCATGCAGCACCCGCAGTGGCGGATGGACGGATGATTACCGGATTCTGGAACTGATAGTGCTTCCGCCCTGGTATAAATCCGGCTGGTTCACAACCGGTTGCATCCTATTGATATTCTCAGGCATTGTACTGGGATTCTTCTCACTGCTGCGCCGTAAAGAAAACAAGCTGAAATGGGCAATGAAAGAGCACGAACAGCAGGTATACGAAGAAAAAGTACGTTTCCTTATCAATATCAATCATGAGTTGCGCACTCCGCTCACCTTGATACATGCCCCACTAAAGCAACTCTTAGCCTCCTTATCGCCGGAAGATGAGAAATATCCTATCATACAAAGTATCAGCAAACAGTCCGGACGCATGAAAGAACTTCTGAACATGGTGCTGAACGTGCGGAAGATGGAAGTGGGACAAAGCACCCTGCACGTGGAGAATGTGGAGTTGAACCCGTGGGTGGAACAGCTTGTCGATGACTTCCGCCCGGAGGCAACGATGAAAGGAATTTCCATAGTCTACAATCCGGACCAGGAAGTGGACACCCTCTGTTTTGACAAGGAGAAATGCACCACCATCCTGACGAACTTGCTCGTCAATGCGCTGAAATACAGTTCGGAAAGCGGAGAAATCAGTGTATCTGTAAGCCTGTCCGAAGACAAGAACAGTGTGCGCATTTCCGTTGCCGACGAAGGTCCCGGTTTAAAGGACATAGACATAAACAACCTCTTCATCCGGTTCTACCAAGGCAACAACAGCCGTCCGGGAACAGGTATCGGTCTTTCCTATTCCAAAATTCTGGCGGAACAGCATGGCGGAAGCATCGGTGCTTATGACCACGAAACCGCACCCGGAGCAACCTTCTGGTTTGAGCTACCCCGCAACATACAGCCCGGAAAAGTGACCCTGCACCCCCAGCCTTACCTGAATGAGCTGTTAGCTCCCACCCAGGAAGTGGAAAGCATTCCGGAAGAAGCAGCCGCAAAAGAGGAAACCCTGAACAACACGCTGCTCATAGTAGACGACAACAAGGATTTGACAGACTACCTGTCCGAAGCACTGAAAAGCAAATTCAAGAAAATATGGGTGGCTTATGACGGTGAAGAAGCGCTGCGCATCTGTCGGGAGTCATATCCGGATATAGTGGTCAGCGACATACAGATGCCCCGCATGAATGGGTATGAACTGTGCAAGCACATCAAGGAAGACCTGGAAATCAGTCATATCCCTATTATTCTGCTCACCGCCCGCAATGATGAGGATAGCCAGATTTTCGGTTACAAGAATGGTGCTGATGCCTATCTGACAAAGCCTTTCGAAGTCAGCATACTTCACACCATCATTCAGAGCCAACTGAAAAACCGTGAACGGATGCGAACCCGTTATACGGAAACGGGGCCATTGCCTCAACCACAGGAAAGTACATTCAGCCCGGCGGACGAGCAATTCCTGAAACGCCTGAACAAGGTAATCTCTGAGAATCTGGATAATCCACAGATGGGAGTGCCTTTCCTGTGCACGGAGTTGGGAATCAGCCGCGCTTCACTCTATAATAAGCTAAAGATGGTGTCAGGCATGGGAGCCAACGATTACATAACCAAGCTCCGGGTGGAACGGGCCGTCTGGTTACTTACCCATAGCGCCCTCAACATTAATGAGATAGCAGATCAGACGGGATTCTCCACATCACGCTATTTCAGTACGGTATTCAAACAGTATATGGGGTGTTCGCCGACGCAATACAAGGAGGAACATGCGTAAAAAGGCTGTTATGTAGTGTAAACACAGCTGTATCATTGCTTTCACATAGGCAGTTCATTGCTTTCGCATAGGTAATTGCTTATTTCAGAGTGCTTCATTTTGCAACGACCACAACCGTGGTTCAGCTGCCCCACAGTTATGAAGCACGTGCTCCACAACCGTGAAGCACGAGCCCCACAGACGTGAACACGACTAATATGCCGTATATCAACAAAATAAACATGCATAGTTTTCCCAATGAACATAGGAGATTGACATATACAATCCCTATGCAGGATGGATGAAAGTAGGGAAGAAACGGAGTACTATCTAATGAAAAGCAGGGAATCCGGCATCTTTTATATCAAAAGGAACAGAAAATGAGAAGATAGGGAATCAAAGGTTTTATATGGATATGAAGGATAACAAAAAGATAATCAAAAAGATACATCTAATCAAGAGTGGTGTAGGCAAATTTGCCTACACCCTGTTTTTTATTTGCTTCCACCATGCTCTATCGCCGATGAATAGGGAGATACAGAGCATGAGTGTAAGCGTGCAGGTAAAAGTGAGGATAAACTCTAGGTAGCTTGATGCACTAAGTATGTGAATGTGCCATCCGCCGGAATGTTCAAATATAAGGTTTCTATGTTAGAAAGTAAAGCATGGGAATGTTTTTCACTTTTCAAAAAGTGAAAAATAGGATTATCCTTTATTCATCTCCATTCAAATCCGAAGCAAACTGCGGTAATGTCACCGGGAACATATCATTGGGTCTGTGTTCCTGCCGGATAACCTCAAGCATCCGTTTCACAATATCCGGATATTGCGCTGCTATATCGGTATCTTCGTGGATATCTTTTGAGAGATCGTACAGATGAGGTTCCCCTTTCTTGACTACCAACTTCCAGTCTCCCATACGGACAGCCATCTGGTCGGTTTCATGGAATTCCCAATAAAGGAAATCATGTTTTTGCTGCTTGTCAGCGTTCCCCAATAAGGTAGGGGCAAAAGAGATGCCATCGAAACAGTCGCCTTCTAACTTCTTGTCGATATACTTCTTCGGAAATCCTTTGTCACCCACCAATTCGCAGAATGTAGGCATGATATCATAGAACGCCAGTTGGTGGTCGTTCACCGAACCTGCAGAGATGCGTTCCGGCCAGCGCACAATGAAAGGAATCCGGATGCCACCTTCGTAACACTGGCGTTTCAGACCGCGCAATTTACCATCCCGGCCAAAGAATTCCGGATCTGCTCCTCCTTCTTCGTGAGGTCCGTTGTCGCTGCTGAAGATGACGATGGTGTTCTTGTCCAGCCCTTTTTCCTTCAGCTTCTTCAAGACTTCGCCCACGTAATAATCCAAACGGGTAATCATACCGGCAAACTGAGCATGAGTATGCTCAGTGGCATTATAACGTCCACCTTTGACCCCACCCCAGGTTTTATCTCTAAAGAACTTTTTCTTATAGCCTTTCAGAATGGAATCATTCGGCTGTACGAGTTCTGCATGTGGCAGGGTATAAGTGAAGAAACCATAGAAAGGTTGGTCGCCATTCTGTCCGTCCAGCCATTCCAGTGCCTTACGGTGAATCAGGTCGGCCGAATATTGTGTACGTTTCCTGTAGTCATCACCAAACATCGGATAGTTGATATTATCTTCCAACAGAATGCGGACAACTCCCGTGTCTCCCTCCTGCTTACTGTATTTATTCAGGAAATTAGGGTAATACAAATGAGCCTGGAACTGGCATATATAGCCATAAAATTCATCAATTCCCCGTTTATCCGGCGTAGAACAAGAACCTTCATAACCGCCTGCCCATTTACCGAAGACTCCCGTTGTATAACCGTTCTTCTTCATAATTTCAGGGAGAATGATATGATTTTCATCATACGGTTCCTGACCGACAACGGTGAATTCGTCATTAATCCCATACTTCACGGTTGGCACTCCCTGCCAATATTCTTTATTTCCGCGCACATGAGTATGCCCCGTATGTTGCCCCGTCATCAGTGAAGCACGGGAAGGAGCACTCACCGGACTACCGGCATAAGCCTGCGTAAACAGCATACCTTCAGCTGCCATACGGTCTATGTTAGGTGTTTCAATGTATTTCTGTCCGTAACATCCTAAATCTCCATATCCCATGTCATCACAGAGGATGAAGATTATATTAGGTTTGGGATCTTTGTTTGCCGCATTGCCACACAAAGAAACAGTTGCCAATAAGCCTGTTCCTAAAGTTATACCCAAATGTTTCATGTCAAATATGTTTTTAAATTAATTATTCAGACAATTCCGTTCATCACTTACTCTTTTCACCAAAATCTTCTTGTTGCTGCTCCACTTCCTTCAAGCGTTGTGTATTCTGCTCTTTCAGAATCCTTTCCTGTTCCAACTGCGCAGCCGATTTGGCAGCCGTTCCGGCAGATTGCAAAGAAGACGGAACGGCAATCAACGAAGCATCTTTTTCCGAATAGACCAACGGATGAGCAGCAGGATAGCTTTCCAACTCCAAAACTGCACTTACAGGCATCTGCGAGCCTTCGAACAGTACGCTTGCCGTTATCTTTATCTTACCGGGCTTCAAAGAGGACTGTATCAGTACCGGAGCTGTCCCCCACTTCACCGGAGCGGGATTTGCCAGTATCCCGGCATCACCCAGAATACGTCCTTCACCTTCCACATGAAACTTCACATAGTAGTTATTCAGGCGTTTGATATTCCCGTTCTTATCGGCTATGGCAGCTACTACGGTGACAAAGTCGGAGCCGTCAGCCTTCAGAT
This sequence comes from uncultured bacterium, assembly GCA_905215555.1. Lineage (GTDB taxonomy): Bacteria > Bacteroidota > Bacteroidia > Bacteroidales > Bacteroidaceae > Bacteroides. Next base: position 271,793 of record CAJMQU010000001.1, read on the forward strand.
TCACTTTTTCATTGTCAACCCAGAGTAACACTTTTTCCGGACGGCGAGCAGGATGCACTTCGTGCGTAGCAACCACTTCACCGCCTATCAAACCTTCTGCCCGCAACAAGACTTCATCCTGCTTTCTCTTCCGCGACAGAACTTTATCAGCCATAAAATCGTAGACATCAGGGAAAGTGATAACCGGCGAGGGCATACCTTCTTTGGCTGCCGGCTTATTATAGGTATAAGTTTTCCCATCTTTCAGGAAAGTAAGCCGCACTTCATCGCAATTGGAATAAACAGTCACATCTTTACCCGAAAACGGGGTCATCTCATGAGCAATATAAACCATCGGACCAGTTTCAAAAAAACGTTCCTGCTTCCGGGGCGAACGCTGTGCCTTGAACATATAGTAGGAATATTTAGGCTGACGGAATACATCCATCAGTCCGCCGTAGAACGGGTCGGGATGATAACCGCGCTGATGGTCGAACGAGTGCCACAAACAACCGCCTACATGTTGACGGGGAGTACGGTAAAGGGCATCGTAGCAGGTATATGTATAAGTGGGGTTTGCATAATGCTGCGCCTGGATAAGCATAGGTTGCTCTCCCCAGTTGCGGGCTACACGGCTGGGAGAATTATGCGAACTCCAATCATCCACATTATCACCCCACTCACGGGTAAAATAGGTTATCTCCGGGTCAGCATCTTTGTCACTCCACGACTTACCATCGTAAGAGGGATGAGTGAAAAGTACCGGGAAATGCCCGTGCCCGCGTGCATTGCTGTCGCAACCGGAATAACAGTAGGGATAAGGGTATTCCTGATCTACAATATCACGAGTGTTCTTGGCAAAGTCCTCCGGATACCAGGTTTCATTGAGGATAGGTTCCCACAACCATACACAAGCATGGTTACGGTCGCGCCGCACAAGATTGCGGATATCGCTATATACGCGTTGTGCAAATTCGGGAGCATCATTCCAGAACTGCCAGCCCGGTGTATTGACAATTACAAACAGGCCAAGTTCGTCGCACGCATCCATAAATGCCGGATCTTGCGGACAATGGGCGTTACGGATTACTTTCAACCCGGCATCACGCAACTTCTTTGCATCACGCCAATGAATGCTATTAGCAACGGCATTGCCTACTACCGCAAAATCCTGATGACGGTTAGCACCAATCAACGGGCTTTCATAAGGTTTGCCATTCAGCCAGAAACCATCCTTGCCCTTAAACTCTACGCTGCGAATACCGATACGGCGGCGATAACCGTCCACCACATTACCCTCGCGGTCACGGATGCGTACAATCAGATTATATAAGGTGGGAGTTTCCGGGCTCCACAGCATCGGATTCTTCACTGTGATTTTATCTTTTGAAGTAACCGCTTTCCCCGGACGTATCTGAATCTTATCATTCAGAAAAGCTACCTGCACGCCATCCGGTTGCTGCAACTCATACTCCACGACACCCGAAAAGGCCTTGCGGCTGTCATTGCGTACATGTGCTTTCAACAACACTTCGGCTGAGACGTCCGATACCCGATCATAAGCGACGAACAAACCTCCACCGGCTATCTCATTCTCAAAATTCGGATCAGTGACAAAGACCGGGTTATGGGCTATCAACCAGCAATCACGATAGATTCCACCGAAATAGGTAAAGTCGAGCACATCCTGCGCCTTTCCGGGAGGATAGCTCGTATCATCGCTATTATCCGCCCACACGGCTATCACATTATCCTCTCCCCAGTTCAATACGTCAGAAATATCGACCACTACAGGCAGATAACCGCCGAAATGTTCGGTCAACTGCTTGCCGTTGACGAATATCTTGCTCTTTCCCATGATGGCTTCGAAATGCAGGAAGAGTTTCTTCCCTTTCAGGGTATCTGCTGGAGTAAAATGCTTGCGATACCAGACTTCTCCCTGATAGTTGATGCAGCCACTCGCCTCCGTAGGCAGATATTCTATGCCATTGGGCAGAGAGACTACCGTCCATGCTGCATCATCAAAGTTCAAAGCCTCAGCCCCCGCAACGGCTCCCTTATGGAAACGCCAGGCGGGATTCATGGAAAACACTTCGCGACCGGAATTGGGCAATTCAAAAAAACCGGCAGTAGAAAACTCAGGTTGGTGAGATGCCTGCACCGCACAACAGGGAATTAAGAATAAAGCGACCAGGATGAAATAAATAATTCTCTTCATATGGATAGTATTATTTTAGGTATACATGATTCGATGCAATGACAACAGGTCTTCGGCATCGGATGCAAAAGTAGGACAAAACCCAAAGACTGTATTACAATAATCGCTATTTTTAATCCAATTTTATCCAATCTGCACACAAGGCACAGAAGAAACGTAGCTGCATTATGTTATACTGGGATAAGTATCATAGATCTTGAGACGATATTTATAGTTGCCTATATCCACTCGCTCGGATTATTATCAGGCCGTGACAGAGCAGGTTCCCGTCCATCCCAATCTGTATATCGCCATCAAGCACACCAATGGTGACTACTTTCGCACTTACCCTTTCAACAAGACTCTCACACTGGGCAAACACAAGCAAATTGTAGAAGTGCAATGCCAACGTGAATATGAAGGAAAAGGAGCTTATCCCAATTACATCGCTGCCGGTGTGATCGATGGATTTGAAGAATATAAAGGTAAGCCGACACCACGCTGCCTGAATGACATCAAGACGGACTCTCTGTTCAACGGTGTCTGGACCTGGTCACGCGGCGGAGGATGGAGCGGTCCCTTCCTGAAGAATGAATTATGGTGCAACTTGAATGCTTATGTTATGAGTAAATGGGCACAGAACCCGTCACGTCCGGAAGCTGAAATCTTCGATGAATACGCAGAGAAAATAGGTATCACTCCCGAAACCCGCCCTTATTTCCGGCGTCTATCTTTACTCTCTGCCGATGCCATTATCCGTGGACGCGGTTCATTGATACACAAGCTTGCCGCCACCTGGACACGTGATGAAATCATCGGCGGAGTTCCCTGGCAACGCAGTATGTTCGATGATATTTATCAGAAGAACCTCGTAGAAGAGGCACTATATGAAAAGAAACTGGCTACTTACTGTATGCCATCATGGAGCAGGGTTGGATCATCAATCTACGAGGATATCTTTATGAAACGAAACAATATCCGGCAGACCAGAGTGTGATCCGGCTGGCTATCGAGAAATACGATGCCCTCTGGAAAGAATTCCACAAGTTCAAAGACCGGAACACGGATTGCGCAACTCTGTATTTTGACCATTTAGGAAAGTACACGTATGGATATAATGCACAAACTGGCGCCAATGGTATGGGAGATTCTGTAGATCATTACCGAAAGGTGTTCGGAATGGACTAAGAATATGGGCGTATGCTTAACGTTCCTTTTTCAAAGTACGAAAATCATGAATACGATGGAAAGTCAGGTAATTGGCATCATGTTGCCTCGGCGGATTTCCGGTTTTGTCCCTCCACGCCGTACGGGAGACGAAAATGATATCCTCTCCGTCAAATTGCCAGTCAACATATTGAAATCCATACAGTTCCGGATTCCCGCACGTCAGTAGAGTATCTTTAATACACCATTCTTTCAGATCGTTTGAATACATCAGCACCTGTGTATTACGTATCCCTCCATTGTCTGCCTCGGAACGGTCTTTCTGTAACACAAAGTTAGATAACGTCCAGTACCTCCTGCTTTTCTTATCGTAACGAATGGTGAACTTCTTTGAAGCACCCGGTAATCTTATAAAGTCTGTTTGAGGATCAAATGTCAGCGTCCTCCCGTCCGCTGAGACCGAAACCATCGCAGCCAAATCATCCGGGTTATAAGCTACCCGCAGAATATCCTTCACTTCCCCTTTTGGGGTGACTATGGCATTGCCTTCCAGCCATGCCGTAGCCCCTTCTTTCCAGGAAGAATCATACTTGATCTCATTACTAAAAATCCACTGTGCCGCATCCAGCAAATCAGCCTTACAGGAGATAGAAGTCATCAACGCAGAAAAAGGTCCCCACCCCCAGGCCTGTCCCATATTCTCCATCGCACGCCAGTACTTCCCTTTATGACGAACCACCGGAACGGGTGCGCAATGATAAAAGCCACGGCGAATAAGACCGGACTTTTCGTCTTTGGGGTCTGTCCATGTACGCCCGTAATCCAATGACTTACGGACTACAAAGTCACCGTATCCGATCGTTTCCCTGGGCCTGATACCTATCAGATATAATTCTTCGCCACGGTTAAACAACGTAGCCCAGGTCAGGAGTTTTAGCTCCGCTATCCGTTCCCAGGTGTTTCCATGGTCTTTGGATATATAGACATACGTATCTGACAGTTTTTTACCAAAGTAATCATGCGAAGCTATATAAGTGCCGTCCGGCATAATAACGATACTCGGTGAGCCGACATATTCATGGGTGATTGCCGGTGCATTGTGTATCACCACTCCGGGCGGGTTTATATCATATTCCTGAGCCATACCCGCAGAGCATCTCCACACAAGCAACAAGCTGATTATGATAACTTCCTTCAATCCTTTCATTCTCATAATTACTCACATTTCGCAACACGTGCATTATAAACCGCCCCTGTCCAGTTACCGGGTACACCTTTAAAACGAATGGTTATCTTCTCCTTATCTTTCCAGAAATCTTCGGGTAACGGATATACCGCTTCAAAGAATTGACCGGGTTTGTTCCGATAAAGATGTTGCCTTGCCAGAACCTTACCATCTACATAGATATCAAACTCTAAATGTGCCGTTTCATCCCCCCAATAAGTGACACGTAAGTCCTGAGGAACATCCGGCAAAACTTTCATGTCGAACTCAAACCAACCGCCAATCCAGGCAGCCCGCCACTTCTTGCGATGTGAGATTCCGGTACCTATGTCCTTTCCACGCAGGTTATGATCCCTTTCAGGCTGCATTTCACCCAATACGACATAATCAACCGTCAGCTTATCCAAATCCTGTAACCGCTTCAATTCATTCTTGTAAGCCTCCTGCATATCTTTCCACTCTTCTGTGCTAAACAAATCCCAATAAACTACATAGTGCTGATGATGCATCGCATAGAAAGGAATCAATGACACATCTTTCGGTTCTCCTACACCTTTTGTCTCGAAGCGCAGAGGAGAATCGGACACTTTCTTCAGCCATTCACTGACCGGTTTATTATTATTCACCAACACGGGAATATCCTTCTCCATATCAGGCTCTTCCTGTCCTAACTCGCCTGCCAGCAAAACAGGTCCGTAGAAAAGCCCCACCCGCTTCTCATTATCGGGCATTGCAACCGTATAGAACTTAATCCCGAAAGTTATTTCCAGCTTGTCGTTATCTTTCCACTCCCGCTCTATAGAAACATAATTATTGCCGGAAGCCTTCAACGAAACTGATTTCCCGTTGACTTTAAGAGACATCGATTCCGCCCATTCGGGATAGCGCAAGCGGAATATGACGGACTGTGGTATTTCTGTTTTTACCGTCAGAACTGTTTTATTGGAAGAAGGTATATCCGTATCCTGCGTAACAACCAGATCACGGGCAGTCCAGGTCAGCCGGGAAGGGATGAACAGATTCACAAAAAGACTGGAATCACTTCCTTCGGAATAGATAAAGTCACCATACTTCACATGATTTTCCATACCGGAACCACTGCAACAGCAGAATGACTGGAAAGGAGACAAATAACCTTTCTTACCTCCGGATATTAAGGGAGTATAATAGGTACACATTCCATCATCAGGATTCTGGGAAGCCAGAATGTGATTGAACACAGCTCTCTCATAATAGGCACTATATTCGGGCAGTGACTGCCAGGAAAACAAATGCCGGGTCAGTTTCAGCATATTATAGGTATTACAGGTTTCCGTATTGGAGGTACTCAACCGTTCATTCAGCTTCCGGGGAGTTCCAAAGTGTTCACCATCACTGTTTCCACCATTCACATAAGAATGGTTATCCACTACAGTATGCCAGAAAAAAGAAGCTATCGAAGAATCGCGTTTACTTCCGGTCAGTTCATACAGGCGTGCCGCTCCAATCATTTTAGGAACCTGGGTATTGGCATGTTTTCCTTCCAGGTCGTCAACTCCTATCGCCAAAGAGTCCATAATGGCTTTATGATTGTCAAAACGCTGTGCCAGGAGCAGGAACTTATCATTCTTTGTGTATGCATATAAGTTAGCCAATGCCTCATTCATCCCCCCGAATTCACAAGCCAGCACTTTCTGCATTTGATCTTCGGTAAGATGGTAGAATGTGCCATACATCCAGTCAGCCAACTTCTCAGCTATGCGTAATGCCTGTTCACTCCGGGCATACTGATAAGCGTCAATCAGCCCGGCCAGCACTTTATGCATCACATACAGAGGCACCCATCCACCATTCAGGTCGAAACCTTGCGAGTAGATATTTCCGGCTGAAACTTCCGCAAAGATTTTCTTTCCACCCGGTGTCGCTGCAAGGTAGCCGTTACCGTTCGCCTGTTGACAACTGTCCAGTTCATTAATAATATACTCCAATTTCTGCAAAAAGCGCTCGTCTCCCGAAGTGGCATAGTACATGGCACAGGCTGACATATAATGTCCCAGCGTCTGTCCGGCTACTCCCAGACTTTCCCATCCCTCATATTTGGGAGCTTTAGAAACCAGCCCGGCTTCCGACCGGAAACCACTGAGAAAGCGGTCCGGTTCCAGTTCCAGCAAATAAGCAGCTTCCTTTTCTTCTGCGTGTTTAAAAGGCCCCTTAGTTATGACGACCTCATTCATTTTAAATGGCTTTGTCGACAAAACCGGAGTATCTACCTGTCTTGCCACTTGCTGACAAGACAGAAACAGGCATAAAACAAGTCCGCCACAAAAGTATTTCTTGATATTCATGATATTTTACATTAGTTAGTTGGTTTATTTACTACGAAGCTCATACATTGTTTCTCCCACCGAACGTGCCGCACGTACCAATTCCCAGTTGGGGGCATCATATACATTGATAAAGCCTATCTGATAATTCTCCCCATCTCCGCGTCCGGTCACAGCCTGGTCATTATACTGGAACCAGTGTGTTCCTACCAGATAAGGATTGGTCACGGCATCCTGCACATAGTGTTTATACAAGTCTGCCCTATTCTCCTGATTTCCCCCATAACGCAAGCCGCCATGCAACAGTCCACGGTCCAGTCCGCCAAAGTGGAACTCTCCGATTATCATCGGGAAATCGAGATTTCTGGAGGGGTGAAGGGAATAGGCTGAATAGGTATATCTGTTGAAGCTCACGATATCACAGTATTTGGAGGCGATATCCACAATCCATTGCTGCACCGGATTGCCGGCAAAATCTCCATAGTTGAAGCGACATCCCAAATACAATTTGTCGGGTGCTTTAGCCTTCAATGCATTCTTGATACAACGGAAATAAGCATTGGCAACATGAGCGGTGAAATCCACCAAGTCTTCTTTGGCTCCTGCATAGCAAGAGTCACTCTTCATCCAGTCATCCCAGGTAGCAAAGTCACTTCCCCAAGTACGGTTCAGTTCCGCCAACGACGCATATTTCTCAACCAGCCGGTTTTTAAATTCTTCTTTTGCATAAGGATATCTGCCTTGTAATGTCAAAGTAGCCAGATACGTATTATCTCCCCAACCAAGTTCATTATCCACAAAATACCCTATACACCATTCATCTTTGGCAGCGGATGAGTGGCCCAAAGTCTTTTCAACCCCTTTCTGGAATTCCGGTGAGAAGGGATCCTGAATGAAATGTCCGTACTGCGTATGGATTACTGCCGTGTAGGGAGTCATTTGGGTACGGATAACGTCCTCATTTGACCAGTTGGCAATGGTATTGATATTCCAACTTCTCAAACGGCGGTTTGCCTTATCAATCATCTTTGTCTTATAGTCAGCTCCCCATTTCCGGTACATATTCAGTTTCCAATAAGAAAGTTCTTTCCTGCCATCCCGTTCGGAGACAAAAAGGGAGGAATCAACATCGGCAGGAAGATTTAAAGAACGATAAAACTTCTCACGTCCCCTGATATTCGTTTCATCACCACCCGCCACACAGGTGATGCCATGAGACCAGAACAAATGCCCCAGCGGGTCAACCAGCCACCATTTGCCCTGATACTTTTCTACGCGGAAATGTCCGGTAGCTGTCAGTTTGGGACCATCGGCCCAACCACCATACATATCCCAATTTTTATTACCCGGATGTTTCTTCATATCCAGTTCTTCTTTCTTATCCGCTTTTATGATATCGTTCACACCGGATATCTTTCCCGGATAACGGGCCGGAATATATTGACCGAATTCGTCTACGAACGGAAGCAAGGTTTCATACTCTTTGCCCGAATATTCTTTGTAAGGCACAGCCAGCGTGATGTTTCTGACTATCACTTGGTCACCCGGCTGTATGCGCGGAAAGTCCAATGAGAACTTATAAATAGACTCAGGACGGTAACCGCACCACAATCTTGTGGCTCCACCGGGTAAGCCGTTCATCTTGGGAAACAGTTCTAACTGCTGTTTGGAATATTCCTTGCGTAAAATCAGGGTTTCAACTTTCCGTGTACTTTTAGCCGGAATGTACGCTGCTCCCGTACTCCAATAATCACCATCCAGATGGCACTCCACAAACAACTCGTGGTCTGCCAGATTCTGGACTTCACAAACCAGATGCACAAAAGGAGAAAAGTCCCAGGTTTCCTTTCCCGAAAGGAAAACCACACCCGCACCTTTCTGTGTAGCCGTCCAGTGCAACGCCTTTCCCTGAGATGACTTTTCAAGTCCATAAGTTTCCACACTGCCTTTATTCAGTATCTCTGTAAGTAATTTCCCGTCGTTCCGTTCGCCTGCCCACATGATTGAGCATGCCAGGAGAATAGCTATCGATAAAAAGAATGTTTTCATATTTATTATTTAAATAGTTGCTTCAGATTAGTTTAGTTTGACGCATTGGGCAGATAGAAATCAAAAGGAGTATCTCTATCACAAGTCATCACTCCCGCCCCATTCACCTTCAACTCGGCTACTTGTATGGAAGAGCGGCGATAGATATAGGGCAACACCCCGGCCTCGTCCAGTTTACCCGTTTCATCACCCCATCCACCTTCTTTCTCCCAACCCGGATGGGTGAAGTAGAATACATAAGCTTTATCTCCGGCGACTACGACTCCCGGATGACTGGCCCGGACATTATCATCCTTACGCTCCCCTTTCTTACCCAAAATGACGCTTTGCTTTTCCCACTTCTCCGCATCTGCAGAACGGTATACCCCGAAGCCATTCCATTGGTCAATCAGCATCCAGTAATATTGTTTGTAATAGAAAACAAATGGAGCTTCATGCGGAACGTCACCGATAGTAATGCCGGGGATATTCTTCCAATGATACAAGTCATCGCTCACAGCCTCTACCGTATAGCCTATACGGGAGTTTTTATACCACATTCCCCACTTTCCGTCAGGTTTCTTATAAACCGTGGCATCCAGCAGCGCATCATTATTCGCCAGAGGAATCAGTCCGCAAAGTTTCCAGTCCCATAGGTTTTTACTTGTATAATGGGCTATCTTGCCAATGCCCGACCAAGACTCGTGTATGCCTCTGATATAAGTGACAAACAAATGGTATACTCCTTTATCGTATACTACATGGGGAGCCCAGAATGTATTTTTCCCACGTTCAAACTCCAGATCCAATGCACCGGCATATTCCCAGTTCTTCCCGTTATCCGTACTGACCGCCACGCCGATACTGGTACCATAACACCAGTTTGTTCCTTGCGTAGAAACATTGGCACGGCGATTGGTATAAAACATATACCATGCTTTCTCCTGTTCATTATATATCACCATCGGATCTGCCGCTCCGTCATGAATCGGGTCTCTGAACAGAGGAGCTTTAGGTATTCTCAATACTTCCTTTGCGGCCGATTGGGCTTCTGCATCTGCAATGATACCCAAAGTCAGTCCGCATCCTATCATGAGCATCAACAATAATCGTTTCATCTTCATATCGTATATCTTAGTTATTCCTTATGAGTTCTAAAAGAAACTAATACGTTTGTATATCATTATCCTATATTTTACTTATTATACCTATCTTGCTTCCTAAAAAAGAATCCGAAGAGGCCCTCTTTTTACCTCGTACATATCTACTGAATTCCTGAATCCTTTGGATTATAAATCCGGTATAAATGTTCCTTTTTGTTTCTTAGGATTGAAACAGTAATTTCAATTCTAAGAAACTGTTGTTCCAAAGGCAAGAAACTATTGTTCCAATTAAGTGGAACTGTAGTTCCAATGAGATGAAACAAAACACCACTCTTATTCCGTATTTATCCTGCATTAGAGGCCTCTCCGGAGACTATTACTTCCAACCGGGATTCTGAACCAGTTTAGAGTTTTTGTATATCTCAGCTTGTGGAATCGGGTAGAAATACATACTATCATCCCAAGTACGGTCGGCAGTCACGCTGTACTCAAAAGAGAGTCCTTCACCGGCCTTGCTGATAGAGACGCGTTTAATCTTCGTTGTCTCCGAACCGATTTTCCATCTGCGGATATCCCAGAACCGATGATCTTCGAAAGCCAGCTCGGCCATTCGTTCCTTTCGTAAGGCCAAACGGAACGCTGTCTTCGACGGAACATCTTCTACGGTCAGCGCAGCAATTCCCAAACCGGTTCTGCCACGTACCATATTGATGGCAGTCCGGGCTGAAATATTCAGTTCTTCCGTAACTCCTTCCGGGCCATAGGCTTCATTCATAGCCTCAGCATAAATCAACAGTACCTCAGCGTATCTGAACAATGGTATAGAATGGCGGGCAGTAGTCGTATTATTGGCCGTCAGGCTCACATTGATATTGACAAACTTACTCAGATAATAACCGGTCTTTGTTGCCCCCTCCTGCGGCAAGCCGTTGAGGCCATTCGGCAACACATCCACTTGTTTGCCATAAGCTGTATTTCCACCATGATAAAGTACGGTATAGGCCAGCCGCGGGTCTCTGTTGGCGTATGGATTCGCCTCGTCCATTTCCTGTCCTTCTTTCATATCATATGCATCCACCAGGTTCTGTGTAGGACAGTTACCACTCTTTCCGCCTTCCAGGCCAATGGGGAAGTTCAGTTTCTCCAGTTCGTTGGTATCACCTATTCTTTTAATCAGAATCATCTCTGCAGCTTTGAAATTGTCGGTGCCCAACAGTTGGTTGAACGGGACCAAAGATAAGTTCCAAGTGCCGGAAGCGTCTATAATCTTCTTGGCGGCTTTTGCAGCCTCTATCCATTTATCCGGGCTGGTTTCAGCATTCGGATTATTCAATGGGCTTGCAGCATACAACAATGCTCTTGCTTTCAGCGCCAATGCAAAGATTTTGGACACACGGCCGGTTTCATTATCATAGTCAGCATTATAGATGGCAGGCAGTCTTCCATCTTCGGCTACTTCGTCACACTCTCTGACTATAAAGTCGATGACAGTCTGGTAATCAACCGGCTCCTGACTGTTTGCTTCCTCTTCCGTCAGGACTTTAGTTATCAGCGGGATTCTGTTATAGCGCTTCACCAGTTCGAAATAGTAATAAGCACGCAGGGCTTTCACTTCCCATTCCAGGTTCCTGTATTTGCGCATCATTTTGGCATAGTCCTTTTTAAATTCAAACTCTTTCCAGTCTTTGCCTGTCCCATGCTCCAGGTAATCATTACAAGCACGGATAGCTTTGTAATAATGTCCCCATTTATCATCTACAGCACGCAATTCACTCCAACTTCCGTCATAATAGCGGTGAATGGCCGAAGTGGGCCATACGTATTCCGCTTCATCACATCCTGCCGAGCGCAAGGCCCCGTCTACATCGTTTAAAGCCCCCGGAAGATAGGCATAGATGCCCGTTACGAAGTCTGTATTGGACCAGGTTGTATTGAATAGTTTATTCTGATCATAGTCCGAATTCTCATTGTAATCCAGAAAGTCACCGCATGAGGAGAACAACAACATCAGAACTCCTGCAAGAAATATATGCTTTTTCATAATCTATCTATCTTTTAATTACATTAAAAACCTACCGAGAAGCCAACCTGAATAGATGCCGGAATAGGATGGGAGGTTCCCATTGCCTCAGGATCACACACATCTACGTGGTCAAACAAGATAAAATCGGAAGCCCTGACGTAGAGTTTCGCTGATTGCAAAGGCGTAGAAGCCAATAACTTTTTAGAGAACTTATAATATAACTCGGCATGACGCAACTTCAGGAAAGATTTATTAGTCAACCACACCGTATTGTCATTGAAATTATTGGCATTTGTTCCCTGTGATAATCTTGGGAATTTAGCATTCGGCGTTTCAGGTGTCCAACGGTTGTTGTAATAATACTCTGAGATAGAAGTATTGCCCGTCAGAGGACGGAACAAGCTCGACGTAGAAGCTATGGCGGAATAGTTGCCTGTTCCCTGCACTAATGCGTCGATACCGATTCCCTTATATTCTATCCCAAGATTGATGGAGTAATAGATTTCGGGAACCTGACTACTATAACCGATAGCTTTCTTATCAAATTCATCAATAATCTTATCACCGTTCAAATCCCTGAACTTAATATCACCCGGCTTCACAGTCGACATGTTCTGCTTAGGACTGTCGGCAATGTCCTGTTCATCCTTAAAAAAACCGATTGCTTCGTAACCGAAGATTTGTCCAACTGGCCGGCCTGTAGCTTTCATCCACTCATAAGGAGCATACTCCTCACCCATTTCAATAATCTTATTACGATTGAAAGTGAAATTGCCGCCTACATTAAACCGGAAATCCTTTATCTCTTTATGATAGTTAGCCGCAATTTCAACACCCTTATTTTCCACCTTTCCTATATTCTGAAAAGCATTGGTGGCACCCAGCACAGCTGAAACATCACCGGGAGTAACCAGCATATCCGTTCTCTTCTCTTTGAACAGTTCAACGGTCAGGTCGAAAGACTTGAGAAAAGACATATCCAATCCCAGATTAGCCTTGGCAACCTTCTCATACAACATATTCGTAGTCGGCAGACGTCCTTCTCCCAATCCGCTGGCACCATTGTATTCACCCCCCAGAATGTAACCGTTGGCCCAACCATACTTACGGTTCCACATCAAAGACTCCGGCATGATATCCGTACCGGTCAGTCCCCAGGAAGCACGGACTTTCAGAAGATCCAAGAAAGCGACGTCTTTCAGGAAACCTTCATTAGAGGCTACCCATGCAGCCGAAACAGCCGGGAAATTTCCAAAGCGATGGGCAGGAGCCAACAAGTTGGAGCCGTTACGCGAAAAGGCAACGTCTGCAATGTATTTATCAGCATATACATAATGTACATGTCCCAACAGGTTGATGCGGTTACGGGTGTTGTGCTGCCCGTTCAGAATGGTCTGTTCGCGCGAGGCGGCAAGTGTCACACCCAGTTTATGATTGTTCCAGACATTGGCATAGTTCACCCTACCCCACAGATTGAAGCGACTCCACTGATTGCCGAGAGATGAGCTGAACGAAGCAGCTGTACTTTCACCCTTCAATGTGTAGTCTTCCGAAGAAGACGGATTGGAAACATTGGGTACGGAATATGCATAGTTCATACCATAATTATCCCAATAGTCGCAAAAGTTATCGTACGCAATGCGCGCATCTACCGAAAGACCTTTCAAGAACATACCCAAATCTTGCCTGATAGACATATCGGCAAACAGAAGGCGCTGGTGGCTTCTAGCGTACCCTTTCGCTGCGATTTCTGCCACCGGATTCTTTATCCAGACATTACTTCCACCCCACTCACCATAAGGGGTCTTAATAGGGAAAGCCGCTGCCGGAGTATTGTAAATCATACTCATAATATCTCCGGTCAGAGGGTTCGGCCGGTTATGTTCTGCCAACATACCGCTCATCTTGAATGAAAGCAAGGTCGATTTAGTCAGATCTACATCGATATTGGTTCTTATACTCAACTTTGAATATTTAAGCTGTGACGAATATTCGTCAACGATATTCTCCGGTTTGATGAAGCCTTTATAGGACAAATAGTCTATAGAAGAAAAGTATCTGGCCACTTTTCCGCCACCACTCAAAGTAACGAAAACATTGTCGGTAGAACCGGATTTGTTCAGAATTTCATCCATCCAGTCCACATTGCCATAATGAGGATCGTTGTTCTTGATTCCGTTCAACTGTGTCTGGTCATACATCGGGCTCAAGCCGTCATTCTTCAGCGCTTCATTCATTGCCAGTGCATAAGTATATCCATCAGCAAACTTCGGCAAACGGTTCAGCATATTAAAGTGGTGTTCGTAATTGACATTGATGTCGATCTTCTTCCTCGAACCTGTCTTGGTTGTCACCAACATCACTCCATTGGCACCACGCAAGCCATACAATGCAGTAGCCGCCGCATCCTTCAGTATCTGGACGCTTTCTATCTCTTCCTTTGTAATCATACTCAAGTCTCTTTCAAAACCATCTATTATCACCAGGACAGAGTTATCACGTGTAGAGTTCAGGCCACGAATCATGGTGGTCGGCACACTTTCCCAAACCGTACCACCTTTTTGCAGTACCGTAAGTCCCAATCCTTTGCCATACAGGGCGTTCAAAGGATTCGTCGCAGCACTTTTCATGATTTCATCTCCGGTAACTTCCGATATTGCAGCCGAGGATTCTTTAGCCTTTACCGTCACGCCATAGCCTAAATTCAGAAGTCTTTCCCCCTTAGCAACAATTGCACTATCTTGTTGTGCATATGCACTCAAACAAGAGAACATTAACGCACACGATAATTTATATATATTTCTCATAATCTTTAAATTCTTTTATTGTGATTAACAAGCTGCCGACTACCATCCTGGATTCTGAGTAAGATATCCCTTATTCATTTCCACAAACGGGAAAGGAGACAGATACCATTTGGGAGTAAAGAATACAGTTCCGTTCTCATCATCCTGAATAAACCTCTTCTTTACAGAGAACTTCTCATAAGAATATGTATTATTATCTCCACGACGAATGCGAAGTCCGTGCAGAATCTTACGGAAATCCTTAGCCTGTTTCCATCTGATCATATCATAGTAGCGCACTTCTTCAGCACCAAATTCCCTGGCGCGTTCGTCCAGAATTTCCTGACGCATCTCCTCTTGAGTCAGTCTCGGATTCAATCCGGACAGGTTAACGCGTGAACGCACGTAATTCACGTATTGATAAGCATCGCTTGTGCGCCCCACTTCATTCAAAGCCTCAGCATAGCTCAGGTAAATCTCGGGTAAACGCAAATAAGGCCACTGGTCTTGTTTGCCTGCCATGTGCTCTTTGTCCAAGATATACTTGTAAATGGCAAATCCGGTAAATGCCGCACCATCACTGGCCAGTTCATTGGCTGGTCCTTCGCGACCGCCAATCCACAGCTCTGCCACATGGTCCATACCGAATTCGGCATTGTTCACCAGACAGTTCTCATACAAACGGGGATCCCTGTTGGCAAAAGGGTCTTCCGCAATGTAGTTGTCCTTACTTTGCCTGTCCCAAAAAGAAGCATCGAACGGAGTACCATCCGCATAAGGGAAAAGATTCACATATTCCAGTGTAGGGGTCATTGCTCCATACGAACCGTAGGATTGCAGATAATAACAGTTACTATCCCAATACCAAGACACCGTGGCGCAGGCACGGGTATCAATCAGCAACTCACCATTCGCTCTCCTGTAATAGGCATCCTGATATGCCTGGCGAGGATTGGAAGCATTACGGACCAAGTCCCAGGGTTTGCCTTCCTGCTGATTGCGCGTCATAAACAAATCACAGGCATCGACTACATCATCCCAAAGCGACATATCTTTTCCACCAAACCAGGCATGCTGTTCCGCTACCGATGGAGTTGAGGCTTCTTCCGGATAATAAGGTTCATTATCATTGAACAAGGGACTTGCACCGAACAGCAAGACTCTAATTTTCAGTCCGAGAGCGGCAGCGGCAGTAAATCGTCCCGCCCATTGTTCCTGTTCATTAGATTGCAAAGCCCAGGGTAATACGGCATAAGCCTGGTCACAAAGGTCGGCAATGAACTCCATCGTTCCGCGGGCAGTGGCTCGCGGCAATTTAAAATCATCATTCGGATCAAATGCTTTGGTTACTAAAGGAAGACCACCATAATTTCTGAACATATCAGCATAGTGACAAGCTATGATCATCTTAGCCTCACCCTTCAAACGTTCTTTCTCTTTATCGTCTATATTGGGAGTCTGACCGATATTCTCAATAAATAACCAGGCCTTACGGATACCGGTCCATTGATCTTCACCGTTAGAATAAGAATATACGGCAGCAGCATAATCGGAAGTAGCGTTGAACTGGCCGGAATAATACAGACCGCTTACACCATCCCAAGTCAAGCCACTGGTAAAACAGTCGGTCAAAGCATCAACGGCTCCCATATTCATTCTGTTTCCTTTCACACTCCAGTTCAAGGGACGTCCGTAATATAAGGAAGTATAAGCATTCCACAAGAATGCACGGGCATAGTTCGCATCATTGAATACCACGTCTTTATCCACATCCACACTCGGTGCTTTTTCCAAAAAAGCATCACCCACTTTCAAGTCATCGACGCAAGAAGCCAATGTTATCAATAGAATAAGGATTAATCCATTTAATATCTTTTTCATGTCAGTCGTTGTTTTAGAAGCTTACATTTAAACCAAAATTGATTACACGCATCACCGGATATTGCGGCACACCACTGGACATTGACTCCGGGTCTGATATTTTCAGCTTATCAAAGGTCAGCAGATTATAACCGGTCATAAATACACGCATTTTCTCCATACCTATTTTCGGCATAAACGGAAGACGGAAATTATAGCCGATTTCAATATTCTTCAAGCGTAAGTAACTTGCATCTTTCACCCATAATTCAGAATCCCGGTAGTTATTCTTCACACCGTCAATCGTAGCACGCGGTAGTTTTGCTGTAGCAGCCGTTTCAAGTGTCCAACGGTCTTCGAACTGATGAAGCATCAACGATCTGTCATTAGTATCTCCAAGAGGTCTGCGGAAAGTCTCTTGCAGAACGCGAGAAGTTTTGGTTGCGCCCACCCATAGCATGCTAAAGTCAAATCCCTTATACTCGAATCCTAATGTGAGCCCTGCATTCAATAACGGGTAACTCGGATATCCAAGTGCAGTCTTATCATTATCATCAATCTTACCGTCATTATTCAAATCTTCGTAAACCACATCACCTTCTTTCAAGACATAACTGTGGTCTGCTATATTCTCCATTCCTTCATAATAAAAGCCTCTCACCTTCAAACCGAAAGGTTGTCCCACCGGATGGCCGGTCTTCAAAGTATATTCATATTCCGAAGGAACTTCATCCTGATAGACAATCTTATTCTTTGCATAAGAGACATTCAGATTTGCCCAGTATCTGAGTTTCTCCAATTTATGATTCCATTTCAGGTTCAGTTCAACTCCTTTATTAGAAACAATACCCAAGTTCAATACCGGCAGACTCATTGCGTGGATAATCGGGTCGGTCGAGGCTTTTGCCAGAATATCTTCGCGCCTTTCATAGAAGTAATCAATACTACCACTCAGTTTCTGCCCAAACAAAGAGAAGTCGATACCATAATTTTGCTTGGCAGATTTCTCCCAACTCAGTCCCGAATTACCAAAACTCTTTTCATAAGCACCCGGTGTCCAACTGGTACCTGTACCAAACTGATAACCGCCACCGATAAAATAGCTGTTAGGCAAGTATAAGAAACGATCCATGAAATTATTGCCGTACGGATGGTATCTGTCATTACCTACCACACCATAAGAAGCACGTATTTTTAAGAAATCAACCACCGGATTATCTTTCAGGAACTCTTCCTGGGTAAGTACCCATCCACCTGAGACTGCGGGAAACAAACCATAACGATTGCCGGGAGCAAAATTCTCAGAACCATTATACCCCACGTTACCTTCAATCAGATATTTATTGTCATAATCATAAGTGACACGGCCCACCAATCCTACATATCCCCTTGGTATGCCCGGATAATCACTGTCAGGATAATAGGCCTTACTCTGATTATAGAGAACCAATGCAGAAAGGTGATGCAAATCAAAATCGCGCTTCCAGTCGAAACTTGCCTCAGCATACCAGTCACGTGACTTACCGAAACTTTCACCATAACCAATTAGGCCTGCCTCACCATCCTGGGTATAAACGACTTCATTGGGATCGGAACCGGCCGGATGCTCCATCCAGGTAACATCTTTTCTATACCAGGGCTGATAGCTTTCAATAGAAGTAGCACGCTCTTTCACATGGTCATATCCGCTATTATAGGCAAACTTTATCTTGAACTGCAATCCTTTGGTGACAAAATCCAGTTTCTGACTCAAAGCCAAATCCAAATTGATGACATTCGTTGTTTTAGCGCTATAACCACGTCCGTAAATATTGCCTAACCCATCCGACAAGCCTACCGGTAGATACTGGCTATTACCTTTAATCCACTTTCCAGCCACAATTCCGGGACCGGAAAACGGAGTACCCCAATAAATTCTGCGGAACAATTCATTCATATTATCGCCCGAACGTGGAGAATTCCTCTTTTCCACACGCCCGCCCATATTAACGGTCACAAGCGTTGTCTTTGTAAAATCAACATCTAGGTTTGCACGATAGTTATAACGGTTGAAGTTGAAGTTAGCATCATAACGGGGATCATGGTTTTTAAAGAATCCTTTCTGATTCAGCATACCCATAGAGACAAAATAACGAACTCGCTCCGTACCGCCTGAGATGTTTACGTTACCTTGTGTTTGGGGGGCAGACGACTTGAATAGCATATCCATCCAGTCCGTATCCGGATATATGATAGGATTGGAATGGGTACGGAAAGCCTCTACCGCTTCTGGGGTAAACTTAGGGTCTTTGCCATCATTCGCATAAGCCTCATTCATGAAAGTGGCATATTCATAGCTGTTCACGAATTCCGGCATGCGCGTCGGAGCCTGGATGCCGTATGAGAAAGAAGCGTTAATCTTAGCCTTACCTTCTTTACCACGTTTCGTGGTAACAATAATGACACCATTCGCACCGCGTACACCGAATACCGCCGTCGAAGAAGCATCTTTCAGAATTGTGATGCTTTCCACTTCATTAGGATCTATCTGAAAAAAACTCCGTTCCACACCATCCACCAGGTATAGCGGTTTGGCATTCATTGTGTTCAAAGTACTGATACCACGGATAAAGACATCCGGGTCATCTCCACCAGGCTGACCTGATGACTGCACGGAAGAAACCCCCGAAAGCACACCGGACAACATATTACCAATACTGGCTGTAGGCACTTTCAACAGCTCATCCGTATTTATAGAGCTGATCGAACCGGTCAAAGTCACTTTCTTCTGGGCACCATAGGCAACTACTTGCACTTCGTCTAGCAAAGTATTGGAGGTTTTCAATACAATATTGAAAACAGATTTCCCTTTCATCGGAATTTCCTGAGTCTCCATACCTACAAAAGATACGACCAACGTTCCTTTCAGGTCATCGGCCCGAAATGAGAAATGTCCTTCAACATCCGTTATGGTTCCTGAAGTGGTTCCCTTTACAAGAACACCTGCCCCAATCACAGGTTCTCCCGTATCATCCTTCACAACACCCGATACTGTTGCATTCTGACCGAAAGTAGCAGTGAACGAACATATACACAATAACCCTACTATTAATTTCCGGACTAACCAGGATTTAGCAGTGTTATTCATTTCTTCTAAATGCTTTTCATGTCCCATACTTTTTCTATTAAATTAAAATTAAAAAGGTTTTTATTTACATCTGTTGCAACACTGCAAAAGTGATTAAAAAGAAGTTCATCGCTGTCGGGAATTTATTCATTCATGTCGAGAAATCATTCATGCCCTGTTCCAAATGGCAAAAGAATGATGCGTCAGACCATATTGACTGATTTTTCTACCTACTTATTTTTATATTTACTTCTATTTGCAAGCGTCTTTACAATTCCTCTATTTTATGTATTATCTTGAGTTTAATTTAGTATTTTTGCGAATAGCATCTAAAGACAAATATATGAAAGACATTTGGAAATCATATCTGATCTTTTTTCTAATCACTCTAATTTCCGGGAACACGCAGGGGCAAGAATATAAGAGTGAGTTCAAGAGTCTTCCCCCTTACATCAATATCCCGACTGATGTTCAGCAGATATATCAGGATAGAGAAGGTTTTATCTGGTTTGCCACCCGCAACGGAGTATGCCGTTTCGATGGGTATGAGTTGGAAACCTTCAAGTCTAATCTATATACTCCCAATGCTTTATCCAGCAACGACATTCTGGTCATACAAGAGGATTATCAAAACAGACTGTGGATAGGTACCAGTTATGGCCTGAATATGCTCGACAAAAAGACGGGAAAAATTCAAAAGGATTTTGGTGTTTTGAACAATGAAAGAGTTCAATCCCTATTAATAACAAAAGACAGTACCATCTGGATAGGAACCGGCAGCTGGCTATATAAAAACGATAAAAAGCCTAACCAGCCAAATACCGCCGAAGACTTTATCAAAGTCAAACAAATGGATGTAAAATCTCTTATCGAAGCACCCGACAATCAGATATGGATAGGTACATGGAGCAATGGGCTGCACCGTTACATTGTTTCCACAGACAGCCTGATAACTTATCCGGCTTTCAATCCTTTAAATTCTGCCTATTTCCTGTTTCAGGACAGCAAAGAGCAAATCTGGATCGGAACATGGGGATACGGACTATATAAGCTTCATCACCCCTACGATACAGAGAAAGCTTATTTCGAGAAATTCGTACACGAAAAAGGAAATAACAACAGTCTTATACATAACCTAATATATTCCATATCCGAAGACCTAAGCACCGGTACCTTATGGATAGGGACACTGGAAGGTTTGAGTTGCTTTAATGGGAAAAACTTTCTAAATTATGCCCCCAACATCCCTTCCAGCGGACTGCCCTACAATGAAATCATAACGATTTTCAGGGATCGGACAGGAGCCATGTGGCTGGGGTTTCTCGGAGGAAGGGTTTATTGGGTAAAGCCACAAAATCTGCAATTTAACCGCCATCAACCAACTTACGCCTCCAATCAGACTGCCTGTAACAATATCCAAGGACTGACTATCTATAAAGATGATTTATGGCTCGGTCTGGAAAAGCATAGTTTCATCATCCATGACCGCACCACACACTCCAACAGTAAAAGGGAAAAGGCTTTTAGCCCAACCATCCTCAACTCTGAAGATACATATTATAGCTTTCTGAAGCCACAGAACAAAGATGAACTATGGTTAGGCAGTTTCGGCAATGGGCTTTACATATACCGCCCGGACGACCATAGACAGCCTTTGTCAAACATGAGTTCAACCACAATTCCCCAATTCCCGAATTTCATATTTTGTATGTTCGAAGATAATCGACAGAATGTTTATCTGGGTTCCACTACCGGATTAAGTATTCTGACAAAAGAAGGACAGTTTTACCACTACAATAATCTGCTCTCCCCGCAAAGGCAATATTCGCATAACATTTATTCCATAACCCAAGACAGCCTCAACAATATATGGATAGGAACGGATCACAGTGGAATATTCCGTATGCCACCTCCACAAGATTACGGGAAGTGTGCATTTTTCTCTTATTCCATCAACAACCAAAAGATTAATTCAAATGAAATACAGTGTATCTTCGTAAATAAAGAAGGCAACATTCTGGCAGGCACAGATGGCGGGGGACTGAATCTTTATGATCCCCAACAAGATTCTTTCATTTCCATTCATACCCAATACAATATCCCCGGTGATATGATATGCAGTATTCTGGAAGATAAACAACAAAATCTGTGGATGGGAAGCAATGTAGGATTGATCAAACTTAATCTGAAAGATTCTATTGCAGAAAGCAAATGCCGCCTCTACACAACTTCCGATGGATTACAGGATAATAAATTCGCAAGAGGGGCTGCTTGTCAGGCGGAAGATGGAGAAATGTTTTTTGGCGGTCCTCAAGGATATAACTCCTTTTATCCTGAAAAACTGACTGCCGACGAATCACAACCGGAGATTTTTATTACTGATATACAAATACAAAACCGTTCACTGAAAAGTCTTCCGGCAACGGAAAGAACCGCGATTTCTGATTTTGCTCCCGGATACACCCGGACTCTTCGCCTGAATTACAGACAAAATGATTTCAATTGTAAACTGTCTGTACTGAACTTCTATAATCCGGAAAAGAATGAGTATGCCTATAAGTTAGGAGGTCTGGACCATACCTGGCAGTACACTTCTAACAGAAGCAACATTATATCCTACAGTAATCTGGAAAGTGGTACCTATACACTATATATAAAAGGAAGCAATGGAAATGGGAAATGGAGTGAGGTAAAAGAAGCCATTACCATTACTGTAACCCCTCCCTGGTGGAGTAGCCCCTGGGCATATTTCTTTTACTCTATATTCATCGTCAGCCTCATAGCCAATGCAATACGCATCGGAAGAAAAAAAATAAGGCAAAAGAACACCCTCCGCATAAAAGAACTGGAACAGAAGAAACAAGAGGAATTAAATCGTGCCAAGCTACAATTCTTCACAAATATCACACACGAGTTACTCACTCCGTTGACCGTTATTTCTGTTACGCTAAATGAAATCAGAAGTTACGCTCCAAGCGATTATTATTCCATAATGGATAATAATATCAATCGACTGAAGCGCCTGTTACAACAAATTCTGGAATTCAGAAAAGCAGAATCCGGTAATTTGAAGCTGAAAGTGTCACAAGGAAACATCACATCTTTCATCATGAACAGCGTCAACAGCTTCCTGCCTTTAGTAAAAAAGAAAAAGATGCAACTGGAAATATCTGTTGAGCAAGAAGATATAATAGGATATTTTGATCCGGACAAGATAGACAAGATACTCTATAATCTGCTTTCTAACGCGTTCAAATATAACAAAGAAGGTAAGAAAATTCATATCAACATTTCTTATAGTAGTTCATCCAAAGAGATTATCATTGCCGTAAGTGATAATGGAGAAGGTATTTCAGAAGAGAACCTCTCTAAATTATTCAATCGATTCTATGAAGGAGATTACCGGAAATACCACACAACAGGGCATGGAATAGGCCTATCCCTGACCAAAGATCTTGTAACACTGCATCACGGAACTATTGAAGTTGAAAGCCAACTTGGACAAGGCACTACATTCAGTGTCACACTGCCCATTACGGAAGACGCATTCTCCGAAGAAGAGATTGACAAAAGTATTCTATCACTACCAGAAACAACAGAAACTGAAAACA
This sequence comes from uncultured bacterium, assembly GCA_905215555.1. GTDB lineage: Bacteria > Bacteroidota > Bacteroidia > Bacteroidales > Bacteroidaceae > Bacteroides. Next base: position 295,181 of record CAJMQU010000001.1, read on the forward strand.
CAGACAATGAGAGTAATAAAGTCACATCCCTTATAGAAACAATTGAAGAAGGAGACAGAAAAACATTGCTGTTAGTTGAAGACAACGAAGATTTACTTAATGTCATGTCTCACTCATTAGCACGGGAATATCATATCCTTAAAGCTACCAACGGCAAAGAAGCCATAGAGCAACTGGAAAAAGCAAAAGATATCAAAATTGTCATTTCTGATGTTATGATGCCTGTAATGAATGGCATAGAACTTTGCCATTACGTAAAGAAACAAGAAGAGTTATTACATATTCCTATCATCCTTCTGACAGCCAAGAACAGCGAATCAGACATCATCGAAGGATATGAAGCCGGTGCTGATGATTATATAACCAAACCATTTCAGTTGCCCCTGCTTTTAGCTAAAATAAAAAGTCTGCTGAAAAACAAGGAGAATCTTTTCAAGGATTACTCGGACGCTATTTATTTCAAAATGCAGAAACCTGATATAGATTCTACTGATAAGGTATTCCTCCAAGAGGCTATCAACTGTGTATACGAGCATCTGGATAACGTCGAGTTCGACCAACAGGCATTTGCCGATGCCATGAAAGTAAGCAAATCTACTCTTTACAGGAGAATAAAAAACTTATCAGGTGAACCACCTTCCGTTTTCATCTCAGATATACGTTTGCAAACAGCCCACAAAATCATCTCGGATAATCCTAATATCCGGATTTCTGACTTGGCTTATACCGTAGGCTATAATGACCCCAAATATTTTAGCAGTTGTTTTAAAAAGAAATTTAATATTATTCCCAGTGAGATGTCATAGAATGATTATTTACCGAAAACAGTCCAAGATTTCCAATTAGAAAAAGCTACCCTTACATGGAAAAACACATAAGGATAGCCATTAACTCAGACCTCTACAAATAGGTGAGTACTAAAACTTTAATCCATAATTATTCCGACATACAGGGTTGTTTACCCTTTTCCCATAATACATCGGCTATTTGAGGGTCTGCAAAACTATACTCAAGCAAGAAACAATCACCAATAGCGTAATTATCACTAGAGTTCCATTCAATTGTCTCATAACACTGATTATCAACAAAATACTCTACAGTTGCTTGTTTTCCTCGGACTACTCCAGTTCCAGGCTTTCGGCGTATGTCAATTACCTTACAAGTAGTAATTCCACTTTCCTTTAACATCTGACATTTATAGATATACGCTATAGGCAGAAAAATAATTAATATAATAGAAACAACCCAGTTTATCTTTCTCTGAATACTTTTCTCTTTTTTCTTAGGGCTTCTTGTACTCTTCATCATTCCAATCCATTTTTAAGTTAAATCTATCTACTCCTCTTGTTACGATTTCTTCAACAGCATTCGAATTCATTTGGCCTATTGTAGAATTAAGCATCTGAGTTCCAACCTGTTTAACTCGAGTTTTTTTGTGCATCAAAAGTGTGTGTATAGCCTATTCCTAAATTATCCGTTCCAGAGTCTCGTTCTTCTGCACATACACTTTTTCAGCCTTTCTCGTAGTGTTACATCTGTATGCTCAAAAGAATAAATCAGACGTCCCAATCCATCATATTTGTATACAGTCCAGCGCTTTTTACCTTTTTGAACGCCATTTTGTTCAAGTAACAGACGGTCGGTATGGTCATAAGCTAGAGTAATGGATTCACAATCGGGAAACTTTTTCCCAATGCAGTGACAACCCCTGCCGCATAAAATACATGAGACAGGGGCTGTTTAATTAAGGCGGATTTAATTCCCGCTATTTTTTACTCTTATATTCTCCACGTGCATACACCCCAATCCATTTATCATGATCTGCAAATCTCCAAATAAGGAAAGTAAAAAGAAACCCTAAAAAGGAAATACATATGTGTACCAAGTAATGTCTTTGCTTATACACAGAGTTAGGTACTCCTTTCACCATACTAAGAGACGGGATGACAGTATTGCAATAAACTGTTACAGAATCAAGACTTTCTCTCATATCTTCACTAAAAAAGGAATGTTCACCATTATAAGTTTGATTTCTAAAACGATATTGATATTTCAACACCATACTAGGCCTCTTCACAGCAGTATCATTTTCCAATATATATGAACAGTTGTCAGCTGGTACATATTTAAAAACATTTCCTATACCATTATACATTACATACATAATTATAGAAAAAAGGAATGCACTACCACATACAAAAAGCCCCGCATATAAGGCTAATTTATAAATAAATCTAATTACTGATTCCATTTATCCTCCGTTATTTTTAATGAAAACTCTGTTGTAATAGAAGTCCCAGCATCAATTCTCCAAATTGAATTCGCCGTCTTTTTTCCAACCTCACCCATTCCTTTTGTTATTTGATTAACCACTACACCTGCCGTTTCAGCAGATGCTCCCATTTCTCTCAAAACCGTTGATGTAGAATTTATATTATTCGACATTGTTTGTTGAATAGATTTAGTTGATGTAGTAACCAACTTTCCTAAATTACTAGCAATACCACTTGCTACCCCTCCAACTGCACCAGCAATCGCTCCATTTACGGCTTTACTAGAGAAATTCTCTGTTGAGATCTTAATATTATCCTCTGACCATTGTTCAACAACCTGCCCAACAACATCGCCAACAACAGCACCACCTGCACCACCTGCACCACCAATAGTTCCTGCGGCAGTTCCTACTCCCAAAACAAGCAGAGAGCCTCCATCGGTGGCTACAGCACTTCCAACAGCTAAATCAACAGCGGCACCTGTTATTGCACCGGAAACAGCACCTTCTGCAACACCTGCCCAAACATTCCGACCTTCTCTATAAGCTCTGAATCCACCAACTATACCACCAAAAATTCCACCAATGGCAGTACCTACAATCTTCCCATCAGGGTCAACATGCTTCACAGGATCATTTAAACAATATACATACGGTGATACTACATAAAACTTCTCCGCCAGCGGATCCACCGCATGCCATCTTCCTACCGCCGCGTCATACTGCCTTGCCCCATAATCATACCAATTCAGTACTTTCTTCGTATCCAACTCTTTACCATTATACTTGTAAGGTTGAACATTCGTACTATTAGTATATAGCCCTCCAAAAGGATAATAATGGTTCACTTCCTCAACGCTACCGGATTCATTGAGAACCACACGGTTATTTCCCTGATGATCCTGCAAATAATAATGAGATTTTTTGTCGGACAAAGTAATATAACCGACTTCGGTCAGCAGCCTTTTAGCAGTATCGTTTTCATAGATCACATTGCCGCAATACTCAGTTATTGTTGTAGTGCCGCCTATCTGATGAACCGTACGAAGTTTAGTTCCGTCTGTACCATAGATATAAGCAATTGTACTACCATCCTTAAATATTACCTTACTTGGCAAATTTAAACAATTATATTGAATACTTATAATATTCTTGTTGGAATCTTCCGTCAAGTAACCGTTCGCATCATAGGAATATTCTTTTGTCAACTTAGTGCCATCTTTGAACTTAGCATCGTAGATAATCGCAAAATATTACAACAAAAAAGCATTAGTCGTTTCATGAATTTCCCGCCATCAGTCTCAGATATTCTATTTAAAAAGCTACCCTTACATGGAAAAACACATAAGGATAGCCATTAATTCAGACCTCTAAAAATAGACAAATCTTGAAACAATAATCCATAGTTATTCCGACATACAGGCCTGTTTACCTTTTTCCCATAATACATCGGCTATTTGAGGGTCTGCAAGACTATACTCAAGTAAGAAACAATCACCAACGGTATTGTTATCGCCAGGATGCCAAAAAGGATTTATTTCATATCGATGATTATCAACATAATACACAATCCTCGCTAGTTTTCCACGAGCCACTCCTGTCCCAGGTCTTCGATATATATTTATTACCTTACCAACCGTAATTCCACTTTCCTTTAACATCTGACATTTATAGATATACGCTATAGGCAGAAAAATAATTAATATAATAGAAACAACCCAGTTTATCTTTCTCTGAATACTTTTCTCTTTTTTCTTAGGGCTTCTTGTACTCTTCATCATTCCAATCCATTTTTAAGTTAAATCTATCTACTCCTCTTGTTATGGTTTCTTCAACAGCATTCGAATTCATTTGGCCTATTGTAGAATTAATCATTTGAGTTCCAACCTGTTTGATTCGAGTTTTTTGTGCATCGAATTTTGCAGTTTCTAATTGTATTCTTTTAGATTCAGAATTAGGGCGACGATCTACTCGACTCCGTGCAGTTCGCACATTCTGATTAGCTGTACGCATCTCCTTATTGGCATTTTCCAATGCTTTATTACTACTACTCTCTGTCAGTTTTCCTGCACCTACACCAACAGTCGTGCTTATAAGAGCATTAGTTGCAATAGTCTTTAGATCATCCTTTATCCCTAATCCTTCATTAGCAGTATACGATATAGTTTCCTTTGCAGCTTCCACAATGAAAGTTTTAGCGATTTTCAATTTCCCAGTTGGATTAATTGCAGATAAACCAACACTAACAAAATTTACATTTCCAACCCAGGCATCATATCCACTTTTGCCAGAACGATAATTATCATAAACCTGAAAACCATAGTCAATGACAGCACCGGCAGCAGCCCAAAACCATCTTCCATCTGAGTCAACATTCTTCACGGGATCATTGGCACAATAGATATACGGACTTACTTCATAATACTTTTCTGCCAGCGGATCCACCGCATGCCATCTTCCTACCGCCGCGTCATACATTCTCGCCCCATAATCATACCAATTCAGTCCTTTCTTCGTATCCAACTCTTTACCATTATACTTGTAAGGTTGAACATTCGTACTATTAGTATATAGCCCTCCAAAAGGATAATAATGGTTCACTTCCTCAACGCTACCGGATTCATTGATAACCACACGGTTATTACCTTGATGATCCTGCAAATAATAATGAGACTTCTTGTCGGACAAAGTGATATAACCGACTTCGGTCAACAGCCTTTTAGCAATACCATTTTCATAGATCACATTGCTGCAATACTCTGTTGTTGTTGTAGTTCCCCCAATCTTATGTATCGTTTTCAGCTTTACACCGTTACCACCATAAATATAATTGAATGTACTACCATCCTTAAAAGTAACCTTCAAGGGCAAATTTAGCAAATTGTACTCTATTTTGCTAATATCCTTGTTTAAATCTTGAGTCAGATTACCATTTTTGTCATAATCGTATTCTTGGGAAGAAGTAATTCCATTCCTGAATTCAAAGCCATCATTGTAAGCCGAGAAAGTAGCAACATCATCTACCGATTTCAACTGATTGCCACTCAGCGTCATCGTCAGGTTATCAAACAAGCCATAAGTACTGGTTCCAGTTTGACCGTAACGCTTCAAGCCTAGGATATTGCCGTTCTTGTCATATCCGGTTATCTGCTCGGTAAAACGATTCGCATTCGTACCAATCGCAGAACCTTCACCATAAGCGGCTGTCAACAAACGGTTCAAACCGTCATAACTGAACTTATAACCACGAAGCGTACTCTCATTACCCGATTTCCAAGTCAGACTACTGACATTACCGTCATAACGAGGAGTTCCGTTACCTGTATGGTAGTACAGATTTTGGGTAAATTTACTGCCGCTGATGCCAGTCAGCCAGTTACGAATATTATAAGCGTACGAGGCGGAATATACATTAGCATTATAGCTCCGTTTCTGAAGACGTCCATAACCGTCATAACTATTACTGTACAGTACGGATTGCGTACTGCCATTCAAGCTATAACGCACTTCCGTCAAGCGTTCCGCATCATCATAACCGTAAACATATTCCCTGTCAGAAGTAGAACCGCCATTACCACCATAATGGTAATAATGATGACGTAATGGTTTGCCTGTGAAACTATAAGCATAATATTCCTTATCATAGCCACCACGAACATTCGAAGAATGATGTTGTACTAAGCGCCCCTTCTGATCATAATACATTGCCGAAGCGGTATATTTCCCGGAACCATCCAGAAGATATGAACGGGTACCCGTCTGTAAACCGTCAGCATAATCCGAACGGACGCCATAACCGGACTTTGACTGATAGCCCAGAGAGGTACTTTCTGTTGAAACCAATGATTCCAAAAATTTATAATCATCGTAATAGTTCACAAGAATCAACTGTAAGTCAGTACCCCAAAATACGGTAGTGTGTGTATAGCCTATTCCTAAATTATCCGTTCCCGAGTCTCGTTCTTCAACACATATATTTTTCAACCTTTCTCGCAGCGTAGCAACAGGCGTCGCGTCCGTATGCTCAAAAGAATAAAGCAGGCGACCCAGTACATCATATTTGTATACTGTCCAGCGCTTTTTACCTTTTTGAACGCCATTTTGTTCAAGCACTAAACGGTCGGCACGATCATAAACCAGAATGACAGGTTCACAGCCCGGAAGTTTTTTCTCAATGCAGCGGTCACGGTCGTCATACTTATAGCTATAGGCATAGAGTCCCAAAGACGTCGCATCAATCCTTCCGTCCAGTTGCGGTGGAAGAACATAACATAGAAGTCCGTAATCATTATAAACATAGTAAGTATCATGCGAAGCTCCCTTGTTGCGCTGGCGTATCAAAACAGTATGTTGCTGTTTATCCATAAAGGTCAGTGTACTGTCATTATCCTCACCCACTGCAAGAGTTACCCGAAGCTCTCCCACAGCATAAACAGAAGGAGAGCCTTGTGTTATGCTATAATCGGAAGATACAGTGTAGTACCGGGCTGCCAAAAGCCCGTTCACACTCGCATCATTCACCAAATAAACATTACGCTTCTTCTTATTGGCACTATGCCAAACATCACCAGCACCTGTTTCAGAGAGCACTCGTTCCAAAGGAGAATCTTCATACCCAATTTCCGTATAAGGAGAAGCATCTCCTGTGAATCTGGCTGCTTGTTCAGAAAGATTTGATATATAGCTTCCAGTACTATATGTTGATTGAACTGGAATAAGTTCCCGCCATTTCCTGCCATAACTGTCATACTGTACACCGGAAACCATATCCTGCCCATTAGGCGCAAATCGTTTCAGCACCAATTGTTCTTCACGCCCCAAATCATCAAAGTACTGAATCTGGTCCATACGTTTGGAAGCATTTCCGGCTTCCAAATAAGTATGTATTTGCACATAGTTATTGCTTAGAGACTGTGCAGATACTTGCATCGGAAATAATCCCGAAAGCATTGTAATAAAAAATAATATTAATCGTTTCATAAGCTTTATTTCTTTAGAACATAGATGAATTAAAAACATAAGGATATTTAAAAGTAATACCTCCCGTAGCACTGACCATACCGATGCCACAACTTCGATCAGTGTTATTATATACTATATAAATTCTCGTACGTCCCTGTGGCAGTTTAATGGTAACAAGTTCCGAACCATTACCGTAACGAGTAAAATGATATTCCTTTCTGTCCGAACCAGTTATATAATAAGTAACGCCCTTGTAGGTATTAGTTTGATACTCCAAAGAGAAGGTCATATCTGTTGGTATCGGACAATTGAATTCCGCCTCCATAAAACGTTCGTTAGCATTCTCAGAATGATTGGTATAATCAAAGCAAACAGATAAATCACGTGTCACTTCAAAAGATATTATATCAGTAGCAACCATACCCGAAGAATCCGTCACAGTACAAGTCAAACGATAAACACCTGTCTTTGTAAAGTTATAAGTGAATCCCGAAGACGTGCTTGCTTGCGACTGATACTGCAAATCTTTATCATTTGTCAAGAGCCATTGATGTTTATAGCCACCATTACCACTACTTACAGTAGCATTAAAAGTAATATTCCCAAGAAGATATTTTTCCGCCCTTGATATACTTATTCTCAACAAATTCACTTTTTTATTACGCATATAGTAATAAGAATATTCTTTTTCCTTATTATTCCCATAATCCAATTCAGCTGCTAACTCCCCGAATTTATTATAATGAAAGCTCTTACGATTCCCATTCGGAGCAACTACAGAACTGACTCCCTCAAGTGGACGATAAGTATAAGACGTCACCAATCCAATGCCTCGAAGAGTAGAGCGCAAAGAGGCACATGTACCTGCTAACATCGTGCTATCCGAATAACTTTTTATCTGTCCAAACCTCTCCGGGAAAGACTCATAACCCGCACCTTCAAGCTTAGCTACCGGATATAAAGAGCCATAGCCATAAATATAGGAGATACGTTGCGAACCATCCTTTACCGCTTCCAATAAATTACCATAATCATCGTACCTAATAAACTGTATGCGCGTTTCCCTCTCTTTATCACCTTTACCCGTTTCTATGCGATCTACTACAGGAATGTCCGATGACAGGCGATATGGATTATATACGTCATATTTTGCATTTCCCATAGTAGTAACACGATGTATTACCGGCCGCACTATATTACGGTTTACCATCGTTTTTGAAACTTCATCAGCGAAATCTGTAGGATAAAAAACACTTTCAACTTGTGTTTTTCCCCCGTTCAATGTATTCTTTACCATGGTAGGTAATAAGTAATCATTATACTCATATTCAGTTTTACGGCCAAATGTCCGACCGCCTTCATACTCTTTCACTTCCGAAGAAGTCAACAGTTTATATCCGGTAAAGAAGGACAAAGAACCGTCATACCGGTAAGGTTCCGGCACACCTTTGGCAATAGCCCGGCTATCAACAGGATTAGGAACTACTCTACCTATCTTTAAAGTACGTATTGTCTCCCAACTTGTTACAGCCGGGTCATAAAACAAATAACTTTTTTGCGGTTCGAGTTTCATATAAGTTATTTGCTTAAGATTTTCAATCTTTCTATAGGTATTCTTTTGCTCACTCAGCAGATTTCCTTTACCATCATAAACAGCTTTACGCAGCAATTGCCCTACACTCCAGTCTTTATACGGACGATTAGCTCTTTTATGAAGCAAAGGGCAATATGGAGGCACAGCCTCACGAACGGAACGGATAGCATTCAGGCTACTATAATCATATTCATATACGGTTTTTCCACATTTTCCCTCCTCGTCCGCATATTCGGCCACATAGTCGTATACTATAGAAGCGGAAGATTCCAAATAATCATTGACTACAGGACGTGCATGCAAATCAACTTTATAAACCCTGTATGTTTCGAGCCAAGAAGGAGGACCCATACCAGCAAACTGTTTGTAACAAACCTGTTCGTAAGACGTCATGAAATCATAGAAAGTAAGCACACGTACAGGAAGTCCTTGCCCGTATTCTCCTCTACCATATTTGAATATACGCCGTGATGCAACCGTACCATCCGATTGTAGATTCTTGATTTCCTTGATACGTAAACTTCCATTGGAAACCGATTTCGTACGATGAGACTCCTCAAATCTATTACGTTCATATTGAAATTCTGTTCTTCCTCCTGTTGGGTAGGTGACACTCTTAAGCATAAATGTCAATCCGGGAGCCTCATCACCATTTTGATAAAAATCTTTCCCACCATAACGAAAATACATAGTATCGACCGGAATGCCATTATCGTTGTAAAGCGCAAATTCAGTATACAATTCAGGAATATTCGTCTGATTGTTCCCTGATAGTTGATAATATCCCCATGGGTTTACGTGCGGAGTATCATAAGCCACTCCACGCCGATCCCAGTACTGAAAACTATATTGCCTCTGCAAAAGCCCGTCTTTCGAAGTCTCAAGTACACCGTTCAAGCAAGGACGCTCGCCAAATCTCTCCGTCAATAATTGAAAACGTTTCACCACATTTCCCAGATAATCCTTTATAACAATTCCATTCAAGACTTTCTGACTTGTTTGATATTCGGTTATCATAGCATAAGTAAACTCTATACTACCACCGGGAAAATTGATCCTGCTCAGATATTTGGAAGATATAGACTGTATCCAATAATTCGTAGTGCGAGTATCATTACACATCAAAACAAGGTCATTATCCTTAATACCATCACTGTGAAAAACATTATAAGTACTTATTCTCATCTCAGTACCTACCGTAGAAGTTCCTGTCACATCACGCTGAATCAGTTTCACTTTACGCCCATTTGATTTTTCATAAGGATAATTAATGAATTCATCGGTCAATACATTCTCCTTCCCATTACAATATGCTATTGTAGCATCACCATTTGACGATTGCCTTTTAATATCCAGTGTAGCACTTTGCTCGTAATTACGAAGCGTATACTTATATGGACTGCTTGCCGTCAACCCCTCGTAAGAGAAAGTGATGGATTCCTTATTTGGCGTAAGAATACGCTCAGCTTTATACACCGATATAGCTTCAGTTTGTTGATTCTCCGTTTGAGTCTCCGTATATTCTATGGGAATAAAATCATACCGTACACCATCCGTATCTGTAATATTGAAACTCTTCAAATCAGGAGAATTACCTATCCGAATCGGATCATAAGGGTTAGTATTTTACAGCATTTAACTAACTCTCTTCAATATACCTCTTTAATAGATACAAGTATGGAAGGCTGGGAAAGAATAAAACTAATTATGGAACAGGAAGGATACAACAAAAATTCCTTCAGCGCCACTATCGGATTAAGTAACAACGTAACTATCACCCGTTTAATTAACGAAGAAAGAAAACCATCAAGGATGACTTGCGAGAAAATAGCTCAACGTTTCCCGCAATACAACCCTAATTGGATACTTACAGGTGAAGGAGAAATGTATCGAGAAAAAGAGAAAGAAACAGTTAGTACCCCGATAGACAGGCAAGAAGAAGTACAGAAAGCAAACACTAACTCTCAATCTATTTCCAATGTACATCCCATAGAGAACATAGGTTTTATGAATGTACCTTTAGTTCACCTGCGCGCCCAATGCGGATACCTCAACGGATACGGAGACCAGGAATATATAGACACTTTGCCAACGCTACCAGTTATAGTAGACCGCACCTACCATGGCAACTACCGCCTATTTGAAGCAGAAGGGGACAGCATGGATGACGGCTCCAGAAGCTCTATCTGCGATGGAGACATTGTACTGGGTCGGGAAGTCAGGCGCGACCTATGGCAATACCACCTCCACATCAACGACTGGTATTTTATCATTATACACCGTACAGAAGGAATCTCTATCAAAAAAATCATCTCACATGATGTAGAGCATGGTATTATCACCTGCCATTCATTGAATGACATGTTCAGAGATTACCAACTACATTTAGATGAAATAGCAGAACTCTACAACCTTATAAAAATCGTAGATAGAAGCGCAAGACTATAACATCGAAAAAAAATTCCACACCGCATCCGAACACAAAACTAACAAGGTTTTTACACCTCAATTCCCCACTAATAGAGTCTTCCGGCACTATGTTCATTATCAACGAAATAAACAATGAACAGGGTGTTGAAAACTTCTCGGAAAGTTTTTAGTTAAAACTTGTGGGGGATTGTGGGGAAATGTGTACTTTTACCGTCGCTTATATAATAAGGTAACAATGATACGTTTTTTGGGCAACATAGAAGCGAAAACCGACGCAAAGGGACGTGTATTTATCCCCGCTGGCTTTCGGAGGCAACTGCAATCTGCTTCCGAAGAAAAACTCGTGTTGCGCAAAGATGTATTTCAAGACTGCCTGGTACTCTATCCAGAAAGCGTTTGGTTCAAGACGCAAAACCAACTGCGGAAGCGCCTGAACAAATGGAACGCAAAACACCAAGACATTTTCCGGCAATTTGTGAGCGATGCGGAAATCATGGTTCCCGATGGAAACGGACGCATACTACTGCCCAAACGTTACCTGCAAATGGCCGGCATACAGAGCGATGTACGCTTTATTGGTATGGACAATACGATAGAGATCTGGGCTAAAGAGAAAACTGAACAACCGTTTATGAACCCGGAAGAATTCAGCAAAGCCTTACAGGAGATTCTGGGAGACGAAGACTATTGGGACGAAGATGAAGAGTAATTAACTATTAGCGATTAGTGATTAATGGGGAATGAAGAATTGACATATCACGTACCGGTGTTACTGACGCCGAGTGTAGACGGAATGAATATCCGCCCGGATGGGACGTACGTAGACGTCACTTTTGGCGGTGGAGGACATTCACGCGAAATTCTGTCACGATTGGGAGACGGCGGACAGTTACTTGGATTCGACCAGGACGAAGATGCGGAACGAAACATTATGGACAACCCGCATTTCATCTTTGTACGAAGCAATTTCAGGTATCTGCACAATTTCCTGCGCTATCATGAAATCGAAGAAGTGGATGCAATACTCGCCGATCTGGGAGTATCATCCCATCATTTCGACGACAGCGAACGGGGATTCTCATTCCGCTTTGACGGTGCACTGGATATGCGCATGAACAAACGTGCAGGAGATACTGCGGCAGACATCATAAATAATTATGATGAAGAACGCTTGGCAGACATCTTCTACCTGTATGGTGAACTGAAAAACAGCCGTAAGTTGGCCTCCGTACTGGTGAAAGCACGAGCTGTACAAAAAATAGCAACTATCGGAGAGTTTCTGGAAGTTATAAAACCGCTCTTCGGCCGTGAACGGGAGAAAAAAGAACTGGCTAAAGTTTTCCAGGCATTGCGTATCGAAGTGAACCAAGAAATGGAAGCACTGAAAGAAATGCTATATGCGGCAACCAAAGCATTGAAGCCGGGCGGACGACTGGTAGTGATTACTTATCATTCACTGGAAGACCGGATGGTGAAGAATATCATGAAAACCGGAAATGTGGAAGGCAAAATGGAGAAAGATTTCTTCGGAAATGTACAAACACCGTTCCGACTGGTAAACAACAAAGTGATTGTGCCGGACGACGCGGAAATAGAACGCAATCCGAGGTCGAGAAGTGCCAAACTGAGGATAGCGGAGAAAAAGTGATGATTAGTGTTGAGTGATAAGCGATGAAGGAAATGGAAGAAAAACAGGTAAATGAAAAAACGGAGAAAGCGGAAAAAACGAAGAAAGCAAAAAACCGCACATCTCTGAAGAATATTATCGGTGGCGACATTCTGGCTACAGACTTTTTCCGTCGCCAGACCAAAATGCTGGTGCTGATCATGGTGCTGATTCTGTTTTATATACACAACCGCTATGCTTGCCAGCAACAAATGATAGAGATAGATAAATTGAAAAAGGAACTGATTGACATTAAATACGATGCCCTTACCCGTAGTTCGGAGCTGATGGAACGGAGTCGACAGTCGCGCATTGAGGAATATATCGCAACCAAAGAGAGCGATTTGCAGACTTCGACCAATCCACCGTATTTAATCAAATAAAATACAAGGAGAGAAGGAGTCAACTTAAAAACCTTATCAACTAAAGAATGGCAGTAAATAAGAAAAATATCATGACCCGTTATTTCTTCGTAGTCCTCATAATGGGACTGCTGGGAATAGCTATTGTCGTAAAAGGCGGAATCATTATGTTCGCCGAACGACAATACTGGCATGATGTAGCCGACCGTTTCGTGAAGGAGAATGTGACAGTAAAACCCAACCGTGGCAATATTCTTTCATCCGACGGAAAGCTAATGGCAAGTTCCCTGCCCGAATACCGTATATATATGGACTTCAAGGCAGGCGGCTACACCAAAGATACCATGCTGGTGAACCACATGAACGAGATTTGTGAAGGACTGCATAAGATATTCCCCGATAAAAGTGCCGCAGAATTTAAATCGCACTTGCAAAAAGGGCGCAAAAAAGGCAGCCGCAACTATCTGATTTATCCAAAGCGCATCTCGTACATCCAATATAAAGAAGCGAAACGCCTGCCTGTATTCAACTTGAACAAATACAAAGGCGGTTTCCATGAACAAGTATACAACCAACGCAAGAAACCGTTCGGCTCATTGGCTGCCCGTACATTAGGCGACCTCTATGCCGACACAGCACAAGGTGCAAAGAACGGCATCGAGTTATCTTTCGACACATTGCTGAAAGGGCGTGACGGCATCACTCATCGCCAGAAGGTGATGAACAAATACCTGAACATCGTGGACATAGCTCCCGTGGACGGTTGTGACATCATCTCCACCCTTGATGTAGGCATGCAGGACATCTGCGAAAAAGCACTGGTGGACAAACTGAAAGAAATCAATGCCACTGTAGGTGTGGCCGTGCTGATGGAAGTGGAGACAGGCGAAGTAAAAGCCATCGTCAACATGATGAAAGCGGGCGACGGTAACTATTACGAAATGCGCAACAACGCCATAAGCGATATGATGGAACCGGGTTCCACCTTCAAGACCGCCTCTATCATGGTAGCCCTTGAGGACGGGAAAATCACCCCGGAAACGGAAGTGGATACCGGAAACGGCATCATGAATATGTACGGCAGTAAAATGAGAGACCACAACTGGCACCGCGGGGGATATGGAAAAATCAACGTAACACGTATTTTGGAAGTTTCATCCAACGTAGGTGTTTCTTATCTCATCGACAAGCATTACAAAGACAATCCGCAGAAATATGTGGACGGTTTGAAGCGCATGAGCATCAACCAACCGTTGCACTTACAGATTTCCGGTGAAGGAGAGCCGAACATCAAAGGGCCGAAAGAAAGATATTTTGCCAAGACTACCCTGCCTTGGATGAGTATCGGGTATGAGACGCAGGTTCCGCCGCTCAACATACTGACATTCTATAATGCGATTGCCAACAATGGCGTTATGGTACGTCCGAAATTTGTAAAAGCGGCCGTGAAAGACGGTGAAGTCGTGGAGGAATACCCCACCGAGGTTATCAACCCCAAAATATGCTCCGACCGTACCTTGACACAGATACGCGACATTCTGGAGAAAGTCGTATCACAAGGGTTAGCCAAACCAGCCGGAAGCAAACAGTTTGCAGTAGCAGGTAAGACAGGTACGGCGCAGGTGTCCCAGGGTACGGCAGGTTACAAAAGCGGACGGGTCAATTATCTGGTAAGTTTTTGCGGGTATTTCCCGGCAGACGCACCGAAGTACAGTTGCATCGTTTCTATCCAGAAACCGGGGCTTCCAGCTTCGGGAGGTCTGATGGCAGGCAGCGTCTTCGGAAAGATTGCCGAAAGAGTATATGCGAAAAACCTGCGGTTCGATATCCGCAGCGCAATAGACAGCACCACCAATGTCATTCCTCCTGTAAAAGCCGGAGAGATGAACGAAGCTTTGCAGGTGTTGAACAATCTGAAAGTGCCGGTACAGAAACAATTCTCCTCCCGAAAAGGGAAAGAGATGTGGGGCCATACGCAGGCATCTCCCAATGCAGTTATCCTGCAAGGTAAGGAAGAGGCGAATTCAAATGTCGTTCCCAGTGTTATCGGAATGGGAGCGAAAGACGCTGTTTATTTGCTGGAAAGTAAAGGACTGAAAGTAAGGCTGAACGGTATTGGGAAAGTAAGGAGCCAATCAATACCGGGTGGAAACCATGTAGTAAAAGGACAGACAGTATCCCTTACACTTCATTGATGAGAAGTGCAGACGGAAAGTTTTATTAAAAGAGTATACATTATATATAATAAGGTATGGTATTAAGTGAATTATTGAAAGTAATACAACCGATACAGATTATCGGAAGTATGGAAACGGAGATAACGGGAGTGAATATAGACTCCCGTCTGGTGCAAGCCGGACATCTGTTTATGGCTATGCGCGGTACCCAAACAGACGGGCATGCTTACATCCCCGCCGCAATAGAGAAAGGAGCCGTTGCCGTGCTTTGCGAAGACTTGCCCGAAGAACTTAAGAAACAAGGAGACAAGGGAACAAGTGAGCAGGGCACAGCCTCATCAACTTGTCAGCCCGTCAACTCGTCAACTGTCACTTACATCATAGTGAAGGACAGCGAAGATGCCGTTGGTAAAGTAGCCACTGCCTTTTATGGTGATCCGACCTCCAAGATAGAGTTGGTAGGTGTGACCGGAACAAATGGAAAGACCACCATCGCTACCTTATTATATGATACATTCCGTTATTTCGGTTACAAGGTGGGACTGATTTCGACCGTCTGTAACTATATAGACGACCAGGCCATACCGACTGAACATACCACCCCCGACCCCATCACTCTGAACCGACTGCTGGGGCAGATGGCGGACTCAGGATGCAAATATGTCTTCATGGAAGTAAGTTCACACTCCATTGCCCAGAAACGCATCAGCGGTCTGCGCTTTGCAGGCGGTATATTCACTAACCTGACGCGCGATCATCTGGACTATCACAAGACAGTGGAGAACTACCTGAAAGCCAAGAAAAAGTTCTTCGATGATATGCCCAAGAATGCTTTCAGCCTGACCAATCTGGATGACAAGAACGGTCTTGTCATGACGCAGAATACGCGCTCTAAAGTATACACTTACTCTTTGCGCAGCCTCTCTGACTTCAAAGGTAAGATTCTGGAGTCTCATTTCGAAGGTATGCTACTTGATTTTAACAATCGCGAACTGGCTGTTCGTTTTATCGGCCGCTTCAATGCCTCAAACTTGCTGGCAGTGTTCGGTGCAGCCGTATTACTCGGCAAGAAAGAAGAAGATGTACTGGTTGCTCTCAGCACACTGCATCCGGTAGCCGGACGTTTCGATGCTATCCGTTCACTGAAAGGCTATACCGCCATTGTGGATTATGCACATACTCCGGATGCGCTCATCAATGTATTGAACGCCATTCATGACGTACTCGAAGGTAAAGGAAAAGTCATCACCGTGGTAGGTGCAGGTGGCAACCGCGACAAAGGCAAACGCCCCATCATGGCAAAAGAAGCTGCCAAAGCAAGCGACCGCGTCATCATCACCTCGGACAATCCTCGCTTTGAAGAACCGCAAGACATCATCAACGATATGCTAGCCGGTCTGGACAAAGACGATATGCAAAAAACCATCAGCATTGCCGACCGCCGTGATGCCATCAAAACAGCTTGCATGCTGGCACAACCGGGTGATGTGATCCTCGTAGCCGGAAAAGGCCACGAGAACTATCAGGAGATAAAAGGAGTGAAACATCACTTTGATGATAAAGAGGAGTTGAAAAAAATAATGAATGATTAATAATTAAAGAATGAAAAAGCAGAGGTGACAGTCTTCCCGATCATCCCCTCGCAACTCTTTAATTTATAATTTATAATTTATATGTTGTATTACTTATTTCAATGGTTAGACAAATATGACATTCCCGGGGCGGGCATGTTTGGTTATACATCATTCCGGGCACTGATGGCAATCATCCTCGCATTGCTCATTTCAAGTATCTGGGGTGACCGTTTCATCAACTTGCTGAAACGGAAACAGATTACGGAAACACAGCGTGATGCCAACATCGACCCGTTCGGAGTGGACAAGGTAGGTGTGCCGAGTATGGGTGGTGTCATTATCATTGTAGCCATTCTCATCCCCTGCCTGTTGCTGGGTAAACTGAGCAACATCTACATGATATTGATGCTGATTACTACCGTATGGCTGGGGTCACTGGGGTTTGCCGACGATTACATCAAGATCTTCAAGAAAGACAAGGAAGGGCTGCATGGTAAATTCAAGATTATCGGACAGGTAGGTCTGGGACTGATTGTCGGTCTGACGCTTTACCTTAGCCCGCAAGCGGTTATCCGTGAGAATATTGAAGTTCAGAAGCCCGGACAAGAAATAGAGGTTATCCATGCCGGACAGGATATCAAGTCTACGCAGACCACTATCCCGTTCTTCAAAAGTAACAATCTGGATTATGCCGACATCGTAGGCTTCATGGGTGAATATGCACAAACGGCAGGCTGGATCCTATTTGTAATCATCACTATCTTTGTGGTAACGGCTGTCAGCAACGGTGCGAACCTGAATGACGGAATGGACGGAATGGCAGCCGGAAACTCGGCAATCATCGGACTGGCATTAGGCATACTGGCCTATGTATCCAGTCATATCCAGTATGCCAGCTACCTGAACATCATGTACATACCCGGCTCGGAAGAATTGGTAATCTTTATCTGCGCATTTATCGGTGCCCTGATTGGTTTCCTATGGTACAATGCTTTCCCGGCACAGGTATTCATGGGTGATACGGGCAGTCTGACAATTGGTGGTATCATTGCGGTGTTCGCCATCATCATACACAAAGAATTGCTGATACCCATTCTCTGCGGTGTATTCCTGGTAGAGAATTTATCAGTTATCCTGCAACGGTTCTACTACAAAGCAGGAAAACGGAAGGGAGTGAAACAAAGGTTGTTCAAGCGAACGCCTATTCACGACCATTTCCGCACTTCCATGAGCTTGATAGAACCGGGTTGTACGGTGAAGTTTACAACACCGACGAAGCTGTTCCATGAATCAAAAATCACTGTCCGCTTCTGGATTGTGACGATTGTGCTGGCTGCAATAACGATTATAACATTAAAAATAAGATAACAGAGCTACCGGTTACGAGCTACAAGCTACAAGTGCTCGCTACTGGTCGCCGATAAGAAAACAAACTTGTAGCAACTACCAGCTCCAACCTTCCACAGATAGTTTGTAGCCGGTAGCCCGTAATTTAAAAGAACATGAGTAGAATTGTAGTATTAGGAGCCGGAGAGAGCGGTGCAGGTGCTGCCGTACTCGCCAAAGTGCAGGGGTTCGACACGTTTGTTTCCGATATGTCCGCCATAAAAGACAAGTACAAGGTATTGCTGGGCAAGTACGACATTGCCTGGGAAGAAGGCAGGCACACGGAAGAGTTGATTTTGAATGCTGATGAAGTTGTGAAAAGCCCCGGCATCCCCAACGACGCTCCGATAATACTGAAACTGAAAAAACAAGGGACGCCCATTATCTCTGAGATAGAGTTTGCGGGACGCTACACCCATGCTAAAATGATATGTATCACCGGTTCAAACGGTAAGACCACTACCACCTCACTCATCTACCATATCTTCAAGAGTGCAGGACTGAATGTAGGTCTGGCCGGTAACATCGGCAACAGCCTGGCCTTGCAGGTGGCTACGGAACAGCATGATTATTACGTGATTGAACTTAGTTCCTTCCAACTGGATAACATGTATAACTTCCGCGCCAACATTGCCGTGCTGATGAACATCACGCCCGACCATCTGGACCGCTACGACCATTGCATGCAGAAGTACGTGGACGCCAAGTTCCGCATCACGCAGAACCAGACACCGGAAGATGCTTTCATCTT
This sequence comes from uncultured bacterium, assembly GCA_905215555.1. Lineage (GTDB taxonomy): Bacteria > Bacteroidota > Bacteroidia > Bacteroidales > Bacteroidaceae > Bacteroides. The sequence goes on from CAJMQU010000001.1 coordinate 314,355, forward strand.
CTGGAACGACGACCCCATCATCAAACGGGAGCTTGACAAGCACGGGCTACGTGCTCACCTCTATCCGTTCTCTGCCGTAAAAGAAGACGGAGCCATCGCATACGTAGAAGACGGTGAAGTAGAAATCAGCGAACCCATCGCCTTCAACATGGAACAGGAAAAACTGGCCTTGCAGGGTACACACAACTTATACAACTCTCTCGCCGCCGGTATATCCGCCAACCTCGCCGGCATAGAGAAAGAGTATATCCGCAAAGCATTGTCCGACTTCAAAGGTGTGGAACACCGCCTGGAAAAGGTAGCAACCGTGCGCGGTGTGGAATTCATCAACGACTCCAAAGCCACGAACGTGAATTCGTGCTGGTATGCCCTGCAGAGTATGAAGACCAAAACCGTACTTATCCTGGGTGGAAAGGATAAAGGCAATGATTATACGGAAATAGAAGACCTTGTACGCGAAAAGTGCTCCGCTCTGGTTTATCTGGGACTGCACAATGAAAAGTTGCACGATTTCTTCGACCGAATGGGATTGCCCGTGGCTGATGTGCAAACCGGTATGAAAGATGCCGTGGACGCCGCTTTCCGCCTGGCAAAGAAGGGCGAAACGGTATTGTTGAGCCCTTGCTGCGCAAGCTTCGATCTCTTCAAGAGCTACGAAGACCGTGGCGACCAATTTAAAGAGTGTGTGAGGGCGCTTTAATTCTTTAATTATTAATTATTAATTTGCGAAGCATTGGATTTATTAAGAAGCATATTCAAAGGCGATAAGGTAATCTGGATCATCTTCCTCTTCCTTTGTCTCATTTCCATCATAGAAGTGTTCAGTGCTGCGTCTACCCTGACGTATAAAAGCGGAGATCACTGGGGGCCGATTACGCAGCACAGTATTCTATTGATGGTGGGTGCCGTCATTGTGGTATTAGTGCACAACATACCTTATAAATGGTTTCAGGTATTTCCGGTATTTCTGCTTCCCCTCTCTATCGGTCTGCTTGCTTTTGTCATGTTAATGGGAGTCATCACCGGTGACCGCGTGAATGGTGCTGCCCGCTGGATGACATTTATGGGAATCCAGTTTCAACCGTCGGAGATAGCTAAAATGGCGGTTATTATCGTCACCGCTTTTATCCTCTCGAAGGGGCAGGATGAAGACGGAGCAAGTCCGAAGGCTTTCAAACGTATCATGATAATCACCTGTATCGTTTGCGGACTCATCCTGCCGGAAAACTATTCGACGGGAATGTTGCTGTTCGGTACGGTTTATCTGATGATGTTCATCGGACGGATACCTGCCCGCAAACTGCTGATATTGGGAGGAGGTATCCTCGCCTTTGTCGTAGTGTTCGTCACATTCCTGTTGGCTACGCCGAACGACACTCTCGAAAAGGTTCCGATGGGACACCGCTTCACCACAGTAAAAGCCCGTATCGCCGACTTCACGAATAAAGGAGAAGTGCCCGCAGCCAAGTATGACATAGACGGAGATGCCCAAGTGGCACATGCCCGCATTGCCGTAGCCACAAGCAACGTCATAGGTAAAGGACCGGGGAACTCAGTGCAACGGGATTTTCTGAGTCAGGCATTCTCCGACTTCATTTATGCCATCATCATTGAAGAACTGGGATTGGTGGGAGGAATAGTCGTCGTGTTCCTTTATATTTGTCTGCTGGTACGCGTAGGGCGCATTGCCAAAAAGTGTGATCGTACCTTCCCCGCTTTCCTCATCACCGGAATAGCCCTGCTGCTCGTCACGCAAGCATTGTTCAATATGATGGTTGCTGTCGGTCTGGCTCCCGTCACGGGGCAACCGCTTCCGCTTATCAGTAAAGGTGGAACCTCCACGTTCATCAATTGTGCCTACATTGGTATGATATTGAGTGTGAGCCGTTACACCGCCAGATTAGAGGAACAGAAAGAGCACGATGCACAAATTCCGATGCAGATAGAAGCTGCCGAAGAAGGGAACAGTGACATACAGACAGCTGCCGAACCGACAGCCAAAGTATTGAACAGTGATGCTGAATTTGAGTAAATTGATAGTAGTAAGCAGATAACAGAATATGGAAACAAAGAATAACGGACCGCGCGTCATTATCAGCGGTGGAGGTACAGGAGGACACATTTTCCCCGCAGTATCTATTGCCAACGCCGTCAAGGAACTTCGGCCTGATGCAGAAATCCTCTTTGTAGGCGCGGAAGGACGAATGGAGATGCAGCGTGTGCCCGATGCAGGATATAAAATCATCGGCCTGCCCGTAGCCGGGTTCGACCGGAAACACTTATTGAAGAACTTCGCGGTAATCGTGAAGTTGTTGCGAAGCCAGTGGAAAGCACGCCGGATAGTGAAGGAATTCCGTCCGCAAGTAGCAGTAGGTGTAGGCGGCTATGCCAGCGGTCCGACCCTGAAAGTGGCCGGCATGATGGGAGTGCCGACTTTGATACAGGAACAGAACTCCTACGCAGGAGTCACGAATAAACTGCTTGCCCAAAAAGCATGCAAAATTTGTGTGGCGTATGACGGAATGGAAAAGTTCTTCCCCGCAGACAAGATTATCATGACTGGAAACCCTGTTCGCCAGAACTTACTGGCCAACAAGCCGGAACGCGAAAAAGCTGTCGCTTCATTCGGTTTCAACCCGCAGAAAAAAACGATACTGATATTAGGGGGAAGTCTTGGTGCGCGTACCATCAACCAAACGCTGATTGCTGCGCTGGATACAATAAAAGTACACAATGACGTGCAGTTCATCTGGCAGACGGGAAAGATATATATCCAGCAAATCAAGGATGCTATCACCACCACAACGGGTGAAGCCGTACGCAATCCACGTATTCCTGCTATTCCTAACCTGTATGTGACGGATTTCATCAAAGATATGGCAAGCGCCTATGCAGCTGCTGATTTAGTCATTTCACGTGCGGGAGCCGGTTCCATCTCAGAATTCTGCCTGCTGAACAAACCTGTCATTCTGGTGCCTTCACCCAATGTGGCGGAAGACCATCAGACTAAAAACGCACTGGCATTGGTGGACAAAAAGGCCGCTATCTATGTGAAAGATATAGATGCAATGAAACATCTGGTTCCTACAGCTCTTGAGACAGTTGCCGATGACCATAAATTGAAAGTGCTGAGTGAAAACATTGCCATGCTGGCCTTGCCGGACTCGGCGACCATAATTGCAAAAGAAGTATTGAAATTAGCAGCACGTACTCCGGGCGAATAACAATTCACTCCTACACGTAGACAACAACGCTTGCAGGGGAAAAAAATTCGTTCGCGCACACTGCTAAACAGTTAAATAAGAAAGATATGTTGAATATAGAGAACATCAAATCCGTATATTTCGTTGGCGCCGGCGGTATCGGCATGAGCGCCCTGATACGCTATTTTTTATCTAAAGGCAAGCTCGTTGCCGGCTATGACCGTACTCCGAGCGAACTGACTGAACATCTTATAAAAGAAGGTGCACAAATACATTATGAAGAGAATGCAGTTCTTATCCCCGAAGCCTGCAAGGATAAGGCTACAACTTTAGTGATATATACCCCTGCCGTACCGCACGAGCATGCCGAATTAGCCTACTTCCGCAATAACGGTTTCGAGATACAGAAGCGTGCCCAGGTTTTGGGAACCATCACCCGCAGCAGCAAGGGTTTGTGCGTCGCCGGAACGCATGGTAAAACCACCACCAGCACAATGGCCGCCCATCTTCTTCACCAGTCTCATGTAGGCTGCACAGCATTCCTCGGAGGTATTTCCAAGAACTACGGGACGAATCTACTTTTGTCTCCGTCCAGCCCTTACACGGTTATAGAAGCAGACGAATTTGACCGTTCGTTCCATTGGCTGTCGCCTTATATAAGTGTTATTACCGCTACAGACCCCGACCATCTGGACATCTACGGCACAGAGGAAGCCTATCTGGAAAGTTTCCGCCACTACACCACCCTCATCCAGCCGGGGGGGGCATTGATTATCCATCAAGACATTGCCTTGCAACCGGCCGTACAGTCCGGCGTAAAAGTCTACACCTACGCCCGTACCGAAGGCGACTTCCATGCAGAGAACATCCGCATCGGAAACGGTGAAATAGTTATCGATTTTGTGGCACCCGATACCCGCATCAATGATATCCGGTTAGGTGTGCCCGTCAGCATCAACATCGAAAACGGTGTAGCGGCTATGGCACTCGCCCACCTCAGCGGGGCAACGGACGAAGAAATCAAATGCGGCATGGCAAGTTTCCGTGGTGTTGACCGCCGCTTCGACTTCAAAATCAAGAATGACAAGGTCGTATTCCTGAGCGATTATGCCCACCATCCTGCCGAAATAGCGCAAAGCGTGAAGTCTATCCGCGACCTTTATCAGGACAAGAAAATCACAGCCATCTTCCAGCCCCATCTCTATACCCGTACCCGCGATTTCTACAAGGAGTTTGCCGACAGTCTGTCACTGCTCGACGAAGTTATCCTTGCAGACATCTATCCGGCACGTGAACAGCCCATCCCCGGTGTCAGCAGCCAACTGATCTATGACAATCTGCGCCCGGGCATCGAGAAGTGTATGTGTAAAAAAGAAGATATTCTGAAGCTGCTCTCTCAGAAACAGATTGAGGTTCTGATAACATTAGGTGCCGGAGACATAGACAATTATGTCCCCGAAATCACAAAACAACTTAAATTAAGGATGAGTAATTCTTAATTCTCAATTAATATAAACATTATGCTAAAGCGAATTCTATTGTCCATCGTCCTGCTGCTCATCATCGCCTATCTGGTGGTAGCTATCACGGCTTTCAACCGGAAGCCTGCCGGTCAGGTGTGTCATGACATGGAATTGGTGATCAAAGATACAGTCTACGCCGGTTTCATCACTAAAAAAGAGGTTGCGGGCATACTGGAAAAGAAAGGTATTTACCCTGTCGGCAAGCCTATGGACCGCATCCGCAGCAAAACACTGGAAAGGGAACTTGCCAAACATCCGCTCATCGACGAAGTGGAATGTTACAAGACGCCCAGTGGAAAACTTTGTGTGGAAGTCAGCCAGCGAATCCCTATCCTGAGAGTGATGAGTGCCAACGGAGAAAACTACTATCTGGATAACAAAGGAAGCGTGATGCCCCCCGATGCAAAGTGCGTCGCCCATCTTGCCATAGTGACGGGAAAAGTAGAAAAGTCGTTTGCCATGAGGGATTTATATAAGTTTGGTGTATTTTTGCAGAATAATAAGTTCTGGGATGCACAAATTGAACAGATACATGTGTTGTCCGACAGGAACGTGGAATTGGTGCCGCGTGTAGGTGACCATATTATCTACCTCGGCAAGTTGAACGACTTCGAGCGCAAGCTCGAACGTATGAAAGCTTTCTATGAAAAAGGATTAAATAAGGTAGGATGGAACAAATATTCCCGCATCAGCGTTGAATTTAGTAACCAGATCATCTGTACAAAACGAGAAAAATAAATAAATAGGAATATATCTATGGCAACAACAGAATTTATCGCCGCTATTGAGTTGAGTTCTTCCAAGATTTCCGGCATTGCAGGAAAGAAGAACAGTGACGGAAGCATACAAGTGCTGGCTTATGCGCGTGAAGATGCCGCTTCGTTCATCCACAAAGGCATCATCTACAACATTGACAAGACCGCACTGGCTTTGACTTCCATCATCAACAAGCTGGAAAGTCAGTTGAACAACTCCATTGCCAAAGTATATGTAGGCATTGGCGGACAGTCATTGCGCACGGTAAAGAATGCGGTAAGCCGTGTGCTTGAAGAGGAAGGGATTATCTCGCAAGAGTTGGTAGACGCAATCAGCGACGAAAACCTCGAAGTTCCCCTGATGGACATGAGTGTGTTGGATGTCGCCCCGCAAGAATATAAGATAGATAATAACCACCAGGCCGATCCGGTAGGTGTGGCAGGCAAACGCATCACAGGAAACTTCCTGAACATCGTGGCACGCGCCTCCCTCAAGAAAAACCTGGAACACAGCTTCGAACAAGCCAAAGTGGAAATAGCCGACTTGCTCATCGCCCCGATAGCCCTGGCAAATGCCGTACTGACAGAAAGCGAAATGCGTTCAGGCTGTGCACTGGTTGACTTCGGTGCAGATACCACTACCATATTGGTCTATAAGAACAACATCCTCCGCTTCCTCAGCGTACTGCCGTTGGGCGGAAACAATATCACCCGCGACATCACTTCACTGCATATGGAAGAAGCGGAAGCCGAACAGCTGAAACTGAAATATGGCGACATGCTCTACGAGGAAGAAGAGGCTGATACTCCCACCGTCTGCCTGCTGGAAGACGGCCGCAGCATCGAACTCAACGCATTGAACGACATCATCGATGCCCGTGCCGAGGAAATCCTTGCCAACGTATGGAACCAGTTGCAGCTTTCAGGATATGAGGACAAACTGCTGTCCGGTGTCATCTTCACCGGTGGTGGCGCTAACTTGAAGAACCTGGAAGAAGCGTTCCGCAAACGCAGCAAGGCCGATAAAGTGAAAACAACAAAGTTTGTCCATAACACCATCTATGGCTTCAACGATGTGCTGAAGAAAGACGGAATGCAGAACACCCTGCTCGGACTGCTTGCCGCAGGAAACGAAAACTGCTGCCTGCAGGAAGTGAAACCTGCACCTGCCGCCACTGTCACTCCTCCGAAGCCCGTTGATATGTTTGGCGACGACGAAGCCCTGAAAGAACAGGAAGCTGCCGCCCGTGCCGCCAAAGCCCAGCGCGAGAAGGAAGAAAAGGAACGCCGCGAACGGGAACGCAAGGAGAAAGAACGTAAAGAGAAAGAAGAGAAGAAGAAAAAGAAGAAAGAAGGTCCCAGCTGGCTTGAAAAGACTTTCAACAAGCTTTCCAATGAAATCTTCTCGGATGACGATTTGAAATGATTTATAAATCATAAATCCCGCAAATCCCATAACGTATAAATCAGAAATTATAAATCATAAATCCCATTATCATGGACGATATAGTACAATTCGATTTCCCGACAGATTCACCGAAAATCATCAAAGTAATTGGTGTAGGTGGTGGTGGCGGCAATGCCGTGAACCACATGTACCGGGAAGGCATACACGACGTGACGTTCGTTCTGTGCAACACGGACAACCAAGCGTTGAAAGAGTCTCCCGTCCCCGTGAAACTGCAACTGGGACGTTCTATCACCGAGGGACTGGGTGCCGGAAACCGTCCCGAACGTGCCCGCGAAGCCGCCGAAGAAAGCAATGAAGAAATCAAAGCATTGCTGAACGACGGCACGAAAATGGTATTCATCACCGCCGGAATGGGGGGCGGAACCGGTACGGGAGCCGCTCCCGTCATCGCCCGCATCGCCAAGGAAATGGACATCCTCACCGTCGGTATCGTCACCATACCTTTTATCTTTGAAGGTGAAAAGAAGATTATCCAGGCACTGGACGGCGTGGAACGTATCGCCCAGCATGTAGATGCCCTACTGGTTATCAACAACGAACGCCTGCGCGAAATATATTCCGACCTCACATTCATGAACGCTTTCGGCAAAGCCGATGATACCCTGTCCATCGCTGCCAAGAGCATCGCCGAAATCATCACCATGCGCGGAACGGTGAACCTGGACTTTGCTGATGTGAAGACCATCCTCAAAGATGGCGGTGTAGCCATCATGAGTACCGGCTTCGGCGAGGGTGAAAGCCGTGTGACGAAAGCCATTGACGACGCCCTGCACTCTCCGTTGCTGAACAACAACGATATCTTCAATGCCAAGAAGGTGATGCTGAACGTATCATTCTGTGAAAGCTCGGAACTGATGATGGAGGAAATGAACGAAATCCACGAATTCATGAGCAAGTTCCGCGAAGGCGTAGAGGTCATCTGGGGTGTGGCTATGGACAACACGCTGGAAAGTAAAGTGAAGATAACCGTACTTGCCACCGGTTTCGGTGTGGAAGATGTTCCCGGCATGGACAGCGTGCTCGAAAAGCGCAGCCAGGAAGAGGAAGAACGCCAGCTGCAACTCGAAGAAGAAAAAGAAAAGAACAAAGAGCGTATCCGCAAAGCTTACGGTGAAAGTGCCAGCGGCATCGGAAGCAAGAACATCCGCAAGCGTCGCCACATCTATATCTTCAACCCCGAAGACCTGGACAATGCCGACATCATCAGTATGGTGGAGAATTCTCCAACGTACCTGCGTGATAAGATTACGCTGAGCACCATCAAAACCAAGGCTGCCGCTGAAGGTCAAATGGCTACGGAAGAAGCACAAGGTGGAGAAGACTTAGGAGGAGTAATCACTTTCTAAATAAGAAATTGAGAATTGAAAATTAAAAAATGACAGTCTTATTTCTTACTTTTCAATTCTCAATTTACTCAATACTATTATTTTTTTAATTTTCAATCCTCAATTTTATAATATGGATTTATTTGAAAGAGTCAGCGAAGACATTAAAACCGCAATGAAAGCCAAAGACAAAGTGGCTCTCGAAACTTTGAGAAACATCAAGAAAGTATTCCTGGAAGCAAAGACTGCTCCGGGAGCCAATGATACCCTGACTGACGATGCTGCATTGAAAATCATGCAGAAATTAATGAAGCAAGGCAAAGATGCCGCTGAAATCTACGTACAACAAGGCCGTCAAGACCTGGCAGACGCAGAACTGGCACAAGTGAAAGTTATCGAAGTTTACCTGCCCAAGCAGATGTCAGCCGAAGAACTGGAAGCTGCCTTGAAGGAAATCATCGCCGAAACCGGTGCTACCGGCGGCAAAGATATGGGTAAAGTGATGGGAGTTGCCTCAAAGAAGCTTGCCGGACTTGCCGAAGGACGTGCCATCTCTGCCAAAGTAAAAGAATTGCTGGGATAACTTCCCTTTTTAGACTTACAGCAAGCCGCGTTCTCGCGGGAATAGAGAAATTCCCACGAAAACACGGCTTGTTTTCGTATTTTATTGAGTATCATATTTTTTTTTCAAATACTATCATTATATTTGCCACGCATTTTAAGGGAATAACCCGCATAATAATAAAACTAGAATTCTGGCACTGTAATATGAAAAGCAATATAAAGATGTGGAAATTGATGGTTCTCGCAGGAGTAATGCTTTTCTTGTCTGACGTTGCTTATGCAAAAAGCCGGATACAAGATAATGTCCCAGGGTATAATCCTGATACCGCCTCCTTCGCAAAACGTTTCATCCACAGACTTGGTGTAGAATACCGGCCAGAATACATATTCCCTACCAGCTCCTTCCTGGCAGGAGAAAACTCGCAATGGAAACCTCTCGAATGGGGATATTCCGCCCATCTGAAATACTCGTTCCAATTCAAGCCCAACACTTGTGCCGACCGGGTTTACGGTAGCGCCTATCAAGGCATTGGCTTGGGATACTACGATTTCGGAAGCAAAGAAGAACTAGGAAACCCGCTTGCCATTTACCTCTACCAAGGCGCACGTATTGCACGCATCACCTCGCGGCTCTCCCTCAATTATGAATGGAATTTCGGTTTATCACTCGGCTGGAAGCCTTATGATGAATTTGAAAATCCACACAACAGCGTCATCGGCTCGAAAGCCAATGCCTACATCAATGCCGGACTGCAACTGAACTGGATGGTTTCTCGCGGTATCGATCTGATAGCCGGAGTTACCGGTACCCACTTCTCCAATGGTAACACGAAATTCCCCAATGCGGGTCTGAATACCATAGGACTGAAAGTAGGAGTCGTCTGCAACTTCAACAGGCCGGAAGAAGCGCTCATCAAGCCCGCCTATCAGGCTCCCGTACCCAAATTTCCGCGCCACGTCAGCTATGACCTTACCCTGTTCGGCGCCTGGAGACGGAAGGGCGTATGGGTGGAAAGCGGACAGATTGCTGCACCTGACGCATATACAGTGCTTGGGTTCAATTTCGCTCCCATGTATAATATCGGATATAAATTCCGTACCGGAGTATCGTTAGACGGCGTCTACGATGCCAGTTCCAATATCTACACTATCCCCGGAGACGGCAACAAGTGCTATAAACCTGCTTTCCACAAACAGTTAGCCTTGGGAATCTCAGGACGAGCTGAATACGTGATGCCCTATTTTACAGTAGGTGTAGGTATCGGTGCCAATGTTCTGCACGGCGGCAACGACCACAAAGGCATCTACCAAGTGTTGACGCTCAAAGCAGAAGTAACCCGCA
>CAJMQU010000002.1 GCA_905215555.1 uncultured bacterium
ATATAAACCCGACACCAGAAGAGCAAGGGTTTATGAAATACTCTACAAGAAATACCTTGAACTGGCAAAAAATGCTGAATATATCAATCTATAAACCATTAATCTATTTAATCATGAAAATCAAAGCTTTTATTTTAAGCGCCTTATGTTTAGGTGCAGTGGGCGTTTATGCTCAAAACTTTAATGGACTTGACATGAATATGGGTAATTTGTATCGTTTGTCTGATGCAAAAACCCGCTCCATCAGTCCTGAAAACTTTACCGGCGAAAAGGGTAAAGGTGGTATGGCCGATCCGGTAAGGGATAAAGATAAACCTAATCAAGCTAATGCACATCACGCAGCAAAGACATTGGGACAAGGCTGGAAGGTGAATCCTTATGTGAATATCGGTCCTAATGAGACTTTTACATTGGCTGAAATAGAAGGTCCCGGTGCTATTCAGCAAATCTGGATGACTCCCACTGGTGAGTGGCGGAAAACAATTATCCGATTTTATTGGGATGATGAGAAAGAGCCTTCCGTAGAATGTCCCATTGGTGATTTCTTCTGTAGTGGCTGGGGAGTGTATTCTCCATTATCTTCACTGGCCGTATGCGTGAATCCGGGTAGTGCATTCAATTGTTATTGGCAAATGCCTTTCCGTAAAAAGTGTAGAATCACTATGGAAAACATTGATCCGAACAATGAAATGCGGGTTTACTATCAGATAAACTATACATTGACTGAAGTTCCTGAAGATGCCGCTTACTTCCATGCACAATTCCGTCGTTCAAACCCCAATATGACTTCTGACCATGTATTGGTTGATGGCATCAAGGGCAAGGGCCAATATGTGGGTACTTACATGGCATGGCAGGTCAATAACAGTGGCTGGTGGGGTGAAGGAGAAATCAAATTCTTCATGGATGGAGACAAGAAGTTCCCGACTATCTGCGGCACCGGTACAGAAGACTATTTCTGTGGTTCCTACAACTTTGAGAATAAAACAACCCGCCAATACGAGGAATTCTCTACACCTTATGCAGGACTTCACCAGATTATACGCCCCGATGGGGTATACCGTTCACAACAACGTTTCGGTATGTATCGCTGGCATATCCTTGATCCTGTTCGTTTTGACAAGGATTTGAAAGTTACTATACAGGATCTAGGATGGCGCAATGATGGCCGTTATCTTGACCAGAAATCGGATATCTCTTCTGTTGCATTCTGGTATCAGAGCGAGCCGCATGCCAAGTTCCCGGCATTACCTTCGGCTGATGATCTGGAAGTCGTCAGACCTTTTTGAAAAGAAAATCACGAGAGACAAATAACAACTTAAATTTATCAACCTTATTACTTTAAGTCTATGCCTAAGTTTAATAAAGAACGGATTATTTCCGGAACAATGCGGCTGATGACATTGGTATGTATGCTATGCGTATGCCAGTTTATCGTTGCACAGACAAAGAATTTCCAGGGTGTTGTGAAGGATTCAAAAGGCAATACTCTGCCGGGTGTTACGATTTTGGAGACGGGTACTGCGAACGGTGTTTCGACGGATGTCGATGGACGTTTTGAAATTAAGATGACTCCGGGTAACACACTAACGGTGAGTTATATAGGTTATGTAACGCGCACTATTCAGACGAATGCAAATACCACTTCCCTTAATATAACTCTTGAAGAGGATGTTTTCCTGTTGGATGATGTGGTAGTGGTGGGTTACGGCTCGATGAAGAAGGGAGAAGTAACGAGTGCCATTACTTCGGTAAAAAAGGATAACTTCCTTGCCGGTATGGTGAAAAGCCCCGAACAGTTGCTTCAAGGTAAAGTAGCCGGTTTGCAGCTTTCTAATTATACCGGTGACCCAGTGTTGGGACTTGAAATGACTATTCGTGGCGTGAATTCATTATCAGGCAATACCAGTCCGCTGATAGTCATTGATGGTATCCCCGGTGGTAGCATGACGGCTATTTCAAGTGAGGATATTGAGTCTATTGATGTGTTGAAAGATGGATCGGCTGCTGCAATCTACGGTACACGTGGTACGAATGGTGTGATTGTTATTACGACCAATCGTGCCAAAGCCACGAAGATGTCGCTGGAATACAATGCATCTGTATCATTTGAAACTATTTCCAAACATGCAGATATGTTGACTGCGGATGATTATCGTAGCTTGAAAGATAATTCTGATTTTCCAGGTATTCAGGATGAAGGAACTACCACTGATTGGGTAGATGCAATCAGCCGTACAGCTATCAGCCAGAATCACTTTCTTTCTTTGAAGGGCGGCAATGCTCAGTCCAATTATGTGGCTTCTATCGATTACCGGAAACGTGAGGGTGTCATTAATAAGACAGACCGTGAATCCATCACTGCAAAAATCGGATTGAATCACAATATGTTTAACGATAAACTGCGTTTCCAGTTGAATATCAATGATAGCTATGTCACTCAGCAACGTGCATGGTATTCTGCCTACCTGAATGCTCTGTTGGAAAATCCAACACGTCCCATTTATGATGAGAACGGAAACTATACTGAATATAAAGTCAATCTGAAACCTTATAACCCTGTTGCCATGATTAATGAAGAATATGACAAAGAGGGATATAATCAACTGATGATGAGCGGTAAAATGACAGTTACCCCGATTGAAGGGCTTAATTTGAGCGTCATGGGAGCTCTTCAACGCTTTGACCGTATGGAAAACAAGAGCAACTCTTTCAAGCATATGTCTACGGTTGTCAATGGTGATTATGGTAATGTGTGGAACTGGGCTGACAACAGTTTGCAGAAAACGTTGGAATTGGTAGGTGATTACACCAAATCCTTAGGACTCCATAATCTGGGTGCTATGGTGGGCTATAGTTATCAGGATGATGATGCTAAGGGATTATATCAATGGGCGAAAGATTTTCCGACGGATATGTTCGGTCCCTGGAACATTGGTTCTATGAATGATATGAAAGATAACAAAGCGGCTATGACCAGTTATAGGAATACACATAAGCTTATTTCTTTCTTTGGTCGTGTGACTTACAATTATGATGAGAAGTATATGTTCATGGCAAGTTTGCGCCGTGAAGGTTCTTCCCGCTTTGGCGATAATCACAAGTGGGGATGGTTCCCTGCCGTATCAGCTGGTTGGCGCCTTAGTAAAGAGAATTTCCTGAAAGAGGTGAAGTGGCTGGATGATTTAAAATTCCGTGTCGGTTATGGTGTTACGGGTAACGAGGTGAATGCGAACTTGCTGTCAATGTATCTGCTGGGTTATGGTGGCTATGCTTACATTAATGGTAAATGGACACAGGGAGCTGCACCTTATCAGAATCCAAATCCCGATTTGAAGTGGGAAACGAAAAGCGAGCTGAACTTCGGTTTTGATTTCTCTTTCCTGAAGAACAGACTTTCGGGTTCGGTTGACGTTTATCATCGTGAGACTTCGGATTTGCTTTCTACTTACGAAGTTCCTACTCCGCCCTATATTGTATCGAGTATGATGGCAAACGTAGGAAAAATCAGAAATCAGGGTATTGAATTGTTATTGAGTGGTACAGCTATACAAACCAGGGATTTACGTTTTGACATAACAGGAACTTTTTCCTATAACAAGAACAAGATTGTATCTCTCTCTAACGGGCTTTACCAGAAAGATTACTGGTATGCAGGTGCTACAGGTTCACCGATACAGACGCATACACACATTGTAAGAGAAGGGGATCCGGTAGGTAATTTTCATGGTTTCCAAACGCATAGCCTCACATCTGATGGTCTGTGGATGGTTTATGGAGCTGATGGTGAACCGAAATTGCTGACGGATGCCAATGACGGTGACAAGCGGGTAATCGGCAACGGTATCCCTACAACTTATGGTAGTCTTAACCTGGCATTGAATTATAAGGGCTTTGATGTTTCTGTAATGTTCCGTGGTGCATTCAACTTCCAGGTGCTTAACCGTCAACGCATGCATTGGGAAACAACAGCACGTATCGGCGAAGGCAATCTGCCACGCTTCGTACTCGAGAAACCATTTGGTAGTAATTCCTATGTAAAGGGTGCTCCTGCCATGCAGAGTTACTATGTAGAAGATGGTGATTATGTGAAACTGGATAATGTAAATATCGGTTATACGTTTAAACTCAAGAGCCAGAATGTCATTCAGCGCCTTCGTCTGTATGTAGCGGGTAACAATCTGCTTACTATGACGGGCTACAAAGGGCTGGATCCTGAAGTCAGCATTAAAGGGCTTGCGCCCGGTGTTGAAGGTTCCGGTGCCGGTGAACTTTATCCGACAACACGCCAGTTTACTGTTGGTTTAAATCTTTTGTTTTAACCTTTAAATTTTATAGCAATGTTTAGAAAACAATATATTATCACTGCATTCCTTGCCCTTACTGCGGTATTCAGTGGTTGCACTAATCTTGATGAGGAAGTTTTCAGTAGCATTCCGGAAAAAGATTTCTATAAGACTGAGTCTGAGTTTTTGGCAGCTATGGTTCCGGTTTACTCAAGTATGCGTGCTATGATTGATTGGCAAAACTGGTGGGATCTGGAAGAAACGACCGATGTATGTGTCACTCCTGTTAAAAATCATGGTTTATGGTATGATGGCGGCATTTATATTCGCCTGCACCAACATTCATGGACGGAAGAAGATCCGCACCTGAATGCTATCTGGAATGTGTTGTATGCAGGTGTGTCAAGTGCCAATCGCGTACTCTATCAGTTTGAAAACTCTTCCATAGAAATGGCTGGAAAGCAAAATTACATTTCGGAGTTGAAAGTGGCGCGTGCATTCTATTATTATTTGTTGCTTGAGGCTTTTGGAAATATACCTATCATCGACCGCTTTGATGTACCCGACGGCTATCTTCCTGCTACAGAGCCACGTGCAAAAGTCTTTCAATTTGTGGAAACGGAATTGAAAAACAATATCGATAACCTGAGCGAAGACAGATTGAGTACTTACGGGCGCTTTAATAAGTGGAATGCTAAAATGCTACTTGCGCGCATGTATCTGAATGCTGAGGCTTGGATAGGTACGCCTATGTATAGCGAATGTGAAGCTCTGTGTGATGAAATCATACTTGCCAATAAGTATAGGCTTGATGGCGATTATTCATTGCCATTCTCTACAAACAATGAGTTGAGTAATGAAACAATGTTTGTCATTCCGTTTGATGAAACGAAATCCGGCGGGCAGATATATATGTGGGCGCGCAAGACGTTGCACTATTCGCAGATGCAAACCTTTAGTCTTCAGGCTACTTGGCTGGATGGAGGTTGCTTAGGTGTTCCTACTTTCTTTGACAATTATGTGGAAGGTGATGAACGTTTGGAAAAGACATGGCGGATGGGGCAGCAGTATGCTCTTGACGGAACTCCTCTATGGACAAACGGTTGGTGCGGTGACCCGCAAATGTTGCTCAGTTATACCAGGGAGGTTACTAATATTAGTGGTGACGCTACGATGTATCAGGGTTACCGTTTCGGCAAATATGAAATCAAGGTAGGCGCTACCGGAACTCCGGACAATGATTATGTCATCATGCGCTATGCCGAGGTGCTTATGACAAAGGCGGAATGTATTCTTCGCACAGGTGGAAATTCACAGGATGCGGCGGACTTGGTGAACGAAGTGCGTAGGAGAAATTTTGATACTACAAATGAGTTGACTGGTGCTGAACTTGAAGCTACCATATCTTACAATGGAGTACCGGTGAGGTATGGCCGTTTGCTTCAGGAACTGGGCGTCGAATTTGCCCTTGAAGGTTTACGTCGTAGTCAGTTGATTCGCTTTGATGATAACTATACGAAAGGTACTTGGTGGGAACATACACCTACAAATGATACCAAACGTAATTTAATGTTGATTCCGTTCGACCAATTGCAACGTAATTCTAATTTGGTACAGAACCCGAAATAATCATGTTACTATTCGGTCAGTATGCTTTATAAAGCGTTCTGACCGGATACTTTAACTTACATATCCATACTAAATATGACAATAAAGAAATTCTATATCTTATGTGCTGCCTTATTCTGTTTCATGGCTGTATCAGCCCAACAGAACATATCCGTTTCATCGCCCGATGGGAAACTCAAGTTTCTGTTGAAGATAACTCCGGAAACCGTTTCTTACGAGGTTAATTACAAAAAGCAGTTGTTGGTGGAGAACTCCCTACTGGGATTTAATTTCGACAACGGTGAATTTGGCAGTAATCTGAAAAGCGGTAAGGTTCGCCGGAAGTCTATTGATGAAACCTATGAATTGGTGGTTGGTAAGGTGAGTAGTGCCCGTAATCATTGCAATGAGATGATAGTTCCTCTGCAGGAAAAAGAGGTTCCGGGAAGGTTAATCAATCTGGTAGTGCGAGCTTTCAATGACGGAGTGGCTTTCCGTTATGAGTTTCCTGAACAAGAAGGATGGAATTCCTATGTGATGTATGATGAGAAGACCCAGTTCAGGCTGAATGGCAATCCGATGGTGCTATTGATGTACCTGCCGGGATATATCAACACGCATGAAGGGGTGTACACTCATACGGAATATGATAAGATAGCCAAGAAACGTCTTATTGAAATGCCTGTGACTCTGGAATTTGATAACGGCATATACATGTCGATCACAGAAGCGGCTGTCCGCGATTATGCAGGTATGTATCTGGTGAAGGAGAAAAATGGCTTTGCAGGTAAACTGTCCCCCCGCCTGGGACAGGAGAAGATAAAAGTGGAAATCAATGAATTTCCGCACCGTACCCCTTGGCGTGTACTCTCTGTAGCCGACCGTGTGGGCGGACTTCTTGAAACAAACATCCTTACCAGTCTGAATGAACCCTGCAAGATTGAGGATACTTCATGGATAAAGCCTTGCCGGACTACGTTCACTTGGTGGAACGGTAATGTGGTGCCTGATAGTACTTTCTCTCCTGGAAACAACTTTGAGACAAACAAGTACTATATTGATTTTGCAGCCCGTAACGGTCTGGATGCCCATGGTATTTATGGGTATGCCGAAACTCCCTGGTATTATGACGATAACTTCAACTTCGGCTGGGCAGGTCCGAATGCCGACATCACCCGTCCGATACCTTGCCTGAATATGCCGCGTATTGTAGAGTATGCCAAGAGTAAAGGAGTGGGAATACATTTGTGGGTACATTGGCGACCACTCTATGATAAGCTGGAAGAGGCTTTTGGACTCTATGAAAAGTGGGGCGTAAAGGGCTTGATGGTCGATTTCCTGGATCGTGACGATCAGGAGATGATACGTATTCAGGAAGAAATTCTCCAGGCGGCTGCTAGGCATCGTCTATTTATCCAGTTTCACGGTTCCAGTAAGCCCTCAGGACTTACCCGCACTTACCCTAATGAATTCACCCGTGAGGGAACGCTCAATTATGAAGTTTGCAAGTGGGATACATTAGTGAATGCCGGTCATGATATTTCCGTTCCATTCACCCGTTTGCTGGCCGGACCCACCGATTACCATTTGGGAGGCTTCCGTGCGCTTCCACGTTCTGAGTTCAAGATTCAGTATGTCAATCCTTATGTGATGAGCACTCGTTGCCATATGATGGCGATGTATGTGGTTCTGGAAAACCATCTTACCTCCTTGTGTGATACGCCTATGGCCTATGAAGGACAACCTGGTTTTGAGGTATTGCGTACAGTTCCCGGTACGTGGGATGAAATGCGTGTGCCATTGGCTGAATTCAATAAGTATGTCACCGTAGCCCGCCGCAATGGCACGGACTGGTGGGTCGGTACTTTGAACGATGGCACAGCACGCACATTAAACTTGGAGCTGGATTTTCTGGGTGAGGGAGAATATCGGGCGGAGATATATACGGATGCTCCGGATGCTGAGAAGAATCCTAACCATTTGAGTAAGGAAATACGTACAGTGACCCGTAAGGATAAGATAGAACTGCCTTTGGCTGTTGACGGAGGGGCTGTGCTGCGTATCTCTAAGTTGTAATGATAAAATACTTTTATTCAGGCAATAATGTAAGAGATAAGGCTAACGCATTGTGTAATGCATGAAGAAGTACAATATACCAGAAAGCTCAATATAAAAAGAGCTTTCTTTGGTATATGTAAAATCCCAAAGCAAAAACAATACCTATGAAGAAAGTCACAATGACGTAGGCAAGCGAGTAATAATGCATACTGCCGAACAAGATAGCGGAAGGCAAAATTTGTGTCCAGATATTCTTACTGATAAAACGATTGATAATACAGATGGGTAACATCTGAAATGCAAATGTTTCAAGCAGAGGAGCTATACTTATTCCGACAAATAGGTGAAACACACTTTTTGTAAGGTCAGGAGCATTCCCGTTTTCTATTTGCGGATAAATGATTTCTATGATAATTCCTGTTGCTATTTTTATAACGAATGAAACAACAAACAGAATAATCATTGATTTCCATACAGGCATTCCTGTTAGTTTCTCTATCCAATGTGATATCTTTTTCATGCTTTATCTGCTATTATTCTACGTCCTGCATACTTTTAACGAAATAATCGGTGGATTATTTTTCGGCAAATAGCATAATTTCTTCCGGTTGCGTGCTGTGTTCTGCCGTCAGGTTCCAGGAATTGTCTTTCTTGTTCCATTTATAGCTTTGGTAATTCGCGCCCATTGCGTTTATCTGGTAAACAGCTTTGGCTTTTACATCGGCGTAAGCGTTCGTTTTGCTGTTCCATGCTACGTATTCCACGTTTATATCTGTTCCGTCATAAGAGAATTTCAGGCAATATTGCTTCTCAAAACTTTGGTTCTCCTTGTTCCATTTCAATACCTCTTTGGCTGATACGCGTCCTTCGGCATTGTACGCATAGTTATACTGCAAATGATTGTGCAGATACTTCCGGTTCTCTACTTTGAATACGGTTTCCGTCTTTACGCGGCCTTCGTTCATTTCCGTGTTGTAGGCGAAGCCCTCCTGGTTGTTACCGTTTACTGCGTTTACTACTGATGTCAATGCGAATACTACTGATACTACTAAAGCTTTCATAATGATTTTATTTTTTAAGTTATACATTCTTGTTTCTTTCGATGTTGCAAAGATAGGGCAGGGGCACAAGGATGAATGTTATTGTAATGTTATCTTTAGGTTAATGCAGAAAAATAGTATCTTTGTCCCCAAAATAATGACAAGATGAAGCTTCGTTCGCTTTACATCCTTTCTATTGTAGGACTTTTTCTCGTTGTGGTGATACAATTGGGAGGGATGATATATGCCTATGACAACTATAAGAAAGAAGCCCGGCGCACACTGAACGAATGTTTCCGGCAGGCTTTTATAGAGACGGTGGATAATCAAATCAACAACCTGCCTTTCCCCGACTATACCATTCCTTTCTATTCATACATACCCAGAGATGCAGAAAGACCTTATGATGAACGGGTATTTTTGGAATATCAGCAAGCCGCTTCTTTCCTGCAAGAGGTTTATCAGGTGACGATACCTCTGGATGAGATGGAAAGGACGTTGGAAAAGAAGCTGAAATGGAAGAACATAGACCGGACCGTATGGATTGATGCGGCGGAAGACCATAGCCAGTATTCTGCCTACAGACTTTTCAAAACAGTGGTTTCTGATACTGCCTGGCTGAATGAAAAGAAAGGGGAAGCCATAGAAGCAGCCATTATCACCCCTTTCCTTCCGCTTGTGAAGGACATATTCTTCCTGTTTCTTCCTACTCTGTTGCTGACTGCTTTCCTGATTTATAGCTGGGCGCAGCAGATGAAGTATATCATCAGTCAGCGCCGTGGCATTGAAGAACAACGTTCCGCCTTCTATATCCTGGCGGAGAAAATGAGGGTGCCGATAGGCGAAGTACGCAGCCGGATTCCCGGACAGCGGTGGGAGGAGATAGAAACATCGAGCAGGCATATTCTGGACATGACAGAAGAAACACTCTCCGTTGCCAAAGAAGAAGAACGGAAAAGGCAGGCACGCAAGCAGCACTCTTTCAAGGTTTTCTTTATGATAAGTTTGCTGGCAAGCTGTTTGCTGATGGTAGCCTGGTTTGTCTATTTGTATCGTACGGCTGCCCGTGAGACGGTTTATCAGGTGAACGATTGTTTTGAGGCTGCCTTTTATGATGAGGTGATGTATAGCCGCTATCCATTATTCCTTTCGCAACCCAAAGAAGAAAAAGAATCTGAAGAACAGAGAAAAATAAGCGAGACGCCTTTTGCCAAAGAGCAAAAAGAGTTTCTGAAAGGAAAAGATTCGGTGTATCATATAAATAACATGTATGTGATACATATTCATAATACGATTGATCAGAATTATCGTCTTCGTGCTGCTTTGATTGCGCAGAAGCACTTGGAAGGAGTGGAGATGAATTCCCAGTATCTGGATTCTGCCTTTGCCGAACGTCTCAGCCAATTGGGAATGAAATCACGTAGTGGGATCCGTCAGTTCCACTATCCTTCGGACGGTACGGTTGCACAGGCAGGATATACTTCTGTGAAGTATGGTGACTATACTTCCCGGTTTATCCCGCTGAGGGAAGACAGTACGCTTTGCGTGCAGGGGATAGTGAAGAATCCGTACCGCTATGTGGCGTCTTCTATCTGGTATTTGCTGGTTCCTCTCTGGATTATGTTTCTGGTGATGCTGGATTGCATCTTCGGACAGATAAAGGTGCTCCGTATGCAACACCGCCTGGAGCAGTTCCAGAAAGATTTCACGTATGCCATGATTCATGATATGAAGTCTCCGTTGAACTCCATACTGATGGCGGCGCATGTGCTGGCTGGCGGGAAACTGGCGGATAAGCCTGAAAAAGAAGAAAAATACCGCCGGGTGATGACGGAAGAGAGTGAGCATTTGTCGGCCTTATCAAACAGAGTGTTGATGCTGACGCAACTGGACGAAGGACATTTGGAACTGCATAAGGAAGAAGTCGCCCTGCGCCCCTTGCTCGATGATCTGATAGCGAAGATCTCCTTGAAAACCAATAAAAAAGTGGAGTTCAATACGGTTTATCACCGTTGCGAGACTGTTTATGCGGATGCTTTCTGCCTGCGCGAAGTATTGGGCAATCTGATGGACAACGCTATCAAGTATTCTCGTGATGAGGTGAAAATAGATATTGTCAGTGTGTCGGAGAAAGGTTTCTGCAAGATAAAGGTGTGTGACGACGGGTTGGGTATTTCTTTGAAAGACCAGTCGCGCATCTTCAACCGCTTTGAGCGCTCTGCGGCAGCCGGACGTAGCGGTAAGGGCGGAGCTGCGGGCTTCGGCTTGGGACTGAACTATGTGCAGCAGGTGATGCTGGCGCATGAGGGCAGGGTAGAGGTGGAAAGCGAAGAAGGTCGTTTCAGTGAGTTCACACTTTATTTTCCGGCGAAGTGATTCTGAGGTTAAAGGTTATTTGCGTATTGAAGGTGTGTTCTAGTCTTCATTTTGATATACCCTCCATTGTGCCACGTTTTTCACCAGATATGAAACCGCAACTCCTGTGAGCAGTCATTGATGAATGCATCCTTGCCGAAGGAGCGCAATTTCCAGAGGATACAGACGTCATCGATGCTGCCGATAATCAGAAAGGTTCCGAATAAAGCGCTGTAATAGTGTCCTGTTATCATGCCGCAAAAGAGCGGGATGATTCCTAATAACAGGATAGGCAGAAAGCAGGTAGTGCGATATTGCCACATCTTTATGGGTTCATTGCAATGGCAGAAACGTATGCCTCCCTTATGCTTCACGAAGGATATGGACCGGAAACCTTTGGGTGAGAATATTCCGAAGAAGAGGGCATGAAGCAATAAGTTCACTACAAAACCGGCCAGGGCGCACAACCAGAATATCAGATAGGATATGTGAGTCATTTCCTCTCCATGAATCAACCGGAACAGCACCAGTGTGGGCAGAGCAAGCAGAATGGCGGCTATGATTCCATTCCGGTTGATTTTGTTTCCCGAAACTACTATTTCGGTACCTTTTCTGCTTTGTATGATTGAAATATCCGCTTTCATAATCTAATCCTTATTTATTAATTGAAAAACAGATCTGTAATGATGTGTTTTAACCCTTTTGAGAATTCTATTCCTATTTTCTGAAACTTCTTCATGGCTTCTTTATGTTTTGAGTGATATAATTTGTTTTCTTTCGGTGTTGCAAAGGTAGGGCGGGAGGAGAAGGAAGGATGTTATCGCAATGTTATCTTTACGTTAACAAAAGGTTATAGGCCTGTCTGCTTGTAGCTTACAGTATAACTTTCGTCACCTTACGGGGGAATGCTTTTTACCCCAAATGGTAACTCCATTTACACGCCGAGGTAAAGGCCGTTACATACCGAGGTAAGGAGCGTTACAATAAGGGGTAAAGGTCGTTACATACGGCAGTAAATGCATTTACATTATGGAGTAAAGACATTGCACCCTTCTCTTTCTTACTATTTGTAGAAGGATATTTTTTCTTCTGCCACATTTTCTTCTGTATTATAGTCTGATAACGCAATACATACTGCCTGTTTTCATGGGATTTGTAGTGCTGAACTTTGTATTCTCGCGTTTCCCTTATGAAGTTTCAGTATGCCGATGATGAAGTGGCGGTGCTTGTGAGGTGAATAATCATTCACCTGCACGTAGCACAGCACTTCCGGCACATTTTCTAAATAGAGAGTATTTATAGTTAGAGTAAAGTTACTTGTTGGCCAGCAGAGCACCGTTCCAGTGGGTGGCGTTGTGTTCTGTCACCAGATTCCAGGAGTTTTCTTTTTCGTTCCAGTTGTAGCTCATGTAGTTCATCCCCTGTTCATTCATCTGGTAGATGGCTTTTGATTTTATATTGGTGTAGTTACCTTCTTTGCTGTTCCATGCTACGTATTGTACGCCTACTTCATTGTCGGTGTAGCTGAAGTTCAGGCA
Source organism: uncultured bacterium (assembly GCA_905215555.1). GTDB lineage: Bacteria > Bacteroidota > Bacteroidia > Bacteroidales > Bacteroidaceae > Bacteroides. The sequence continues at coordinate 12,886 of CAJMQU010000002.1, forward strand.
ATACTGTTTCTCGAAGCAGTTGTTGTTGTGATTCCATTTCAGTATTTCTTTGGCAGAAACACGTCCTTTTTCATCATACGTGTAGTTGTATTGCAGGTGGCGTTCCAGATACTTTCCTTTTTTTACTTTATACACCATTTGGGTTTCCACTCCGTTTTCCTGTCTCTCCGTGTTATAGGCGAAATCCTTTACATTGTTTCCGCTTACTGCGTTTACTACTAATGTCAATGCGAATACTACTGATACTACTAAAGCTTTCATAATGGTTTTATTTTTTAAGTTATACATTCTTGTTTCTTTCGATGTTGCAAAGATAAGGCAGGGACATGAGGATGAATGTTATCATAACGTTATCGTTAGGTTAACGGAATAATTTATTACCTTTGCAGGCAAAATACAAACAATATGAAAGCTCGTGCTACTATTCGTTTCTCTATTGCCGGCCTTTTTGCGATTGTCCTTATACAATTGGGAGGGATGTTTTATGCTTATAAGGCCCAGATGAAGGAGGCGGAGCAGTCACTTAACAAATGTTTCTGGCTGGCCTTTTCGGGTATGTCAGAAAATATGATGAATCGTTTGCCTTACCCTGACGGGACTATTATATCGGTCTTTTTTGTCAATGCCTTGAATACAGATATCAATGCCTACGCAAACCGACTGACTCAACAATGTGTCCAAACTATGCAAAAAGCTTATGGTGAGGAATTTTGTTTAGCTGAGTTGGATAGTTTGTTGCATAAAAACCTTTCACGTGTTTATATGAAAGGTGAAATAGCCATTGAACGCTTTAATGACAATACGGGCGAAGTGCTTGAAAGCACAAATGCTGCTGTAAGATATGGCGGCTTTACTACAGTTTGTTCCGAGAAAGCATTTATATTTAAGGAAAAAGGAGAAGCTGTCCGCGCTGTTGTCTGCTTCCCTTTCGGAGAAATGATGCGTAATGTATTGATATTGTCTGTCATTACTCTTCTTTTATTGGGAATAGTGGTTTATGTGCTGGTGTTGCAGATGCGGTTATTAATTCATCAACAACATAATTTGCAGGAACAGAAGCGGGATTTTTACGTATTGACGGAGCAAATGCGTCTACCGGTTGATGAAATGTCATCGAAGATTTCCGGGCAATTGTGGAGTGGAATAGAGAGTGATGGCACTGTGTTGTTGAGAATGATAGAGAAGATGCTTTCGAAGGTGAAAGCGGAGGCGTCATTGCAGCATATCAGTAAGGTCATTTCATTGAAAACATTCTCTATCATTAGTTTGGTCAGTATATTCCTGTTGTTATCCATATGGTCGGGATATTTGTACCGTATCGGTTACAGGAAATTGGAATTCCTGGTGCAGGATAGTTTTGAAGAAGCTTTCTTTCGAGAAACAACTTACCATCGGTTTGCCTCACTCTTGCTGGATCAGAAGTATCCGATGCCCGATAAGATTACGGGTATGTCGCCTTATGTCCGTAGATTGATAAAGGTGGTTCGTGAGCAGGATATACTGAAAAAGTATAATGTCAGACCTTTTCCTATTTATATCATTCCTGAAGAGGCTAATAACTCTGAAAAGGAGAATCCCCGGCTGTCTGTGGCTTATCTTATGCAGGACACTATCAATATAAATGCACCTGTGCCTATTCCTTTTTCGCTGGAATATGCTGATAGCGTGTTCTCGGAGGTACTTCTTGAGAGGAGACTTCCGAATAAGAGTGGTATACTCCGGCTGAAGTATCCGTCGGGTGATGAGTTGACTTATACGGATAGTTTGTATGCAGTGAATCTGGATATAATGACCAGAATGATTCCGCTGGATAAGGATAGTACATACTGTGTGCAGGGTATTCTGCATACTCCCCAAGGGTATATTATTTCTTCCAATTGGTATATGCTTTTGCCGTTGGGTATTATTTTTCTGTTTATGAGTGGTTGCGTTTACTTCCAGATACGCATATCTCGTGTACAGCGTCGCTTTAAGCGATTTCAGCAAGACTTTACCTACGCTATGATACACGATATGAAGTCTCCGTTGAGTTCCATTATCATGGGGGCACATGTGTTGGCAAGCGGTAAACTGGTGGATAAACCGGAGAAATCAGAAAAGTATAAACAGGCAATAACTGATGAATGTGAGCATCTGTCGGTGCTTCTGAACAGGGTGTTGATACTGACGCAGTTGGACGAAGGACATTTACAGTTACATAAAGAAGAAGTTCCCCTGTGTCCGTTGATTGATGACCTGACAGCCAAAATATTGCTGAAAGCAAGTAAGAAAGTAGAGTTCAACACCCTCTATCACCGTTGTGAAACTGTTTATGCGGATGCTTTCTGTTTGCGAGAAGTACTGGGTAATCTTTTGGATAATGCCATAAAATATTCCCGTGAAGAAGTGAAGATCGATATCATCTGTGAATCGGAGAAAGGTTTCAGCAAGATTAAAATCTGTGATAATGGTTTGGGTATTCCTATGAAAGACTTGTCACGTATCTTCAACCGCTTTGAACGTTCGGTTGCCGCTGCCCGCAGCGGTAAGGGAGGAGCTACGGGCTTTGGTCTGGGGCTGAACTATGTGCAGCAAGTGATGCTGGCACACGATGGCAGGGTAGAGGTGGAGAGTGAAGAAGGGCGTTTCAGTGAGTTTACGCTTTATTTTCCGGTCAAGGAGTAAATACAATATCAATTTCTAATTCGCATAATCTATAGTAATTTACTATTTTTGCAGGCAAAACATAATGCACCGGATGAAGTTACGTACTGTTATATCCCTCTCTTTAGTAAGTCTGTTTGCTGTTGTACTGATACAATTAGGCGGAATGCTTTATGCCTTTCATGCCCAGATGCAGGAGGCCGAAAAATCATTGAACGAATGTTTTTGGATGGCTTTTTCGGAAACAGTGGACAATCTGGTGAATAATCTTCCCTATCCTGATAATTCCGTAGCCATTGTTGCGTATGGTCCCAATCCTAAATATAAGCGGCTGGACGGGAATGAAATGAACAATCGTACTGCACAACAGGCAGCAACCGTCTTGCAGCGCGTATATGGCGTGAAAGAAATTCCATTGGCTACCATTGACAGTGTGCTACACCATAAATTGCAAAGGCTGGATATGGGAGGCGGACTGACTGTAGAGCGCATCAATACCCATACAGGCGAAGTACTGGAAAGTACTAATTCACAAGTAAACGTAAATAGCTTTGCTGCCGTTACTTCCGAGGCTGCTTCTACTTTTAAACCCCGTGGAGAGGCGGTTCGTGCCATTCTTTCTTTCCCTTCCAAGGAGATGGAAAAGAAACTCTTGCTGCTCTTGTTTATCACCTTATTGTTGCTAAGTACAGCTGTTTATGCCTTGATAGTGCAGATGAAATCCGTATTCCGCCAACGATGCAGTCTGCAGAAGCAACAGCAGAATTTCTATGCATTGGCCGAAGAGATGAAGCATCCCGTCAGTCGTATGAAAAACTTGATAGCAACAGAGGGCTGGGAAGAGATAGAAACACAGAGCAATCTATTATTTGAAGAGACCAATGCTACCCTGACGTATGCCAAAACTGAGGCCGGGCAACAGAATACAGGTAGGCGTATTTCTCTGAAAGCGGTTTCCATTGCCAGTCTGGTCGGGGTATTTCTTCTGTTGGCTGTTTGGTCGGGATATTTGTATTATACAACATCTCAGAAGATAAGATATCAGGCGGAAGAGCAGTTGAAAGAGGCTTTTTATCGGGAGGCTGACTGTCATCGCTATCCACTCTTTAAGAAAGCGAATCCTGATTTTGGATGGGATAGTTCGCCAACCGTCTTTCTTCCCTATGCGGATCGCTTTATAAAAGAGATTATTAAAGTGTATAAGGAGAAAGGATATCGCTACCGGATAGATTTACTTTTCGTGAGGCATATCTACAATAAATTCGATGAAGACTTCCGAATGAAGATGGCCTATGACATACAAGATACCATCAGCCTGCGTAGCCGTGTGCCTATCCCATTCTCATTGCAATTTGCCGACAGTGTTTTTCGGTATCAGCTTTCGGAAGCAGGCTTTCCCGACAGGGCAGACATACGTTGGATTAAATATCCATCGAAAGAACTGATACTCTATACCGGCAGTCCGTCTGTTGGTTTTGGGGATATTACGACGAGGTTGTTTCCATTGGATAAGGATAGTACAAGTTGCATCCATGCCGTAGTCCGTTCACCGCAGCGCACCATTATGGGCGCTACGTGGTATATGCAGGTGCCGTTGCTTATTGCTTTTCTTTTTGTTTCCTGCTGTGTTTTCTTTCAGATACGTATGTTGCGTGCACAGCGCCGTCTGGAACAGTTTCAGAAAGACTTTGCCTACTCTATGATACACGATATGAAGTCTCCGTTGCAGTCCGTCATGATGGGGGCACATGTCCTGGCAAGTGGTAAGTTGGCGGATAAACCGGAGAAAGTTTCCCGTTACAAACAGGCGATGGAAGACGAGTGTGGGCATTTGCTGACACTTTCCAACCGCGTAGTGATGCTGACGCAGATAGACCGTGGAGAACTGGAACTTCATAAAGAAGAGGTACTGTTGAGGCCCTTGTTACAGGATATTTCCGAGAAATTTCAACTGAAAGCAGCAAAGAAAGTCCATTTTGAGATAGACTGCGAGGAAGAATGTACGGTATATGTTGATGCTTTCTGCCTGCGCGAAGTGCTTTTCAATTTGGTGGATAATGCCGTCAAATACTCTAATGAAGAAGTTACGATAACACTTTCGGGTGAGCGAACAAAAGACGGTAGCATCGTTAAGGTGCGTGATAACGGTATCGGTATTCCCCTTCGCGAGCAGCATAAAATATTCGGGAAGTTTGAAAGAGTAGCTTCCGGCAGTCAAAAGACAGGAGCGTCCGGCTTTGGTTTGGGACTGAATTATGTGTTGCAAGTGGTGGATGCTCACGGTGGTTTGGTGAGAGTGGAAAGTGTGGAAGGAAGCTACACTGAATTCACGATACACTTCTTGAGTTAAAAAAGCTTGCCACTAAAGTGAAATGTTGCCAACTGCTTGCTGTTCAACTTTCTTTTTGTTATTTTTGTGTACACTATTCATAAAAGCAAAGGAGGGTATATGCGTATGAAACAAAAAGTTAGCATATCGTTGCTTTCAATCCGTTTTGGATTATTTTTTCTGTTGATTTCTGTTCCGCAGTTACTATCTGCACAAGAAGGAGACAGTATACGTATTATCCTTGATAATATGCAGTTTAAGACAAAAGACATATGGCAGCCTCTGCCTCTGAAGCCCCTTCTTGAGGAGGTTCCTATTTCTGCCCCTTCTCCCTTACCTTTCCAGAATCTGTCGGAACGTTTTTCCGATTTCTCTTTGAAAGGTGAAATACGCCTGCCTTATCAAGTCAATCCTTCTTTGCTTTTCCGGGATGATTTTAGTACAGGTGGCGTCATGCGGCAATTTTCTCATGGAGAAGTGTTCGGTTCCGGAGCACAGACAAGTGTGCCGGGAATTGGACGTTTCAATAATGCTTCATTAGGGTACCGGCATGTTTTCAATGACAGGTGGGCGTTGCAGCTTCGTGCCGATGCCATGAAGATAAACATGTCCCGTATCACTGGACAAGCGTTCAGCACCTCAGGCAGACTGACTTATCGTGCTTCCGACCGGATTGCCTTCAATGTTTTCGGCTCCTATGATATTGGAAATTCCTATGGGATGAGTACCGACCGTTATGGTGTCACCATGTCCCTCGATATGTCCGACCGCTTCGGGATGGAGATGGGAGTACAACGGTACTATGATGCCATGAGGGGACGTTGGGAGACGGTGCCGGTTGCGATTCCTTATTATCGCTTTGAAAAGTTTAAGCTGGGGCTGGATGTAGGCGGAATCTTGTACGAGTTGCTCCGCAACGTCGTCTTCGATAACCGGGGAGGAGACTTTGGAGGTGGACCAACGATTAGGCCACCTCGTTTCTCACTGCCAATCCGATAGAGCGGACTATTTATTTCAGGTAATCATTTACATGTAGCAATTTGTATTCGGGTGAACACTCAAACAAGTAGTTCAGAATGTTCATATGCCCTGCACCGAATATCACCAGTATTCGTTTGCCTGAATCTTTGGGAATGCGTTGGACATTCCGGAATATTCTCAGGTTACGGTTGAACCATCTTCCGGATTCAAAGTCCGCTCCGGTATAATCCCCTTCGGTAGATTCGTATTTGAAGTGACCGATAAGATAATTTCCCAGGTCTTTTTGGATTTGTTCGGGTTCGTTCAGATGCATTAATTGGGCGAGTATTCCTTTTTGTTTGAATATGGGTTCATCCCTTTGGTATAATGCCGAATCAGGACTATCTGTAAAGCTCTTATCAAAAGCTATGAATTTATCACTGTTGTCGTCTTCCAGCAATGCTTCGATGGCTGCGGTATGCGTCCCCCATGCATCTGCACAATAAATCTTTGAACTGCACATCTTTGCTACTCTGAAGCCGAGCTGTTGCACTTCATTTCTTGAAAGTTTATGATTTCCGGCAAGATATGCATTAAAAAGAGAATCGGTCTCCTGCTGTCTGTATACCGGCCATTCAATGACAATTGCGTCCGGTTTGAATTGTGCCAGTTTGTTGGCTATCAATTCTATCTCTTTCTGATATTGGGGCGACAGAACATCTATTTGGTCGTCCTCAGCTACTTGTTGCACATCAAGGTTGGGGAATTCGAAGTGGAAGACTCCCAATGTAAGGATATCTGCCTGTTGTGCATATCCTTTGATAAGGAAAAGGCTTGCCAGGATTAAAGTTAAAACAACTTTTTTCATCGTTATTGATATTTATTTGATGCCCAAAGTTAGTTAAACTTATTGATTTGGAATTCTTTACTCTTGACTTATTTACGTTCAGCCAGTAATTTTCTGCCATTGCTGTTGCTGCTGCACCTTACTGCCAGATTCCAGGAGTTTTCCTTTTCATTCCAGTTGTAGTTCTGATAATTTACTTGTTCTCCATTTGTCTGATAAACGACCTTTGATTTCACTCTTGTATAAGCATTGTCTGTTGTATTCCACAGAGCATATTCCACGGTTACTTCTCTATCTATATACGTCATTGTCAAGCAGTGATTCAGATTGTTATTACTCATTACGTTTACTACTGATGTCAATGCAAATACTACCTGATAATACTAAAGATTTTATGATTGTTTTATTTTTCAAGTTATGCATTTCGTTACTTTTGATGTTGCAAAAGTAGGGCAGAGGAAAGAAAATGAATGTTATTGCAATGTTATCTTTAGGTTAACGAATAATTTATTACTTTTGTAGCGTACAGCGTGAACAACTGAAAGCATATGGATACAATAAAGTTATTATTAGTCGAAGATGACAACAGCCTGCGCTACATTGTGCAGAGCAGTCTGGAGGATATCATAGAGGGTTATGAAGTATTGGCGGCTGCCAATGGTGAAGAAGGTTTGAAGATGTGGCGGGAACATCAGCCTGACGTTATCCTCTCGGATATAGAGATGCCCGTCATGGACGGTTATGAGATGGTGAGACGCATCCGTGAGGTAGATAAGGAGACTCCTATCATCTTTTCTTCCGGGCTGGTATCTCCCAAGAGCGTACTGAAAGGTTATGAACTGGGAGCTAACAACTATATCAAGAAGCCCTATATTCCTGATGAACTCGATGCCCATATCCGTGCTTTGCTAAAGCTTTCTAGGGGTGAGAAGACCAAAGATGAAAGTGAATGTTACAAAATAGGAAAAGAATATGTGCTTGACGCTACACATGCCACACTGAAACATTCCTCCGGTGAAAGCAAAACGCTGACTGTCCGCGAAGCAGGTTTACTGCAAATGCTTTGCGAAAATCGGGGTGATGTAGTACGTCGCGAAGCCATTCTTGACAAATTCTGGAATACGGAAGATGATTACTTTGCCTCCCGTAGCTTGGATGTCTTTGTGACAAAATTGCGCAAACTTATAGCCAAAGACTCATCTGTCAACGTTAAAACCGTGAAAGGGATAGGATTGATGCTGGAAGAGAGTGTGTAGCTGACTATTGGCTGATTAGGGTATGAAAGAGGAGAACAAATAAAATCGTTCTCCTCTTTTCATTTGCGAAGTAGAAAAAATATAGCTATATCCTTGAGATGAGCCTATCCTTTGATTTCCTCTACTCTTTGATTTCCTTTAAGTCCGGTTGCATATTCTAAAGTATTGAGTTTGCGAATGTAGCTAATTTGTTTTATCCTGCCAAGGCCGGTAAATGCGGGCATCACTTTCGTTTTGACACTTTGCTTTTTATGCATAACGAGAATGCGATATTTCCGTCCCGATGTAAGGACGAACGGAAAGAAACGAACGAAAATCAACATTTTGTTGATTGATAGCGTGATACATAAATATGTACAACTCTAATAAAAGAAAAACAGATGGTCTGTGCAGTGAATACAGATGGTTTGTCTCCCATCTATAGATGGTTTGTTTACGATCTATAGACCGTTCGTTTACGATATATAGATTGTGCACGTTACATCTATAGATTGTGCGCCTCAGATCTATAGTTCCTTCGTGTAAGAAGTATAGTTCCTTGCATAGGTATTGCATATACTGCCTGTTTTATGCAAAAGGCGTGTATATATATTCTATAGATTGTACAAATGGATTCTGTTTCGGGTGTTTTCAGAAAGGTGTCTGTTAGTAAAAGTACTGTTTTTGTAACTTTATGTTCGGAATAAAGTGTAATATCTGACTTTAGGTGCGGTAATTTGGTCCGTAAATATTTATCCTTTTGTCTCTGGTGGGTTCACCAACGAGTGTTACTCAGGCGATATAAATAATTTGTTGTTCGCTTTTGTGCGGACACTTGTCCGTTTATGAACACTCTCTGAAAATGAATATCCGCTGATAATCAATACTTTATTGTTTTGGCACGGCAATTGACTATATATTGTCGAAGGCGGTTGACAAAGACTTCCCTTCAAAAATCAAGAAGTAATAACAATAAAAAAATAACGATTATGAAAACGAACTTAATTTCAAAAGCAGTGGTAATGATGGTAGTAGTAATGGCAAGCGTAATGAACTTCTCTGCAAGTGCAAGCAATCCTACCCAGTACGTAAAGAACGAAGAGATGACCGGTGAACTGATGACCGCGAAGACTATCTTTAAGAACGAAGACGGTCGCCTGTTCCGCCACCTCCGCTACACGTATACTTACGATAACGAAAACCGCGTAACCAGCAAGGAAGCTTCCAAGTGGGACAGCGCAAAAGAAGCTTGGGTTCCTTACTTCAAAATGAATATGGAGTATAATAATCATGAAATTGAAGTGAGCTACGCCCGTTGGAACTCCAAGAGCAGCGCTTACAACAGCAATATTGAGAAAACTGTTTATGAACTGAATGATGATAATGTTACTTTAATGTTAGCAAGTGCAAAATAAAAGCGAATAGTTTTCTCGGGTAAACCGGCTATTGGGAATGAGGCGTTTCCCGATAGCCGGTTTCTTTTGTTATTGGCATTTGTTATGTTATTAAATCTGAACAGCTTTACTACCCTATGGATAAAAAATATATCTTTGTGAATGAACCTGTTAATTGTCGGACATTAATCAAAACACAGATGAAAAATATGTTTTATTGGGCTGGCATCATAAGCATTCTTATCTGTCTGCCGCTTCGGATTTCCGCTCAGTCGTACGAACAAATGTGGAAACAGGTTGAAGTTTTGGAACAAAAGCAGTTACCTGAATCTGCAATCAAAGAAGTGCAAAAGATTTACGAGCACGCCAAACAGGAGAAGAACATGCCCCAGATGATGAAAGCCCATCTGACAAAGGCATCCTTATCTATCGACATCACCCCCGATAGTCTGGACCGTGAATTATCCGGACTGAAAACCTGGGTGGCGGAAGAAAAAGACCCGGTGTATAAAGCTATACTGAATCATCTGCTGGGATACTACACCCTCGATACCGGCAAGAGGGATGAAGTTGCCATAGACGCTGCCATTGCTTATTTCCGCCTTTCACTGCAAGATAAAGATATACTTTCACGGAAGTCCGCTGCGGATTACCGCCCGATGACTGTCAGCAAAGAGCTGAGCGGGAAGTATTGCGGCGACAATATGTATCAGTTGCTTGCCCGGCAGGCCATCTCGCGGCTGAGTGGTTATTTCATTGTCAATCCCGTGTTAGCCGAGAAAATACAAACCGAGATATTATCCATTTATGATGGGCTGATTGACTTCTACCAACAGCAAGGCATGACGGATGCCCGCCTATTGCTAATGCTTGATAAACTGAATTACCAAGGGAATGACATCAGCCGCGGCGGTGTAAATGAAAAGCTGAGGCTGACCGATGAACAAGTAATAACCCTCCTGAAGCAATGGGCCGAAGAGTTCTCCGCTTCCCCGCTTTGCGGAGAGGTATATTGCCAACTGGCAGAGCGCTACGACAGAATGCAGGATTATACCGCCAAACTGCATGCCGCCCAAACCGGACTTGAAAAATATCCCCAATCACCCTCTGTCAATGATTTGAAGGAACAAGTGGCAGAAGTGCTCACTCCCCGTCTGGTGGTAGAAATCCCCTTTGCCTATCCGGCAAGGGAAGTGGATTTGAAAGTAAAATACCGCAATCTGACCGGGCTGACCGTAGAACTTTACCGGATGAACCTGCCCGTCACAAGTAATATTCTGGAAAGGGAAATAACTGCTTCCACCGTAAGTCAATACGGCAAACTGGTCGGCACCCGTCATTATCAACTGGCAGCCACCCCGGATTATATGGAAACAGATACCTTGTTGCGTTATAAATTTCCCACCGAGGGCATTTACATATTAAAATCTATCCCCGACGGCCATCGCAAGTATACAGCATACGGAAAAGCTTATGTTTCCTCCCTGCAAGCCATATCCTTGGGATTGCCCGGCGGAAAACAGGAAATCAATATCATCGACCGCCTGACGGGACATCCGGTGGCAGGCACGGAAGTAGCTTATTACCGTGTGTCGCAGGGAGAAGGTTATCGTTTGGTCAAAGCATATCCTGCGGACAGTAAAGGAACTGTTATCCTTACTCCGCCCGATGAAAGAAACTGGTTGGGGATAAACGTCCGTAAGCCGGGTGCCGACTATATGGAAATCAGTTATGCCGGTTTCTCGGGTGCGGGATATAATGTGCCCGCTTCCCGGAAGTGGGAAAAGCATGTTTCCCTCTTCACCGACCGGGCTTTGTACCGTCCCGGACAGGTGGTGCATGTTTCGGGGGTAGCGTATGAGCAATCGGGGGATTCGATGCGCGTCTTCTCAAGAGTCCGCAATGATTTGGTGCTGCGGGATGCCAACCGACAGGAGATTGGCAAAATATCCCTTGCTACAGACGAATTCGGAGCTTTTTACGGCGACTTTATGCTTCCCGAAACACTTCTCCCGGGAGAGTTTGAACTGTCGGTACAAGATGGTGCAAGCCGTTATATCCGTGTGGATGAGTACAAGCGTCCGACGTTTGATGTAGTTTTTCATTCCTATCAGGCCACTTACAACGTGGGGGATACCGTATTAGTTAGCGGCGAAGCAAAAACATTTGCAGGCGCTCCGGTAGGATTGTGCAGACTCAATTATAAACTCACCCGTTCGGAGAATGAATTCTGGAGGATTTCGGACCATGAAACTGTTCTGGCAGTAGGTGAGGTGCAGACTGATGCAGCCGGTAACTTCCGTTTCCCGGTCTTTCTGCGCAAGCCGGATGATTTCAAGCCCGACAGACCGGGACGTTACTACACCTACAAAATAACGGCTGAGGTTATCAGCCTGACCGGGGAAGTAGAAAGTGCTACTTTGTCGTTACCGGTAGGGCAACAGTCCGTAGCCTTGCAGATTAAAGGTCTGCGCCCAAAGGTGGCTCGCGAGAAACGGGAGTCCATACAGGTGCTGGCCATGAATCTAAGCCGACAGCCTGTAACGCTTCAAGCCACTTGCGTGGTGTATGCTTTGGACGAAAAAGGAAACAAAGGCAATGAGGTATGCCGCCGTACAGTCGAAACCCGCCGCTCTTTTGTGCCCGATGATATACTGGCTCTTGCTCCGGGACGTTACACTATGGAAGTGTCAGCCCTCGACGGGCAGGGAAGAACCTGCACGGCAAGGCAGGATTTCATTCTCTTTTCGTTGGCAGACCGTCACCTGCCGGTACATTCACCGGAGTGGTTCTATCAGGACGGGACAGAGTTTAATGACGGGCATCCCGTCAGCCTGTATGTGGGCAGCAGTGAGAAAGATGTCTATCTGTTGTACGATGTCTTCTGTGGCGACAAGCGCATTGAATCCAAACGGATGGTTCTCAATAATGAAATCCGGCAGTTCACTTATCCCTATAAACCGGAATATGGAGACGGCATCACCGTGAACTTCGCCTTTATGCGCGAGGGCAAACTATACACCAAGCAAGTGCAGATATCCCGTCCCCGCCCGGATAAGAGCCTGCAACTGAAATGGATTACTTTCCGTGATAAGCTGCAACCGGGAGGAAAGGAAGAATGGCGACTCCAAATCACGCATCCCGACAAGAAAGCGGCCGATGCGCAACTACTTGCCACTCTTTATGACGCTTCCCTCGATAAACTGTACGTCAATGACTGGGCTTTCAACCTGAACTTTCCCCGTTCCACTCCCGGTGTCCGTGCAAACCTGATATTCTCAGGTCATTCTATCTGGATGTACAGCAACTTCCCCTATGCGGGCAGCACTCTGCGCGGTCTTCGTTGGTGGGATGTGTATAGCACTCTGAATGCTCCGTTCTGGCGGGTTCCGCATCCGGAGAACGGTTTCCGTGTAAAGCAGGATAGCAGGATGATGAAGTCCGCAGCTATCAGCCTTGATGCTGAAACTCTGTCTGATGACGGTTTTGAAGTAGAAGACGGAAGCTCCATTGAAGCAGTGTTTGAATGCTCTGACGCTGTGGCATTGGACGATGGTTCTCCATACATCCCTCTCCGGCAAAACTTTGCAGAAACAGCTTTCTTCTATCCCGCCCTCCGTACGGATAGAAATGGAGTCGTAAGCCTGTCTTTCACCTTGCCTGAAAGCCTGACCGAATGGAAGTTCATGGGGCTTGCCCATACCCGGGGTATGGATTACGGGCAGATAACAGCCCGGGCAAAAGCTGTCAAGCCGTTTATGGTACAGCCCAATATGCCCCGTTTTATCCGTGTGAACGATAAACCGGTCATCAGTACAGGAATAATCAACCTGTCGGAAGAAAACATTAGGGGAACAGCCCGAATGGAACTGGTTGACCCGCAAACAAACCGGGTTCTGTCAACCCGCGAACACGAATTCAGTGCGGCTGCCGGAGCAACCGTTTCCGTATCTTTTGATCTGGAAACGCCGGATGAAGCTACGGTCTGGATTTGCCGGATTATTGCCGAGGGAGGCAATTTCAGTGATGGCGAACAGCATTATCTTCCGGTTCTGTCTGATAAACAGTGGGTGACTGAAGCAATATCCGTGCAATTGAACGGTGCGGAAAGTAAATCGGTTGCATTGGACGGCTTGTTCAATGACGGAAGCAAAACCGCCACCAATAAACGCCTGACGGTGGAGCTGACTGCCAATCCCGATTGGTATGCCATACAGGCTTTGCCCGTCATAGGTAATCCTTTGAATGAAGATGCTTTGTCGTGGGCAAGTGCTTACTATGCCAATTCATTGTCTACAACCATTATCAATACCCATCCCCACATCCGGCAGGTATTCGAAAGCTGGAAAGCGCAGGGCGGTTCATCATCAGGCAATCTCAGTGATAAAGAAGACCTGAAAGATCTGTTACTTAAAGAAACTCCCTGGCTGGCGGATGCCCTCAATGAAACGGAGCAGAAAAGAAGCATAGCGCTTCTGTTCGACCTGAACACAATGGGCAACCGTAATCAGGTTGCAGCATCCCGTCTGGAAGCATTGCAACTCCCCGACGGCTCCTGGAGCTGGTATAAAGGGATGTCGGGCAACCGCTACGTCACCACTCGGATTGTAGAAATGTTGGCACGGCTCCGGACGATGGGCGCATCTGTTGCTCCGCTACAGGGAATGTACGAAAAGGCGGTGAATTATCTCCATACCCAATGGCTGGATGAATACAGGCAGATGAAGGAAAGTGAAAAGAAGGGCGATAAGGATAGATTGCCCGGCGAGCAATCCCTGCATTACCTGTATATTTGCGCTTTGGATGCTCAAGTCGCAAAGCGGGCCGATAAAACAGCCTATTCCTATATGATCGGCAAACTGGAGGCAGCCCCTCCGGCTGATGCCATTTATGACAGGGCGCTTATCGCTACCCTACTGCATAAAGCAGGTAAAACGACCAAAGCGAACGAACTTGCCCGCTCCATTCTGGAATATTCCGTTGCCACATCCGGGATGGGACGTTATTTCGATACTCCGAAAGCCCGCTACTCCTGGAACAGTTATAGAATTCCGACGCAAGTGGCCGCCATCGAAGCCCTGTCCGGCATTCTGAAAGAACCGTTGGCGGTTGCCGAAATGAAGCAATGGTTGCTTAAACAGAAGCAAGTGCAGGCTTGGGACAATCCGGTAGCTACTGCCGATGCTGTGTATGCTTTCCTGGGTGGAGATGATAACCGATTGGCAGAGAGCAGCATGCTAAAAGCGGAAATATCCGGAACAGAAGTGGTTACTCCCAATGATGCATTAGGTTATGTCCGCCGTTCTTTCTCTGGTGATGAGGCTGAAACCCAGCAAATAGAAATAGCGCACACGGGTACAGGGATAGGCTGGGGAGCTGTATATGCCCAATATCTGGAAGATATGGATCAATTGCAATCCGCAAAAAGTAACGGTTTGAAAATCACCCGTACTTATTATAGAGATGGCAAGGAAGTTTCTTCAAAAACAGATTTGCATGTGGGAGATGAACTTACCGTCCGGCTGACAGTGAAAGCAGACCGGGATATGGACTTCATTCAGATAAAAGATACGCGTGCCGCTTGCATGGAGCCCAAGGAGGCGTTGTCGGGATACCGCCATTCCGATGCTATCGGCTATTATCAGGTGATGCGCGATACCTCTGCCGAATTCTTTATTGATAAACTGAGGAAAGGCATTGTTCAGATAGAATACAAAGTCTATATAGACCGTCCGGGAACTTATCAGACTGGTATTGCTACTGTGCAATCGGCTTATGCACCCGAGTTTGCTGGACATACAAAGAGTCTGTCTGTAACGGTACGTTGAAATTATTATTCATTTATTAATCATAAAATGCGTATGAAGCATCTATGTTTACTGATTGCTTTTTTATCTTTCCTTAGTTGTAAGGCTCAGGAGGATAATGGGGATTTGGCAAAAGAGGTGATAATCTCGGGCCGTGTACTGAATAGGGAGGTCTATCCGAAGGAAAAGGAGGTGACGCTTGTGATACCTTATCTGTCTGAAATGGAGACAGTCTACACTTCTCCCATAGCGGATGACGGTACTTTCAGTTTCCGCTTTAGTCCTTACGCTCCCGTTCGCGAAGTTGTTCTTCGTAATTATGCGGAACACTTGTTTGTACATCCGGGCGATAGTCTGTTTGTAGAGATTGATTTCAGTAATTTGCTGTCTCCCAAGATTACGGGAACTTCCGGCGATCTGAATCAATATATGGCTCTTTTCACTTTAGGTGGATATTATCGTGGCCCTTATTATTGTAATCCGAGGAGTACTTTCGAAGAATTTGAGAAGGAATTGGGAGAAGAACATACCAGTCGTTGGGAACGTCGTGCTGACTTCCTGAAGAAATGTTCTCCAGGTGCCGAGGTTGAAGAATATACGGCGGATTTGCTGTGGATAGATTATTACAATGCACTCTTTAGATATGCTGCGTCACAGGCATCGCAGGGCTATGATGTCAGTCTGTATATGGCATTGATGTTAAAACTTAATCCTCTTTTTTCGGGAAAAACTGTTTTTGCCGGTCTGTTTTCGCTTGCTGAGACAGTGAATTTTTTCCTCTATTGCAATCATATCAGAAAAGGATATAGCAATTTTGAGTTGGCAGATCTTATCAAGGATTGTAAGGATAATGCTATCCTGCCCTATTTATATCTCCAACGCATGGGCACTTCTTTATGCGATAACGATACACTTTTTCTGGCTGATTACAGGCTCCAGTTCGACTCTATAGTGCAGACTTCCCATTTGAGGCAACCCATACTTGAATTATATGAGGATAAAGTGGATTATCTGAAAGCTCCCGGGAAGGTATCCCACCATATGCTCTATGGCAATAATGCGGATGAGGCGGCTGCCAGGAAGGATATGCCGTTTATGATTCCCGTATATAATCTTCTGGAAAAGTATGCAGGCAAGGTGATTTATGTTGATTTCTGGGGAGTGACTTGTCCCCCTTGTCTGGCAGAAATGGAGCCTTTGAAGGAATTGCGGAAACGATATTCTCCCGATGATGTGGTAATGGTGAGTATCTGTGGAAGCAGAGACAGGGAGGCATATCATAAGATTCTGGAGCGCTTCTCTCTACAGGGGAAGAATATTGAGTGCGTCTATTCGGAAGATTGGGCAACCTCCGATGACTATCGCCGTATTATGAAACATTGGGGCATGAACAGCATACCGCAATTCCTTTTGATTAACCGTGATGGGGTTATAGTGGATTATGGCACTGCATTGAGACCCAGTTATATGAAGACGGCTGCAAAGATTGACGCTCTCTTGAAGTAAGGGGAGAATAGGGTAGGGATAGGTATATCAGGTGATATAAATAATTTGTTGTTCGCTTTTGTGCGGACACTTGTCCGTTTATGAACACTCTTTGAAATTAAATAATCGCTGATAATCAGTGTTTTATTGTTTTGGCACGGCAATTGACTATATATTGTCGAAGGCGGTTGGCAAAGACTTCCTTTCAAAAACCAAGAAGTAATAACAATAAAAAAATAACGATTATGAAAACGAACTTAATTTCTAAAGCAGTGGTAATGATGGTAGTGGTAATGGCAAGCGTAATGAACTTCTCTGCAAGTGCAAGCAACTCTACCCAGTACGTAAAGAACGAAGAGATGACCGGTGAACTGATGACCGCAAAGACTATCTTCAAGAACGAAGACGGACGTCTGTTCCGCCACCTCCGTTACACGTATACTTATGATAACGAAAACCGCGTAACCAGCAAGGAAGCTTCCAAGTGGGACAACGTAAAAGAAGCTTGGGTTCCTTACTTCAAAATGAATATGGAGTATAATAATCATGAAATTGAAGTGAGCTACGCCCGTTGGAACTCCAAGAGCAGCGCCTACGACAGCAACATCCAAAAGAGCGTTTACGCATTGAACGATGCCAATGCAACTTTGATGCTGGCAAGTACAAAATAAATGTATAAGCACTATCGGAAGCCGGATACAGAGAACGTATTTCTCGGGTATCCGGCTTTTTTATTGTCGTCAGGAAGCTGAATGCCGTGGCGAACTTGCCCCGTTACAGTTCTTGTTTAAAAAACGTACAAGAAAAGAAGCAATGATATTGATTGATAAATACTATGTAATTTAAGCATGAAGAGTTTCTTGTTTGCAGACCGGCTGAAAGCTGAAAGTAGAAGAATGCTTCGTAAAAGCAATAAAGGAGTCCCTTCGGGGGAATATGGCAGGTTGCAGTAAGGATAACTTTTTGTTTTTTATTTTTCCGTTTTTGTTTCATATAGATAATCTTTCCCCAGTTTTGCTGACTCGTATTTTTGGTAATAAGAATGAAATAGATACTTCTTGCATAAATAGTCAAATGATTATTGTCAGCACGAAGATAACTTTATCTGTGATGAACGGAAAATTAGGGAATGAAACAGCCTTTTTCCTTTTTTTAGCCGATGTTCTCCGATGAATGTAAAACTATTATTTTGGATGGTAATTTCTTGTTTTTTGTTTCTATATTCTTAAAAATAAAAGGGCTTCCCTTTCTTCTGCCTGTAGTCTGTATTTTTTCCTTTCCTCTTGCTTCATCTCTGATGAATTTGGCTGCGTTTTTTCTGTTTCCTTGCTCCTCCCTTCGGATATAAAGCATCCAGAGGACGTTTAAAAATACAAAATGACAATTGCTTGTTTTTATTTTGTCAGGCTATTCATAAAATAGGTATGTTATAATTGTAACTTTTTATGGTTAATTATTAAGGGGATAGACTGACTTTTCCTATCTTTGGACAAGATTAAACTGTAGAAAACAATGGATGAAACATTAAGAGAACAGATTGATGCTTGGACAGAAGCTGACGGGCATGATAAAGTTACTGATGCAATACCTTTTAGAAAGCGGGTACAGGATTTTTGGGAGTGGTTCACTGACAATGAGGAAGACTTGGCACGGATTGTTGAAAACCGCGGTCAACTGGAGAGTGGCGATGCGGTGGAGTTCGTTGCGGCAGGAACCAGTCTGATAAACGAAGACGTACACTTCAATTTGGGTGGAGACTATGAATTTACCTTTTCGGTGGAGGGGAGTACACACTTGTTCTATCTTTATCCGTATCTTGTGTCACAGTTGCCTGCACAGTTCAGGGATAAGTGGCACTTTTTCCCTTTCAACCAAGGGGCGGATGCAACTTTCACCTTTGCCATGTATGGGGTGAACGTAGATATGGCACAGGTGCAGGTGACTGCTGTCTATCAGGAAGATATCAATGCCTTTGACATTCGCTTTTATGAAGAACACTTGTGCGCGCTGGAGGAGGCTCAGAGTTATAATGCGTACTATATTATGATGGAAATCATGTTGGGTGAAGGATTGTCGTATCAATATATAGCCAATGTGGAACGGGAGGATACTCCGCTTGAAAACGGGATGCTGCTCTCTAAACTCAGACCATACATTACGGATACCTTAAAGGCTCATGGTAAAGAAGTATTCGATAATCCGCAGCAGGTTTATACAAGCTATCGCTTTGAACCGCAAGAGAACGAAGAACTGCGTTTTGACGTTGTTGCGGGAAGTTCGTGCTTCCAACCTCTGATTGCCGATTATTATAATGGGGCAACGGAATTGTCCGACCGCTTGGAACAGTTCGGAGCGAAGGCTGTATTTATAGCTTTCCCGTACGAGAACAAAGAGGAAGGTGACGGGAAGAGAGCACTGGATTTCCGGTATGAACTGGAAGACCGTCTGTCGGAAGAGTTGCTCGCACCGGAAGGGCTGGGGCTTCTGCTGGGTGGTGCTGTCGGGACAGATACCTGCTACATAGACCTTCTGTTGTTTGATGAACCGGCATTCATGGAGAAGATTGTTCCATTCCTGAAAGATTATCCCCAGTATCGTTTCTATCTCTCTGATTTCTGTCAGGGCAGTGATTTGTGCAGGCTGTATGAAACAGAGGATGATGAACCTGGGAATGGAGGATCTGAAGAGTAAATAATAAATCGCTAACTATTAATATGTCATAACCATGAGTATAGGTTTCAGATTAACAACGAAGTGCAAAAACATTTCTTCATTCCAGAAGTTGCTGGATGTAGTGGCTGCCCGGCATGAGGTATCTGTTAGTCATACGGAGGATTATTCTGAATTATCCGTTTGCCGTTTAGGAAATATATTTTTCAATTATGAGTCGGCGGAGGATGAAACGGTTATCATAGGCGATTGCCGGACTAGCCTGTTGGGAGCGGGTTTCCATAAGGCTGCGATAGATATCGTTGACGAATTGATGGAACTGAGGGACTTTCCTTTCGAGGTGGAAGATGATACGGAGTATTATGAGCACAGAGACTTTGAACAAATGCGTTCCGAACATTTCTATTATTGGCTGAATACAATTGTTGAACTCTGCCAGGAGCGTATGAGTAAGGACGGCAATATGTGTGCTATCTGCTGGGATTGCAATAAATACATGCCTCAGGAAGTGGAAGGGACGGTTGTGGCTCCCTTTGGTCGTATACGTCCGGAATATTTTTTCGAACGGATAAAGGCCGAAGGTATCGAAACCCTGGCAAATGAATTCCTCATGTGGAATAATAAGGAACGTGATGCGCTGTTTTACCGGAATACGGCACTGAGTGCTTTGTGGGAGGATTGCTACTTCATGCCTTCCGCACGCAGTGATGAAGATGAGGAAATCAATTCGTTCATTATAAAGAATCTGGAGACGGCAGCCGCAATGGATGCTTCTCTGCCTTTTCCGAAAGAAGACTACCTGTTGCTTTGCCGGCTGGCCGGAAAAAAGCCGATAAACGTTTCTGCGTTGCCGGATTTTGTATGTGAATTTCCGATAGGTTATCGCAAAGGACAGGTGACTTATAGTTTGGGAAACCTGAAATTTTCTCTTCCGGGCAAGTATCTCTATTTTGAAGAAGATGATTCACGTGGTTATTATGACGGAGAGGATGAGAACTGGCATGTTGTGCGTATGTCGGCATATTCTACTCCTGATGATGAGGTGGACTATATAGAGGATAATAAGCCTGTGCTGGTGAAGGAAAAGAACTTTAAGAATGGTAAGTGCAGGCTTTATGACCTGGGTGTAGAAGGTAATGAGAAAAATGATGAATATGTGCTCCAATGTCAGGTTGTCACTGAGCGGCAATTCGCCTTTTTCACCATTTCGTGCGAAGGAAAGGACGAAGCGACAGCCTTCTCGACTGATTTTATAGAGCATCTGGCGGCCACTAAGGAGAACGGTTATGACGGGTTGCTTAAAAAGATAGAGCAGTGGAATGAAGAAGATGAAGAGCAGAAGATAATCGATGCTATTCTGGAAATTCCCGAAGAGGAGCGGGGGACGGAACTGACCGGTCTCCTGGCGCGTGCTTACAATAATCTGGGAAGTTTCCGGAAAGCTCTCGACTGCCTTGCTACGATAGAAGAGGAGGGTAGGGAAGATCCGCTTTGGTTCTATCGGGTGGGCTATGCCTATTACTATTTGAATCAACTGGATAAGGCTCAGGAAGCTTTTGAACATTCCTTGGAGTTGGATCCGGATGATGAGGATGCGAAGGAGTACGTTGAGAATTGTAAGGATGGGGTATCTCCCTATAAGATGGAACTGTACGAAAAGGAAGAGCTGGATGCCCTTAATGCTCATCTCGAGAAGTTCTTCGGGCATTCGGAGCATGTTTTTCATGAGATTGCTTCACCGGATATCCATGTGGACATCTACATTATTGAGCCGACGCCCGAGAAGAATTATTATACGTTGGTGACTTCGGGAATGGGTGCACACTGGATGAATATACCTTACGAGTTGGCTGAGTATAAGTTGGAGCGTGCAGAGCTATTGATATGCCTGCCTGCCGATTGGGAGATTCAGAGCAGTGATGAAAAGTATTATTGGCCCTTGCGCTGGCTCAAGGTACTTGCCCGCCTGCCTTTGGAGCAGGATACTTGGTTAGGTTGGGGGCATACGATACCCAATGGCGGACCGTTTGCAGAGAATACACTGCTTTCCGGTGTATTGCTGATTAACCCGGAGGACGTGGAAGAAGGAGCTGCCGTTTGCCAGTTGCCTACTGGTGAAGAAGTGAATTTCTATCAGGTGATTCCGCTCTATGAAGAAGAGATGAATTTCAAGATAGCGAAGGGGGCGGAAGCTTTATTGGGAAAGATGGGTGGAGTAAATGCGGTGGTGGACATCAATAGAGCGAATGTCTGCGCAGGCTTCAAACTGCCTAAGAGAAGGGGCAGGAGGTGACAGGCTACAAGCTACGAGTGACAAGCTGCAAGTACCTTTCGGTGCGATAGTCGGGCGAATAATCTTTCGCCTGCAACCATAGCGCGGCAACTTGTCACTTGTAGCTCATCACTTGTCACTAACTCTCTTAATGTTCAGAAACAAATGTAGTTACCGAACGTGCAGGAATAACTGCCAGTTGCCTTTTTTTCAGTTTATGGATAGGAAGCAAATCTTCACCGGCTATGTCCGATGTGCGATAACCTTGCCATGACTTCACTTTCGAATCGCTTACATCGAACGTGAAATTTTGTTCCAGGTCGGCATAGTTGATGACTACTATCACCCACTGACCGTTTGTATTTCGGTAAGCAGTGCACATAAGCCCTTTTGGGCCGGTATATCCTTCCGGGATAACCTGCCCGCTCTTATCAGTTGTCTGAACCGACATGCGTACAGCTCCCGGGCGGATGAAGCGGCTGTAATTGCCTAATACCCACATCAGCTTTGAATCTTCCACTTTGCCGTCACGCAAGTCGGTATCTGAGTATTCGCGTATCAGTCCATCCTTGTAATCACCCCCTATGGCACGCCACCATTGCCAGCTACGCGCTCCTGCGTAAACAATGTCATGATGAATGATACGTGCCACATAAAGTGCTGTTTTCATTGTGCGGTCGAATCCGTGGCCGCCACCTATCTCTTCATCATTCCCCATAATGCAGGTTTCCGTTTGCCAGAAACCGGTTTTATATTTATCCAGCGTGTCACGCAACTGGCAACGATAATCACGCAACATATTCAGCGGAGTAGTCGTCCAATAACTATGTCCTGAGATAAGGGGAAGTACTTTGGGGGTATTCCCCAGGTAAGTATCCACACTATCGGGACAGAAGAAAGACTGGACTTCGTATCCCCGCTCATGGTCTGTCATGTGAGTGGCGAACATGCAGCGATAGTCCGATGCTTCGCAGATGGCGATTTCCGTATCAATGCCTTCCTTTACGAACTCCTTACTGATGAGGCGTACGGCACGGGCTATTTCTTTCTTTGTAGCCGGTGTACCTTCCTGTTTGGGGCCTATCCAATTCCAGTGCCCGTCGGGTTCATTGAAAGGGGAGAGGTAATCGAACTTGATGCCGTCTTTCTTTTCCACTCCTTTAATCATGGTTGCCAGGAAGCGGGCAAAGTCTTCATAATGCTCGTCTTTCAGATTGAGCGTACCGTCACGGCCGGTATTGGTAGCCAGCCCGTTCCGGGTATAATAAACAGGGGGTGAGTTCAGGAAAGCAAGGAATTTGCTGACTCCGCGTTCCTTGGCTAAGCGAAGGAAGTTGCGCTGTCCTTGTTGCTTGTTCCAGTCATAGCTTCCGTCCGGCTGTAAAAAACACTCGGTACGCATCCAGAGAGAGCCTATCTGGCTTG
This sequence comes from uncultured bacterium, assembly GCA_905215555.1. Taxonomy (GTDB): domain Bacteria; phylum Bacteroidota; class Bacteroidia; order Bacteroidales; family Bacteroidaceae; genus Bacteroides. The sequence goes on from CAJMQU010000002.1 coordinate 35,953, forward strand.
CTTCACCCTGTTCGGTGCTACCTGCGCCTACATTGAACCGCCATAAGGAGAGGCCGATCCCTTTAGGCTTACCGTTGGCGTCATTCTCTGTGCTGAACAGCCAGTCTGCCACCTGGTTCTGCCTTTCCTGAGGCCATTTGCCTATGATGTGCATGCTCCAGGCGTCCGAAGCGCCGAAGTGCTCCATGACTTGTAGAGGTTGTTCGGCAATTATCTGATAATTTGTATCTGCTTGCGGTGTACATGAAGTAGTTATTGCAGCTAAAGCGAATAATAATACTTTGTATCTCATATAGATATCTGTTATTGAGGATTATTCAACATTCAAAAGAATTTCACTTCCTTGCAGGAGAGGCGAGGTAAATTTCACACGGATCTGCCCTTTCTCGCCGTTAGTCTGCACATAAGCCAGCAAACGCCCGTGATAAGCGCGGTGATGGTTATCGGTGTAGTCGCTCATATCACTGTTATCGGAGCCTTCAAGTCCTAACAACCGCGCCGGACCTTCGATGGTGCAGGTAACGTCATTGTCGCCAAGTTTCACAATCGTACCGTTTTCATCAATGATTTCTACCGTGAGGTGTGCCGTAGCGCGGTCTTTGGATAAGGAAGTGCGGTCTGCACTGACACGAAGTGCGTAAGGACGGCCGGAAGTTTTTATCGAATAGTCCGACATTGCATTTCCATCCTTGTCACATCCTTCCGCCTTTAATTCGCCGGCCTGATAGGGAATGTCCCAGTAGATGATACCTGTTTTTTCATCGTATGGTTTCATCTCGCCCACTACTTTTCCGTCCAGCAACAGACGTGCCTGCGGTGCATTGGTGTAGCAAACTATACGTATCTCCTGTCCTGGCTCATAATTCCAGACGTCCCATGCATCGGGTGACAGGTAGAGTCGTCTGGAGTTTCTAAATCTGGGCTGTATCGGATAGGTGCCAATATAAGTGACCGGTTTTTCACTCCACAGCGAAGCGCGGAAATATCCGCGAGGCTTGGGGAAACTTCCGAAATCGAGTAATCCGGTGTAGAGACCGCGCGAAGGCCATGCGCCTGATTCGCCAAGGTAGTCTGTGCCCGTCCAGATGAACTGGCCGAAGATAAATTCTTTGTTCTTCACTGCATACCATGCATCAAGTCCCGAACCGTTTTCACTGCCGTAAATCACACGTTTGGGATAGGTGGCATGGTCTTCGTCGTAACGGTCCTCCGTATAGTTATATCCTACCACGTCAACGGCTTCGGGATATTCTGTCTGGTTGGACATAACCACGCCTGCCAGGGCACCGGTCACCGGACGTGAAGTGTCTATGGCGCGGACACAGGCAGCCAGACGTTTGGCTATCTTTCCGATACGCATGGCATCGGGAGCATCCGGTTTGTAACCTCCGAACATCGGTTGATTAATCTGCGATCCGTCAAGAACCGGATGTGAATAGGGGTCATTCGGATAATCCACTTCATTGCCGATACTCCACAAAAAGATGGACGGATGATTGCGGTCACGACGCACCATATCAGTCACATCCCGTTCAATCCATTCTTCGAAGAAGTCAAAGGTGCCGTCGAAGTTAGGCTTGCCTTTGTTCCAGCCTTTCACCCATTTGCGTTTCGGGAATTCCCATTCATCAGAGGCTTCATCCATGATGAGCAGTCCCAGGCGGTCACACAAATCATAAACGACCGGAGCTTGCGGATTGTGGCTCATGCGGATGGCATTAACTCCGATTTCTTTCAGGTTTTTCAGGCGGCGTTCCCATACCTCAGGAGGAACCACCGCGCCCAGCACACCGGCATCATGGTGCAGGCATACCCCTTTGACTTTCATCCATTTGCCATTGAGTGCAAAGCCTTTGTCGGGATTGAAGTCCAGCGTACGAAGTCCCACTTTGGTCTCGCAACCGTCCAGGCGTTTTCCGTTACTGACCAGTTCGGTCTTCAGGGTGTACAGATAGGGGCTGTCAAGATTCCAACGCTGGGGATTGGCTAACTTTAAGGTGAGGTTTTCTTTGGTAATCCCTTCCTTGCCATCTGAAAGGCGAATACGGTGTTGTGCTACCTGTTTTCCTTCGGCATCGAATAATGCAGCGGTCAGCTCAATCTTATCAGTGATAGGCAGATGTTTTTGTACTTCCATATCGACGGACACAGTAGCCTGCCGGTTGGTGAGCGAAGTGGCTTTCCATCCTATGCCCCATTGGGCAAAATGTACTTCGGGAGCTGCCACCAACCATACATCGCGATAGATGCCCGATCCTGTATACCAGCGTGAATCGGCGTAGCGGCTATGGTCTACGCGTACGCTCAGTACATTGTCACCCTCTTTCAGATAGGGAGTCATGTCATAAAGGAATGATATGTAGCCGTTGGGACGCTTGCCGAGCAGATGTCCGTTCAGATAGACCTCACTGCGGTTATATACTCCTTCGAAATAGATATAATGGCGTGCCGCGTCATCCGTAATATTGAAATGTTTACGATACCAACCTATGCCTCCCGGCAGATAACCGGTGCAACTGGCTAGCGAAGGTGATAATTGTCCTTCTATAGACCAGTCGTGTGGAAGGTTGAGCTTGCGCCATTGGCTGTCATCATAAGATGCCTCAACGGCAGTGGAATCATCATCCGGACGGAATAACCATCCGTCATTGAACTTCACGGCATCACCAAACGAAACTTGGGCCCGCAACGGAGCTAAAGAAAAAAGTGCCATCATGAAGACAGCTGCTATAAACATTACATTCTTCATATGAAACAGCTTATTTGAGGTTATAAACAACGGTAGTCACACTCCCCGATTCCAATAACACCGGACTGCTGCTTGCCACTGTGGCTTCCTGCAGGTTTTTGCTGTCCGTGGTGGTATAGGTAGTGACGGACTTGGCTTCTGCACTCCAACCGATATGCGTTTCGCCCAGACGGACGTTTCTGGCCGACATATTTGTATAGACCGCCACAATCTTGTCTTTCTCCGGAGAAATCCAGGCAGAGCCGAAGAAGCTGCGCGTTTCGTTCAGCGCAAGTGCGATACGCTTGTAGCCCGGACGTATGAAACGACTGTAGTTGCCAAGTACCCAAAGTGTCGGTGTAGCCCGGTACGTACCTTCCTGTTCGATGTCTCCATATTCGCCGCCGTCAGGCACCAATGAAATTAAGAGAAAACGGTTCTTATGCCCCCAACGTGAAATATCCATTGAAGTCCAATAACTCCAGGAAGAGACACCCGCTACGGTAAGGTCGTTGTGGATAACCTTTGACATATAGAAAGCAATATCCATCTCTGAAGCCTGTTCATAGCCCACAAATTCGGAAGAACTGTAGCCGTCTCCCAGCATGCTCCACTCACTTTGCCATATTTCAAGGCCATATTGTCCGGCAGCCTGCGCCATTTGCTTGCGCACACTTCGCATGCCATCCCACGTGCCGTCTGTCCAATAACTATGTCCGCAAATCAGGTTCTTCACATGCGGAAGATTACCTACATAAGCCGAAGAACCTTCTTTAAAGAAAGCATTAAGCACATTGCTGCGTCTGTCATCGCTTTTCGACTTATAAAGATATTCCCAATCACCGGATTCTCCGAGCAGAATATCGGTAGACAAGCCGGAAGCTGTCAGCGAAGCATCCAGTTCGCGTGCCAGTTCCGCCACTTGGTCATTGGTCCAGCCACTGCCCTCCTGGCCGCTTTCCCAATTGTATTGCGGCTCGTTGACTGGAGAGATATGAGTCACATTGTAACCCTCGCCTACATAGTGGGCAGCCACCTTAGCCATGTATCCGGCAAAGTCATCGTAGTGTTCCGTCTTTAAGTTGGAAGAAGCGCCTTGGGCAGAGAAGCCTTTTCCGTTATAAGTGTACTGTATGGGAGGTGTATTGCTGAAAAGGATGAAGTTGTTGCATCCCAACTCCTTGGCACGGCTCATGAAGTAGCGCTGCCCTTCGCAACGGCTCCAGTCCAGTGTCAGGTCATCCTTCAAATAGGACTCTGCCCGACGCGACTTATCCTCAATTCCGCTTGCATCTCCCTGCTGGGCACTGCCTCCTCCAAGGTTCACGCGCCATTGGGAAAGGCCGATTCCTTTCGGTTTGCCGTTCACTATTTCCGAAGAGAAGAGTAGTTCCGTGATGCCTGCACGTCCTGAAGTCCACGACTTACCGACAAAAGAAGGAGACCAGCAGTCCGATGCCCCGAAACCGGCAATCGTCTGATAAGTCTGGCTGGCGTCTAGTGTAACCAGTTTTTCCACACTATTCGTTATATCCGGCTGTTCCGGTGTCTCAGGGTTGTCGGGGGTAGTGGGAGAATCGTCACTGCACGCCATCAGGGAGAGCAACGACGAAAGAAAAAGCAAATTTTTTAGTTTCATATGTAAGTTGGATTAAAAGAGAATGTCGCGGATAATCCTCAACAAACTACCCGCGACAAAGATATAAAGACCTATTAATTTTATAATTCCTGCAACAATCAGTTTCTTATGGAAAAAGGATTAGTTCCAGCCCGGATTCTGAGTAATAGAACCGTTGGACATCGTGATTTCATACAAGGGGATAGGGAACACCATGTCACGGCTTTCCGTAAAGCCACGACCTTTGTCGCTTGCCTCACCTTGGTTCTCCCATTCGAGGGCATCACGGGTCGTTTCGTCAGTATTCCATTTCACGAATGTGCCATCAGGTCCCATCAGGTTACTAATCATTTTCTTTCCGTTGTCGTCAGTCCAACGGCGGATGTCATAGAGACGGTTCTGTTCCCATGCCAGTTCCAGACGGCGTTCCAGACGAATGGCTCTACGGAGTTCGCTGCCACTTGCTGTCACATCTGTCAAATGAACACGGTTGCGTACCTCATTGAGGGCAGCGCGCGCATCACTATCTATAGACAGCTCGTTACAAGCTTCGGCATACATCAGCAGTACGTCGGCATAGCGTAAGATACGGTGGTCTAAGGGGATTTTGTCGATGTTATAAACTTCCGGACGTTTTTCGATGGGCACGAAGTACTTGCGTATAACACGTGCGGATTTATGTTGCGCCGGGTCAATGATATAACATTCGGGATCCCAACCGTATCTCTCGATATAAGTATCGTAAAGAGCCATATTCTTGCTATTCTCCACAAACTCATCGAAATTGTTCTCACCGGCAATCTCTGTACATCCGGTCTTGATAATCGTCCAACGAAGACGTTCCGTATCACCGGCATCCATATAGGCTTGTTCAAGGTTAGCGGTAGGCTGTCCCCATGCCCATCCGTCACCGGGGCCGCTACGTGCGCCGGTAATCACAGTCAGGGCACCTCCCAAAGCATACGTGCCATCGTACATATATTGTACTTCAAACAGGCTCTCTTCATTGTTGTTGTGGTCTACGCTCCATACATCACCGAAGTTATCCATCAGTTTATATTCCTTAGAGTCGATAACCGTCTTCAATACGTCATGTGCATCCTGCCACTTTTCCTGATAGAGGTAGACCTTGCCAAGTAATCCCTGAGCCGCACCGCTCGTGGCACGTCCCATATCAGTGGCAGCATATTCACTGCGTTTTGGCAATACTGCTGCTGCGGCTTTTAAATCGTCTTCTATGAACTTATATACATCTGCTGTAGAAGCACGCTCAATGCCCTGTATTTCTTCGGGCAGCAAGAAGCCTGTGATCAAGGGTACGCCACCAAAGTTTCTTACCAGTTCAAAGTAGAAATAAGCACGCAGGAAGCGAGCCTCAGCTATAAAGCGGTTTTTCAGTTTCTCATTCAGGATAGTAGCCTGCGGTATGCGGTCAATAGCCACATTGCAACGCAAGATACCTTTATAACGATATTGCCAGAAATTGGAGATGGCTCCATTGCTCTGTCCTGTACCCTGATAATGTGCCAAAGAGATATAATCGCTCTGGCTTTGGGTTGTATTTCCCATCCAGCCATCATCGCTACACATTTCAGAAAGCAGCCATACCGTATTGATGTTCCACCATCCGCCGAAAGTGATGGCTTGGTAGCAACCGGTAATAAATGACTGGATTTCATCCTCATTTTGGAAATAAGTATCCAAGTTTTGCTTTCCCCGCACTTCCTCATTCAGGAAGTCATCACAAGAAGTGAATGTCAGCGAGGCAATCAATGTCAATATTACGAATATCTGTTTCATATCTGTATCACGGATTAAAATTTAAAGTCAATGCCAAATAGGAAGGTACGCGGATTTGGGTAAGCAATGCCGTCGATACCTGTTTCAATCACACTACCATCCATCAACGGACGTTCAGGATCCATACCGGAATAGCCGGTGATGGTGAAGGGGTTCTGTGCTGAGAATGAAATGCGTAAATCTGCTCCGCCAACCAAGCTCTTGGGAAGCGTGTATCCCAATTGTAACAGTTTGCAACGCATATACGAACCGTCTTCTACATAGAAGCTTGAAACCCTGTTATAATTCTGGTTCAAATCGGCATAGGATAATTGCGGAATGTCATTGCTTGTCCCTTCGCCGTGCCATGCTTTCTGCAATGTACCTGCCCAGACATTCTGTCCTCCTGCGCCGGAATACATTCCTTTGGTCTTGTTGAAGATATCATTTCCGAATGTACCGTAGAAGTTGGCTGTAAAGTCAAAGTTCTTATAGTTGAAGCCCAAGTTCAGACCAAGCATCAAGTCGGGATAAGGGTTGCCGATCCAAGTCTTGTCTTTTTCGTCCAACGTACCGTCATGATTCAAATCTTTGAAACGGATGTCGCCCGGTTTTGCTTTGTCTTGCAATATTTTTCCATTTTCATTGGTGTGAGCATATACCTCATCCCAATTCTGGAAGATACCATCTGCCACATAACCATAGAAACGGGAAATCAGACCACCGTCTTCATTACGGATAATCTGGTCGCCATTGAATCCCCCAGTCAGAATAGGACCGTCACCAGAGAACTTCACAGCTTCATTCTTCACGGTAGAGATGTTCACACCTATGTTATATTTGAAATCTTTGGCTATCTGGTCATGCCAGTTCAAACTTAATTCCCAACCACTTGCTTTCATGCTGCCGATGTTCATCCACACCTTACTGTTCCAGCTTGGGTAACCGATGGCAAACAGGTTCTGCTTCTCATAAAGCATGTCTTTGGACTTCTTCTGGAAGTATTCGAAAACTACATCCAAACGAGAATTCAAGAATGACATATCTACACCTACATTCCAGTCTTCCACAGTTTCCCACATCAGCGTATTGTTACCGACATTTGAGACCATGGTGCCGGGCACACGATTAGGAGTTGTACCAAATACATAATCAGCTTGTCCAAGCAAGGTTAAAGTTGCATCATTGTTGATGTTTTGATTACCGACACGTCCCCAACCACCACGCAATTTCAGATTATCAAAGATTTTCTGGTCTTTCATAAATTCTTCGTTGATGATACGCCAAGACGCTGATACGGCAGGGAAGAGAGCATATTTGTTTCCGACAGGAAAACGTGAAGAACCATCGACACGTAAAGAGGCCGTCAGATAATAACGGTCATTATAATTATACATGACACGTCCCAGATAGGAGACCATCGAATTATAAGAAGTCTCACCCTCTCCCTTCTGATTGTCTGTACCTGCATTCACTTCATGCAAAAGATCCATATTGTTGGGGACATCGTCGCGTGAAGCTTTGGTATTGAACCAGGCGTTCCGCTCGGCGGTGAAACCTGCCATTACATTAATGTTATGTTTTTCGGCAAACGTATCCATATATGTAACCGTATTCGTCCAGTTCCAGTCGAGCCATTCTTGGGATTGGCGGGAAACGCTGCTCAAGTCAGCCTTTTCCAGAGTGTCAATAAAGAATTTCGGTGTGAAGTCATCAGACCGCCGATAGTGTGCATTCGTGGCAAACTGAGTGCGCAAAGTCAACTTTTGAATAGGGTTTACCTGCAAATAACTGTTCAAAATAGCTCCCATCTCACGTGAATGGCCATTCTGGCGGGCTAAAGCCCCCATCGGATTCCATTCCTGATTATTGTAAGAGCGTTCGTAATTGTTGAACTCATTGTCTACCCATTGGTCTTGAGGTCTAAAAACAGGGGTGGTAGGGTCCATAGACATGGCAGCAGAGAATAAGTTGGGAGTATTGTCCCACGATTCCATACGCGGAGCAATGTCAAAGCCCATCTTTACATATTTATTGAATGTGTATTCTGTATTGAGCCGAACGTTCAGCTTATCCCAATAGCCATAATCATACTGTGAGTCATTCCGGAAATAGCCTAAACTAAGACTATAAACCAACTTATCCGTACCTCCGGATATGCCGAGTGAATAGTTCTGCACCAAAGCAGTCTTGTTCACCACTTCGTCCCACCAGTCTGTACCGCCAGGATTGGTTGTAGCACCGGTGTCTTTCCATTGAGACTGCTGAGTGCCATCATTGGTAAAGCGGGTGTTGAACACCTCTTTGTATTCGTCCACGCCTGCAACAGAAGGCTTGGCTATCGTCTGAAAACCGGCAGAAGCACTAAAGTTAATGCTTGTTTTTCCTGCGATGCCTTTTTTGGTCGTAATCAAGATAACGCCGTTAGAAGCGCGTGTACCATAGATGGCGGCAGCCGAAGCGTCCTTCAGTACTTCCATTGACTTGATGTCATTGCTGTTCAGGAAATTGATGTTATCTACTGCCATACCATCTACCACATAAAGAGGATTAGTCTTATTTACTGTAGTGACACCACGAATTATGACTTTCGGAGTAGTGCCAGGACCGCCACCGCCAATCACCTGCACACCATTTACTTTACCTTGCAAGGCATCCATGGCATTGCCGGTCACTGTTTCAGTGATCTGTTCACCCTTCACGGTAGAAATGGAGCTGGTCAAGTCACTCTTCTTTACAGTACCGTAACCGATGACCACCACTTCGTCCAGCAATTCTGCAGCTTCTTTCAGCACTACGTTGATAACTGTCCGTCCGCCAACTTGTATTTCTTGTGTCTCATAACCGATGGTGGAGAATACAAGCACAGCGTCGGCTGGCACATTTGCTATCGAATAGTCACCGTCTATACCGGTAATGGTGCCTGTGCCGGCACCCTTTATCTGTACCGTTGCACCAATCAGCGGTTCCTTGTCGGAGGCTGAAGTCACAACACCCTTCACTGTGGTCTGTGCATAGCCGCAAAGACTAATCAACGCCAGACACAATACTAATATTTGCTTTTTCATATCGTTCAATCTAATATTAATTACTTAATTGGCGGGAACCACTTTTGCACGTCCCAGATGAGCATCAAATATCAGCTTGTAGTTACCGGTGACATTGACCGCCGATTTCACCCAGTTGTCTCCTACCCAATTCTTCGGTTCCACTTTTTCTCTCCATTCAGGGTTGACAACATTTCCGTAATAACCCATGATTTCAGGATTGGCAGCGTCATCGGCACGCCATGTGCAATAGTTCCACCAACCGTCATGATGCCAGTTGTGTATAACGAACTTCGTTGTTGTGCCTGCCTCTAGGAACAGAGGAGTTTCCAAAGTGTAGAGGTGCGGATTCGTGGCATCTTGTGTAAAGCGTTGGATTTCTCTCGGATTATCCGCCATATAACCGAAATAAAATTCTTGCAACCAGGAACCACCGTCTCCCCACGTATCCAGGCTGATTGAACCGAATTCATGAGGTACCGGATCAATGGCTTCGGCGATTGAATACGTTTTCACGCTATAGTTGCCTTCCTTCACATCGAACGTAATCTCGTAGTAGACGTTTGCCTGATCCAGTACAATCGGTTTGGCCGATTCGGGATCATCCGTCAGTTTGCTGTTGTCTTCCGGATCCAGACCGAAACAAATTGGGGCGAAATCGCTTTTCTGCGGTAAGAAGAAAATTTCTGTACCGGCTTTCTGGTTATAGTAGTTGGCCTTGTACTGATAGGGAGCCGTATGTGTAATCACCATCGGCACACCGAATACGTCACTGTTCAGTTCCGCTACAGTAGCTACGTCAGCCAGATACATCTTGGGGAAGTCGGGCATTTCAGATACCTTCAGTACACAAGTTGTGACAGTGGTATTTCCTTTTGCATCAACGGCAGTGAGGGTCACGTTGTAATCCTTCACCTCGTTCGGAAGATCTATCTTTTCGGTAAAAGTCAAAGTGCTTTGTCCGTCTGCAACGTCCACACGCCGATTGTCGAATCCGTTGATACCGGGAATGTTGACAATTACATAGTCCAGGATGCGATCGTCCGTCACTGTAAAGCTGAGCTTGTACTTTGTCTCGCTCTTCATCAGCACAGTCACTTCCTTGTCAGGCGCAACAGTGAAGACCGGTTTTGCAAAGTCTCCGTCCATTGTCACCGATACATCCTGCGAAACGCTGCGTCCGCCTACATCGGTCACCGTCACTTTTACTGTGAAACGTTCGCCGATTTCGTCTCTCTTGATGTCGTAATAGTAGCTTAAATCATACTTCTCTTTGGGTGCACCATAGATTTCGATCAAATCGATGGTCTTGTTCAAATGGAGGTCTGCACATAGCAGGTTGATGGATGCGATCCCGTCGGCATCGGTCAATGTCGCTTCAATGGTAAACCGATGACCGGCGCCGGATTCAATGTGGTCCGTAGCCAGAGTCATCACCGGAGCTTGTCCATCCACATCAGGATAGCCATCGTCGTCGCTACATCCGGTAGTCCATAAAGCCAGCGATAAAAATGCCAAAAGATACATGACATTAAAGAAATGCTTCTTCATAAATATTACTTTTAAAGTTAAACAATTAGATACACTCTTTACTAAAATATCACTTTTAGTCGATGCAAATGTATGCTATATTGGCATTCAAGGACTGTGTAAATCGTGCAGTGAAGGTATACAAATCTTGCATTGAATGATTTGTATACCTCGAATACAGAATTTATTCGTATTTTTGGATTAGAATAAAAAACTGATATAATGAAAAGCAGATTTTTACTTTACTTCTTGTGGTTACCTTTCCTGTTGTCGGCACAACCATATGCTGTCAGGCAACTCAGTATTGAGAAGGGATTATCTAATAATTACGTGGTCAGTATTGCTCAGGATAAGCAGGGATTTCTTTGGTTTGCTACGGAAGAGGGTCTGAATAAGTTTGACGGAACCCGTTTCATCACTTACTATAAGAATGAGACTGAAAGCGGATATGGCATCACGGGAAACGAACTGAATTGCTTGCTGGATGACCCGGAAGACTCTGTCCTGTGGATTGGCACGCAAAGGGCCGGACTGAATGCTTATGACTATGCGAATGACACCTTTACGTTTTACCGGCACAATGATTCGGTTCCGGAAAGCATCATAACCGATGATGTAACCAATGTCGTGGCTGCCGCCGACGGCAACCTTTGGGTCACTACTTATTGGAAAGGAATAGAATATTTTGATAAGAATTCCGGGCGCTTTTCCCATTATAATACAGAGAATATACCCGGCCTGGCAAGTGACAATATCTGGACGGTGGCCGACGGAGGAAATGGAAAGTTATATATCGGGCATGTGCATCACGGTTTCAGCATTCTGTCCATTAAAGACAAGCGGGTGAAAAACTTTGTCCATGACCCTGACGACAAGAACAGCCTGCCGGGTAATGAAGTAAGATGCGTATATAAGGATACGAACGATAACATTTGGGTAGGGACAAATAAAGGACTGGCCTTGTTCAATCCGGAATCAATGAACTTTATTCAGTTTAATTCGGATGGCAATCTTTCGCATTATATCTATGATATCCGTCAGCTCGACGGGAATAAGCTGTGGATAGCGATGGAATTCGGCGGAATAGCTATCATGGATTTGTCCCAACGGCTGTTTCTGTTGCCGGAACAGACCCAGTTCCACTATATAAAGGAGGGGGATGGCGGATATAGTCTGTCTAATTCGAGTACAAGATGCATTTTTCAGGATTCGTTCAAGAACATCTGGGCGGGGGTCTGGGGTGGCGGTATAAATTTTCTCAGTTACGAACCTCCGTTGTTCAGCGGCTATTACTACTCGTCGAACCATGACTCCATGAGCCGTTTGAATAATAAGACTGCAAGCAGCATTTGTGTAGACGGCCGGGGCAGGTTGTGGATTGGTACGGATGGAGGAGGAATTAATGTCTTTGGCAACGGTACGCGGGTAGCTGTCTATCAGGAAGAAACTGAAGATATGGGAGGAAACTCCGTGCAGGCTTCGTTGTGTGATTCGGAAGGTAATCTGTGGTTTGGCTTGTTCATGGGTGGAGTGAATTACTATGATACCAGAAGAAAAGTGTTTCACCGGAATTTTCTGAAAGAGATAGAACACGAGGATGTACGCTCCTTCTATGAGGATAATCAGCGTATATTATGGATTGGTACCAGCAACGGTATTTATAAGGTTGACCTTGCCGCGAAGAAGCTTGCCGGGCATTATGAGTTTGAGAACAATCTGGTGAGATGCGTCTTGAAAGACTCACGAGGATATCTGTGGATTGGCTCGTTTGGCAGCGGGCTGGGTGTAGGCGACGGAAACTTGCAGGATATCAAGCTTTTCAATATTGAGAACCAGTTCCCTTCCAACACCGTGAATGCTGTCTATGAAGATAGCCGGAAAAACGTATGGGTTGGCACGGGAGAGGGATTGGTGTGCTTTTCCTCATTCCCTGAATGGACTTACAAGGCATATCGCCGTGAAGAGGGGCTGAACAATACGCATATACGCGCGATAACCGAAGACGGTAACGGTAATATCTGGGTGAGTACGAACAAGGGAATCAGTTGTTTGGTAAGGGATAAAGGTATTTTTTACAATTACGACCATTGGGACCGGGTGCCGATGGGAAACTTCATGAGCGGGAGTGTGGCTAAGGGACAGGATGGAGAGATATACTTCGGTTCCATCAATGGTTTGTGCCATTTCAATCCGGATTTTGTTTTGGCAAAGCGTGAGTCTCCTGCGCCCGTCATCACGGAAATAAAGATATTCGCCCCTTTGGGCAATCCGGGCAGCCACGAAGAAGTGGTCAGCATCAACAGCCAGTCGAAGGTGAAGCTGGGATACATGCAGAACAGCTTTAATATTACCTTCAATATCCGGAACTATGCACTGGCCAACCAAGTGGAATATGCCTATATGCTGAAAGGCTTGGAAGATGCCTGGTATACGGTGAAAGACGTTAATAGCGTTACTTTCCGTAACATCCCTCCCGGCGACTACCGCTTCCAGATAAAGACCCGTATCAGAAACCAGGAATGGTCGGACAACGTGACCGCACTGGATATTCACATCGTGCCTCCCTTGTGGCTGACTTGGTGGGCCAAATTATCCTATATATTGCTGAGTGCCGTAATCCTGTTTCTTATTCTCTATGCCTATAAGAAGAAGCTCGATGTGGAAGTACTCTACGACCTGGAAAAGAAGAACCATGAGCAGGAGCAGGAATTGAATCAGGAGCGGCTTCGTTTCTACACCAACATCACGCATGAACTCCGCACGCCACTGACACTGATACTGGGACCGTTGGAGGATATGCAGAAAGGTAACTCGTTGTCTAACAAAGATTCCCAAAAGATATCGGTGATTCATCAAAGTGCTATCCGGTTGCTGAACCTGATAAATCAGATACTGGAATTCAGAAAGACGGAAACGCAGAATAAGAAACTTTGTGTGGCTCATGACAATATCGCTAATCTGGTGCATGAAGTCGGACTTAAATACAAGGAATTGAACCGCAAACCGGATATAGAGTTTCGCATCGAACTGGAACGGGAGGATATGTTCCTGTACTTTGATAAAGAAGTGGTGACCATCATTCTGGACAATCTGATTTCCAATGCGATTAAATATACCGAAAAGGGTATCATTACGCTGGGCCTGTATCACATGGTACGGAACAACATCAACTATACTGAGATTAAAGTCAGTGATACCGGTTATGGCATCACTCCCGATTCATTGCCCCATATCTTTAACCGTTATTATCAGGAGGGCGGCGATCACCAGGCTTCCGGTACGGGCATCGGTCTGGCATTGGTGAAGAATCTGGTTACCCTTCACGAAGGGGAAATAAGGGCGGAAAGTACTTTGGGCGTAGGTAGCACGTTCTACTTCAGCTTGCTGACGGACAATACTTATCCCAACGTGTTGCATGCCGACTCACCGGAGAAACCGGCCGATGAAAAGGAGGAAAAAGAAGAGATTCCGGAATTAGTGTCCGGTGGAAAGCGTATTCTGCTGATTGTGGAGGACAATGAGGACATTTGCAAGTATATCGTCGAGTCTTTCTCCGACGATTTTGAAGTGAAGACTGCCGCCAATGGCGAACAGGGAATAGAGCAAGCGTTGAGTTGCATCCCCGACATCATCGTGAGCGATATCATGATGCCCGTGATGAACGGAATCACGATGTGTAAGCAGTTGAAAGAAGACGTACGCACCAGCCATATTCCCGTTATCCTGCTGACTGCCAAAGATTCTTTGCAAGATAAGGAAGAGGGGTATCAGGTGGGGGCGGACTCTTATCTGACCAAGCCTTTCAGCGCTACCCTTCTGCATAGCCGCATCCATAATCTGCTTGAATCGCGCAAACTGCTGGCGGAGCGCTTTGCCGGTTCGGCTCATCACAGTCTGGACGAGAAGCGTGCCCAGTTGGCAGAGTCCATGAATAAGCTGGATAATGAATTTCTTGAGAAGATAAACAGGCTGATAGAAGACCGGCTGTCATCCGAAAAGATTGATATCGGTTACTTGTCCGACAATATGTTTATGAGCAAATCTACGCTTTACCGTAAGATGAAAGCGCTGACGGGACTTTCTACTAATGAATATGTCCGTAAGATAAAGATGCAGTATGCTGAACGGTTGTTGCTGGAGGGCAGGTATAATATATCCGAGATTGCGTTCAAAGTGGGTATAAATAGCGTGGTTTACTTCCGGCAATGCTTTAAAGAGGAGTTCGGAGTGTTGCCTTCGGAGTATCTGAAGCAGCCGTAAGCTTTGCCAGCTTCTTGCCATCGCTTTGGCACAGTTGTGCCATAGGCGTGGCAAAAGTCATATCTGTTCGTGGTTGATTTTCATCTAGCTGTGAGATAAGTCTTTTGAATGCAAATTAAGAGAAGTAGTTGCTATTATCAGGTATACAAAAGGAGCAAAAAAGGGGATAAATCAGTTCAAATGGAGATTATTTTACTGTATGACGTTACGTATGGGCATAAAAAAAGGAGTACCGCTGTACTCCAACCTTTGTTAACCTTAAATCTAATACTATGAAAAACACATTGCAAAGGTACGGACTTTTGGGATATCTCCAAATAAAACAAATGAAAAAGTGTGTTTTATAACATGTTTTAGCTAAACGGGCGCTTTTGTTAAGGCTTACTAAGGATTTGGACCCCCTCCACGCTTATTTTCTAAAAAAGAATTATCTTTGTCTCATTAATAATGAACATAGAGGCACAGAGACATAGAGTTCTCTTTTATAATTTTTATATTAGTGAAATACTCTGTACCTCCGTGCCTCTGCGTTCCATAAAGATAAATCTACATGAACGAAGACATTGTCCTCACCCCGATGATGAAGCAGTTCCTGGACTTGAAAGCCAAGCATCCGGATGCCGTTATGCTGTTCCGTTGCGGTGACTTCTACGAAACTTATTCTACTGACGCTGTCGTTGCGGCTGAAATCTTGGGAATCACCCTGACCAAGCGTGCCAACGGCAAAGGGAAAACCATTGAAATGGCCGGTTTCCCTCATCATGCACTGGATACATATCTGCCCAAACTGGTACGTGCAGGTAAGCGCGTGGCTATCTGCGACCAGTTGGAGGACCCCAAGCTGACCAAGAAATTAGTGAAGCGTGGCATTACGGAACTGGTGACTCCCGGCGTTTCCATCAACGACAACATACTGAATTACCGGGAAAATAACTTTCTGGCTGCAGTTCATTTCGGTAAGGGAATGTGCGGTGTGGCATTTCTCGATATCTCTACGGGTGAATTCCTCACGGCGGAAGGGCCTTTCGACTATGTAGATAAGCTATTGAATAACTTTGCTCCCAAAGAAGTGCTTTTTGAGCGTGGAAAGCGCGGCATGTTCGAGGGGAACTTCGGAAGTAAGTTCTTTACTTTCGAACTGGACGACTGGGTGTTTACGGAGACTACTGCCCGTGAAAAACTCTTGAAGCATTTTGAAACGAAAAACCTGAAAGGATTCGGTGTGGAGCACCTCAAGAATGGTATCATTGCTTCGGGTGCTATCCTGCAATATCTCATCATGACGCAGCACACTCAGATAGGGCACATCACTTCGCTGGCACGTATTGAAGAGGATAAGTATGTCCGTCTCGACAAGTTCACCGTCCGTAGCCTTGAACTGATAGGCAGCATGAACGACGGCGGCAGTAGTCTGCTGAATGTGATTGATAAGACTATCAGTCCTATGGGAGCCCGTTTGCTGAAACGCTGGCTGGTGTTTCCGTTGAAGGATGTGTTGCCTATTAATGAGCGCCTTAACGTAGTGGAATACTTCTTCCGTCAGCCGGACTTCAAGGAACTGATTGAGGAACAGTTGCATTTGATTGGCGATTTGGAACGTATCATCTCCAAAGTAGCTGTGGGGCGTGTCTCACCGCGTGAAGTAGTAGCGCTGAAAGTGGCGCTTCAAGCTATCGAACCCATCAAGGAGGCGTGTATGAAGGCGGATAATGCCAGCCTGAACCGTATCGGTGAGCAATTGAATATCTGCCAGTCTATACGTGACCGCATAGCGAAAGAAATCAATAATGATCCTCCATTGCTGATAAATAAAGGTGGTGTCATTAAATCGGGCGTAAATGCCGAACTGGACGAGTTACGGCAGATTGCCTATTCAGGTAAGGATTACCTGCTGCAAATACAGCAGCGCGAAAGTGAACTGACGGAAATCCCCAGTTTGAAGATCGGTTACAACAATGTATTCGGTTATTATATTGAGGTGCGCAATACGCATAAGGATAAAGTGCCGCAGGAGTGGATACGTAAGCAGACTTTGGCAAATGCCGAAAGATACATCACGCAGGAACTCAAGGAATATGAAGAGAAAATCCTGGGTGCTGAAGACAAGATACTGATACTGGAAACGCAGCTTTATACGGAGCTGGTGCAGGCTTTAAGCGAGTTCATTCCCGCCATTCAGGTCAATGCAACCCAGATAGCCCGCTTGGACTGTCTGCTTTCCTTTGCCAATGTGGCGCGTGAGAATAATTATATCCGTCCTGTTATTGAAGATAATGATGTGCTGGATATCCGTCAGGGGCGTCATCCGGTAATTGAGAAACAGTTGCCGATAGGTGAGAAGTACATTGCTAACGATGTGATGCTGGATAGCAGTTCGCAACAGATTATTATCATTACCGGTCCGAACATGGCAGGTAAGTCCGCATTGCTGAGGCAGACGGCACTGATAACGTTGCTGGCACAGATTGGCAGCTTCGTGCCTGCTGAGAGTGCGCATATCGGATTGGTGGATAAGATATTTACCCGTGTGGGTGCCAGCGATAATATCTCTGTCGGTGAATCTACCTTTATGGTGGAGATGAATGAGGCGGCTGATATCCTGAATAACCTGTCTCCGCGCAGTCTGGTGCTTTTTGATGAGCTGGGACGGGGTACTTCTACCTATGACGGTATTTCCATTGCCTGGGCGATTGTAGAGCATATCCATGAGCACCCCAAGGCAAAGGCGCGTACACTGTTTGCCACGCATTACCACGAACTGAACGAAATGGAGAAAAGCTTCAAACGTATCAAGAACTACAATGTTTCCGTCAAGGAGGTGGAAAACAAAGTCATCTTCTTGCGTAAGTTGGAACGTGGCGGCAGTGAGCACTCTTTCGGTATTCATGTGGCAAAGATGGCGGGTATGCCGAAAAGTATCGTAAAACGTGCGAATGACATTCTGAAACAACTGGAAACGGATAATCGCCAGCAAGGTATCGCTGGTAAGCCAATGGTGGAAGTGGGAGAGACACGCGGCGGTATGCAACTCAGTTTCTTCCAGTTAGAAGACCCGGTACTCTGTCAGATACGTGACGAGATACTGACGCTGGATGTGAATAACCTGACACCGCTGGAAGCACTGAATAAACTGAATGACATTAAGCGGATTGTGAAAGGGAAATAGATGTTTTCCGGTACGCTTTAGAATAACTTTCTGATCGTTTTCCTGATATCAGGAAAACGATCAGGATAAATTTTAGATTGTGCTTTTATAATAAAGACTTCTCTATCATGACGTTATCCTTTTGCTGTTCTCTATACTGCCGCGGCGGCATACCGAAGCGTGCAGTGAACAGCTTGTAGAAGGTGCCCCTATTATTGAACCCTGTCTGGTCCATAATTTCTTCAATGGTGAGATTCTTAGTCAGCAGTAACCGTTCTGCTATGGTAAGGCGATATTCCTTGATGATGTCGGCCGGTGACTTTTCGGTTATCGGCTTCAGTTTCCGGTAGAACTGGCGGGTACTATAACCTAAGTCGCTGCTCAATAATTCGACGGACAAGTCAGGATTGCTGATATTCTTCTCTATGGTCTCTATTACCTTATCCAGGAACTCCTGGTCTTCTTTATGTATGCAGTTGCCGTTTTCTATCTTGAAGGAGCTGAAGATGGAGCTATAATACTCTTTTAAGTCCAATTTCCGTTTTATCAGCCGGTAGACCATCTTCTCCAGATATTTCACATTGAAGGGCTTGGTGACGTAAGCTTCCGCCCCCGATTCGATACCTTTCACCTGCTCGTCCTCATTGTGGAGGGCGGACAATAAAATCAGCGGTATGTGGCTCCATAATTTGTTTTGCTTTATCTGTTGAGCGAAAGAGAGTCCGTCGATTTCGGGCATCATCACATCTGAGATAATTAAATCCGGTTGTTTTAACTCCAGATTGTCTAAAGCCTCCCTGGCGTTGTTGAAGGATAATACATTATACTTCTCTACAAATATTTCCGAAACGAACCACAGCATGGAAGGGTCATCATCGATGATCATAATGGTTTGTTTGGAAGTATCAAAATCCGTAACAGTCTTTTCTAATTCTATGGGTTCCTCCTGGAGGTTCACTGGAGTATTCTCATACACTTCTTGCAGCGTTTCCTGCCCTGTCAGGGTTAGCTCCGGTAAAGTCACTGTGAATGTCGTTAACTCGTTGGGCACACTGTCAACGTTGATTTGTCCATTTAGCAGATTGGTCATGCTCTTACATATGGCCAGTCCGAGCCCGTTCCGCGAATTGGTTCCGTTCATCTCGAAAGAATCCAGTATCTTGTAGCGGTCGAATATCTTTGCAAGATTCTCTTTGGCTATTCCCTTTCCGGAATTGGAGATACGGAGAGTGAGATGTTTGTCTATTGTTTTCAATTCGACAGAGATGCTTCCTTTTTCCGGTGTATATTTGAAGGCATTAGATATCAGATTGTTGGTTATCTTATTAAAGCAACTGATATCCGTGTTCCATAAAACGTCGGGCTGTATGTCCAAACGGTAGTTCAAATTGCGATTTTCCGCCAATTCACCGAATGATTCTGCTATATTCCTTATCTTATCCGATACGGGTAACCGCTGAATTGAAAGAGCTTTGTTGCCGGTTTCCAGTCGGCGGAATTCAAGTAACTCTAAAATCAGACTATTTAATCTTTCTGTATTTTGCCGTATTATTTGTCCGTATTTACGAATGTATGAATCGGCGTTCGGGTAAGCCAGTATCTTCTCACACGGACCATAAATCAGTGTCAGGGGTGTACAGAATTCATGCGTAATGTTAGTGAAGAAGCGGAGTTTCGATTCGTAGATTTCCTCTTTCTTCTCCCGGTTCATTTTCTCGATCATGCGGTGTTGCTTGCGGCGATACCTTTGAATGAACTGATAAACCAGTAGGATACAGAAAGAAGCGAACAGAATGAAATAAACTCCGTAAGCCCAGTAACTCAGATACCAGGGCGGAGTGATGTAGATGAACAGGGTCTGAGGCTGGCTCTCCTGTCCGTTAATGTTATTCTTGTATTTCACTAATAAAGTGTATTTTCCGGGTGAGAGGTTGGAGAATATGGCACTGGCCGACGTTCCGCTCTCTATCCAATGTTCACTGACTTCCTCCAGTTTGTAAGAGTAGGAGTAGTTGTTCCCGTTGATGTAGTCGACAGCCATAAAGTTGATACAGAAGAAGTTCTGGCTGTAATCCAGTTGAAGTGTCGGCGTCCCTTTCTTCTCTGAGAAGAAATCGTAGATATTGTGATCCTTTCCGAAGATGGTCAATCCTTTCAGGTGTATCTGGGGCATGTACTCTTCCATAGTGTATGTATTGGATTTAACGGTTACAAACCCGTTTGTTCCGCCAAAAAGCAATGTACCCGTCCGTTTGTCCTGATAGAAGGCTCCATCGCTGAATTCGGTAACAGCCAGTCCGTTTTCCCGGTTGTAGGTCTGTCCGGTATTGGTTTTGGGATTGAATCTTACCAGTCCCTGATTGGTGCTGATCCAGAGATTATCCTGCTGGTCTTCCAGAATGCCATGTACGGTGTTGTTCAAAAACAGATCAGCCCTGTCATGGTAGTGCGAATTATCCTGGTTGAAATGAAGCAGCCCCGAACTGGTTCCCAGCCAATACCCCTTTTCATTCTTGTAAATGGCAAAAATATCATTGGCTGTCTGACTGTTCACCACGTCATCGAAACTATATGGAGTCAATCTCCCGGTATTGGTATTCAGTTTGTAAGCTCCGTAGCCACGGTTACCAAACCACAGGACAGAATCATTTTCCTGGAACGAGGTAAAGAAATAGTTGGAAGCCATACGTCCGTCATCCAATACTATCCTGGTGGCTGATTTTACGGTAGGGGAAGCACTGTTTTCACCCAGAATAATCTTCACAATACCTTCCCCCACAGTAGCCACCCATAGGGTAGAATCATTCAGCTCATTGATGGAATGTACATATTTCAACTTTTCTCCGTTGGCCGTCACCGGGAACTCCCGTATCTGTTTATTCTTATAAGAATAGTAGTTTAACCCATTTTCCGTACCTATCCATAATTTGTCGGTGGAACCGGGAGCAAAGCAGTAAACAGAATTATCGGTCAGTGTACTGTTGCTGACAGAAATACGGTCGAAAGATTCCGGTGCATTGCTCTCAGGAGAATAATTCCGGATGCGCAGTATTCCTCCCCCTTTGGTTCCTATCCACAGTGTTTGTTCCTGGTCATAGTACAGGGTGCGTACTGGATTGTTTATCTGGTATACCGGAGTATCCAGCAAGGTATTGGTGATGGAAAAAGCATCGTTGAAATACATATATACTCCTTGTCCGTCCGTTCCTATCCAGACAATGTCCTGGAATTTGTCTTTCATCAGGCAGAAGATGCCGGAATGAATTTCAGTGGGCTGTATTTGGTACTTGATTTTTTGGTCGGACATGTATTTGAGTACGATTAAACCGCTGTTTTTGAAGCCGATGTAGTAATCGTTCTGCTGTTTGATGATGGAAGAAACTTCACCGTGTGCCTCAATTTCCGCTTTGAGATCTGCGATGAAGTATTGCTGCTGGTTGTTGAAATCGTATTCGTAGAGTGAATAGGTTTCATCAATGAAATACACTAAACGTTCTTCCGAGAAGGCCCATAACAGTTTCTCCTGGTGCTTGAAGAGGTTATTGGAGGTCAGGGTTATGTCTTCTGCTGTCTTGTTTATCTGATAGCTGCGGGTATCATTGTCGGAGGTGAAAATCCACAATATATTATTTGCGTCTACGGTGACGGACAACACATGTCCGAATGAGATTTGGGGAACGTCCAACTTCTGAAAGGCTTGTTTCTCCCGTTGAAAGTAGTAGAGATATCCGTCATCTTTTACGATGAACAGGTCATTATCGTCACTTTTGGCCATATAGTTTTTGTCCTTGAACTCGGCAAAACTGCGGCAGGTCTGCTGCTTGGTGTCCAGCCGGTCGAGTCCGTAGTTTGTCTGAATCCACAATACGTCTTTTTCGGTTTCCATGATACTGTTGATCAGGTTGCCGGACAGGATTGTTTTAGAAGAGTTGACAGGGCTGTATACATGTAAATTTTTGCCATCGAAGACGTTCAGACCATCGCACGAGCCAATCCAGATGATGCCTTGGTGATCTTGATAAAGAGACAGGATGGCGCTGTTGGACAGTCCGTCCTTATTGGAGAATTGTCTTAAACTGTATGCACGGGCCTGATGTGATAGGCAGCATAAAATGCAGGTCAGCAATGAAATTCCGAAAAGGTAGTGTCTGTTTTTCATATTTTGTATATCGGACTAATTGGTCATGGCAAAGATAAAGAATAATGGTAGGATATGGCAGGAATACTTAAAAAAATAGAGTAATACTTTTCTGACTTTTTTGTTCATTCTCCTGCCATGACCACATTGTGGGACTCTTATGTCGTAAATGTGTATAGACTTTCAGATAAATACGCTTACTTTTGTGTCTATCTTGATTATTCACTTAAATAGTTAACCATGAAATTACCGATTATCTTATTAGCATCGATGCTGTTTTGTTCGGGTGGTGCATTCGCACAAAATGCAGAGCAAGAGAAACAGGCAAAAGTTTACGTGGTGGCAGATGCCCACTTGGACACCCAATGGAACTGGGATATACAGACCACCATTAAAGAGTATGTCTGGAACACCCTGTCACGCAACCTGTTTTTGCTGAAGAAGTATCCCGACTATGTTTTCAATTTTGAAGGAGGGGTCAAATATGCATGGATGAAGGAATATTATCCCAGCGAATATGAACAGCTTAAAGCATTTGTCCGTTCGGGACGCTGGCACATTAGCGGCAGCAGTTGGGAAGCTTCGGACGTGTTGGTTCCTTCTGTCGAATCCTCCATCCGTAACATCTTGCTCGGACAGGAATACTACAGACAGGAATTCGGAGTGGAGAGTACCGATATTTTCCTTCCCGACTGTTTCGGCTTTGGCTGGACATTGCCTACTATTGCCAAACACTGCGGTCTCATCGGCTTTTCTTCACAAAAGCTGGACTGGCGTACCAATCCTTTCTACGGTAAAAGCAAGCATCCTTTCACGATTGGATTATGGCAAGGAGTAGACGGCTCATCCATTATGCTTGCTCACGGTTATGATTATGGTAAGCGTTGGAACAATATCGACCTGTCGGAAGATAAAGAATTGCAGGAACTGGCCAAACGCACTCCGCTGAATACCGTATATCGCTATTATGGTACGGGTGATACGGGAGGTTCCCCTTCTCTAGGGTCTGTCAACTCTGTGGAGAAAGGTGTCAAAGGAAACGGACCGTTGAAGATTATCAGCGCTACGAGCGACCGGTTGTTTAAAGATTATCTGCCTTATGACAAACATCCCGAATTGCCCGTATTCAACGGTGAACTTCTGATGGATGTGCATGGAACAGGGTGCTATACTTCACAAGCTGCCATGAAACTCTACAACCGGCAGAATGAACTGTTGGGTGATGCTGCCGAACGGGCTGCTGTTGCGGCGGATTGGATGGGTGCGGCCGGTTACCCCGGCAAAAGTCTGACAGAGTCGTGGCAGCGTTTTATCTTCCACCAGTTCCACGATGACCTCACAGGCACCAGTATTCCGCGTGCTTATGAATTTTCATGGAATGATGAACTTCTTTCATTGAAGCAGTTCTCTGGTATATTGACTGCTTCTGTCGGAGCGGTTTCCGAGAAAATGGATACCCGTGTCAAGGGCATTCCTGTTGTGTTCTACAATGCATTGGGTTTCCCGGTAACGGATGTGGTGGAGATTGCGGTTGAAGCTTCCAAATTCCCTAAAGGAGCAAGTGCTTATAATGCGGAAGGTAAAAAAGTAGCTTCTCAAATCCTGTCTTATAAAGACGGGAAGGTACATTTGCTGGTAGAAGCTACTGTGCCTGCTACGGGATATGCGGTTTATGATATCCGTCTCTCAGGAAATCAGCAACAAGTGGTCCCATCCGTTGCGAAGGCGACAATAGAGAATTCCGTGTATAAGATTTCGTTGAATGAACAGGGTGACATCAGCTCCCTGTATGATAAGATAAACGATAAGGAGCTTGTTAAAAGCGGCAGACAGATCCGTCTGGCCCTCTTTACTGACAATTCCTCTTACAACTGGCCTGCCTGGGAGATTATGAAGAAGACGGTTGACAGTACTCCTGTTTCCATTACAGAAGATGTAAGAATGACTTTGAGTGAAGACGGAGAACTGCGCAAAACCATTTGCGTGGAAAAACGTCATGGCAAGTCATTGTTCCGTCAGTATATCCGCCTTTACGAAGGTGAGTTGGCCGGACGTATCGATTTCTATAATGAAATAGACTGGCAGTCTACCAATGCCCTTCTGAAAGCCGAGTTCCCTTTGAATCTTGATAACGAGAAAGCTACATACGACCTTGGTATCGGCAGCGTCCAGAGAGGTAATAATGTACTGACCGCTTATGAAGTCTACGCCCAACAATGGACAGACCTGACCGACCGCAGCGGTAGCTATGGTGTTTCTATTCTGAATGACAGTAAATATGGCTGGGATAAACCGGATAACAATACCCTCCGCCTGACTTTGCTCCATACGCCGGCCACAAAGAACAATTATTCCTATCAGGACCGTCAGGACTTGGGTTATCATACATTTACCTATAGTTTGGTTCCACATGCCGGTGCTTTGGATAAGGCGCAGGCCGCTATGGATGCTGAAGTGCTGAATCAGCGTGTCAAAGCTTTCAGAACGGAGAAACATACAGGAGCGTTGGGCAAGATTTTCTCTTTAGTTTCTTCAAACAATAACAATGTAGTGATTAAGGCTTTGAAGAAAGCAGAAAGCTCTGATGAGTATGTGCTGCGTGTATATGAGACCGGTGGTAAAGCCTTGCAAAATGCTGTACTGACATTTGCCGGGAACATTCTGAGCGCTAGTGAAGCGGACGGTACGGAAAAGAGTATCGGTAGTGCGGCTTTCAAAGGTCGTCAATTAGAGGTTTCTGTACAGCCCAATAGTATCAAAACCTATAAAATCCGCCTGAATACTACTGGAGAAGAGAAGTTGAAGTACGAGCAATTGCCTCTGAACTATGACCGGAAATGCTTTAGCTGGAATGAATTCCGTTGGGAAGCAGACTTTGAATCCGGCTATTCTTATGCGGCAGAGCTGATTCCTGCAGAACTGACTGTTAATCGCATTCCTTTCCGTCTGGAAACGAAAGAAGAGAAGAATGGTATGGCATGTACTGGGGGGACTTTGCAATTACCTGCCGGACATACTTATAATCGTTTGTACATCCTTGCTGCAGCGGCTACTTCCGAGAAAGATGCGAAGGGAACATTCCGCGCCGGTAAGAGTTTGCAGGAGCTTGTTGTTCCGTCTTATACCGGTTTTATCGGTCAGTGGGGACATACGGGGCATACGCAAGGCTATTTGAAGGATGCGGAAGTAGCCTATACCGGTACACATCGCCACTCTGCCGAGGGAGATCATGCTTATGAGTTTACTTATATGTTCAAGTTGGCCATTGATATTCCGGCTAAAGCCACTGAAATTGTTCTGCCGGACAATAAGGATATGGTCATCTTTGCCGCTACGCTTGTAGAGGAACCTTATGCGCCTGTTGAGGCTGTGTCTACCTTGTTCCGTACTGCCAATAAAGATAATGCTTGCCTGCAAAGGATGGCGGCGCCGAAGGTTAATCTGCTGAAGCCGGAGCATATCGTTGCCTGGTCGGGATATACTAATGATAATGAGAAGCCTGCATTCCTTGTCGACGGAAAAGAGAACACAAAATGGTGTGACATCTCCATGCTTCCTAATTACGTTGATTTCGACCTGGGAACAGAAAAGGAGATTAGTGGCTGGAAGATGGTGAATGCTGCTCAGGAAAGTCACTCTTATATAACAAGCAACTGTTTTCTGCAAGGCCGGAGCAATCCGAATGAAGCATGGCGCACACTGGATTTTGTAACCGGAAATAAGCAGAATGTAATCAACCGGTCTTTGGGTAAGACTGAGAAGGTGCGTTATTTACGTCTGTTGGTTACTCAGCCGGTACAGGCTCCTAACGGGAAAGATACGCGGATTTATGAGTTTGCTGTTTACGAATAAACTCATTTAATAGTAATCTAACTAACGTGAGTTCGATGAATTAAACGAAGTGATTTTCATCGAACTCACGTTATTAAGGAAGAAGTACTAAAAGGCTTCTAAAGCGGACGGCGTAATGATAAAATAAGCAAATATATTCCTATCAATGTCACAACTAATCCGACAGCGACAGGTACGACAATGTTTTCTTTCGCGATGAAACCGAGAACTGTGATAAGCACACCGGACAGCCCGAGACCAATGCCCAACACTTTCTGTGTAAATCTGTTAGTCTGTCTAGATTCTTCAGTATCGCCTGCGTCTTCCTGACGCATTCTTGCATTCCGTCCTGAAATATAGGCTATATATTCCGGAGCGATGAATTCTTTTGCTTTCAGTACCATCTCAATCCCGGCAAGCAGTATCACAGGAACGGCGGTACCGACTATCATTTCCCATGCCCTATCAAGAGCCAATCCTAAATGCGGAGTCACAAACTTGAATATCAAGTTGATGGTAAGGCTTATAAATGTCACTGAAAGTATCGTGCGCGCAGTTTGCCGCTTTGAGAACAAAGACCATATAACAGGAAGATAAATCGGAACTCCCGTCAATGCCGCCACACTGATTACAACGTTTACAATACCTCCCATAGAACGTATCAGAAGCGCTATAATAATAGCTGTTATTCCGAACCCCCATGTGGAAATCCTTGCCACATTCATTAATGTCTTTTCAGAAGTATCAGGGCGCATTCTTTTGAATATGTCGTTGGTAACCACACCTGCCGATATGTTCAGAGTGGCATTGAGAGAACTTGCCGTTGCGAAAATCATTCCCCCGAGCATTAGACCAAGCAATCCGTCAGGCATAGCCTCCTTGCACATAAGAAGATAGGCTCCTTCGTTTTCAAGGCCTGGTAATGATGGATTATAGATTCGGTAAATCATGGGTATCAACATCCACAGAATCGGACTGATTGTGTAGAGCGCACCGAAAAGCCAACCTGTTTTTCTTGAATCCCTTTCCGTCTTTACAGAAGTATATCTCTGAACATATGCCCAGTTACCTCCGAGGAAAAACATATTATAGACAGCAAAGGCTATTACGAACCCGGGAGTATACTCTCCTTCAAAGAGTCCGAAAAATCTGTCCGGCGCCTTTTCGAAAAATGTACCGACTCCACCAATCTTGTCGAAAGCAAGCGGAACAGCTATCACTACTGCCGCAAAAAGAATTACGAACTGAAGGACATCAGTCACAACCACTCCTCTCAAACCTCCGAGAGCAACATAAACCATGCTGAATGCTCCTAAAACGAGGATAGCTGTGGTTAGAGGAATACCCGTAGTAACTTCGACTATTTTAGCTACGGGATAAAGAAACGAACCCATAGTGAAAATCGACACGGCCAAAAAAATATAAGTATATGTCTTTTGTGTCTTGACGCCAAGACGGTTCGTAATGTATTCGGCAGCCGTGAGACTGTGGGTACGATGCCATCGGGGAGCAATCCATGTGCTTACGGCATATCCGGCAATAGCCATTGTAAGCTGGATAACGATTGATACCATTCCATACGAATAAGCTATTGACCCCCACACGACGAAAGTACCTGCCGAGAAAAATCCCATGAACAATGAAAGTCCACTCATTCCCCATGGTACGTTGCCGCCACCTGAGAAAAAACTTTTCATATCCTTTCCTGTCTTAGAAAAAGACACTCCTGTAATCAACACTCCTATTGAAAATAGGATGATGGTTATGTAATCAAGTATATTCATTTCAGTTTGTTATTATCAATATTTATACTGGTTCCGTTACCTTAACATATATATATTCCCATAAGTCCTGGACATACATTGTTGTAAGGACGAACAAAGTTGACATAAATGGTATCGGTCATCACTGGCTTATCTAGTTCGAGCATATTGACCGTCTGATGATTGTCAGTAATATGACAAAGTTCCTTGCCCTCTGAATCACGGACTATGTACTCTCTGTAGCAAGTCGGAACACAGGCATCGAAATGTCCCATCTGGACGGTCTCCATTGCCTGATCTGTATCGGTATCGAAATACAGGATAATTGATTTAATTTGTTTCCTCTCATTCCACTTGAGACATACTTCAGGTCTTGCATCATCGAAAGCTGCTACCCAGGCATTAGTACCTATATATGGGCGATAATAAGAACTCCTTAAATTTTTCGAGCCGAAAGGTGTAAGGGCTGGGACAAATGACATTGCTATATTCTTGTTTTCCGGACGGCGTTTCGGACACCAAAATTCAAATTCCTCCACACCTATTCCTTCAGGCGGAATCTGCTTCCCAAAATTCGACACTGCAGGGTTGATGTAATTATACACAGTAGTCAATCCTGTAACCAGCCGCCCGCTCATCGGCACTGAAATTTCAGAATTTTTCATCAGACAGATAAAAGCGTAACGCGGAGCCGTGTATGAGTAGGAAAAATCTGCAATAATCTCATTTTCACCTTTTTTTAAATCGAATTCTATAACTGCATCAACAGTGTCAGGAGTGTAGTTCTCACTCTTGGATGAACTTCTCAACTCCATTACAAGTCTTGTTGCGTTATTAGCCTTTATATTCATCCTGATCACCGGTACTTTACCATTTACCGGTATGAGTTGAGCAACAGGATAGTCTAATCCGAACCAGGTGCCATCGGTCGGCAAATCGTCAAGTTCAAGCACAGATGACACTGATATTTCCGCAGAGTAGACAAGATTGTCCTCAATCGCAACAGCAATACCCGGTATAAAATTCCCATTTTTAACAAGGAGGGATTGCAACAGACCTATCTTGTCCTTATCAACGAGGTCTATCGGCTTATATCCTTTTGAAAGGCAAATCGATGCGGCACGTCCAATGACTTCTCCACCGAGAGCCGCCGTACACATGACACGGGTAGTACCGTTTGCTACATGGCTTGAGGAAATGATACGCCCGCCCACGAAAAGATTGTCAAGATCCGGAGTTACATAGCAACGGTAAGGAATCTGATAGACACCTTTGCTGTGCCACTGATGACAGCCATTTCCTTCAGCATACACACCATCTGCAGGATGAAGATCGATTGCCCATCCACCATATGCTACTGCATCATAGTGGGTTGACTGATTGATAACATCCTGCTGCGTCAGAGTATAAAGACCGTTGAACCTGCGGCTTTCGCGTTTACCCGGAAAAAGTCCCACCCATTCAAGTGTCAAAGTCTTTGCTTGAGGAAATTTCCCTGAATTCTTTATATAATCCCAGACGCCATAGACAACTTTCCATAATTCGTATTTGATTTCTTCTGTATCCAAAATAGTATTGAGGCGTCCGCCGTACTCAAGCCACCAATATTTACACCCCAATTGATTGACATTGAAATAATTGGGATTCTGTAACTTTGGTATTAATGTTTCGACATTCTTTAACGCAAAATTTGGAGCGATATATTCCACTGGCTTGCCAATGTCCTTAGTATAGAACAATATGCTGTGTCCGAGCAATTCTCCATACTCTTGCTTGTCCGGTGCAAATTCTTCACCGTACACGGCTCTGCCTTCCGCCCCCATTCTGAATGATGCCCCGGCAAGATAACCTAGCGTACCATCTCCGGTACAGTCTGCAAACATCTGCCCTGAAATAGAATATTCAGTTCCGTTCTGCGAGTTTATAGCTGTGACAGAAGATATGTTCCGATCATTGCCTTTATCAACCTTATACAAGGTTGTGTTAAGAAGCAAGGTGATATTTTTCTCTGCCAACACCTTATCCATCAGCACGATGTCAAAAAGCACAGGATTCCCCTCCTTATTGCGGTAGACATTTTCCACAAGGATTTCATCGATGATTCCTCCTTCACGCGACCACCGGTTGTTGTTACCCATGTGTGAAGTGGCACCTAATGCCCAAAGACGAACTTCGCTGGAAGCATTGCCTCCAAGTACAGGACGATCCTGTATAAGGACAGCCCGGAGTCCTTCACGGGCGGCAGCAATTGCGCTGCATACACCCGTAAGTCCACCTCCAGCTACGACATAGTCCGCATTCAATACGACTTTTGTAAAAGCTCTGTTTTTCTCTATATTCTTTGTTATCATAATCTATGTTTTCGTATTATCGGACCCCGATTAGAAACTTTGTTATCCTCAAACGTGTCTGCATCGGAAAAATATCCTCAAGGATTGTCATCGATGACAAGGTAACTATCTTTGGCTACATTGGTTTCCAACCTTTTATCTACCTCATTGTATTTGTTGTTATGAATCAGAACACCAGACGTGTTAGTGGCGTTTCCACCCAACAATACGGCATTCTTGGCAATATCAAACGAGTTGTCTTCGATTATAACATCCGTTACCGCATCCGGATTGGCCCCCGGGGAAGTACGGATATAGCTATATTCACTAAGTACATTCCTCCTGATAACAGTGCCTATGCTCATGCCAGTTCCTCCACTGCCGATAAGATTTATGCTCTGGTGACCGGAATGCCCTCTGTCATCAATACCGAACCAATGACTATAATTACCCTCTTTAAGACGGCAATTGACGATATCGATATACCATTCAGGCTGTTTTCCCCGATACAGTAGCGAACCTCTGCCTACAATTCCGTTACACCGTGTCATCGTCATGCCGGAAATCACACAATTCTGTACAGAACCATACAACTGATAAGCTCCTACGTCGACTGCCTCGTTATTGATGAAATACAAATGATGCCTTACGGTGGTAATACTTATTTCAGATGTGGCATCCGGTTGCACAAGAAACGGCTGATCCAACTCAATTTTTGTCAGAGTATGGCTGCGGATACGTCTGAACTGTCCTGCTCCCGTCCCGTTGATAATATAGACTCCTCCACCGTTCCAGTGGTTTTCAGTCCATTGGTTTGTTTCCGCATCTTCCGGGATAGTAATTATATTACCTTCGACAGATTTTATCGGTCCGTAATATCCGCCGCTGCCGCCATCAAGGGTCATACACTCGCGGTCATTGGTATAATCGAACGGAATATAATTACGCGCTTCATAAAGGTTCCTGCTTTCATCGATACTTGAGGCATACCCGAAACCATCTCCCTGCTTGTAACAATCCTCGAATATCAGCCCCTTTGGATGTACCAGCATATATGGCTGATTAGTACCTGTGGTATGTCTCTCGAAACGACAATTTTGGATAAATCCTCCCGCTGCGTAGAAAGTGTACATGCCGGCTGAATTGAAGACGCAATTCCTTATTTTAAGATTCTTACCACGAAGAATGATACCTGTTTTGCTCCATCTGCTATGAAATTCCGCTTCGACTTGATCCCTATTCGACTTCACTTGATATATCATACCACTGAGCTGTCCTGTCTGGCGTACAATTAGGTTTTCGAGCAATACCGTTCCTTGTTCTTCCACGGGTCCCGTAGACATGATGACACCCCATGCACGTGAAGACCACATTACTAAATTTCTCAAGCCGAAGTGGTGAGTTCCGCTAATAAGGCTGTTAGGCAATTCATACAAATCCCAATTGAGAGGATTCCAGAAAATATGAGTCAATTCTTTTGATTCTCCCTCGATCAATGTATTTGGAGAAAGAATAAGCTCACCGGTAAGCATATATCTGCCTCTCGGCACATATACCTTGCCTCCACCGTTCTGTTCGGCAGCATGAAGGGCTGCGCGGAAAGCTGCGGTTTCATTATGGACGCCATCACCTACAGCACCGTAGTCCATCACATTGAATACTTTTGTACCCCACCAATTAGGAGATTTGGGCACGACATCTATCCGCAAAGGTTCGCTCCATGCGGTCTTTCCCCCCATTCCATTATGGTAATATAAATGATATGTACCTAATGGCGTGTTGTTCGGAATATCAACACTAACGGAAAAGTCGTCAAAAAAATCCGTAACCTTGCATCTTACATTTTTTCCGGCTTTTAGCGGAACAAGTACAGCATGCGCCTTGTCCTTATCCCGTAAAAGATTCTTTCCCTGAACCCTGAGATAATCTCCGGCAACCGCACATTCACCATCCTCACTCAAAGCCCAACGGACAATCGGAACGTTCAGATAAAAATAAGCCTTTTCATTATTGACATCTGTCATTTCCACACTGAAAACCCCGTTCTTCAAATCCTCGGGTACAATAAACTTAAGAGACTGCTCCTTTTGCTGCAGCAAATCCACCGTTTTAGCCTTATAGGATGCCAACGGCCCGGTACGAAGGTCGGTACCATTTGTATCGGGCAGCCTGTCCTCTACAGGGAGCGGGACATACGCAGGCTCGGCATTGCCGACATTTCCATTGTCGAGGGTAAAAACTTTTATTGACTTTATCTTGTCAAGATATTCACCCCTGATAAGTACCGCATCATTAGGTCTTGTCTCTGCAGTTGTTACCTGAAACAACTTAGGTTCGAATTTACCATCTTGCCTATCGGCAGAATAACCGTTGCCGGAACAAACCCATAAAAAGGTCAATCCGGATAATAATATTTTATTCAATTCCATTATTTCAAATATTGTTTAATAATATAATCGGGGATTTTCGTGTCGTAATAATCCAGCAAATAGTTATCGAGATTTCCGTTGATTTCATCTTTTATCTCGATCACTTCTATGCGGTATATGTTTATATCACAGTCCGTGAATTTCAAGCCTATATTCCCATAGGTTATAGGTTCTTTGGTATCTGTTCCTTTTATGATGCTTTCGCCATCCCACAAGACTTCGTAATCCTTATCCATTACACGAATTCTAAGTTCGTGCATACTTCCGTCATTATACGAATCTACTTTCACCTTTTGGAGTGGCTCTATAGTATTCCCACCCGACTTGTATTTATTCAGAGTGATTTCATTACCGTTCTTCAGGCTTACCCCGTAATATTTCAGCATTTTTGAATACATTGCTATATTCTGATAGCGCATCTGCACTGAAAATTCGGAAGTGCTCACAGTCGGCTCCGGAAAAGAAAGACGGACGGCAATTTCATAGTCAGCCCATTTCTTGTCTCCTAAATAGTATATGCCATCACCGCGTTTTCTCCAATATCTGCTGCCGTCTTCTGCATAAGGTAATTCTGCAAATTTGATACCGTTCCATACCGGATTCACAACACTTGCAGGCACATTGGATAAACTACCATCTGCAAAATTCTCTCTCAAAAGAGTATTCGGTGAAATCGGCTCCTTGTCGACAAAATTATCTTCCGCAGGGATAAAATTATCGCTATATTCAATAGTCCAATCCCTGAATGTCACCTGCATTTTACGAGAAGAATCCACATCGTAGCCTATTTGATTGTCATTTCCGGAGCAGGCATAAAAACCGGACAAATGCGTTTCTCCAAGATCGACAAAAACAGCAGGGCCTTTAACCCACTCATCAGTGGCATTTTTATAATGACTCAAAAAAGAATTTCCTTGTCTCGTAAGCCTTATCTCAACAGGAAAACCGATATACCCCACTCGTCTGTAAGAGGTACTGCCTCCTTCCTGCTGTCTAAAAAAAACGAACAAATCTCCGGTAGCAGTTGCTTCAAGATGTACATTCGGTGAGCTTTGGCTATCAGTGGATCTCATCATAATACCGGCAGAACCTTTCTTTATATCGTCAATTTTCACCGTTATCACAGATTTTGAACAATCGTCATGCAAAAACGGCTGTTCCTTATATGCAAAACTGTATTCATCAGATTCAAAGAAGGCATTTTTTGTATTCTCTGTCTTAATTGTCAGAGTGTTGGAATCCACAGTAACGGATCCCTTAGCTGCTTTTCCATAACTTGCGAATCGCCATTCATCCTGTCCGGTCTTATCCGCTGCATGCAGAGTTCCGACAAAGATTAAGACTGTGAGCAAAACAAGCTGTTTCCATGTAATTCTAATCAACGTCATTTTTTGGTTTAATTATTAATGGTTGGTTATATATTATGTCTTTTGCACTCACTGAGCACGTACAAATATATGCTCATAAGTATCAATACACAAGCATTTTATAGTATAAATCATCGCAAACGTTCCCGGGAACGTTTTAATACGTAAAGAACAGAAATATACTGGTTTACAAATAAGCGGAATCTAGTCGAGAACGACCAGATTCCGCTTACATGCAACGTGGGACAATTTTTTAGTGATTCAATATAAATTTGATAACAGGAGCTGGCGCGTCAAGACTGTGAGGATGATGATCGCAGCCTTCTTTGACGATTACCTCAATCTCTCCCCGAAGTTTTTTATAACGTGCCGCCAAGATTTCAAGATTCTCGTCATACGGCACGGTTTTATCACTGTCTCCTGCTACAGCTATAATCGGAATCTTTGCTTTTGCTAAAGGTTTCAGATTGTCGATAGGATTGCCCTTGAAATTTTTCATATCCTCTTCTTTGATATTCCACTCCTGCAGAAACTCCTGCCATAAGTCAGCCCTTTCACGACCGGGCCAGCTCGTAATATCGCATACCGGGGCATCAAGATAGATACACGATACTTTCTCCGGATTTGCTGCTGCCCAATCGACTGCAAAGAGTCCGCCTCTACTGAATCCCTCCAGGACAACTTTTTCCGAGAAGCCATAATACTTAATCATGGCATTGTAAAACTGGGTTCCGAGTTCCTGAGACCTCGGGCTGCCATAAAGGAATGCCAGGTCATAATGCACTACATGGTAGCCCAATGCCAGCATTGCGATATCTACAGCAGGGAAAGCCCCGAAAAAAGCAGATCTCCAAATCCAAGGCTTACCAGGAAGAGGCTTGGAGGGAGCTACTATATTAGCCTTTCTCCCGTTGAACTCGAAATCATATTTATCATAACCTTTCCATTTGGTCTTGACTCCGGGGAAATCTTGAAGTTGGAATTCTTTGGAATTTCCGGTCATCATCCCATACGCACACTTTGCCATCTCCAAAGATGCTACTCTGTCCGGATGTAGTTTATCAGGGAAATGTTCTCGCATTCCGGAAGTAGCGGCATGCATGTCGACTATTTTAAGACGGTTTTTCTCTGCAACCTCCCTGATGCGAGGGATTACACCGTGAACTATAACACTATCTTTAATAGAGCCTTTTTCAATATAGCATGTAGCCGGGAGGCACAAATAAATTTTGGGTTTAGAATCCATACCCGAGAACACGTCAATCATAACCTGCATATCTCCCTTAAACTCATCCTTATGTTTCCAATTACCACCCTTTGAATCATTGGTGCCGAATTTAATAAATATTATATCTGGCTGAAATTCAAACACCTGTTTATACACGCGGGTCTTTATGTAGGGGTTGTCTCCGGAAGAAAGCACAGTAGTGCCACTAACTCCGAAGTTTCTCACGTCATATCCGGAACCGAGCATTTGCCCTAGCACCGCAGGATAGCTGTCTCTTGCCTGATTGGATAGACCTGCACCAAAAGTGATGCTGTTGCCAATACAGGCAACCTTGATTTTTCCTTTTTCTACTGCAAGACCGGCAGGGGCAATCATAAACATAAGCCAAACTGCCAATAACAGAGTTCTAATCATATTTATAAATATTTAGTTGTTCTGTTCTGCAATCCACCTCAGAACAGTAGTTTTGAATTCATTGAAATAAGGAAAAGGAGCCCCCTCGATAAAGCCCCAACCATGTCTGCCTTTCGGATAGATGTGCATTTCAGCAGGAACGGCATTCTTCAGTAACGCCTGATAGAATACGATGGAATTTTCCGGTTTTACCGCTGGGTCATCTGAACAGTGAAAAAGAATGGTTGCAGGGGTATCTTCAGCAACTTGCTCTTCCGTAGAGAATTTAATAATAGTATCTTCGGATGGTTTTTTCCCTATAAGATTAAATCTTGAGAACTGGTGAGTAATATCTTTTTTCATAGATATTACCGGATAGACCAAGATTCCGAAATCAGGTTTCAATTCACCCCTCAACGTCACAAGACCTGTTGCCGCAAGATGTCCTCCTGCGGAAAAGCCCATCAGGCCGATTTTGCAGGAATCAAGATTCCATTTACCTGCATTGGCCATCACGATTTCAAAAGCTCTTGTCAAGTCTTTAACAGGCACTTCTTGCCTTCCTGCTGGCATCCTGTATTTGACGACAAAGGCTGCAATGCCGTTCTTGTTTAGCCATTTTGCCACAGCGACTCCTTCCGAACCGAAAGAAAGTCCTTTGTATCCACCACCGGGACAAACTACGACTGCCTGTCTACTCGGTTTGTCCGTAAGGTATACATGTAATTCTGGCATTTCATCATCAAGAGAAGCCATTTTCTCAAATTCGGCTTTGCCATATAGTGGTAGAACCAAGTTCTGTGCATTGACAAGCACAGAACTCAGCATTGTTAAAATGATTAAGAATAATTTTCGCATACTATTTGATTTCAACACTAACTACATATTTGATATCATCGGAAGCGGCTGCTATGCTTATGTTATATTTGCCCTTTTCCAATTTCCATCCATCCAACTGTTCATCCCAAAATGCCCAGTTATCAACAGGAAGTTCCACTTCAACCACTTTGGACTCACCTGATTTCAAAGAAGTGCGTGCAAATCCTTTAAGTTCCTTTACCGGGCGTTCAGAAGACGGATCGATTTGAGAAACATAAACCTGAGATATTTCATCACCGTCACGTGTTCCCGTATTTTTCACACAGAACGACACTTTTACTTTGTCACCAGGGCTGTAAACGGACCTATCGGTTTTTGCATTTGAATATTCATAGGAAGTATAGCTCAAACCATGTCCAAAGGCATACATAGGGGTAATATTCTTTGAATCAAACCATCTGTATCCGACATAGATACCTTCTGAATATGTCACGGTTTCATTAACTCCCGGATATGTTTCGGGGCCAAATGCATGCGCTCCGCAGTCTTCAAGAGCCGCAGGGAATGAGATAGGTAATTTGCCGGACGGATTGACATCTCCGGACAACACGGAAGCTATGGCATGGCCAGACTCGGAACCGCAGTACCATGCTTGTACAATGGATGGGACATTTTCAGCAAAACGCAAATCCACGGCATTTCCGGAAACAAGAACCAACACGACATTGCTGTTCACTTCGAGGATTCTACGTATGAGTTCCGGCTGTCCATAAGGAAGACTGTACGATTCTCTGTCATATCCTTCGCTGTCCTGCCTCCAGTTATGATTAAGACCTCCCACAAATATCACAAGATCACTTTCTCCAGCAAGTTTTACTGCTTCTGTCGCCAATCGTGTGTTGTCATAAGCCGGAGGAGCGATCTTTCCGTCTATCGTTGGAGTGTAAGCGCTGTAGCCCCTTGCAAAAGATACTTCCACTTCTTTTCCAAAACGCGATTCGATGCCCGCCAGCGGAGTAATTTCATATCTTGGTTTAAGAGCAGCAGCACCTCCATTGCTGGCATGGGTTCTGACAGCATTTTCTCCTATTACAGCTATTTTCCTGCATTTTTCAGTATTTACAGGAAGAATATTATTGCGATTTTTCAACAATACAATCCCTTGCTCTGCGATATGGCGTGCCAAGTCAGTATGTTCTTTCGTATTGAAACTTCCCCAAGGACGATTGCGGTTCATTGCCGTTCTTAGATTAAGTTTAAGAACACGTCTGACCTTATCGTCAAGTTTTTCCATAGGTACTTTGCCGTTACGGACAAAATATAGGAGAGAATCGGCCATATAATATTTATTATATGGTTTTAAAGTTCCCATTTCTATATCAAGTCCGTTCATTGCAGCCTCATACGCATTCTTTGTCCCGCTCCAGTCCGAGATGACTGCCCCGTCAAATTTCCATTCCCCTTTAAGAATATCGTTGATGAGATAATTATTGTGGCAGCAGTATTGTCCTCTGAGTTTATTATATGCTCCCATTACAGACCATGCCCCGGCCTCTGTTACTGCAGCCTTAAAGGCAGGAAGATAAATCTCTCGCAATGCCCTTTCGGACACTTCTACATTAACAGTATCTCTCTGATACTCCTGATTATTAAGTGCAAAGTGCTTCACGCATACAGCAATACCGTTATCCTGAATGGCTTTGATATACGGAACAGCAATTTTCGAGACCAAAAAAGGATCTTCACCCATATATTCGAAGTTTCTTCCGTTAAGAGGCGTCCTTGCGATATTTACTCCCGGAGCAAGCTGAACGTCTTTCTCCCGATAGTTTGCCTCTTCACTGAGAGCCTGTCCATATTGAGACGCAAGTTCCGTATTCCAGCTGGATGCAAGAACCGTAAGAGCTGGAAATGCCGTGCAGGAATCATTGGTAGTTTCCGCTTTTGTCCAACTGTTGTAAAGGACTTCGCTCCTTACACCGAACGGTCCGTCATTCATCCACAACTCAGGAATACCGAGTCGTTGCACTCCGGGAGAACTGAATTTGGACTGGGCATGACACAATGCCACCTTTTCTTCCAGTGTAAGACGTGGGATAATATCTTCCACTCTCTCGTCTATCGTTTTTGATTCATCAAGATAAACGGGCAATTGTCTGTCTGTTCTCGTTTTGGGTCCTGATGTACACGCAGACATCAAAACAAGGACAGACAGTACAGTCATCGTAATTCTACTCATAATTAATTTAATTTTAAATTTCATTTGCAAGATTCCACTATCGGAAGTGTCGTCATTCTTATCCTTGTACATCCGGACGGTACCATTTCTATTTCTTCACATTTTGATGAAACCTGAATTTTCTCGCCGGGTAGTCCGGGGGTCGTATCGCCCAGAAGTCGCCATTCCGGAATTTCAAATGCAGTTACTTTAAGCTTGACAGGGGTTGAATCTGGTGTCCACGGGAATCCATTCTTCCCTGTGCTCACCACAGTTATTTCAGGATTTTCAGGCAGACCGAAATTCCACTTAGAGGCAGGAGTCACGTTATATGCAGGAAAAGCTGCTGATGTCTTGAACTGGTCCTTTATGATCTCGATATTCTCATCGATATTTACAGAATACAGCAGCGGCCCCATATATACATTCATTCCGGTATCAGCTCTTTTCTCTGTCCTTGGTTTCATATCAATGTCCAACTCTACGACATCCCCATCCTTAAATCGTCTTTCTATCGTACTGAATTCTCCTGCATGATATTCTTTCGGCTGCTCCGCATTGACAGTCAGTTTCGCATTCACTGCCCATGATGGAATTCTCACTGTAAACGGTATTTTGACTGGAGCACCATCGAGAGCAAACCTGAATGTTATTTTCCCGGAGAAAGGATAAGAAGTATCTTCCGTTATGCATACGTTTGTGCCATTAATCTCTGTCCTATATTCCGATGGACCGTACAGAGCGGCAACTATCTCATGCTCGTCACCATTCATCCACATTCTTGAGATATAGTTCGGGAACATCCTGTGGACATTGCCGGAACAACATTCGACATCAAACCCCGGTCTGTAAGCCTGACGTGACAAGCCTTCTTCACCGTATGGAGCCATGGAACTTTTTTCAGTTGCCAACAACTGATTCGGAGACGAGAAGTATTGCAGAGCCTTGAAATCCTTATTAATAGCTCCCAAGGCTGCATTGTACACAGCCGATTCCATCTTATCCGCCCACTTGACATCTCCGGTTGCCATCAGCATGTAACCGTAACTCCATATGAAGTCACTGATATCACAGGTCTCATGCAGCGCTTCTGCATGCTTAGGAAACAAGCTTTCATATGAAGCCGGTATCCCATCCGGAAGTTCGTTTTCCCGCTCCATGGAAGAGTAAAAACCAAGTGCGGCATCGAGATATTCCTGTTTGCCAGTGTAGAGATACAGAATCAGCGGCTGTTTGGAAACTTCAGCGGCTGTCACCCCATGTACGTCAATCGGCTTTGAAGAGACCATATTTTCATGGATGAACACTTCATTGTCTTCTGTTCCTTCGTTCATACTGAACAGATCCCAAATGTGTCTGGCTTTCTGCAGGATTTCCTTGTTGCCCGTATATGAATATATTTTGCACATGCTTTCTATGATACAAGTCTGTCTGTTGGTCAGAGTATCATTTAGTGCGGAAAAATGTTTTTTCAGCAGAACCGGAACCCTGTCGTCTCCAGTATAGTCGTAATACGCAAGTAGCGTCCGCGCAAATACCGAAAATGCCCACTGGCTCTCACCGAGGGTTTCCGGACCCAGCATTCCGTTCGCCCGGGGATGGGATAAGACATATCTGGCATTGTCGAAACCGAGTTGCATAAGTACACTGTCTCTTAAGAATATTCCACACCTATACAGACCGTCAGTCATATATCCCGACTGTTCATAAGGCCACCAGCCTTTCGCGATCGGATTTCCTCCCTTCGGGATTATTCCATTCCACAGACATGTGTTATAAGGATAACCTGACTCCTTACGGTTAAGTCCGAGTCCGTCTCTCTGCCTCTGCAATATTTCCCTTAACCACGAGGACGGCTGTATATTTTCTATATCCGCTTCTTTATATATTCCGTAATATTCAGGAGTGTCAGTCACATCCGTACATGAGCCAAGCTCCAAGACAAGACCAACCGTAATAAACAATTTAATCAACTTCTTTTTCATGATTATCGGTTTTTCAATATTTCATTTTTTCTCATCCATTCTACGAGTTCGGCGGTCCAGTTGTGTCCATAGCCGTCGACAGTGATTTCAAAGGCCCCGTGTCCTCCGTCATCGACAGTCTTCCAATCCAACGAGACTCCAGCTTCCAAGAGTTTTTCCCTGACACTAAGTGCAAGACCGTAACCACTGTCATTAGTTGCATGACGCATAAAAAAAGGAGGAGTCTCGGCATCGAATCTGAGCGGGCATTTCTGTTTCCCGTAGTACCAGCTCGTAAGTGGAATCACATAGTCAGGGCGCGAAGAGGTGTCTGGGCAATCGGCTGAAGCCAACTTCAATACAATCAGTGCGCCTGCCGACTGTCCTGCTACTCCGATTGCATTTTCATCTATATTCCACTCGAAGGCTCTTTCTCTGACTGTCCTTACGGCTTGTTTTGCATCTTCCAAAGCTACGTCAAGTCCACGTTTCACCCTGTATTTTACACCAATTACCGCAACTCCATATGGCCTCAGCAGTTCTGCCGCCTCACGTGCATTTCTGATAAAACCGGTATAACTCAATCCTCCTCCCGGGAAAAAGATTACCACCGGGGACTTCTTCGACTGCCGAGGAAGGAAGACTTCCAATTCCGGTTCGGAAATCCTGTCAATACGTGCTATTGAGTTGATATATTCCGGCCCGGAATATTCATAATCGGGAATTTTGCCCTGCCATACAGGCAGCCTTTCAATTCCTCTATTTCCTTTTGCCATGCCAGTCCACCATTGAGACACGGCATCTGCGATATATGATGTGCGCTGCTTCCAGTCATAACTTTTCAGATTGGCACAAAAGCCCTCATAATCGGCAAAATCACAATTCTTGGAAACGATTTGGACTGTATCAGATGTCATCCATAATATGTCGGTATTTTGTCTGGCAGCCATTAAGCAAATCTTATGGAAAGTATTTTCATTAGTTTTCAAATCTCTGCATTGTATGACAAATACTCTATATCTTCCCGTTTTCTCCGTAGATATGACCTCCGCTGCTTCCTTTATTCCCTTTACACGACGGTAGGCTACTTCCGGGCTGTCTGTTAAATCCAGTATTTTCAGCCCGGAAGCGATTTGGTTTTCAATATAGGTGGCATTTTCTTCAGGGAAATCTACTCCGAGAAACAGCACGGACGGCACATCCGGCAGTTTTCCGGTACTAGGCCATACCGGGCAGAAAGTCATTGCAGCCCAAATAACAAAGAAAAGAATTTTCATCTCAAAATGGAATTAATATTCGAAATACTCTATTTGACCTTCAATTTAAAACCCCATACCAAATCGCAAGGAGGATTCTTTCTGACAGACTCCGGTATGACGATTTCTATTCCATCTCCGTTTTTTTTCCATTTAAGGGGACGATTATATCCCATCAAAAATACCGATTTGGCAGAAACCGGAACGAATGATTTGATTTTCACCACAGATGGCATATGCTCACCCTTGGCATTCAGGTAAAAGGCATATACGTTGTTATCTTTTGAAGTAAACGCTATCCTGTCCTCTTTGTAAGGAGCAATCGCTTTCGTTCCATAGATACCTTCTGAGTTGACCTGCATCCAGTCTCCGATTTCCTTAAGTCGCTGATATGCCTCCGGAGCAAGTTCTCCGTCAGGACCCGGTCCGACATTCAGCAGAAAGTTCCCTCCGCGTGAAACAATCTGTACAAGGGTGGTCAGGATATCATGGGTGGATTTGTAAATATCATCCGGTTTGTATGACCATTGAGTGGCCATAGTCATACAAGCCTCCCAAGGATAGTCTAAAGCACGATCCGGTATTTTCTGTTCCGGAGTCCTGTAATTTTCATAGATGCTATTCGTATGTCTTGCCACCATCATGATTCCGGGTTGATTGGTTCTTACCGTCTTTGCGAATCTTTCCCATTGCGGGTGTTTTTCAGGAGAAGCATCGCACAGGTCGAACCACAGCATGCCGAGCTTACCGTACTTTCCTCCGGTCAGCTCATCCAACTGATTGTTGATAAAATCATTCAGATTCTGCCATTTTTCCGGGAACATTTCAGGAGGATAGTTTACATTCCTGTCTTTTGGAGGGAAATAATCCCACCAATAGTCGTTATTGTTCCAATCCGCTATGGAATAATAAGCACCTGCCATCATACCTTTGCCACGAAATGCGTCGAAAATTCCCTTTGCAATGTCAGCATTTGTATCTGTATGGAACGGACACTCGGCATCGGTTATCTTATAATCGCTGTACTGAGTATCGTACATGTTGAATCCGTCATGATGCTTGGTTGTGAAAACCATATATTTCATTCCAGCATATTCTGCCGCTTCAGCCCATTTTTCAGGGTTGAATTTCACAGGATTGAATGTTTTTTTCAAATCTTCATACTTCCGCACATAGTCAAAATAGTTCATTCCTTTCGGTCTCACCATACAGAATTTGTATGCTTCCGGACAAATGGACCAGGACTCCACTATACCCCACTGGCTGTATGTTCCCCAATGAATAAACATACCGAATTTCATATCCTGCCATTTTTCTATATTGTCCCTTACGATGCTTTCCTCCGGATAGATATAAGGGGGCTTACGGTCGGTATTCTTTTTTTCTACCATCGGATCCTGTGCAGATGCCGTAATTCCTCCGATAAACATGGCGAAAAGCGCTGCTATTACTTTTTTTTTCATTTTTCTTATTTTACTTAGAATCAATACTTCTTGCTTCGTAAATCTGGCGGGCTATAGTCTCCCCGATAAGGTTGTATGCATACTGGCTGTAATGGATGTCATCCGTCATCATATTCATCTGTGGAAAAAGCCAAGGGTCCGCAGCTACAAGATGAACTCCACGCATTTTCTCAGACAGTCTGCGCTGTGCCGCACGGACTTGATGATAGCCCTTTTGCGGACGGTCGACATACTGTCCTGTGAGGACTATATAGAAAGGAAGGTCGGCATCATGGAGATGCTTTCTGAACCGGAGTATGAGGTTACGAAGCGCCGCTTCGTAATCCTCACCATTCATTTTCCCGTCATTGATAGCATTTGCGTCACGTTCTCCTTGAAGCCAGATCACCCCACTGAATTTCAATCCTGTAACGGCAATCGCAGAATTGCATTTAGTTATTGCTGCATCGAGCAAGGGCAAGACGCCCTTTTCCGCCCAAGTACCGTAGATTGTCTCTCCAGTAGTGGAGCATGCGCTTCCTCCCCTCGCCGCAGATACCACTACAACCGAATCACCTGTCATTTTATTGAGGTTCCACGCAAACGAAGGGCAGATGCTGCCGCTGTTCGCCTTGCCGAAATACTTGCCGTTCTCACCTACTGGGTCCTGCAGTATTTTCAACGAATCTCCGGACTGTACATAGTCGAAACATTCTTTGCTATAGTATTTCATCGAAGTTCTCCTATCACCCATTCCGGAAGCATTGCTCTGTCCCGCTATGAGCCACATACTCTTTTGGGCAAATCCTGAAACGGACAGCCCCGCTAAAATCAACAATATATAAAAACGTTCCATATAATCGTTTACAGTGAAATTTCAATAACATTCATACCCCATGGAGCAAAATCAAGATTGATCTGCCCTTTCTTTCCTACCGATCTGATAATTTTACCTTGAAGAGCCTTGGCAGAACGGAAACCTGTCTTATTTGCAACTAACTGCGACAAATCCAAAGTCACAGTACATGAATGGCTGTCATTGGACTGACACATTGCAATCAGGTACAACATCTTGCCGTTCTCCGACAAAGCGGTAAGGAATTCAATCTCCGGATTGTCGCAACTGACCATATCTGGTCTGAACAGAAGATCCGCTTTTTTGCCGTAAATATTACCGGGTGCAAATCCATATGTGACATGTGGACCGACCTTAGGAGTCATGTAGCCATATGGGAACGAAATATTGCTGTCCGAACGTAAATCAGCTT
This sequence comes from uncultured bacterium, assembly GCA_905215555.1. Taxonomy (GTDB): domain Bacteria; phylum Bacteroidota; class Bacteroidia; order Bacteroidales; family Bacteroidaceae; genus Bacteroides. The sequence continues at coordinate 80,506 of CAJMQU010000002.1, forward strand.
CCGCAATCAGGTAATCTACAATCCAGCCAATCTGCCAGTATGCATGCCACGGGAACATTGTGGAATATTTCTTCAACTCATTCATTCCGTGCCAGTAATAGACTGCACATCCGCTTTCCTGATCGACAAAAGCATTTCTTCCAATTGACGCGGCTCTTGCCATGGTAAGGAAGACCGGTTCTTTCGTCCATTCGTACATCTTCACGAACAAACCTGCGTAACTTGATATCAGAATCGGTCCGTTTACTGCTGTACCTCGTATATGCTCTACACCAAGACCTGTCTGATTTAGTTCCCAGTCTTTATATGCCTGTTCGCCGATGTATTTCGTTTTATCAGTCATTACCGGATTGGTGAATATAGACGTCGCGTAAATCATTGCGGCATCTATAGACGCCTGTTTATATGCCTCGTTACCCGTTATTTCATATAAGTCCATATAGGCACGAGATGTCTGTGCCGTACAGAAATCCCAGATATTGCGTCCATCGCCACATACACCGAGATAATATCCTTTATCTACTCCGTTTTTCTGTTGCCAGTCTGCGCCCTTACATGCTGCATCAAGGTATTTCTTGTCATTCAAGTGCTTATATGCTATATACAATCCATACCAGGTTGGTCTGTAATCCTTAAGATCCGGAAAAGATGGTTTCATGGAAAATCTGTCATAGCCGACCTCAAAACTTCCGTCACCTTTCTGCCATGCAAGCAATCTGTCACCTGCCATCCTCAACCTTTCGAGCAATTCCTTGTCGTCAGGATTGAATAGAAGCATATTTCCGAAATCGACCATAGTATAATAGGTCGTATGCAAAGGTTCTATCCAATTGCCCCTTTCCGACTCCACACCGTCTATATCCGCGTATTCTCCGAGAGCAGCACCGCAAAAATATCCCGGTTCTGTCTGCTGCTGAATCATTTTATAATTCCTCACATAGTGAAGACGGCTGTTCATTACGGAATCCTGCCCGTTTCGTGCGATCATGAACATAGTACCAGCATCAGCAATCTTGGAGCCGTTGGCACCTATCGTCTCGCCTCTGCTCTGCCATGTTTTCCAGCTCGACTCTTTATCTTTGCGCAGGAATTTCTGAAGTCGGTTCACGCGTTCGGACAAAGACATCTTGTTGGTAAGCAAATCCAGGGATGATGGCAAAGCGAAAACATCGTTCACGGCATGCTGGAATACATCGAACCAGCCCGAGTTCTTCAGAGTGTAACGGAATCCAAACGACACTTCATCTCCGGCTTTGTTCTTGGCCCCCACCTGCCCGAGTACAGGATGATAAACCACTGGAGTAAGTTCATTATGTCTGTTCGCTAAACTCAATCCCAAGGAATTGGGACTCTTATCCGGAGCTTTGCCGACTATCGGGTCAGTTTCCGTCCCCGGATCCGGAACAACAGCCAAGGTATAGCCATCCTTTGATGAATACAACGGACACAGAGTCATCGTATTGCGTTCTTGGGCAAGCATCGGGACACAAGGAATACCCATGCTGTAAGTTTTTGCCATGTTCAGATCATACTGGATTTCCTTGCCATACCAGTTACCCGGAATCATCGCCCATGATATATTGTTCTCTTCGAAAACGGCAATCGTAGGGGTGGCGATGGATACGGAACCGTTCGTCGACAGTCTGACCTTCATATCGACCTTTATATCAGACGGAAATGATGGGTCTACCTTCCATATTGCTTCAACGTCCCCGAAACGTAGACTGTGAGAAAATTTCAAAGCACCATCGGGAAGCATTTCTGCTTTTGACGGATAGAATGTAAAATCCTTTCCTTCAAGATCCTGATCGACCAAATCCTTTGCCGGATTACGATCCAGATACAGAATCGTGTAATATCCCTTGGGGGAAGGAATCTGCTTCCCGTCGATTTTAATGCACGAGATATGCCAGCCATCCTCCTCCTGTTGCCATTCAATATCGACACTGCCCGTATTAAGATTCAGTTTGGGCTGGGCGGACATCAGTACACTCACACAAGCAATGAGTAACGTAGAAAACAAATATTTCATAAACGTATTTTTTAGAAAATTATTTTTCAACTATTTCTAGTTCTATATTTTGCACAGATTCTTCAGTTCCGAAAGCGGTAGTATTACGAGACACTACAGTCACTGTAAACTTACCTGGTTTGTAATATGTGTAATCATAGAATTTCGGAACAACCTCACTGTATGACTTAATAAGCGTACCATAATCAGGAATCACTTGGCTCGGATCGACCGGGGAAGTGATTACCCAGCTTTCGAAATCCTCCTTACCGTCAGGCATGCCTGCACAAGTAAGCGACGTTCCGAGTGTCCACTGATAAGCAGGGAAAATAGCACCGGTTCCATCTTCCTGCAGCTTATTCGTAGTCGTACCGCATTTTGCAAAAGAAGCATTTGTCCATATCGTATAAGGAAGAGCATCCGTTTCAACCGTATTTTTAAGATTGAATGAAGATATTGTATATCCTTCCTGTTTTTGTCCCTTTTTCGCGGTATAACGGAAAGCAAGATGTATATCTTGTCCGTTCCATTCTGACAAATCTATGGCTCCGGAATTAATATTGGTACCTTTTTTAGTTCCCTCTACAGGCCATTTTGCTTTTTCGGAAATATCCAACCAAGTGGCACGTTTTATTCCTTCCATGGTGATATCACCGTCAAAGTCAGTAGAAAGAAGGAGCTTGATTTCAGCATACTTCTCCAAGTTGTCTCCATCTTTTTTGCAATTGAAAGACAGGATCGGAGAACCATTTTCGCTTCCGCGATTTCTGTAGATATAGCGCGAACCTTTTATCGTTCCTCCCATCGTTCCGCCATCATAATTATCAACTCCGGTGAAAATCGTCACGAAATCTGCTTCTCCCGAAAAGTGGAAACGGACATTCTCTCCAACTTCATATACATTCTTCTCAAGCGTGGTCACGACAGTTGACTCGGTCACGGTGTCAACCTGACAGGATACAACGGCTGAAGCTGCGACTAAAGCGGGAAACAGGATTTTAATTATATTTTTTCTCATTGTCTTATACTTTTAATAATGTTAAATCTACAATTACCAGCCTTCATTCTGTTTTAATTCAGGATTAAGCATTATTTCTCCGGAAGGAATCGGAAGGTAATAATGAACATCGGACACGTTGTTTCCAGGAGTCATGATATAATCAAGCTGCGCTCCATTGACTCCTTTTGCATTTCTGCCGTCATCTCTTGTAGCTTGAAGTATCTCCACAAGATTGTGCCAACGTTTGAGGTCTAAACGTCTCCAACCTTCAAAACACAACTCTCTCGCTCTTTCATCCATAATAGTTTGGAGGAATGCCTCCTTTGAGCCCGTAGCTTCGGCAGACAATTCATAAGACGGATTCTCATCCTTCATTACTGCGATTGCCGTAGCACCGCTGCCCTTGGGACCTTTGCCGCCTTCAAGCGACCTGATTATCACTTTCGGAGTTGCACTGTAGGCATGCCCTCTGTCAAGCAATACGATTGACTCAATAGGTCTGGTGGTTTTAGTGTCCGGTTTTCCGTCGGAACCAAGAATCTCAGGCAACTTGGCAGTAGCAATTGTGAGAGGGCCCTTGACGTCTCCGACACGATATGCCTTGGGAGATTTATCCTCTTCTGTTGTGCATGTGACAGATGAAGTATTGTCGGTGGCATCGACAATTTCCACACAAACTTCACCGATGGTGTAATTTTCTCCCGGATTGGTAAGTTCTATATGGTCAATAAACTTACGGCCATCCATCTGTCCATATGCCCTTTTTCTCACTGCGTTGACATAGCCTATAGCCTCAGGTGTCGGACCGTTATGTATCTGACACAATGCTTCGGCTGCCATAAGCAATACGTCGGAATAGCGTACTATACAAAGGTTGGTTCCTGCATTACTTTGATATGCAGGCCAAATCTTTGCATACTGACGGTTGAACTTGTTGATCTGACGATCATAAACCAATCTGTCATTATCAGGATCCTTATGCGAACCGAAATAAGTAAGGACAAGACGCTCAGCACCATCAAGTTTCGTAGGAGCATTGGTGAACGGAGCGATAGCCCAGTTACGTCTTTCATCATAAGAACCTAACAATGCCTCAGTGTCTTGCTCATAATATGAGAACATTCTCTTGGTGATCTTCATTGTATTATTAACCATAAAGGAAACGTTTGTTACAGCTTTGCTGCAATTGGTACCGAGCGTGGTCGACAATGAAGGAAAATATTCTTTCAGTCCGTCAGACGTACTTTTACAATACGCTTCTATCTCCCATAGATTTTCACGTATATCATACTTGTCCTGAATAAGCGGAATGAATGCTTCTGCGAAATTAGGAATCAAGCTGTGAGTAGGATCGTCAATGACCATTTTTGCCCACTTGTATGCATCTTTGTACCTTTCGGTATTGTAGCAAGGGAATCCGGCATTGAAAAGGCAGACCCTTGCCAATACTCCCCTGATAGCAGACTTGTTGATTCTTCCTCCGAAGTTGAATTTGGTAATCGGGAAGACTTTGCTCTCCGCTTCTTCCATTTCGCGAATTACAAAATCGTATATATCGGCTTCCTCTGCCTGCTTTGCAGAAGTATTGTTGACATCCGAAGATGCCTCTGTTATAAGTGGGACCCTTCCATAATTCTGCACAAGATTGAAATAACAGAACGCCCTTATAAATTGCGCTTCACCTTCCATGACGAGCTTTGTTTCTGTTGCTATCTTGGCATCGGGAAGATAATGAAGGAACTGGCAGCAACGCTGAATCGCTGCATAAAGGTTCTTGTACATAGTAGCATTAGGAGCATATCCGGAAGTATAGCTATACACCTTAGGACCTGTTCCGGCTGCTGCATTATACATTTCATCCGTCACATTCCAAATGACGAACTGAGAGTTCATGCTTCCATCGAAAAGTCCGCCTCCCGGTACGCTAAGAGCGTCATAACAACCCACTAAAACCTTTGCACATGCCGCACTATCTTTGAAAAATGTACTCGGAATGTCCGAATCTATCGGATGCAAATCCAAGTTAGAGAAGCAGCCTGTTAGAGAAAAAAATGCGATTCCGAACAATATATTTTTAATAATCTTATTCATATCCATATAAATTGAGAAACATTATATCACATTAAAACGAAATTTGCGCACCAAATATGAATGTACGTGGTACAGGGTATGCCGAATAGTCATAACCTGGAGTTCTTGCATTCGACATCGTGCTGACGGTAGGGTCCTGTCCCGAATATCCTGTCACTGTAAACAGATTTTGGGCAGATAAATAAATCCTCATGTTGCTAACAAAAAATCTCTGGCTCACCTTAATAGGCAGAGTATATCCTATATTCAAGTTTTTCAGTCTCAAATATGAGCCGTCTTCCACATAACGGTCACTACCCCAAGCCGTATTGTTTGCGGATCTTGCACGCGGAAGTTTTCCATTTGGATTGTCCACGGTCCATCTGTCGGCATACGAAGCGAACTGATTGGAACTCAATGATCTGCCTTCTTCCAGATAATAACGGTTCATATTAAGGATATCGTTGCCGTAACTGAATGTGAAGAACAATGACATATCGAAATTATAGAATCTGAAAGTATTTGTTATACCGCCCGTAAAATCAGGATTGGGGTTACCTATAATCGTCAAGTCTTCTTGGGTTATCTGGAGATCGCCATTCAAATCCTTGAATTTCTGATATCCGGGAAAGACTCCCTTTCTGTTTGCATGAGTTGACTGTGCAACCACGTCATCTCTCAGTATCCAACTGCCATCACTTCCTTTACGGAAATCTTCATATTGGTAAAGACCGTCTGTAAGGGCTCCGTACATCATACCGATAGGCTGGCCCACCTTCGCTATGTACAATGCAGCTCCATTCGGAATCTTCAGATTATCAGCAGGAAGCACACTCTGGTTGTTGGCAAGTGCAAGCACCTTGTTCCTGTTAAATGAAATATTGAAATCGGTAGTCCAATTGAAATACCTTTTCTTTATATTAACAGTGTTGAGAGACAATTCGAAACCTTTGTTCTCTACCCGGCCTATATTCCTATATGCTGAACCATAGCCGATATGAGCAGGCAGTGTGGCATTGATCAGAAGATCCTTAGTATCTTTTTTATAATACTCGGCGGTCAAGTATATCCTGTTGTCGAAGAAGCCCAAATCCATTCTGGCATTAAAGGTGTATGTGGTCTCCCATTTTAATTTAGAATTACCTATTGATGAGACAATTGCTCCCGTTGTAGGATATTCATCATTGAATGAATAGTCATAATATGTCCCTCCGGAAGAAAATCCCATCTGCGGAAGATAAGCGTATTCTCCGATACCGTTATTACCTGTAGAGCCATAGCTCAAGTTAAGCGATCCTTCGCTAAACCATGATCCGATATTGTTCTTGACAAAATCCTCCTCTGAGAATCTCCACCGAACAGCTCCTGAATAGAATTTGCCCCACCTATTGTCATGTGCAAATTTTGAAGAACCGTCCGCACGTACCGTGAACGTGAGGTAGTATTTTCTGTCATAGTTGTAATTCGATCTGAAAATGACAGACTGCATCGCCCATTCCGTCAACTTCTTGGACATGATTTTCTGAGACAGACCTTCATCAAGTGCCTCTATTCCTCTCCACTCTGACGTAATAGGAATCTGTGTGGCTTTTGCTTCAAAGATATCCGTAACATTTTTCTGCTGGGTACAACCGATAGTTACGGCAAGGTCATGAATATTATCAAACTTTTTGTTGAAATTCAAAGTATTCTCATTCAAAATATTGCTGGTCCTGCTTATTCTCCTTGAACCGTTAATTCCGTCATTTCTTCCTGGAAGTGTACTTCCGGCCTCTGTTTTGGAGTTATTGAATATATCAGTCTGAGATTCAGTGCTCGTATAAGAAATCGAAGTAGTGAATTTCAGACATTTGAGAATATTCCAATTGAACATGGCACTGGTTCTCAACTGTCTTGTGATATATTTCTGATCAGTATTTTGGGTCTGGAGCAATGGGTTGAACATCGGCACTCCGCTCTCCGGTCTTTCAGGATCTTCAAGCTCATGGGTCAAGTCTACACCGTTTGTGGAAATAGGTCTGTATGACCACACTTTATACATATAAGCGGAAGATCCCTGTCCATAGTTGACTTGCATACCGGTTCTTTCCTTCTCCGCATAATTCGCTCTCATGACAAGCTGCATGCGATTACCTATCTTCTGGGTAATGTTCATGCTGCCAACATAATTTTTCATACCGGTATTGAGAATGATACCTTTCTGATTGGCATAATTGAATGAAGCCATATATGTGGTCTTTTCACTACCACCAGATGCACTTACGCTGTATTCGTGCATCTGCCCGAGTTGGCTAATCTTATCTTGCCAGTCAATGGGTTTCACATTTTTGTAGTCATCGAGGGTCCATGGAGTTCCATCCGGATGAGGATCCCTACCGTCGAGATACATGGATCCGTAAGCCGCATCAAGTTCATTCTGAAGTCTGACAAATTCATAAGGCGACATCATTTCATACCTGTTATAGTCTTTCGACAAGCTATAACGGTACTCGAAATTAATTTTCGGAGCGCCTTTCGAACCGGAGTCGGTAGTGATAACAATCACACCATTGGCACCGCGCGCACCATATATGGCTGTCGCCGATGCATCTTTGAGAATCTCGATACTCTTAATGTTCTGCGTAGGGATTGACGAGTTGTCGGGAGACTCAAGCGGAATACCGTCTACTACATAAAGCGGAGCATTGCTCTGGGTCACGGAATTGCTACCTCTAATCAGAATGTCCGGGAGACCTCCAGGTTGTCCGTCCCCGACATTGACCTGTACACCGGCGACCTTGCCGGCAATAGCATTTTCAAACGTTACTGCCTGAAGAGCTTTCATATCCTCAACGTTGACAGAAGCAACTGAACCGGTAAGATCCTTTCTTGCTACCGGACCACCGTATGGAACTACCACCACTTCCTCGAGCATTGTCGCATCAGGTTCAAGAGAGATTCTCAATTTCTTTCCTCCTTTTGTGACCCGTACTTGATAATCTTTGTAACCAATGAAAGAGACAGTAACAGTCTGTCCGACAGGCACTCCTGTAAGACTGAAATTTCCATCTACATTCGTGGATACCCCCTTGGTACTGCCTTTGATATAGACGTTAGCTCCTATGACAGGAGTTTCGTCTTCATCAACGACAGTTCCTTCAACGGTAACCATCTCAGTTTTTTCCTGTGATCGAACTGGCATGGTGCCTGCAAATGAAATCAGCAGGCACATCAGGAAAAAAGCAATCTGTTTTCCTGAATTTGATTGAATTTGATTTAATGTTAACATACTTTGGCATTATAAAACGATTAGAGTTAATGTATGAAAAGAAATATTTCTATTCAGGCTATTATAGTGGCCTTCAACGTGAGCAAATTTATATAACTACAATCAATTTTAATAGCATAATGCCTCAAAAATCAACGGAAACGTTCCCGGGAACGTTTGAATTTTGCAGAATGTCGAAAAAGTTGTAAGTTTGCAGATAAACCTGCAATCATTTATATTATGGAAAAGCCAATTACAATAAAAGACATAGCAAAAAAACTTGGGTTATCCACGTCCACAGTTTCCAGGGCATTATCGGATAGTTGGGAAATAAAGAAAGAAACCAAGGAACTGGTTATCAAGACTGCTGCCGAACTGAACTATCATCCGAACACGCAGGCAAAGGGGTTGGTCACAAAGAAAAGTTATACTATCGGAATCGTTGTGCCGGAATTGGTCACTTCATTTTTTCCAATGATTATATCCGGGATACAAAAAATACTGATGCATGAGGGCTATCAGATACTTATCACCCAATCCAATGAATCCGCTGAAACAGAGCGTGCCAATCTGATTCTTCTGGAACAACACATGGTGGATGGAATAATAATATCTACGACATCCGACAGTTTAGTCAACTCTGATGTGTATAAAAGCTTGCAGGATAACGGGATTCCCCTTGTGTTTTTCAACAGGGTACCTTCCAATATTGATACTACAAAAATCATTATTGATGATAAGAAAATGGCTTATTCGGCAGTGACTCATCTTATAGATGAGGGATACCGGAAAATATTTCATTTTGCAGGTCCGGAAAAGCTGGATATCACGAAAGAACGCATGAATGGATATATAGAGGCCATGCAGGATGCCAATCTCCCTATATCAGACTCTGCCATCATTCATTCCGGTATTTTTATTCGTGATGGAGAACAGATTATGGAAAAGATACTGTCTGGAAACGGTGAAAAACCGGATGCTGTATTTGCATTTAACGACCCTGTCGCTATCGGAGCGATGAAAGCCCTGAAACGACACGGATTGAAGATACCGGATGATGTCGCTTTTGTCGGCTTCTCAGAATCGGATATGGCTACTGTCGTCGAACCTTATCTGACGTCCATAGAACAGCCGCGTGCCGAAATCGGAGAAATCTCAGCGAACTATATGCTGGACAAGATTCGCACAAATAGACTGCTCAATAAAAAAATTGTATTGGATGCCAAATTGAATATCAGGGAATCATCGCATAAAAACACACAATTATGATAAAGGCAATGCTTTTGACGTAGGAGAGATTGAGCATTCTTTGAAAAGAAAACCGCCATTGATTGCGGATAAAGCGCTGCCGGTAGAATTGTCAGCTGGTTTGCTCTTTCTTCATCGGTACAAGAAGATAGGCGGAGACAATCATTAATAAGGGTACTACCATACGTGAGAAACCGTCGTATACGGATACCCAAAGTCGGTCGGCCTCGCTTGCAAGATAAGACTGCGGACCTGCCATGTCAGAAGCTCCAATGGTGCCGTAAAAGTTTTTCGTTGAATGTGCGAAATTCAGTAGAATAATTTCCTTTGAACTTTAATAGCAATTGGTTGTAATTGTTAGATATGGTAGAGTATTTCAGGGCTACTACTGGTGTGAGTGATTCTTCTATACTTCTGTACATACTCATCTTTGCTATCGGGACGATAACTGATAGCCTTATCCATTCTGTACTCTTGTGCCAGAAGCGTACCTGCGCATAACAGCAGGCACATGAACCAAAGTGCTCTTTTTCTTTTCATATGTTTCATGTTACTGGATTTGTTGATATCATATTTTCTGCAAATATGTTGGCTTATAGCGATTTGTGTGTTATGTATTTGTGACGTATATGTCTTCTTGCATGACAATTAAAAGAACTTTGCAGATAATTCAGCATGCACTGATTATCTGCAAAATTCTTTCATCTTTCATACTTGTCTTATTCATCGGCTTTTCCGCTGAAACTACCTACTGAAAGATGAGGAAGTTCTTTCAGGCGAATCAAATCACTTCCTCGCACACCCGCATTTCCATTCCTTTATACACCACTACAATCTTGTGCAGCCGAGTGTTGCCGATGGCACGTTTCACTGTGTCCGTGTCGGCGTAGCGATTGGCTTGTGCAATGGCTTCCTGACGCAGCTCTTCCACGCGGGTTTCGGGGTCTTTGTACTTGGCATACTTCAGCTCCACAATGTAACTGTGCGTCATGTCGGAGTAGATTTCCAACATCGGACAGAGGAAGATATCGACGTATCCTGCCTGCGTGTCCTGTTCGGAGATGGGACGATAGAAGCGGTTCTGAGCAGTCATGGCAAGGGTGAAGCCGTGGACGAAGAATTCGCCCTTTTGTTTGTCACGCTGTGAGGCATAACGTTTCAAACAGTCGGCAATGTAACTAAAGTAGGACTGCCAATCACCCCGATAGGCCAGCGCACTGGATAGTTCGCTCTTTTCATAGCTACTGAAGCTGAGGTCAGCATCATTGTAGGTGTTCAGCAAGTAGGTGTAGAGTTGTTCCTGCACCACCATGTTGGGGATGGTCAGTTTGGTTTTCCCTTCGTGCATTCCGCTGATAGTGAGCATACCGAAATAGTAGAGCAGACTTATGAAATTATCGGGATTAGTGATGCTGACGGCAGGAAATCCGTCTTTCAGGTCACCGGTGATAAAGCCCTGACTTACTAAAGTCTGGATAATGGAGGCATCGTGTGCAAATTCTTTGTCCTTGCGGATAAGCATACGCAGTTTTTCATAGTCGATGCGAATGTTGCTCTCTATCATGTTTTGCGGTACCTTGCCATTGTCAATGTAGTTCTTTACGAAATAAAGTACCATATTGGAGTTGTACATCGTGGTTTCACCGTAGCAATCCTGAGCAAAACAGTAATTGTCGTACCAAGGCTTCATTATTTCTATCAATTCATCGATGGTATGACAGAAAGGACTGTTTGCTGAATAATAAGTTAGCATTTCGCGTACTTCCTCCTCCGTGAATCCCATCATTGCATTGAATTTCGGTGAGAGTGAATAGTTTGTACCAATATTGAATCCGCTGGTCAAGTCGTCCATCGTCACGGGGCTTACACCGGTGATGAAGCAACGCTCGATACTGGAGTAGGTTCCTGCTTTCACTTTGTTGAATAAATTCCGCAAATACCCTTCTCCATGCGTTTCATCGGTATATCGGTGGAGGCTTTCGGGATTGGAAAGGATGGCGTTAGTGAAGTGATCGTATTCGTCGATGAAGAGATATATCTTCTGGCCGGCACGTTCGCATACCTGATAGAGGAACTCCAGTTGCGCTATAGCTCCTTTTTTGGTATGCAGTTCTTCCCATGTCTCCGGGGGAAGGAGGTCGGCATATTTCTTGCAAAAGCTCTCGATGGTGGTGCCGCAGTGTGCATCCAATCCTTGGCGGTAATCATTCAGCTCTCCGCTGATACCGGAGAAGTTAAGATAGAGCACCAAGTAGCTGTTGCGGTTTGGTGTGGGGTGTTGTCCGATATAAAGACCACCAAAGAGCTCATCGAATTTGTCGCGCGTACTCACATCGTAGTAGTGTTGCAGTATGTTCAGCGTCAGACTTTTGCCGAAGCGCCGAGGGCGGATAAAGAAGAAGAAAGGGTCTGCTTGCTCTATCAGGGGGATGAAGCGGGTTTTATCTACGTAATAATAATTGTCGCGGCGAATAACCGCAAAGTTCATCATTCCGTAAGGAAGTCTCTTTCGGTTCGGTACTATATATTCCAATGGATCCATATTCTGCCCTCCTGCTATTATTTTTTAATCTGTTGCCTTGTCACACAACGATACAAAGATACGAAAAGTTCTTATAGGGATGATGAGTTACTTCATATTTTAAGAAGCACTTCATATTTATCTCTTGGGTTCCGTATCCCTCGACATTCCGTAATATCCCGGCATGGGCCGATAGATGGGTTGTGTGCGTCTTCCCACGTTCATCAGTTTACCTTCTTTTTGCAACCGTTGCAGATGGTTGTTGGCGGTGGTGCGAGCCATGCCGCACAATTCCTGAAAGTCGATGCGAAGCAGCAGGTCATGTTCCGCAAAATATTCTTTCAGGCGCATATCGATCTCTACTTCGGAGAGTCGCAGGGAGTGGCGCGTGTATTTGCTTTGGGTGGCGGTAACGCCTGCCAGCGCAGCTTTCAGGCGGATGTCCGGGCGGAAGCTGATGCCTTTCAGACGTAGTTTCAAATGCTTGTTCTTGGTTTTGCGGGTCACTTTCTGCGTGGCCTCCAGGGTAGGGGCGAAGTAGCCCAATCCCTCGATGTGTACCTCCCGGCCTTCGCGCAACTCTTCGCCGCAAAGCTGTGCCAAGGTGTCTATTGCACTTTTTACATCACCTACGGTGAGCGAACTACGTTCATGTACTCGATAATACAATTTCTCCATGCTTACTTTGCCGTTGAGTAACGGGCGGGGATGCAGCCCTCTTTCTTCCGGTTCCCCTTCTGCGTTGGGGTTCTCGTACCAGTCGTAAACTATTGCCATAATGCTTGTATTTTAATGCTTTAAATGTATATTCTTGTTGACCCGAAGGTGCTGTCTTGAAAATGAACTACTGGAGTTGTTCGGGCGAATGACTGGAGTTGGTCGAATGAATGACTGAAGTCATTCGAATGAATAACTCCAGTCGGTCGTTTCAAAGTCAGCACACAAAGGTAGTGATATTAGTAGGATTTACCTATGAAAACCCTTACTTTTTTTCTAACCATGTTTTAGGAAAAATAGTTGGTGAGATGCTTGCAAAACGCTTTCCCGCTATAGTAAATTTGAGACGTCGGTACTGGCAAAACGAAACCAATTAACTATTAAAACGAAGAAACAATTATGAAAAAGAGATTAATGACATTGGAGCAACACCGCTTGCTGTGCGAAGCGCAACAGTTGCTGGCTTTCTCGGAAAAACAGAAAGCGAAGAAACAGAAAAAGGCACCGGATAGATCAGAGTCCGGTGACAGCACGAATACGACCGTCCGACTGACGCGGCAGGTCATGGATTTCCTGACGAAACGTTATGATTTCCGCTATAATCTGTTGACGGAAGAGACCGAATTCCGTCCTGCCGGACGGCGTGAAGTCGCTTTCATGCCCATCGGCAAACGGAATCTGAATACTTTCTGCATTGAAGCTCACGCCGAGGGCATCCCTTGCTGGGATAAAGACTTGAGCCGCTATGTCTATTCCACTTATATTTCCGACTATCACCCTTTCCATCTCTATATGGAGGAATTGCCACAATGGGACGGTGTTGACCGCTTGACGCCGCTTGCCTTGCGGGTTTCCGACTGTCCGCACTGGGTGCAGGGATTTCACACCTGGATGCTGGGGCTTGCTGCGCAGTGGTCGGGGCTGGCAGGTATACATGCTAACAGTGTGGCACCTGTTCTTGTCAGTCAGGAGCAGGGGCGGCAGAAGTCTACATTTTGCAAATCGTTGATGCCGACGGTTTTACGGCGATATTATCTGGATAATCTGAAGCTTACCTCGCAAGGGCAGGCGGAACGTCTTTTGGCGGAAATGGGTTTGCTGAACATGGATGAGTTCGACAAGTATACTGAGAATAAAATGCCGTTGCTGAAAAACCTGATGCAGATGTCTGATTTGAATATTCGTAAAGCCTATCAGCAGAGCTTCCGCCAGTTACCCCGTGTTGCCTCGTTTATCGGTACCAGCAACCGTTTCGACTTGCTCACCGATCCTACGGGAAGTCGTCGTTTTCTTTGTGTGGAAGTGAAGCGGATGATAGACTGTACCCACATAGAGCACGACCAGATTTATGCGCAACTGAAGGCGGAACTGCTTGCGGGGAGGCGTGATTGGTTCACCAAGGAAGAGGAGCAGGTGTTGCAGGCGCAGAATGCGGCGTTCTACCGTGTTTGTCCCGCAGAGGATGTTTTTCATAGTTATTTTCGTGTGGCAAGTCCCGGTGAGAAGAGTCTTGACCTTACGGCTGCCCAGATTTTCAGGGAGCTTCAGCAAAAGAATTCCGCTGCCATGCGCAGTGTTAATCCCATGCGCTTCGGTCAGGTGCTGCTGAAGGCGGGGGTGGTGCGTCGGCACACGGAGTATGGGAATGTGTATCAGGTGGTGAGGAGGTAATGCGACTGGTAAATGCTGCTGCGGTTATAGTGATGGCTGAAAGCTGAAAGTATCACTTCAGGGGATACTTTCAGCGTAAAAGCCGATGGATAGGGGAGAATGTGAAGGCTGAAAGAATTAATCCTTTCAGCCTTTATACAAGAACTTAATAGGTTGGCATCCTTATTATTGAGTCCCTGAGTTTGTAATACAGTTTGATTTGTGATTGGCACTTATTCGTTAATTAGCCTTATCGACCAACCATTGGAAATTCTGTAATTCTTAGTGTAGTGCATCCGTATGGGATTAAAGTTATTTCTTGTTGTTCACCTTCGGCAAGTGGACAGAAAGAGAATGGCTGAGGTCCGGCTGAGCCATTGTATATTTGCCATGAGGGGATGCGTCTTGCCTTCATCTTTATTTCAATCGGGGCATTTGTTGTGTTCCATGGATAGTTTGTTTTCTGTTTTTCCTTATCAATAATAACCTCGGCTACTTCATTCGCCCGGTTCCGGTCAAACTCAACCAAACCATAATTCCATGGAGAAGACGAAGTTACTTCATAATAATAATCGCCATAAGCTTTATTGTCCATTTCTTTACGCTCCCAGTTTTCTTCCATCTTCAGTGCATATACCAGAGGCCCTCTTTCGATAGCTACGGAGCTTTCGTGCCAGGTAGAGGCTGAAACTTCCATTGGCAAGAATAGTTCAATGGTATCTCCTTTTTTCCAGGTTTGCTTGATAACGGCTATATTGCCTCCTTCTGCGGTGCGTACTTTTTCTCCATTAACTGTGATTTCAGCTTGTTTGCACCATTTGGGTATGCGCAGGTGAAATGGAAACTCCACTTTCTTTTCTTTGTTATCAATGGAGCGGATGATAAATGTAATTTTGTCATCCATAGGATAATGAGTTTTTTCTTCAATAGTCACCGTACAGTTGTCGGCAACTTTAGCTGTAACTTCGGATGGAGAATATATGAATGCTGACAGACCATTATCGGGCGTGGAATACCATAAACTTTGTACGAACTTAGGCCATCCCTGATGAAGGTTTGAGGTGCAGCATGGATATCCTGTCAGTAAGCCGAAGAGATTGTCTGTGCCTTCGTGTTCCTGATCGAAGTTGCGGCGTTGGCGAGTTACGGCAATCTGATTCACTTGTTGATAGTATTGTCTGCTCATGAAGTCATCAGAAATTTGAGTAGGCAGTGCATTGAAGGCTATTCGTTCTAAATGGTCGGCATAGTCTATATCTCCTGTAATTTCGCCCATCTTCTCCAGAGAAAACATGAACTCTACAGCAGAGCATAATTCTGAACCTTGTGTAGGATTACTTCCATGTAAGGCTTCGTCTCCTCCATACATTCCTTGGGGCTGTCCATGAAATGTACGAATGTCCTTGATGGCTTCTTTGGCTTCCTGCAGATATCTTGCGTCATTAGCTTGCTGGTAATAGATGACCGGCTCTTTAATGCCTTGTGCTAAGTTTACGCAATGGATGGTCTTGATACGTTTCAAGTCTCCCCGTTTCCACATGTCAAGGTAACTGAAAGATTGATTATGAATCAACTCACCTAATTCCAGTAAGAAAGCATCTCCTGTAATATTGTATAGCCAGTAGACTGCTTGTAAGTTATCAGCAGATCTGAACTCTGCCCAGAAAGTCCAATGCCCTAATTTCTTTTCGGGTAGTGTTTTCAACTGATAAGCAAAATAATTTCTCATGAAGCTGATAACTCTTTGGTCTTCGGTTGCCGAATAATATTGCTGCAGAATCTTTAGCATTACCATGCGGGGCCACCAGTCGTGCGAATTGTCGCGCTGCAAGCCGGCTTCGCCCGGATAGTCTTTGGCAGGCCCGAAGAAGCCGTCTTCGCGTTGGCTTTGCAATGCCCATTCTACCCAGGGCTGCACCTTCTTTTTCAGTTCTTTGTCATTCAGGATGTAGGCTAACGGCAGTAGTCCGTCTATCCAGTAAGGACCTCTCTCCCATTGATCCCCATCTCCACCAAGCCATCCGTTTCGTTCTCCCATGAGTGGGTACAATTTGTCCATCTGGCCGGTTAATCCGTTCCTCTGTCTTATCAGCATTTCTTCTAACCAGCCTTTGGGTTTGATGCTTCCTAAGGGAAGTTGCACATAAGGCTTTCTCTGTAATGGAAATCTGTTATTTTGATAGTTGTCCTTAATCTTTACTGGATTAGAAGCATTGGTTGTTGGCGTCATAAATGTATTTATTGCCACGCATAGGGATAAAAGTAAGAATATCTTTTTCATCTGTCTCTTTTTATTAGTTAAATACATTAATTTGTCGTTTTACTCTTATAGAGCTAATGGCATATGCACCTTGTACTCCTTTGGGGATATAATAAACAAACCCGATAGATACTGTTTTATCTTCTTCCAAACTGAAGTCCTTACTTGTGCCTGCTGTGAATTCATGACAGGCGATGGTTTCTTTTTCTTTTTGGTCGAAATCAGGTAGGGTCTCTCCATTGGTAATGACTAATGCGGCATGATTGGGGCCTCCAAAGGATTCTCCTATTTCGTATTCGATGCGATACTGACCAGCTACAAGCTTTGCTGTTTGATAGATTTTTCCGTTTAACACTTCTTTCTCATTAAAAAAGTCGAAGTTTCCTGCACTGAGCCAATTTCTATTTCCCCAGCATCGGGCATCTACTCCGCCATGCATTTTCCCATTATATAGGTGAATCTTTACAGCATCATTCACAATCCATTCTGTAGGAGTATGTTGCTCGGGATCACAGCTTCCTAAAGGAGGAGAGTCCGGGGTGACTTCGAATGGACTTTTGAAGTTTTTTAGTACACTTTCTGTTATATCTTCGTAGGCACCCAAAAAATTTATTACGTCTATCACGATATCCATGTCGGAAAGAGAAGCATTCAATTCATAAAGTGAAGGTTCAGACATATGGAGGTGGATAGCCATCTTTTTCCCATTGTATTTCGCGAAGGTTTCTTCAGAGACGGTCAGATATAGTGTCTTGCTTGTTTCTTCATTATTAAACTTAATGGTATTTCCCATTTCTCCATCTTTGGTAGACAGGGTATATTCATTTTCGGATAAGGGTACTGTGTTGGCAGGCACCTTAGTGTTATCAATCTCACAGTTCACTGTGAAACCGATAGTAGGCTGTAAACCTGATCGACTGATGCCAAAAGCAAAAGTCATGGTTTTATTTTCTTTGTCGATGATTACATCGTCAGGGCTTATTTCAGCTACTCCATTTGTTCCTCCTGTAAAGTAGATTTTGGCAATGCCTTCTTCTTTGGGTAATGACTCGCAGGCAATGATACTTGCTGTTAGTGCAACTATTGATAATATGATTTTATGTAATTTCATGAGTGTATATTTTTTATTTACCAACCATAATTTTGCTTTAAATTGGGATTTTTATCTATTTCCGATTTAGGAATCGGGAAGAGATAATGCTTTTCTTGAAATACACGAGTTTGCATAGGAGTTCTTTTGTAGAATACCGCCACCCCTGCTGCCTCGCTTTTCCAATCTAATCCGGTTGCTTCCAGTTCTTCTTGTGAAGGGCGGTTATTCATTCCGTATACAATTCCATTGTCAGTTCCTTTCACGCCATTATGATTGGCGGCAATCATCCAGCGTCTTACATCATAGAAACGATGGCTTTCAAATGCTAGTTCTACACGACGCTCATTTCTGATACGTTTTCGCATACCTTCTTTAGTTAAATCTTCCGTTCTGTCTTTGATAGGAAGTGCAGGCATTTGTACACGTGCTCTTACCTTATTCACTGCATCGTATACTCTTTGATCAGGTTTCTCTAAATATTCATTTAATGCCTCTGCATAGTTTAGGTAGATTTCTGCTAAGCGGAAGACGGGAATATTTCTTCGGGCAGTTCCTGTTCCGTTTAAAATATCTACTTCAGGAGATCCCCATTTTCTAACTCCGTATCCTGTCATGTTGTGTGTTCCCATTGACCAAGGCCACGCATCGGAATCATCATTGTTGAAGTTTCTGTTTCCGTAATAAGCAAACTTGACAGGCCTTTTATGGCGTGATAGCACCCAGTTGCAGTATTGAAAATAGATAGAAGCATAAAATCGTGGATCGCGGTTGAAATACATGTTGGATACATTATGGACATCAGAGAATTCTATTCCGTCCCACATGGCTCCATTCCAGAATCCTTTTTCCGTATAGCCGCTTTGTGGGTCGTCTATGGGAAATCCTGTATTTGTTTCGTAAGCGTCAACTAATTCCTGCAATACGCTCATTTTACCCTGTCCGTTGAAAGGGTATCCATTCGGAAAATGTCCGATTTCATAACCGTTACCATTGCCTTGTGAATAAGCTAGAATTGTTTCTTTCCATTCACGAGTATAGAACAATTGTGCATAGTTATCCACTGGGTTGGTGGGATTGGGCTGATAGAGTTCGTAGACACCTTGATCTACCATAGCCAATAATTCTTCGGCTGCATCAGCTGCTTTTTTCCATTTTTCTTGATCGTAATTGGTATTAAATAACGGAGTTCCGTCTTGTTTAGTTATGTTCTCATACAGTTTGTTACCATTGAATAATGGACTAGCGGCGTAAAGCAGTGTACGACTTTTCAGTGCGAGAGCGGCTCCTCGCGTTACTCTGCCTGTTTGGGAAGGTTCATCGGTATAATCTACTTTGAGCGTGTGTTTGATATCGTCGCATTCATTTACGATGAATTGAACTATTTCGTCCACGGAATTCCGTTCTATCAGGGTTGAAGCGGTATTATTGATATCTTTTATAGATTCGGTTATCAGAGGTACCGCTCCATATCTTTTGAATAAGTCAAAGTAGAAGAGTGCACGTAAAAAACGAGCTTCTGCTTTAAATACCGGTATTCTGGCTTGATAATAATCTTGTTGGTCTCCTTGCAGAGGTACAGACTCAATATGTTCAATAAATAGGTTTGCCCGGCGTATGTCCTGATAACGCCAACTCCAGTTTCCAAGCGGGTTGTCTGTTGGTCCCCAACTTCCGGTGTTATATTTCCATGAGGACTGATTGTTATTTTCCCAATGATGCCAAGCTTCGTCTGAAGCCCCCCATATATCATCGCTCATAGCTTCGTTGGGTATAGCATTATAGAGTTTTGCAAGTACTCTTTCAGCATTTTTAATGTCATTCCAAATATCCTCTTCCATTACAACCTCTTTCGGTACGATATCCAAGAAGTCACATGAAGTCAATAATAGTGAATATATAAAGATGAAATATATTTTTTTCATATTTTTGAATGTTTATTGCGTTAAAAAGAAAAATTTATTCCCATGTTGACGGTGCGTTGCTGTGGATAGCTGCCTGTACCATCGGGTATTTCTGGGTCAAAGGTCTTGATTTTACTCCATGTATACAAATTCAAGCCGGTAAGATAAATTCTGGCATTTGATATTCCAATCTTGTTGATGAGTGCTTTTGAAAATGTATAACCTATTTCTACGTTCTTGAGTCGGATATAATCGCTGTTTCGGTGCCAAAAGCTTGATACACGATAGTTATTGGCATTGTCATTGGATGTCATACGTGGATATAAGGCATTCACGTCAGGATTTTCGGCATTGAAATAGTTGCCTTTTACTTCAGCCAAAACGCTACTGTTCTGTGAGAACGGATAAGTGCTGCTTCCGCCGTAATAGACATAGGCACCGAAAGCACCTTGGAATAATGCACTGACATCAAATCCTTTGTAATTAAAACCTAAGGATAATCCTGCCATTGTTTCCGGGATTGACACTCTTCCTAAGTAGCCTTCATCTTGTGTATCGATTTGTCCATCACCATTCAAATCTGCATATTTGATATCACCCGGCTGTACAGGACCGAAAGTTTGTTTAGGACTGCTTGCGATGTCTTCCCAATCTTTGAACAAGCCTATGGCAGTCAGACCCATGTGTTCATTAATTCTTCGTCCGGTACGTGCTTGCCATTCCCTTCCTTCTAGTTTGGGTTCAGTAATGTCTACAATCTTATTGCGGGCAAAAGAAACATTTCCTTTGATGAAGTAACCGAAGTCTTTAATATTTTTTTGATAAGTAAGAGTGGCTTCGAATCCTTTGTTATCAACTATACCTGCGTTGATCATCGGTAAGTTTGCTATACCGACAATTTCGGGTATGGTTAACGGTTGTGTCAGAATATTGTCTCTTCGTTCGTAAAAGATGTCTGTCTCCAACTTTAGTTCATTATTCCATAACCCTAAGTCAAGACCGAAATTGAATTTTTTAGACTTTTCCCAAGTAACGAATGGGTTACCGGTAGCATTTTCTTCGGCTCCGGCATACCAAGCACCGTCATTGTTTGTTCCAAACTGGTAGCCCGGAGCATCCAATATCCATTTCCCTTGATACAGGAAGCGTTGTCCTGACTTGTCATTTCCAACAACGCCGGCAGAGACTCTGAGTTTCAATAGGCTTATTTGTGGGAGATTATCTTGAATAAAGCTTTCATTAGAAATTAGCCAACCGGCAGAGAAGGCTGGGAAAAAACCGAACCGTCGTCCTTTGATAAAGTTTTCCGAACCATTGTAACCAAAGTTAAATTCAGCAAAGTATCTGTCGTCAAAAGCATATGCTGCCCGTCCCACTAAACCTTGATATTTGTAGGGTAATCCAGAAATTGCATTGTTTTTGCCTCCTCCCACAGCAGCGGAATAGCTTTCCTGATTATACAGTAAGAGCCCTTTTATATCATGTTTGCCAAACCTACGTTCGTAATTAAGATACAGTTCTGCAATGACTTTTTTGTTTCCGTTGGCATTAACAGAGTAATCTAACGTGTTGGTTCCTTCTTCCACACGGATGTATGTACCTTTGAATAAGTCGGGTTCATCTTCATTTGTTACATAACGGTAGGTGTATGCTCCTTTAGCACGAGTTACATCTCTGAAATTCATTGTATCAAAGGATAGGCGGCCTTTTATACTTAATCCAGGGGTTACCCAAGGTAACTTCCATGTAAAACCGGCCGTAGCTTGGAGAGTTGTTTCGAAATTCTTTCTATAACCTTGTTGGGTCAACATTGCATAAGGATTTCTTGCTAAACCTTGTACACCGGCAGCCGAACCGTCAGGGTTCTGTACGGGATACCACCATGGAGGTGTTATCTTTAAACGATTCCAAAGGTCTCCAGTATCTACGTTGGGATAGTTACGGTCACGGATGATACCTCCTAGATTGACTTCCATTTCTAAATTCTTAGAGATGGATAAATCTACATTTGAGCGGAAATTATATTGATTCAGAGTTGCTTGGATATTATAGTCTTCTGTGGCATCTTCATAATTATAAAGTCCGTTTTGCTGCATATAAGATACTGAAACAAAATAGCGGACAAATGAATTTTTACCGTTTATATTGATATTAGCTTGATGCATCATTGAAGACGGTTTAAGCATTTCGTCTTGCCAATTTACATTAGGGTAAAGATACTTATAAGTAGGATTACTGCGGTCTCTGTATTTTGCTAAGTATTCGTCTGTATACATAGCAGCATTTAGTCCATCATTCACTAAACCTTCACGATAGAGCATTAAGGCATCGTATGAATCTAAATATTTAGGTAAACGTGTGGGTTGCTGAATGGCAGTTTGCAAGTTAACGCTAATTTGCGGCTTTTCAGCAGTACCTCTTTTGGTGGTGATAAGAATACACCGTTAGCACCACGAACTCCATAAACTGCAGTAGAAGAGGCATCCTTTAATATGGTGATATCCTCTATTTCATTGGGGTCAATATTGTCATAACTGCGTTCTAGGCCATCTACCATTATAAGCGGGGAGTTTGCTGTTCCATACGTACCGAAGCCACGTATCCATATGTTGGCTCCATCATTGCCCGGTTCTCCACCACGTTGGACAGAAATGATACCGGGTAGGCGTCCGGCCAAAGCATTAGATATATTGGCAACAGGGCTTTGTTTTAACTGGTTTGAAGAAACGGATGACACGGAACCTGTTACATTCAGACGTTTTTGTGTACCATACCCTACAACTACAACTTCTTGCAGTTCATTGATGTCTTCGTTTAATACGATTGAGAAATTCTCACGATTGTCAATCATTATTTCTTGAGGGGTGTATCCAATATAAGATACTACCAATTTGTCACCTATATTGGCTTTAATTGTAAACTTGCCGTCTATATCGGTGATGGTTCCTCCTACTTCTCCTTTTATTTGGACAGTTACTCCAATTAGGCTTTCGCCCATATTGTCTTTTACTTGTCCGGTGATGTCTCTTTTTGCCTCTTGCCGAATTCCATCTGTAATGTTTGCGGCTTTATTGGCCAAGTTATCTTTTGAATAAACTTGCCCGCTAAATGCCCCTATTGCCAAGAGGGAAATACAGATAGCCGTTGTTCTAGTTGAGTGCTTTGTCAGAACAAACCATTTTCTTTTTTTGATTTCTTTCATATGTTTATAGTATTATTAAAGTGTAGCAAACATTTTTTATCTCAGAGTTTTATAATATTTGATTAAGTAATTCCACCTTTCCTTCATTCACCAGTTTCAGAATCAGCTCTCCGAACAGTGTATTTTGCCAGGCAAACCAGGCACGGGTAAAGTTTGCCGGATCATCTTTGTGAAAAGATTCGTGCATGAATCCGGTTCCTGCATCTGTATCCATCAGCATCTTGATACATTCTTTAATCTCTTGATCATCCTGACTGGTGAAAGCTTTCATCATGATGCTCATGGGCCATACCATATCATATCCGATATGTGGGCCGCCTATTCCTTCACCGGCTTTTCCTTTGAAGAAATACGGGTTGTCCTGGCTCCATACGAAACGACGGGTATTCTGGTAGATAGGATCGTTTACATCCACGTCTCCCAGATAAGGCATGGCGAGGAGGCTTGGGACGTTGGCGTCGTCCATCAGCATATGGTTGCCGAAACCATCTACTTCGAAAGCATAGATTGTGCCGTATTTCGGGTGATTGTAGGTAGCGTATTTCTGCAGGGCAGTCTCTACCTCGTCAGCCAGTGTTGTGCACTCTTGAGCCAAAGCTCCATTTTGATTTACTGTCGAAAGGATTTCCGCAGCTTTTCTTAAGGAAGATACGGCAAAGAAGTTCGATGGAATCAGGAACTGAAATGTCGTTGCATCGTCCGAAGGGCGGAAGCAGGAAACAATCAGTCCGACAGGGTTGACAGGGGCGCCTAAACCATTATTGTTCAGTGTGTCAAGAGCACGTTCCGTCTTGCGTTGGAATTTATAGGAGCCGACACCGTCTTTACGTTGTTGCTCTTTGAATGTCTTCAGTATGTTTGTGATAGCTTCCAGCCATGCTTCATCGAAAACGCTGGCGTCACCGGTTTCTTTCCAATATTGATAAGCCAGCCGGAGAGGATAACAGAGGGAGTCTATTTCCCATTTCCGTTCGTGCAGTTCGGGTTTCATATCTGTATTGTCGGACATCCAGTCGCCGCCTGTGGGACCGTCGTTGTATCCGTTGGCATAAGGATCGATGTTGATGCACATGAACTGGCGACGGATGACACCTTCCAGCATCTTTTTCAGTTCCGGGTCTTTGTGTGCCAGTTGCACGTAGGGCCAAACCTGTGCACCGGAATCGCGCAGCCACATGGCATGAATATCACCGGTATAGACAAATGTGTCGGGTTTGCCATCCAACAAACGGTAGTGTACGGTTGTATCCAGCGTGTTCGGGAAACAATTCTCGAACATCCACGCCAGTTTTTGGTTAGTCAGCAGTTTCTTTACCCGCAGGATTTCGGCTTCTACGGCTTTCGAAACGTACAGCCTGTTTTTTACGGCAGGGCGGTTGGTCTTGTAAGCGGCAGTCACCTGGGCATGGTTCACAACTTTGGTGTTGTCTTGTTTTAATGTTGGTTCCATTGCTTTGGCATTGTTGTGCATACATAACAAGGCCACGGCGCATAGACCGATATTTCTCTTTTTCATGTTTTAAAGGTATTAGTATATTTTCATTTATTATTTGACAGCTGCAAGGCGGGCATACATTTCAACCATGGCGGCTTGGGTCAGCAACCATTTCCGGTTGTCGTGGGTACTTCCGCTGAGGTCGGTATTGAACAATCCTTTTTCATCTCGTGCATGCTCCCAGGCATAGTCCAGGCTCTGGTTGAAGGAGTCCAGATAGACTCTGTTCCGGTCTGCTTGGTATAGTTCGATGAAACCTCTGAGCATGACTGCGGTGAACCAGATATCGCCTTTCTTCAGGAGTTTGATGGTTTTTCCCTGCTCTGTTGTATAGTCCATGAAGAAATAGTTATGACATGCCCGGGCGATGTTCTGAGCGTCGGTCAGATAGTTTTCGTTTCCGGTCAGTTGGTAGAGTAGGGCGGCCGACTGTATCATCTGGCCACTGTTATAGGCGAATTTGGCTTTACCTATTTTCCCGTTCAGGGCGATATTATCGAAGTACAGGTAATCGGTAGAATCTTGCAGGTTGGCTTTGGTCCATTCATAAAGGTGCTGCCCTTTCGCGAAATAGGTGCTGTCCTTTGTGGCTTTGAAGAGTTTCAGCGCGAGGACTGAGCCGGGGGCATTCGAGCAGGTGTTTTTAGATTCTTTCTTTTGCTCGCACCAGTAGATGCCGCCTCCCAGATTGTTGTCTGTACCACTTTCTATGAAATTCCAGATAAGTTGCGCTTTCTGGAGATATTTTGCTTCTTTGGTAAGTGTGTAAACGTCGGTAAAGTCGATGCCCAACCAGACATTATCGTCATAGAAACGATCGGATTGTGCTGCGCTGTTGATGTATGAAGCGTAGGCTTCGGGAGTTCTCCGGGTGTCGAAATATTCTTCCAGTCCTACTAATACTTTATTATCGAGCAGCGATTTGTAGTTTGCATCGCTTGTTGTCTCGAATAAAGCGTTCACGGCAGAGAAGGTTCCGGAATAGGGCCATAAATAGGAATACAGGTTAGGCATATTCTTTTGCTCTTCGGATGCCAGGTAGGTTGCAGTATAATCGCCTATGTTGGAAGGATAATTTTCACGCAACAGGCATGTGCCGGAGACTGAATAATTCTGGTACAAGGAATCCAACGTTTGCTTGGCTCGTGTCAAGGCAAGTTCATTGCCCACGAGGGCTTGTTTTTGCGTATCACAACCTGTTATTGCCAGTACGCATATTAATAGACTGAAAAGCGCTTGTTTTGAATTCATCATTCTTAATTTTGATTGTTATATTGTATGTTTTTCTTTTTCTCTTTCTCTTTCTCTTTTAGAAAAACAGGTAGCAGTTTCAACTACCTGTTTTTGTTTTCCTGTTCTGAAATCTTTCTTACCTATGTTTTTATCTTACCTACTTCTTCAATCAAGGATACAAATGAAATTTTTTCTGTTTGCAAAGGTATGCGCAAATGTGGGAAGAGGTATATGAATTCGCGACATTAATGTATTGATGCAGGCAATGTCATAAATACAGATAGATGTGTCATAAAACCGTAAAAAGAAGAGGAACAGCCCGTTATGTTTTGGTGGGGCTGTTCCTCATGCTTTCTTCCGTATTTTCCGGCATCCGTATGATAAACACTAAATTTTGAGAGATATGAAACACAACTTTCTTTGCCTACTATGCTGCCTCTATTTTGTGACAGGTTCTCTTTTAGGAGCGACACATTCCCTCTGGACTGTGCAACGAGATCGAGCGAGAGCCGGATTAATTGGCTCCGGAGATGATAATTGCTCCTAAACCGGATATAAACAGAACGAACATGCAAGCTAGAAGGATATTTACCGTCCGTGAAGAACCTTTGAACTCCTTCCAGATGAATATGCCCCACAAAGCTGCAATCATAGGCGCTCCCTGTCCCAGTGCATACGAGATGGCCGCGCCGGCTTTCCCTGCTGCAATGTAACTCAGAGCCGTACCTAATCCCCAGATGGCTCCTCCCAACACTCCGACCATGTGTGTGCTGAATTTGCCCTGGAAGTACTCTCTATAGCTTACCGGAGTACCTACAAAAGGTTTCTTCATCACGATGGTGTTGATAATGAAATTGCTTATGAAGATACCTACTGCGAATATAAAGAATGCCGAATACGGAGTAGCCATTGCGGGAGTAGGCGACTCAAAGTTATTTAAGTCCATGGCAGCGGCAACGAACCGGTAGAAGAAGGACATCAATACACCTGCTATGATGGCGATAAGAATTCCCTTCTTATTCGTACTGTTTTCTTTCTTATTCATCTTTCCGGCAGCTATGGCATTGAAAACAATGGCCAGTACCACCAGCGCCACGCCACTGAACAGGATTACCGCATCGCCCTTGGGTTCACCAAAGTAGTTGACGAAAACTCCTAATACCAGTGCTATGCCAACTCCCAGTGGGAATGCTACCGTAAGTCCGGCCATCGAGACGGAAGCTGACAGCAGGATGTTGGATAAGTTGAATATAACTCCTCCTGCAAAAGCACTTGCATAGTTCTCCATACTGATTTGTTGCAGATCTTCAACGAAACCGCGTCCGGCGTCTCCCGTACTGCCCAGCGTGAATCCTAAAAGGAGGGAGAAGGCAAGGATACCGATAACGTAATCCCAGTAGAACAATTCGTAACGCCAGGTCTTCCCGGCAAGTTTCTGTGTATTACCCCACGAACCCCAGCAGAGCATCGTGATAACGCAGAAAATAACGGCTAATGAGTAACTGTCGACAATAAACATGGTATTAGGTTTTAAAGTTATTATTTATAAAACATCTATTTCTTTGCGATAGGGTAGGGCAGACTGTGCCCCCATGCGGGTCACTGTGATGGAGGCGCATTTATTGGCAAACTTCACGGCATCCAGCACATTCATATCTTCGGATAAAGCAACGCACAGGGAACCACAGAAGGTGTCTCCGGCAGCCGTGGTATCCACCGCCTTCACTTTGGGGACGGAAACTTCATGGTATTCATCATTTTCCTTAATCAGAGCTCCTTTGGAACCCATTGTAATCACGACAATGTCCACTCCTTTGGCACTGATGATATCCGCAGCTTTCCGGGCGCTTTCCCAGTCGGTCACTTTGATTCCCGAAAGGATTTCAGCTTCCGTTTCGTTGGGGATAATCATATACAGGTTTTTCAACAGCTTGTTGGAGAGCGCACGGGCGGGTGCCGGGTTCAGGATAACCTTGATGCCCTGTTCGCTTGCTATCTGGGCTGCGTATTCCACTGTTTCTATAGGGATTTCCAGTTGCATCAGTAAGATATCTCCTTTCTCGATGACGGGCTGTGCTTTCCGGATATCTTCAGGACTCAGTGAACCATTGGCTCCGGAGGCGACGGCGATACTGTTTTCTCCGTTCACGTCTACCATAATCAGTGCCACTCCGGAAGGGAGGGTAGGGTCTGAATAGATATTTTCAACGTGAATTCCTTCGTCTTCGTACTGCTCTATAGAACGTTTGCCGAATAGATCGTTGCCGGTCTTGGCTATGAAGTACACATTTCCTTTCAATCGGGCAGCCGCTACAGCCTGATTAGCCCCTTTACCTCCGGGGTTCATCATGAAACTGCCACCCATTACTGTTTCTCCGGGGACGGGGAGACGATCGGTTTTGACAACCATATCTGTATTACAACTACCTATTACAATGATATTTTTGCTCATGGCTATTAATTTGTTTAAGATTAAATGATTCGAAACTGTGCTTTCTTTTTTCTATGCCAAATGTATGCGATAGATAATTCATAAGCAAACAAAAAGTGCTCAAATATAATACTGGTAAACTTGTATAATGTCGTTGTTTGCAATCTTAATTAGTTGATATGTAGTGTGTTTTAAGTGTATGTATGCGCGGTTTTTTGATATTTGTAATGTGGATAAATTCTATATTATTCAGCGAAAAGATTGTTTCCTTTCGTTTTTTTCTCTACCTTGCTTTCGTTATTTCAAAATCTACTAATGCTATGCTAAAGTCCGAATCGCTTATCCAGTTGGTAAATAGTCTTACGAAGCAAGAGAAGAAAGAATTCTCTATCTATATATCCAATAAGCCGGAGAAAGACTATATTTTCCTTTTCAGATTGATTGATGATAAGAAGATCAGTGACCCTGAAGAACTGAAACAATGCTTCCTAAAGGCAAAACCCACTTCTTCTTTCAATACGGTGGTTATTTACTTGTTCGACCTGCTGATAGAGATATTGACGGAGCTACGGACAGAACAGGATAGTTATTATCTGTTGTTCAATGAATTGCTGCATGCCAGGGTGTTGTATGAGAAATCCATGTATCAGGAATGCTTCCAGGTATTGAAAAAGGTGAAGGAGAAGGCCGTCTATTATGAAAACCATTTTGCGTTGCTTGTGGCGCAGAGGTTGGAATTGAATTATCTTCTGACATTGGATTTTGAGGAAGTGGACGAAAAGAAGCTGCTGAATAAACAATATAAAATGAAAAGTACGCTGAAAAGTATCAGTCAGCTGAATGAGCAGTCTGCATTGTATGAGTTATTAAGGCATAGGATGCTGAGCAGGGGAGCTTCACGCTCGTTGGAGGAGACACAGAAACTGGATGACTTGGTGGCCAGTGAGATAAGTATCGTGGCAAGTGCAGGCGTCGAGAACTTTGAGATAAAGAAGAATCACCAGCTTTTTCAAGCTAATTACTTTGTGACGGTAGGCGACTATAGGGCGGCGTTTAATTCATTTGTGGAGCTGAATAAACTGTTCGAAGAGAATACCCGTCTTTGGAATAATCCTCCGGTATATTACCTGATGACGGTAGAAGGTATGTTAGAGAGTCTTCGCATCATGCACAATTATGAAGGAATGGATTATTTCATTGAGAAGTTGGAAAAACTATCTTCTCCCTCTTCAAGTTTCCAGTTGAATGTAGCGTATGTGATATTTATCTACCGGCTGTTTTCGTATATAGACAGGGGGGAGTTTGAACAGGCTGACCAGTGGATTGCAGAGCATCAGGCATCACTGATTGATAAGATACCTTTGCTGAAGGAGCAGCAACAGGCGGAAATGTCATTGTACATTGCTCTTGTTTATCTTGGAAACGGAGAGTATAGAAAAGCAAGAAAACGTCTGAGTGCAACTATCGGGAGGGGACATTTGTATTCTCTTCCACTGTTTCGTACCATTCGGATTGTGAATGTGATGATTCATTATGAACTGGGGGATATTGACTATATTCAGTCGGAACTCCGGTCTATCAAGCGTGAAATGTCCAAGAATAAAGGGCATAATCTGAAAGTGGAATCGTTTCTGCTCAAGTTCCTGAATCATTCTTTTGTGGATAAGGACCGGAAAAAGAGGGCGGAGATATGGGAGAGTATGGCGGAAGAAGTCCGTGCTCTGTATACTGATAAGTATGAAACTCAGATATTACGTAAATTCGACTTTGTGGCGTGGGTTGAGGCTAAGATATTTGAAGTGCCATTAAGTGATATACTGAAACGCGAACATGTTTCGAAGAGTAAATGGCAGCGAAGATAGGATGAAGGAAAGCGTTGGGATAAGGTTGAAAGTGCTGCACTGTGTGCGGGCGAATAACTATTTGCCCGCACACAGTGTTTTTACCTTTCTCAGAATAAGAATACCCTTATGCTTTCTTCTTCCCGTAGAAGAACATAAAATATACTCCTATAATCACGAACGGAACACTCAGCCATTGTCCCATATTCAGCGACATACTGTCTTCGAAGCTTACTTGGTTCTCTTTCAGAAACTCCACGAAGAAACGGAATACAAATATTTCTGTCAGACAGAGCCCGAAGAAGAAACCACGGTGTAGCTTTTTGCCGTAGTTCTTATACAGGAAAATCATAATCAGGAAGAAGATGAAGTAGGCGATTGCCTCGTAAAGCTGTGCCGGATGCCGGGGGAGCATATCTACCCGTTCGAATACAAATGCCCAAGGCACATCGGTTGCTTTACCGATAATTTCAGAATTCATCAGATTGGCAAGACGGATGAAGCAGGCGCAGATAGGAGTTGCCACGGCAATCATATCCAATACGTCCATATAGTGCATTTTCATCTTGCGGCAGTACATCCACAGGGCTATCATCAGACCCAGCGTACCTCCATGGCTGGCAAGACCTGCATAACCGGTCCATTTCCAGCCTCCGTCGGGCAGGAACTGTATAGGTAATATCATCTCCCAGAAATGATGAAGATAGTATTCCGGCTGATAGAACAGGCAATGTCCCAGGCGTGCTCCGATGAGGATGCCGAAGAAGCAATAGAAGAACAGCGGTTCGAACTTGTCATCACCGATTTTTTTGTCTCTGTACTGGTAGCGGACTACGAAATAGGAACAGGCGATACCGATGACCCATAACAGACCGTAATAACGGACGGGTACATGACCGAACAGATTGAACAGTTCGGGATTGGGATTCCAGTTGATGGTTAGTAATGAGAGCATATTTTCAATTATATTGGTTATAGAGTTTATAGTTTTGGTTTTGTGAAGCCGATAGGTCTCTGGGGCTGTCCGCCAGTCTTTTCTGGGCTTGCAGTTCGGCAAGGGTTCGGTTGATTAGCTCCAGTTGCACACGGGTGTCTTCGTTGATATCGTTGTAGTCGGTGAAGACTTCTTCGATGTAGGATTTGAGTTCTTTCCCCTTCCTTTGTCTAAGCTTCCAATTTGGAATCTTAGAGACTCCCATTCTTCTGTTGTTAGTTGAAACATAAAATCAGATGGAAATCTTTTGAGGTTTCTTTTCACAGCTTTATTTAAGTTTCCGGTTGCTACTTGGTAGAGTTCCGCTAAATCTTTATCAAGCATCACTTGTTGTCCTCTGGCTTCATATATTTTACTATGTATGATTACTGTTAGTTCCATATTCATATACTTTTTTATTATTTTGAAGTCACAAATTGTGACCTCAAAGCCTTTGCTGTTTGAACTTCTCCGCCACCATCCTGTACGTCGGAATATCAATCCCCTGTTCTTCTGCGGCAGCAATCATATCAAAGAGCAATCCTTGCACTTCACTTTCGTGTCCCTTAGCCATATCCTTCTGCATGGAAGCAGTACTTTCCGGGTCCAGTTTGTCTATAACTTTAAGATTATATTCTACAATGTCTTCCTTGAATTCAATGCCGAGTTTAGCGCCCAATGCGGCACTTTCCTGGGAAAGCCCGATAAACGTATCGCGCACCTCTCCGGGCTTCTGCACTTCGCCCATTGGTACATCGTAATAGGCTCCGGTGACAGCCATAGCGGAGATGAAAGACCACTTCACGAAAGTATCCCGGTTGATGTCGGAAGATATCTCGGCTTTGATGCCGCTTTCCTGCAAATCCTGTTGGATAGTTTCCAACGTTCCACGGGGAACAACCGTGCCTTTGTGTGCACCGTAAACCAGACGGAATATCTTGCCCATTTGCGTGATTTCCCCTTTGCCGGACACGAAGCCGACGATGTAGATGCAGCCGTCCAGAACCGTCACTCCGGGCACTAAGCGCTGGATGCGGGGACCTGTGCCGTAGACATTGAGAATAGGGATTACGACGGTGCCCTTATGGGCGGAGCGTTTTATCAACTCCGTTATCGAGTCTACGGAATAGCCTTTGACGCATACAAAGATGACGTCGGCTTTGCCTGCATATTCTTCGGCTGTATAGGCTTTTATGGGTAGTGTATGTTCGCCTTTCAGGTCGGAATGCATACGCAATCCGTGTTCGCGTATGGCAGCCAGGTGCTCACCGCGGGCAATGCAGGTCACATCTTTTCCGGCAAGGGAAAGAAAGGCGGCGATACTGCCTCCCACGCCACCTGTGCCGGCTATAAGGTATTTCATATTATTGTTCTCCATTTTGCAATATACTATTTTACGTAGATTTCTTTTTCCATATAGTAAAGCCCTTCGCCCCGGTCACCGTTCTCCAGGTCTTCCAGCTCTACCTTGAAAACACGGTAAGGAAGTCCTGCCTTCGGATGCTTGGGGAGGTCTACGGTCAGCAGATAGGCATTGGCGTATTCGTTGGCGTCAAAGTACTCTTTTATTTCCTGCTTCATCAATACGGGGACTTCTTCGCCGTCTATCCAGACTGTGACTTTCAGTTGTTCGGGTCGGGGCGCCCACTGCGATTCTTTGGCATCCTTGCTCTGGGACTCTTGCTTGATGTCGCCAAGAGTTTCACCGTGCAGCATGGATTCGGGCTTTGCCTTTTCCATCCATTGGTAGAAGCGCGTTAGGCTCATGGGACGGACGTATATCTGATAGGTGGGCATGGCGCCGGGAATGCGAAAAGCACGCAGGCCGTAAGCTTCCATACGGTTGTAGCGGATGTTGAGCGTAGTGTCTCGGTCGGCGATGAAGTCCCAAGCCCAGAACTCCAGGCGGTGTTCTGCTTCGGGCAGACCGCTTTTCATGGCGATATGCGCATAAGAGGGGAGGTAGATAGAAGCCATACTCTGATATTTGCCTCTAGGCACGCGGGCAGTGTAGTGTCCGTCTTTGTTGGTGACAACTTCTACGACATCGTTGAACTGCGGGTTTTGCCACCAAACACTGGCACTGTCTATCGGTTGCCCGTCATAGTCTGTCACACGACCGGAGATGGTCACTGAGTCTTGTTGCTGTGCATAAGCGACACTGCACAGAAGCATGACGAGTAGAGTGGAGAAAAGTTGCTTCATGATTGGTTTGCAGTATTATTCTGTGATTAAATCGCCCGCCATTTGGCGGACGATTTATAATGAGTTCCGTAAATCAGACGTTGAACCGGAAGTGCATGATGTCTCCGTCCTGCACCACGTATTCTTTGCCTTCCACGCCCAGCTTTCCGGCTTCGCGTACGGCGGCCTCGCTGCCATACTGGATGAAGTCTTCGTACTTGATAACTTCGGCACGGATGAATCCTTTTTCAAAGTCGGTGTGGATAACTCCGGCACATTGCGGAGCTTTCCAACCTTTCTGATAGGTCCATGCTCTCACTTCCATTTCTCCGGCGGTGATGAAGGTTTCCAGATTCAGTAATTGGTAGGCCGATTTAATCAGGCGGCTTACGCCGGATTCTTTTAATCCTACTTCTTCGAGAAACATCTGGCGGTCTTCGTATGTTTCCAGTTCGGCGATGTCGGCTTCGGTCTTGGCGGCTACAATCAGGATTTCGGCATTTTCGTCCTTCACTGCTTCGCGCACCATTTCCACGTATTTATTGCCATTCACTGCGCTTGCCTCATCCACGTTGCAAACGTACATCACTGGTTTGCTGGTCAGGAGGAAAAGTTCTTTGGCAATCTTCTGTTCGTCTTTGGTCTCGAACTGCACGGTGCGTGCGCTTTTACCTTGTTCCAGTGCTTCTTTATACTGCACCAGTACATCGTAAGCCAGCTTGGCTGCTTTGTCGCCCCCTGTCTGTGCTTGTTTCTGCACTTTCTGAATGCGGCTTTCAATGGTTTCCAGGTCTTTCAGTTGCAACTCGTAGTCGATGATTTCCTTGTCGCGCACCGGGTTGACGCTTCCGTCCACGTGTGTCACGTTTTCGTCGTCGAAACAACGTAATACATGGATGATAGCATCCGTTTCACGAATATTTGCGAGGAACTTGTTGCCCAGCCCTTCACCTTTGCTGGCACCTTTTACGAGTCCGGCAATGTCCACGATTTCCACCGTAGTGGGCACGATGCGTCCCGGATGTACCAGTTCGGCGAGTTTCGTCAGGCGTTCATCGGGTACGGTGATTACACCCACATTCGGTTCTATTGTACAAAAAGGAAAGTTTGCCGCTTGCGCTTTTGCATTGGACAAACAGTTAAAAAGCGTCGACTTGCCTACGTTCGGCAAGCCGACAATACCACATTGTAAAGCCATTATCTATTTCGTTATTACTTTGTTTTCTGTCTGCAAAGATAGGTATTCTTCTGTTTATTGCCTTATGGATTGTACTTTTTTACCATTGGGAGCATTTGTTTTCATCTGATGGTTAGTGGTAAACGTAGTTAGCTTTGTTTTTTTGAATCGGAAGAGGAAAGATAGAGTGAGGTAAGATTTTATTGCTTTTCCTCGGCAAACAACTGTTGAAAGATGTGCTTTAACTGCGCTTCATCTGCGATAATCTTTTGCAGTTCTTTCAGCCGTTCTGCATTCTTTGACTCCGGAAACCAGAGTTTCAGGTATCCCCCCGGTGCATATTTCTCCATCAGATGCTGACGGAAACGCTGGTAGTGCCATTCTTCTTCTGCTTCCGGTTTTTGCTTTAACCCGTATTGCACGGTGCGGCGCAGGGTGATGATGGGGTCAATCACGCGGTCTGCTTCTGCCACTATTTTGCCATAAATGCTTCGTGGTTCGTGGTCGGTAGATGCGCGATGGTCTTCCACTGCCTCCTTCATGGTTTCTATCTCTTCTTTGCTGAACCATTGGCGGAGCGTTTCGTCTTGTTTCAGAATTTCTCCTGAAAGAAGATGGTGTGTCGCTCTGTCCCGGCAAAGCCCTGTATCGTGGTATGCAGCGATGGTATATGCCATGCTTTCATTTACGTCATATTTCGCAGCAAGTGAAAGGCTCTCTTCAATCACTGTCTGCACATGTGAAAGGTTATGAGCTTTATCAAAATGCTCGTAACGTGGAATAATTTCCGTTTCAATGTAGTGGGTGAGGGTGGCGGGTATCATAGAATAAGTATTTTTTCTGTGGGCAAAGTTATGAAAAAAGCCGGAATACATCACGTATTCCGGCTCTCACTTAGTGTACAAAACTTATAAAGGTTTCGGTTTGTTCAATTTGTTAGAATTTTAAGAGAGAATCTGTCGTCTTTTACAGATTGGGATTGTCCATTGTAACTGTCATGTCAGGAACAAGGACATATGCTTTTTGTTTGCTGTTCCACTTGTAATAAGTAGTAGTGAGACTCTTTCCTTGGTAAGCATAGCAAACGCGGAGATCGTTTTCCCAAGCGTTCTTTGTGCTGTTCCACTTCATAGTTTCACTTTCCGTCATGCGTTTCTGGTCGTCATACTTGTAGCTGTACTTCATATAGTTTGCTAAAGTACCACCGTCCATCTTGTAAACGGTCTGTCCTACCATTATTCCGTCTTTTTCTTCCGAATTGTAAATAAGGTTGTTTTTGTTAGCTGCAGAAGCTGCAATGCTACCAAACAGAATTACTGCTGACAAAGCAACTGTTTTTAAAAATACTTTTGTTTTCATGGTTCTATATGCTTTTAAGTTTATCTTACTATTTTCTATCATTATGTCGTTAAAAACGCCGCAAAGGTACGGATTAAATTGACATAAATGTAATAAATGGATTAAATATAGTCAAAATGTTAGGATCGACTGTTTTCTTACTCTTTCTTTTTGCCAATATTGATGACAAAAAAATATCCGGCAGTGATGTTGCCGGATATTCTGGTGAGCAAACTGTATTTTGAATGGAATGCTTCGGTTGCTTTCTGATTGTAAGTTAAATAAAGTTATAAGACGGTTTAGTGGGCCTGAAGCCAGTTCTTACCCCACCCGCAATCGGCTTTCAGGGGCACGTGCATGCGATATGCACGTTCCATCTCTTCGATTACAATTTGTTGCACAAACTCTTTTTCAGCCTCTGGAACACTGAAATTTAGCTCGTCGTGCACCTGTAAAATCATCTTTGCTTTCAAATTGTAAGTTTGGAAGCGTTTATAGATGCGTGCCATGGCAACTTTGATGATGTCGGCGGCACTTCCCTGAATGGGAGCATTGATGGCATTGCGTTCTGCATATCCGCGCACGGTTGCGTTTCTTGAGTTGATGTCGGGCAAGAAGCGTTTGCGGTGGAAGATGGTTTCCACGTAGCCTTGTTCGCGAGCTATCTGTATGCTCTTATCCATATATTCACGTACTTGCGGATAGGTTTCAAAGTATCCGTCAATCAGTTCCTTGGCCTCTTTACGGTCTACGTTCATACGTTCTGCCAGCCCGAAGATGGAGATGCCGTAGATAATGCCGAAATTGGCTGTCTTGGCCTTGCGGCGCATATCGGAGGTGACGTCTTTGATATCTATTTTATATATTTTGGCGGCGGTGGCGGCATGAATGTCATATCCGCTGAGGAAGGCGTCAATCATGTTCTTGTCTTCACTCAGGTGCGCCATAATGCGCAACTCTATCTGTGAGTAGTCGGCAGAGAAGAATTCGCAACCATCGTCCGGAATAAAAGCCTTACGGATTTCCTTGCCGTCTTCGTCGCGGATGGGGATATTCTGTAAGTTCGGATTGCTGGAACTGAGTCTCCCTGTAGCCGTAACTGCTTGGTTGAAAGAGGTATGAATGCGTCCTGTGTGTGGGTTAATCAACAGGGGAAGAGCGTCTACATAAGTCCCCAACAGCTTCTTCAGCCCACGATATTCCAGAATTTTTCCGATGATGTCATGCTTGTTGCGCAGGCTTTCCAGCACTTCTTCGGAGGTGACGTATTGTCCGGTCTTGGTCTTTTTCGCCTTATCAACGATTTTCAGTTTGTCGAACAAGATTTCACCTACCTGCTTGGGTGAGGCGATATTGAATGTCTCGCCTGCCAGTTCGTAGATTTCTTTCTCGATTTCTTGTAGGCGGGCGGTGAAGTGTTCGGACGTCTGTTTCAGTGCTTCGGTGTCTATGCGGACTCCGTTGCTTTCTATATTGGCAAGTACACGCACCAGAGGCATTTCTATTTCGTAGAAGAGATGTTCCACGCCTTGCTCTTTCAGTTCCTTCTCAAGTACGTTCTTCAACTTCAGGGTTACGTCCGCATCTTCGCAGGCATATTTATAAACTTCCTCCGGCGGAAGGTCGCGCATGTTTTTCTGGTTCTTTCCTTTCGGGCCGATAAGTTCGTCGATGTGGATGGTTTGATAATGCAGATAAATCTCCGCCAGATAATCCATGTTATGACGAAGTTCGGGTTGCAGCACGTAATGTGCGAGCATCGTGTCGAAAAGTTCGCCTTTGACTTCCACTCCGTAATTTTGGAGGACAAGAATGTCATACTTGATATTTTGTCCCACCTTCATCGAATTTTCGTTTTCGTAAAGCGGACGAAACTCATTTACTATTTTTAACGCTTCTTCCCGTTCGGGTGGAATCGGAACATAGTAAGCCTGATTTTCGGCGTCACTGAAACTCATTCCTACCAATTCCGCCTCCATTGGCTCGGCCGAAGTGGTTTCAGTATCTATTGAGAGAATTTTCGTTGTAAGTAACTTTTTAATAATTTTTGCTCTTTTCTCTTCTGTATCAATGAGTTGATAGTCTGTACTGAGCGTTTCTAAACGCGCGAGATTTGAATTTTTCGGTTCTTCCGTCCCGTTGGGCGCAAATTCTTCAAACAAATTGCCTTGAACCGGGCCGTTATTTTGGGCAAAAAGCGGACCTGCCGAAAAAAGGTCGGGAGCTTCGGAAGAAGGAGAGGGGGAACTGTTTTTTTTGAGTACGCGGTCGATGAGCGTACGAAATTCCATCTCTTCGAAGATTTTCCGGAGTTCTTCTTCATTCGGTTCTTCGCGGACGAGTGCTTTCATATCAAGTGTGATGGGGACATCGATTTTGATGGTCGCGAGGAATTTGGAGAAGGTAATCATTTCGCGGTTGTTTTCTACTTTAGTCTTCAAGGCGCCTTTCAGTTGGTCGGTATGTTCTAGCAGGTTTTCGATACTGCCGAATTCGCTGATTAGCTTTTGTGCGGTTTTCTCTCCGACGCCCGGGCAACCGGGAATGTTGTCGGAAGCATCGCCCATCAATCCGAGCATATCGATGACTTGCCGGGTGGACTGGATGTCGAACTTGGCTTTCACTTGTTCTATGCCCATGACCTCAAAGCCGCCTGTGTGTTTGGGACGGTACATGAACACGTTTTCGGATACCAATTGCCCATAGTCTTTATCGGGCGTCATCATGTAGGTGGTGATGCCTTGTTTCCCTGCTTCGGTGGCAAGGGTGCCGATGACGTCATCTGCTTCGTATCCCGGCACTTCGAGGATGGGGATGCGGTATGCGCGGATGATATCCTTTATAATAGGTACGGAGAGTCGTATGGCTTCCGGAGTTTCCTCCCGTTGCGCCTTGTATTGCTCATATGCTTCATGGCGGAAGGTGGGGCCGGCAGGGTCGAAAGCGACACCGATATGGCTTGGGTTCTCTTTTTTGAGCACTTCCTCAAGTGTATTTACGAAGCCCAGGATGGCGGAAGTATTGAATCCTTTGGAGTTGATCCGAGGGTTCTTGATGAACGCGTAATAGGCGCGATATATCAATGCATAAGCATCGAGAAGAAACAGTTTATCGTCTGAATTCATATATTTATCCTTTTTTTCATGGTAAAAGTACAAAAAAATACGGTATTAACTGTTTTATTACTATTTTTGTGGGAAAATAGCGATGCATGGACAACTCATCACTTATAAAATCTCCGATAGAGGCAGAACTGGATGACTTTAAGAAGCTGTTCGACACTTCACTTACCAGTTCCAACTTTTTACTGAATGAAGCAATTTCGCACATTCGGAAAAAGAATGGGAAAATGATGCGTCCGATGTTGCTCTTGCTGATAGCCAAACTGTATGGTCCGGTTTGTCCTGAGACTCTTCACGCAGCGGTTTCTCTTGAATTATTGCATACGGCCAGTCTGGTTCATGACGATGTGGTGGATGAAAGCACCGAACGTAGGGGGCAGTTGTCGGTGAATGCCATATATAATAATAAGGTAGCGGTGCTGGTGGGTGACTATCTGTTGGCAACCTCACTTGTGCAGGTGGGCAAGACGCATAATTATGCTATTATCGACGTGGTTTCCCGCTTGGGGCAGAACTTGTCGGAAGGGGAGCTTCTTCAGCTTTCCAATGTAAGCAACCTCCAGTTCTCTGAAGAAATCTATTTCGACGTAATCCGTAAGAAGACGGCTGTGCTCTTTGCGGCTTGCACCAAAGCGGGTGCTCTTTCGGTGGGAGCGACCGATGAACAGGCTGAATTTGCCCGTTTATTCGGTGAATATATCGGCCTTTGCTTTCAGATTAAGGATGATATTTTCGACTATTATGACAGCAAGGAGATAGGTAAACCTACGGGCAACGATATGCTCGAAGGTAAGTTGACGCTTCCTGCACTCTATGCTTTGAACTCGACTTGCGACAAGGCAGCCGGAGAAATCGCCATGAAGGTGAAGGAGGGTGCTGCTACCCCCGATGAAATCGCCCGTTTAATCGAGTTTTCCAAGCAACATGGAGGAATTGAATATGCTGTGAAGACCATGCATGCATATAAGGAAAAGGCCATGTCTTTGCTGGCTACTTTGCCCGATACAGATGTGAAAACGGCTCTTGCCGCTTATTTGGATTATGTGGTGGATAGGGACAAATGATAGGGGCGAATAGTCATTCGCCCGCTATGCATAAAGCGATTGCCCCGTTTAGAAGAATTTCATTTCCTCCCCTTTGATTTCAGAGAGCAAAAGATTGGCCAGACGGCTGGTTCCCAAACGGAACCATTGATTATCAAGCCATTCCTCACCAAGAACTTCTTTGACGATGGTATAGTAAATAACAGCATCATTTACGGTATTGATGCCTCCGGCGGGCTTGAAACCTACCTTGTTGCCGGTTGTGTGGTAATACTCCTTGATGGCCTGGCACATCACGTAGGCAGCTTCCGGCGTTGCGGCAGGTTGTTGTTTCCCGGTAGAGGTTTTGATGAAATCCGCGCCCGAATACATGGATAGGATAGAGGCCTTCATAATATTGGAAGCCGTCTTCAGGGCACCTGTTTCCAGGATGACTTTCATGTGATGTTCTTTACAGACATCTTTCAGTTCCTGTATTTCTTCACACATACTTTCGTAATCTCCGCTCAGGAACTTGCCCACAGAAATGACGATATCTATTTCATCCGCACCTTCCATCAGCGCCATAGCGGTTTCTGCGACTTTCACTTCGGTGAAGGTTTGGGAAGAAGGGAATCCGGCGGAAACACAGGCGATCTTTACATCTTCCACTTCAAGTGTACTCTTGACGATTTCTGCGAAATTGGGGTAGACACAGATGGCTGCAACATTCTCCAAATCGGGGAATTCATCGTCGAACTGATTCACTTTCTCTGTGAATTTCATCACGCTTTCATCGCTGTCCGTTGTATTCAGCGTGGTAAGGTCGATACAGTGGAACAAGAACTTTTTGACTTCTTCCGTATGGTTTCCGGGTACTTTTTCTGCGATGAGTTTTGCTACTTTGGCAGCTACTTCTGCATCGTCCAGCTGGGTTTTGTACTTTGCCAATGCGGCATCATACTTGCTTTGTGTGGATTCATTCTTCTCCATGGTCATGCAATTTAGGATTATTGATATGTCGGGTATTGTCCCGTTTGGTTTTCTTCTCCAGATTGCGGGCAAACGCTTCTTCGATGTTTACGCCCGTCTGATTGGCAATGCAGAGGAGTACCCAGAGGACATCCGCTATTTCGTCATCGATATTGTCTTTTTCTCCTTCTTTGAAGGACTGGTCACCGTATTTGCGGGACATAACTCTTGCCAGTTCGCCTACCTCCTCGGTAAGGACGGCCATATTAGTGAGTTCGCTGAAGTAGCGTACACCGTACTTTTTGATCCAGCTATCTACTTGTAGCTGAGCTTCTTCTAATGTCATCATTCCTTGTTTTTTGTATCCATACAGATGGTCACGGGGCCATCATTCAATAATTCTACCTTCATGTCAGCGCCGAATTCACCGGTGCCTATTTCTTTGCCTAATGAAGAACTCAATTCCCGGCAAAACTGTTCATACAACGGGACGGATATTTCTGGTTTAGCTGCCCGTATGTACGAGGGACGGTTGCCTTTCTTGGTGGATGCATGGAGGGTGAATTGGCTGATTACCAGTATCTCACCGTCAATGTCGAGAATGGATTTGTTCATCACTCCGTTTTCATCGTCAAAGATGCGGAGGTTGACAATCTTTTTGCAGAGCCAGTCGATGTCTTCCCGGCTGTCTGTATCTTCGATGCCTACCAGTATCAAAAGTCCTTTTCCTATAGCAGATTTACAAGTTCCATTGATTGTAACGGATGCGTGTCCGGTACGTTGTATGACTATTCTCATGTTCCTTTATCCTAATCTTTTAATCTTTTCCGGATTGCAAAGTTACGAATAAATTCGTGATTGCTTGTAATTTGGATATATGATTATTCCCTGATAAGGTTATTGGATGGGGATTTGTTCATTTCTGAAAGGAATGAGTCTTTCGTCCGTTGGTGAAGACTGCTTTCGTACAGTCAATTATAAGTTTAAAGATAAATTATCACCCGTTTTGTCCGAAGGTTTTGATTTATCGGAGAAAAGATGAAAATGTGTGGTTGTGATTATTTGTATTATAGGGGCTTAAGAAACGTGTATCTCACATGGCAGCTGGGATTCCCTCGCATAACGACTGAGGGTACGTCAAATAACGTCTCTGATCGGATGTAAATATAGAAGATGAACCTCAAGTACCGCTTGCTCCCATATACCTATATAGAAATAAACAAGTATGAGCTGCGAATTACTAGAGCTTTTCCATTCCGAAATACTCTTTAATAACTCTTGCTTTTGCTTCTCCTGTCACCGCTGTAAGAGCTTCCAAAGACGCTTCTTTGATGCGTTTCACGCTCTTGAACTCTTTGAGCAGGGCAGCCTTTGTCTTCTCGCCGATGCCTTTTATCTCATCCAGTTCGGAGGCGATCTGTCGTTTGCTGCGTTTGTCGCGATGGAAGGTGATGGCAAAACGGTGAACCTCGTCTTGTATCTGCGTCAGAAGCCGGAACAGGGGAGTGTTTTGTTTTAATCCGATGGTTTGCGGTGGAAAACCGTAGAGCAGTTCTGAGGTGCGGTGCTTGCCGTCTTTGGCAAGTCCGGCGATAGGGATGTTAAGGTTCAGTTCATCCAGGACTTCTTTTACGGCGCTCATTTGCCCTTTTCCGCCGTCGGTAATAAGGAGGTCGGGTAGGGAGGCATTCTCTTCAACAGCGCGCTGGTAACGGCGTCTGACGACCTCTTTCATCGATGCATAGTCATCTGCGCCTACTACCGTCTTTATATTGTACTTTCTATAGTCCTGTTTAGAGGGTTTTGCTTTCTTAAATACCACACAGGCAGCCACGGGGTCGGAACCTTGGATATTCGAGTTGTCAAAACACTCTATCTGTATCGGCAGGCGGTCCAGATGCAATTCATCCTGTATTTCTTTCATCAGCCGGACGCTTCTCTGTTCCGGATTCAGTTTCTCGGCCTGTTTCATGCGGTCGGCCTTATACTGCTTCACGTTCAGGATGGAAAGATCCAGCAACTTCTTCTTGTCTCCTCGCTGGGGGATGGTGAAAACGACATCTTTCAGCTCCATA
Organism: uncultured bacterium; assembly: GCA_905215555.1. GTDB lineage: Bacteria > Bacteroidota > Bacteroidia > Bacteroidales > Bacteroidaceae > Bacteroides. Next base: position 123,289 of record CAJMQU010000002.1, read on the forward strand.
TCCACTTCGAAAGGTACGATGATTTCGCGTGAAAGGCTCTTGTAGCGTTCGCGCATTTCGATAATGCCCAGCTGGAGCAGTTCTTCTTTCGTCTCGTTCAACCGCTTTTTATATTCGAAGGTAAATGCTTGGTTGATGGCGCCGTTTGTGATGTGCAGGTAATTGATGAAAGCTGATCTCTCGTCGCTATCCTCCTCTATGGCAAATACGTCAATGTTGTGCAGTACATTGCTCACGACTTCCGATTTAGCACGGTAATTCTCAATCAGTATATACTTCTCCTTGACCCTTTGCGCTTCCTCAAATTTCATTTCCGCTGCCAGTTCCTGCATTTGCTGGAACAACATCCGTTCTATCTCTTGGGTATTCCCTTTAAGGATTTCCTTGATTTCACCGATGTTTTTCATGTAGTCATCCAGTGATTGTTTGCCTACGCAAGGGCCTGCACAGTTCTTTATGTGGTATTCCAGGCAGACATTGAACTTGCCTGCGGTGATGTTTCCGGGTGAAAGATTGAGGTTGCAAGTGCGCAACGGATATAAATGCTTGATGAGATCGAGCAGTGCATTCATGGAGGGTATATGGCTGTACGGGCCGTAATAAGAAGAGCCGTTGCGTATGATCTTGCGTGTTTTGAATATCCGCGGGAAATATTCGTTTTGGACACAGATGGAAGGGTAAGTCTTGTCGTCCTTCAGAAGAACGTTGTATCGCGGCTTATACTTCTTGATCAGATTGTTCTCTAACAGCAGTGCGTCTTCTTCGGTGTTTACGACGATGTAGCGTATGTCTGCGATCTTGCTGACAAGTACCCTCGTTTTGCCCGGTTCGTGCTCTTTGTTGAAATAGGAGGAAACCCTTCGCTTTAAGTTTTTAGCTTTGCCTACGTATATGATAACCCCTTCGGTATTCAGATATTGATAGATACCGGGGCTTTCGGGGAGATTCAATACGATCCCTTTCAGATATTCGCTGGTTTTCAGTTCCGGGCTATTCTCCATATATTTCTTCAGTCTGTTCGATTAAGGAGTCGATTATAAAGAAAGTACCGACTGCACGTCTATATCTTTGCAGAATAGATCCTTTCCATGCAAATCTTTCAATTCGATGATGAAGTTTACATAAATCTTCTTCGGATTCATCTTCTGCACTAACTTGCAGGCTGCTTCCATTGTTCCGCCTGTGGCAAGCAAGTCATCGTGGAGCAATACAACATCATTTTCATCCAGAGCATCTTTGTGTATCTGAATGGTGTCTTTGCCATATTCCTTGTCGTAGCTTTCTTCTATTGTTTCTGCGGGAAGCTTGCCGGGTTTACGGATAGGGATGAAACCTGCGCCCAGGCGGGTGGCAAGGATAGGACCCATAATGAATCCTCTTGATTCAATGCCTACGACTTTCGTGATGCCTTTGTCTTTATACATCTCGTACATAGTGTCCGACAGTTCCTGCAGTCCGGCAGGGTCTTTGAACAATGTCGTTACGTCGTAGAAGAGAATTCCCGGTATAGGAAAGTCGGGGATTTCCCGAATGCTTTTAGCAAGAGTTTCTTTGCTCATAATCAGTATTTTTAATGCGTTTATTAATTCTTTTGTTTCACGTGGAACGTTCCGTGTTATCTGCCCGAAAGTACCAGCAGGACGTTTATATCGCTTGGCGATACTCCCGGAATCCGGCTTGCCTGGGCAATTGTTTCCGGGTCAATCTTTACCAGCTTTTGTCTGGCTTCGGTGGAAAGGGACTGGATGGAATTATAATCGAACTTTCCTTTTATTTTGATGCTTTCCAGACGCGCCAGTTTGTCGGCGATGATTCGTTCGCGTCCGATGTACCCTTCATACTTGATAAGAATTTCGGCTGCTTCAATGATCTCTTCTTTCCTCTCGGTGATCTTATCCAGTTCCCGGCGGAAGGCATCGACATGTTCAGCCATGTTCTTGATGGTGACTTGCGGACGGTTTATCAAATCTATTAATTTACATCCTTGACGCAGGGGAGTGGTGCCTAATTTCTCTAATGCTGGATTAATTAGCGCCGGTTTCATCGAATAGCTGCGGGCGAACTCTACAATGTTGTTGATGGCTTCACGTTTCCGTGTCAACAGCTCGTAACGGTCGCTCTTGACGAGTCCGAGTTTCCACGCCTTTTCAGTAAGGCGCATATCAGCATCGTCCATACGTAATAAGATGCGGTATTCCGCACGTGAAGTAAACATACGATACGGTTCGTCTACTCCTTTTGTGACGAGGTCGTCGATTAATACGCCGATATACGCTTCATCGCGTGCCAAAGTAAACGGCTCGCCGCCGTGGCAATTGATGTGTGCATTGATGCCGGCAATGATTCCTTGTCCGGCGGCTTCCTCGTATCCGGTGGTTCCGTTCACCTGTCCGGCAAAGAACAGATTCTTGATTTTCTTCGTTTCCAACGTATGCTTCAGTTGGGTAGGGTCGAAGTAGTCATATTCGATGGCATAGCCCGGACGGTAGATAACCAAATCCTTGAATGCGGGGATCTTTTTTAATGCTTCGATTTGGATGTTCATCGGGAGTGAAGAAGAGAAACCGTTCAAATAAAGTTCTTGTGTGGTTTCTCCTTCAGGCTCCAGGAAGAGTTGGTGCTGTCCCTTGTCGGGGAAAGTGACGATTTTAGTCTCGATGCTGGGGCAATAGCGCGGACCGATGCTTTGGATTTGTCCGTTGAAAAGGGGAGAATCCGGCAATCCTTCGCGTAGCACACGATGTGCTTCCTCGTTCGTGAAGCAAGTCCAGCATGGAAGTTGTTTCAAGTGGCGGACGCTGGTGTCCATGAATGAGAACTTATGGAAGTCGGATTCGCCATCTTGTATTTCCATATATTCATAATGTACGCTTCGGCCATCAATGCGAACGGGAGTTCCGGTCTTCATACGTCCGTATTCAATGCCGTGTCTTGCGATGGATTCGGTCAATTCGTACGATGCAGGTTCTGCCATGCGTCCACCGGCAAGCTGGGTACGTCCGACGTGCATTAAACCGTTCAGGAAAGTTCCGGCAGTTAATACTATGCATTTGGCGCGGAAAGTAACATCCAGCAAGGTTGTCAAGCCTACTACCTCTCCATTCTCAACGAGGATTCCACGTACGGTGTCTTGCCAGATGTGCAGGTTCGGAGTATTCTCCAGGATTTCGCGCCATGCCCAGATGAACTTGTTGCGGTCGCATTGCGCACGCGGACTCCACATGGCAGGACCTTTGGAACGGTTTAATATGCGGAACTGGATGGCGGTTTGATCGGTAACCAACCCCATGTATCCTCCTAATGCATCAATTTCGCGTACGATTTGTCCTTTGGCAATACCACCTACGGCAGGATTGCAACTCATCTGCCCTATCTTGTTCATGTCCATGGTGATAAGACAGGTCTTTGAGCCCAGATTTGCTGCGGCAGCGGCAGCCTCACAGCCGGCATGTCCGGCGCCAATCACAATAACGTCGTATTTAAACTCCATTCATTCAATGTATTTAAAACCGTGCAAAGTTACGAAAAAAACAGCTATTCCTCTATCTTTTTTGTGTATTGCCGTTTTATCCACTGTATAAATTGATATGTTTACAGACGATCAGACAGCAGAGCCGCTTCGATATGCCCTTACCGTCATTCATTTGATAGAAGCGCCTGCCCCCAATGTATTTCACCATAGGTTAATCAGAACTTTCTGAACTTATTTGTTGCTATATCTTTTCCTTTTTGTTTTCTTTGTCACATAATAATGACTTATTTTATGTTTAATCGGCTGAATGATTTGTTATATGGCTTTTTGAGCATTTTGATTCTTGTTTCCTGCAATGAGAAAAAAGTGGAAGACGGGCAACTGCTTCGTGCAGAAATCTTAATGGACTCTTCTCCCGACAGCAGCTACCGGATTCTCCAATCCGTCTCTCTCGAAACTCTTTCCAAGTCAGAACAGATGTATTACGGATTACTTTTAGCAGAGGCGGCAGATAAAAAATATCTTTCTCTGTTGCCTTGTGACTCATTGCTAAACGAGGCTATTCGTTACTACAACGGCGGTATAAAACGTGCGAAAGCTCTGATGTATAAAGGGCGTCTGCAATCTCGGATGAAGATGCATAAAGAGGCTATGGGTAGTTGCTTTGCAGCGTTGAGAGAACTGGGAGAAACAGATAAAGAAGAATTGCGGATAAAAGGGATGATTTATGAGGATTTGGGTAATCTGTATTCAGGTCAGGTGCTGACTGAAAAGTCGACCGAGATGTTTCAAAAAGCCGGGGATTGCTTTGCCCGTTGTGCATGCAAGGCGGGACTGGCTTCCGTAGCCAATGATATAGGGTGGAACCATTTGTTGCAGGGCAACAATCAGCTTGCTCGCGAACATATGAAAAAAGGGCTGGAGTTTGCTTTTGAGCAGAATGACTCTGCAATTATCGCAACGATTTACCACAATCTGAGCTGCTCTTACGAAGAGATGGACTCTACGCTTTTTTATGGGAAACAATCTTTGGCTTTCAGTAAAAGATTGGCCTCAAAGGCGGCTATTGTAGTGGGATATGCATATTTGAATCAAGAACGTTCTGATTCTGCGGAATATTACTTCAGGCAAGCTTTGGGAGACACGTTGGTTGAGACAAAGGCTTTGGCTCTGTATGGCTTGAAAGATGTGATGGATGTGGAAGGAAAATACCAACAAGCATTGAGATACCTGGAAGATTATTCGGTTGCGATGGATTCTATCTATTTTCATAAACAAAGTTCCGAAACAGAACAGAAAATTTATGAACACGAAGCAGAAATGAAACTCTATAAAGATAAGGTGGAGATGGAAAAACGACATCTTTTTCTTATTGTTCTTTGTTTGCTCGTCATTGTGTTTGCTGTTTGGTATGTTCAACGGGTGAGGCGTCGCAAACGAATCCTGCAATTAGAGTATGAACGCGATGTGGCTTCATTAAAAGCTGATATAGCAGGACTTCAATATCATATAGCTTCATTACGTATGTTGCAAGAACAAGACAAAGCAAAGATATCCGAAAAAGAACGTGAAATAAGAAAATTGGCCGATGAAAAGGCGGAATTATGCACCGTTATTTTCAAAAAGACGCCTATTTACAGGAAAGTAGTGCAACTGAGCCGTCAGGAAAAAACTAAGAAAAAGCAGGAGCTGCGTATTTTGCTGGAAGATGAACAAAGGCAACTTCGTCTGACTATTATGGATATATATAAAGATTATATAGCCTATTTGCGCGAAACCTATCCGAAATATACAGAAAATGACTGTATATTCTTGTGCCTTTCGCTTTGTGGTTGGGATGATTTTACGATAGCCTTCTGTTTTGGCAATGTGAATAAACAGATTGTTGCCCAAAGAAGATATAGAATGAAGCAAAAATCTGATATCCAGTGATTTACAATGTTAAATGTTATAGTTGTATCTTGTAATATATTGATATGCAGATTCTTATGTAAGATGAATGTTATTGCGTTTATTCGGCATACTTGCCATTATGTGACTAACTTTGGCGTATTATTAATCTTTTAAAATGCGCGAGATACATGAAAGCATTATCATTTGTTTTATTAGGAGGTTTCTTCCTATTACAGCCGACTGTGCTGTCTTTAAATGCATCAGCCATAGCTAATGAGATTTCATCTATCCCTACTGAGGAGAAAAAGATCAGAAAACCTGCCAATATTCATATATTGAAGGGAGAAACGTCTACTCGTTCGATATTGTCCGTAGTTCCGGGCTATATTGAGGACAATCAACTCTACATCTGTTTTGAGACGGCTATTGAAGACGAATATTTGATAGTTAAAGATACCGAATCCGGTGAAATCGTGTATTCCGGCACTTTTACCGGCACTACGCTTGTGATAAGTTTAACTAATTTGGGAGAATCTTATACGGTGGAAATAGTATAAGAAAACATCTTTTTTATCTGTTCTTTTCGGAGAGCATCTTTCTTCCTTTTCATGTGCAATTTTCCTTTAGACAATTAAATTGTGCAATTTTTCACAGTGGTGGTCATATCCTTATTTATGGCCACCAACTGTGAATCTATTCTCTTTCTTTGCTTCCATATAGGCTTTCCTTTACTTTTGTATTCATTGTTATGTTTCGACTACAATTGTGGAGCAAGTGCTTCATTACTGTGAAGCACCATGCCCACAGCCGTGAAGCATGTGCTCCACGGCTGTGGGCATCTGTCAATATTGCTTTTTAATGTAAGGAATATAGGAGGTAAACGAAAGAAATACAGTGCGTTATCATAAACAATCCCTATACTCCGCAAAGTCATTTTATGTACTGAATAAGCTATGACCTGAAAGATAAGCAGGAGTATACACATGAAGTGTAGGCAAATTTACTTGCACGCTACTTTTATTTACTGCCACCACCGCTCTAACCACGATAAACAGGGAGATACAGGGCATGAGTGCAAGCGTGCAAGTAAAAGTGGACATAAAACTCTGTGTAGAGCTGAGGTGATGAAAAAGTTCTCATCTTTCTGACCTATACGCTAAAATGGCAAGATTATTGTATTTATTGAATCAATAGCGTTATTTGAAAAATGGATTTGTGGCTAACTTTGCTTTCGAACAATTAAATAGTTAGATACCATGAAAAGATTATTCGTTTCATTATTATTAGTAACGTTTTTTATTTTAGAGAGTTTGGCTCAGTGGCAACCTGTCGGTGATAGGATAAAGACAAGTTGGGCAGAACAAATTAATCCATCTGAAGTATTGCCGGAATATCCAAGACCTATCATGCAACGCAATGATTGGAAGAACTTGAATGGCTTGTGGGATTATGCCATTATTGATAAAGGCGGAAGCATTCCAAGCGATTTTGAAGGTAAAATACTTGTCCCGTTTGCAGTGGAGTCTTCCTTGTCCGGAGTAGGAAAAAGGGTGAGTGAGAATCAGGAACTGATTTATCAGCGGAGTTTTGAGATACCGTCGGCTTGGAAGGGTAAACAGATCCTCTTGCACTTTGGTGCTGTCGATTGGAAAACCGATGTGTGGGTGAATGATGTGAAGGTCGGAAGCCATACCGGAGGATTCACTCCGTTCTCTTTCGATATAACTCCTGCTTTAACTGCTAAGGGAAATAATCGCCTGGTAGTGAAAGTTTGGGACCCCACGGACAGAGGCCCTCAGCCCCGTGGTAAGCAGGTCAACAAACCGGCAGGCATTTGGTATACTCCTGTGACCGGAATCTGGCAAACTGTATGGTTGGAACCTGTTGCCGGAAAGCATATTGAGAATCTTCGTATCACTCCCGATATTGATCGTAACCAGCTGACTGTAAGGGCTGAACTGAACACAAACTGCGCATCCGATTTTGTGGAGGTGAATGTTTACGATGGAAATCAACTGGTGGCTACAGGTAAAAGTATCAATGGAGAGGCTGTGGAAGTAGCCATGCCTGAAGCCGTTAAGCTGTGGAGTCCTGATTCTCCTTTTCTTTATACTTTGAAGGTGACATTGAAGAGCAATGGAAAGGTTGTAGATAAAGTGGACAGTTATGCTGCCATGCGTAAATACTCTACCCGTCGGGATGCCAATGGTATTGTACGTTTGGAACTGAACAACGAGGCCTTATTCCAGTTTGGCCCTCTTGACCAAGGATGGTGGCCTGATGGCTTGTACACAGCTCCCACAGATGAGGCATTGCTGTATGACATCCGGAAGACAAAAGATTTTGGTTTCAACATGATTCGTAAACATATCAAGGTGGAACCTGCCCGTTGGTATACATATTGCGACCAGCTTGGAGTCATTGTATGGCAGGATATGCCGAGCGGAGACCGTAGTCCGCAATGGCAGATGCGCCAATATTTTGATGGTACTGAAATGAAGCGTACAGCGGAATCCGAAAATCATTATCGGAAGGAGTGGAAAGAGATTATGGATTGTCTGTATTCTTATCCTTGCATCGGTACATGGGTTCCATTCAACGAAGCTTGGGGACAATTCAAAACGGTTGAAATAGCCGAATGGACGAAACAATATGATCCGACTCGCTTGGTGAATCCGGCAAGTGGAGGCAACCATTATACTTGTGGTGATATGCTCGACCTTCACCATTATCCCGCTCCGGAAATGTTCTTGTATGATGCTCAGCGCGCTACGGTTTTGGGTGAGTACGGTGGCATTGGCCTCGTTTTGAAAGATCATCTTTGGGAACCGAACCGTAACTGGGGATACGTCCAGTTTAATTCTTCCAGAGAGGCTACGGATGAATATGTGAAGTATGCGGATATGTTGTATCAGATGATAGGCAGAGGATTCTCCGCCGCGGTTTATACGCAGACTACCGATGTGGAAGTGGAAGTAAACGGCCTGATTACTTATGACCGCAAGGTGATTAAACTGGATGAGAAGCGCGTTAAGGAGATAAATACGCGTATTTGCAATTCATTGAAAAAATAAATTCTTGAAAAGAAGGTGGAAGTTATGAACCGAACATTCATAAAGCTTTTCTTTTGTCTGTGCATAGTGGCGGCGTTGCCGTCCTATGCCTATAATACTGTTCACTATTACTTCAGGACGGTAGACATTAGAAATGGTCTTTCGCAAAATTCTGTCAATCAGATTTTTCAGGACAGGAAAGGCTTTATGTGGTTTGGTACTAAAGATGGCTTGAACCGTTATGATGGCCTGTCTTTCCGTGTTTATAACAACAAGAACTCTAATTTGGGAAGGAATTTCATAACGGCACTTTATGAAGATGCTGAAGGAAATATCTGGGTGGGAACGGACGAGGGAGTTTTCATTTATAATCCGGTATTGGACTCTTTTACTCCATTCAATCGTACAAGTGATAAGGGGACGGTTATTCGGGATTTTGTAACTATGATAAAGAGTGATGAACGGAATAATATCTGGATATCAGTTGAATATCAGGGGTTATTCTGTTACAACAATAGCGGACAACGACTGCAGAATTATCTTCATGAGCCTGAAACCCCTAATGTAACCCGATTCTGGCTGAGTGAAGATACTTTTTGGTTGGCGCTGCATGCTGATAATCTTTATTATGCAAAAGCTGGTTTTGAAACTCTGCACCCTTTCAAGGATGCGGATGGAAATGAAATATTCAAAGATGATATTATCAATTGTCAGATCAATGGTCCGCATAACTGTATTTATGTAGCATCATTCAACGGACTGACTGAGATAAACTTCACGAATGGCAAAACCCGTAAGCTCTTGGATGCTTATGTACGTACATTGCAGTTTAAATCCGATGATGAATTGTGGGCAGGTACGGAAACGGGGTTGTATATATACAATTTGACCAATGACCGGATTACTCATTTTAATTTTGATCCTGAAACAGAGAAAATTGTGCCATTTGAGCATCCTTTTATTTATAAGAATATTCATGCCCTTTGTCTGGATGGAGATGATTTGTGGGTAGGTACCTTTTCCGGGGGACTGAATAAGGTAAACCTGCACACTAGGCAGGTGAAGCATTATTCTAAAGGCAAAGATGAGAATTCCATGGTTGCTAATGATGTCTTCACGGTCTGTAAAACAACTATGGGAGATATATGGATAGGCACTACGTCCGGTTTGATGAAGTACAACCGTTCTTCCGATAACTTCATGCATATCCCACAATTAGGAATTTTGTTTATTTATGATATCCTGGAAGACTTCAATGGGAATTTGTGGTTTGCCACTTTCTCAAACGGCATATTTTGCTACAATACGCACACCAAACAGTGGAAAAGTTATCTTTCGGATGAGAAAGATCCAACTTCTCTTGCCTATAATAAAGTCATTTCTATTTATGAGGACAGCAAAAAGCGTTTGTGGTTTATGACGATGGGAAAGGGTTTTTGCCGTTATAATCCGGAGACGGATAACTTTACGCGTTACGATACTTCGAATGGTCTTCCCAATAATACCGTCTATAAGATGGTCGAAGACAAGCGGGGAAACTTGTGGGTTACGAGCAATTATGGCCTTGTCTGTTTTAATCCACAGACCGATGCTATGCATATATACACCAGAGCCAATGGATTGTTGAGTAATCTCCCTTTGTACAGGCTAACAGTATGGCGATGACTAAAGCGGATGAAAATTTTCTCAGAACACTGAAAGAAGTGGTAGATGCTAATATACAAAATCCCGAATTCAATTTGGACGATATGGCGAGCCTGTTGAACATGAGCCGTTCCAGTCTTAACCGTAAAATAAAGGGTATACTGGATATGACCCCGAATGATTACATCCGTCTGGAACGTTTGAAGAAAGCGGTACAATTGCTTAGGGAGGGAGACTGTCGGATAAATGAAGTCTGTTATATGACCGGTTTTAATACTCCTTCTTATTTTGCTAAATGCTTTCAAAAGCAATTTGGCGTTCTTCCTAAGGATTTTATAAAGTAATATTGGGAAGATTGGTACTATTTTTGCATTGTTTGGGTGGATATTTATATTTTATATTTTAAGGTTTAGCTAATTTTGGGCTGTTATTTCTATGATATTCTGTCTTAGAAGAGTTTAAACCGGTTTTATTTAAAGATCATATTATGAAAGATGCATTAATCAGTAGGAGAGAGTTTCTGAAAGATATAGGAATACTTGGAGCCGGGGTGCTGTTGTCAGCAAGTCCTTGGCTTTCGGCTTTTTCGGAAGTAACGAAAACGTCTAACGAAAAATGCCGTCTTGCAATTATCGGCCCCGGATCAAGGGGGCGTTTTCTGATGAGTTTCCTGGTGCAGAATCCTAAGGTGGATATTGCGGCACTGTGTGATATCTATCAGCCTTCCATTGATAAGGGATTGGAATTGGCTCCAAAAGCCAAAGTGTATAAGGACTACCGTCGGATATTGGAAGATAAAGAGATTGATGCGGTATTGGTAGCTACTCCTCTTAATTCGCATTGTCAGATTGTGTTGGATGCCTTTGATGCCGGCAAGCATGTGTTCTGTGAGAAATCTATAGGTTTTACAATGGAAGAATGCTTCCGTATTTACAATAAACACATTAGTACGGGCAAGATATTTTTCACTGGGCAACAACGTCTTTTCGATCCGAGATATATCAAGGTAATGGAGATGATACATGCGGGTACATTTGGTGAGATAAACGCTATCCGTACTTTCTGGAACCGGAATGGAGACTGGAGGCGGGAAGTGCCTTCACCCGACTTGGAACGTCTGATTAACTGGCGTCTGTATCGCGAATATTCCAAAGGATTGATGACCGAGTTGGCCTGTCACCAGTTGCAGATAGGAAGTTGGGCACTGCAAAAGCTTCCTGAGAAAGTGATGGGACATGGAGCCATCACTTATTGGAAAGACGGTCGGGAAGTGTATGATAATGTAAGTTGTATATACGTATTTGATGATGGAGTGAAGATGACATTCGATTCTGTCATATCTAATAAATTCTATGGTTTGGAAGAACAAATCATGGGTAATTTGGGAACTGTGGAGCCGGAAAAAGGAAAATATTTCTTTGAAAGTGTGCCTCCTGCACCCGGATTCCTACAAATGATCAATGATTGGGAAAATAAGGTATTTGATTCCCTACCCTTTGCCGGAACAAGCTGGGCGCCGGAAACTGCCAATGAAAACAAAGGAGAATTTATTTTGGGAGAACGCCCCAAATCGGACGGTACTTCTTTATTGCTGGAAGCTTTTGTTGAGGCCGTCATTACCCGTAAACAGCCGGAGCGCATAGCCGAAGAGGGATATTATGCGAGTATGCTTTGTTTGTTGGGTGACCAGGCTTTGCAGGAAGGACGAGTACTCTCGTTCCCTGATGAATATAAAATAAACTATCTGAATCATCAAGCTAAAACCTTTGAAGCCATATGAAAAATACGATCATTACCGCCCACCGGAAAAAAATAGAATTGTTGACTTTACTGGTATGCTTTGTTATTGGTAATCTGGCAAACCTATATGCAATAATTTCCTATAAGACCCCTTTCTCGGAAATGCTGACTTCTATCTTTTATGTCCTTGCATTTTCGTGCGTACTTTATGTCTTTTGGACCATTTTGCGCCTTTTGTTTTATGGGATAAGAAACCTGTTTTTACGCAGAAAGAATGAAGAAATATAAATGAAATTCAGTAACTTAATTAATACCATTGGAATATGACAACACGAAGAGATTTTTTGAAGACCATGACCATGGCCTCTGCCGGATTGGCATTCGGTGCGGGTGACATACTGGGGGCTCCTACTTTTGCATCGCAAAAGAAAGTGACGGATAAAGTGAAGATTGCTTATATCGGTATCGGAAACCGTGGCGAACAGATTATCGGTGATTTTGCACGTACCGGTATGGTCGAAGTTGTGGCTTTGTGCGATGTTGATATGGGGGCTCCCCATACTCAGAAAGTTATGAATCTGTATCCCAAGGCAAAACGCTTCCGCGATTTCCGCCAGATGTTTGACAAAGCGGGTAATGATTTTGATGCGGTAGCCATAGCGACGCCCGATCACTCTCATTTTCCCATCAGTATGCTGGCCTTGGCATCGGGTAAACATGTATATGTAGAGAAGCCTCTGGCGCGTACTTTCTATGAAGGTGAGTTGCTGATGCAGGCTGCCATGAAGCGCCCTAATCTGGCCACACAAGTAGGTAATCAGGGACATTCGGAAGCCAACTATTTCCAGTTCAAAGCGTGGATGGATGCCGGTATCATCAAGGATGTGACGGCTGTGACGGCGCACATGAACAACCCCCGCCGTTGGCATAAATGGGATACAAACATCTATAAATTTCCTTCAGGACAACAACTGCCGAAGGATATGGATTGGGATACCTGGCTGGGAGCCGCTCCCTATCATGAATATAATAAAGATTATCACCTGGGACAGTGGCGTTGCTGGTACGACTTTGGAATGGGCTGTCTAGGTGACTGGGGCGCACATATCCTAGATACGGTACATGAGTTTCTGGAGTTGGGATTGCCGTATGAAGTCAGCATGCAGTATGCCAACGGACATAATGACTACTTTTATCCTTACTCTTCCACTATCTTGTTCCGCTTCCCGCAGCGTAAGGGTATGCCGCCGGTTGATATCACTTGGTATGACGGTCTGGATAACCTTCCTCCTATTCCTGCCGGTTATGGCGTATCCGGACTTGACCCCAATATTCCTTCTACGAACCAGGGAGATACACCTGCTTCCAAGTTGAATCCCGGAAAAATCATTTATACAAAGGATTTGATATTTAAGGGTGGTAGCCATGGCAGTACGCTCTCCATCATCCCTGAGGAGAAAGCTAAGGAAATGGCGGATAAATTACCGGAAGTGCCTAAGAGTTCGTCGAATCACTTCGAGAACTTCCTGCTAGCCTGTATGGGAAAAGAAAAGACCCGTTCTCCGTTTGAAATAAACGGTGTGTTGGGGCAGGTGTTCTCTTTGGGTGTAATTGCACAGCGCCTCAATACGCAGATATTCTTTGATCCCCGTACGAAGCAGATTACGAATAATGAATTTGCGAATGCGATGTTGGCTGCTGTGCCGCCACGTAAGGGATGGGATGAGTTCTATAAACTATAATATTAAATAATCGATTAAAAGAAATATCAGTATGAAGAAGAATTATTTGTTGCTTTTACTTTTGTTTTGTACGTCTGTGGTTTCAGCACAGAATTGGGAACCTCTTTTCAATGGCAAGAATCTGAGCGGATGGAAGAAACTGAATGGTAAAGCCGAATATAAGGTCGTGGATGGAGCTATTGTAGGCGTTTCCAAGATGGGAACGCCTAACACGTTTTTGGCTACAAAGAAAACGTATGGTGACTTTATCCTGGAGTTTGATTTCAAGATAGACGATGGATTGAACTCCGGCGTACAGTTGCGCAGTGAAAGCAAGAAAGACTATCAGAAAGGTCGTGTACATGGTTATCAGTTTGAAATTGATCCTTCAAAGCGTGCATGGTCGGGTGGTATTTATGATGAGGCCCGTCGTAACTGGCTTTATCCTTTGACACAGAATCCGACTGCTAAAACAGCTTTCAAGAACAATGAATGGAACAAAGCACGCATCGAAGCTGTGGGCAATTCTATTGCTACATGGATCAACGGAGTGCCCTGTGCTAACATTTGGGACGATATGACTCCTGTCGGTTTCATTGCTCTGCAAGTGCATGCCATCGGTAATGCGGCTGATGAAGGAAAGACTGTCAGTTGGAAGAATATCCGTATCTGCACTACGGATGTAGAACGCTATCAGACTGCTCAGAAAGCACCGGAAATAAATGTGATTGCCAACACAATCTCTCCGAACGAAGCGAACGAAGGTTGGGCACTCCTTTGGGATGGCAAGACTTCTGAAGGCTGGAGAGGAGCGAAACTGAACTCTTTCCCCGAAAAAGGCTGGAAGATGGAAAATGGTATTTTGAAAGTGATGAAAAGCGGTGGTGCGGAATCTGCTAACGGTGGTGACATCGTAACAACCAAGAAGTACAAGAACTTCATTTTGAAAGTAGATTTCAAGATTACTGAAGGTGCCAATAGCGGTGTGAAATATTTCGTGAATCCTGATATGAATAAAGGAGCCGGTTCGGCTATCGGTTGTGAGTTTCAGATTCTTGACGATGACAAGCATCCCGATGCTAAGTTGGGTGTAAAGGGTAACCGTAAATTGGGTTCGCTTTACGATTTGATTCCTGCTCCGGAAGACAAGCCTTTCAATAAGAAAGACTTCAATACGGCTATGATTATCGTAAAAGGCAATCATGTAGAGCATTGGCTGAATGGTGTGAAACTCATTGAATACACGCGTCAGAATGAGATGTGGAATGCATTGGTGGCTTATAGCAAGTACAAAAACTGGCCTAACTTTGGTAATTCGGAGTCCGGTAACATCCTTTTGCAAGATCATGGGGATGAGGTCTGGTTCAAGAATATCAAGATTAAGGAGTTATAATTAATATTATGTCTTAGAAAAGGCAAGTTGCAGGTATTTGTGGCTTGCCTTTTCGCTTTTTCTCAAAGAAACGCAGACTTTAGACAATGTCGAATGTGATTCAACATCTCTATAAATTCTCAACCTCCCATGGCGGAGTGCTTTATGCTTGGTTTTCATCAATGCATACGCGCGTTGATATTGTGTTGTGCGGCAAGCAGGGTGAAGAGGCCCTGATGCTTGTGGTCAATGTTGTTTATGAGATGCTGTGTCGTCTAGAGAAGATGGCCAATTATTATGATGCAGATAGTGAGCTGGGCAGATTGAACCGTACTGCTGCTGTATGCCCGCAACCAGTCAGTCGGGAGCTTTATGATATGCTCTCTTTCTGTGTAAATTGTTACACCCGTACCGATGGATGCTTTGATGTTACTGTTCATTCGGCTAATCATACGTCCGACTCAATCCGTAATATCCGACTCTCACCTCAGGAACATACTCTTTATTTTTCGCAGTTCGGGGTAACAATCAATCTTTCCGGCTTTCTGAAAGGGTATGCTTTGGAGAAAATACGTAATCTGCTGCAACATTATGAAGTGGAAGATGCGTTGGTTAATATGGGGAATAGCTCTGTATTGGCTTTAGGACATCACCCTATGGCTGATGGGTGGAAGATTGACTTCGGCCAAGCTGTAGTCTCACAACTAAAAGGACCCTCGGAACTGCTTCTTCAAAATGAATGCCTTACTACTTCGGGCAACGATTCACATGAACGGAAACACATCATCAACCCTCAGAACGGAAAATTGGTAGAGGGAAAAAGAGAGGTTGCAGTCATTACGGCAAATGGAGCTGTAGGCGAGGTGTTGTCGACCAGCCTATTTGTTGCTGACTCTCGTCAGCGGAAGTTTTTGGAAATGGAGTTCCGTCCGCGTTTGATTCTTGATCTTTAATACTCTTTTCACGAATATTCTCATTTTCTGGTTCATTACTTCACTAATTTTTTATATTTCTCCGTCCATAGGCGGATAGTGGGTGAAGAAACCTGGAAAAAAATACCCTTCTTTGAGCTTCATCACCTTTACTTGATAACAAGCATAGTTTTGCGTCGAGACAAACAATGTTCCGGATACTGACATTGCTTGGGTTCCCCTAAAAAAGAGACGGACGATGCGGTTGCCAATGAGGTGAAGGCTCCTGTCTCTTTGGGTGATCCTTTTATCATGCTATGCGACGGGGTCTATTATGCCTATGGTACCTGTTCGGCTGAAGGCATCGAAGTCTATACTTCTGATGACTTGCTGACCTGGAAGTACAAAGGACTGGCTTTAAATAAGAAGGATTCTTGGGCGGACCGTTGGTTCTGGGCTCCCGAAGTCTATGCTGTGAACGGGAAATGCTATATGTACTATTCGGCAGATGAACATATTTGCGTGGCGGTTGCTGATTCTCCCGCCGGACCGTTTGTTCAAGATAAGAAAGAGCCGATGATTGCTGATGAAAAGTGCATTGACAACTCTTTGTTCATAGATGATGACGGTACGCCTTATCTCACTTTCGTGCGATTCAATGACGGCAATAATATTTGGATTGCAGAGTTGGAAAAGGATCTTGTCACTATCAAAAAAGAGACAATGCATCCGTGCCTCCATGTCTCTCAGGAATGGGAGGAAGTATGGCCTCGTGTGAATGAAGGTTCCTTTATCGTTAAGCATAATGGACTCTACTATATGTCTTATTCCGCAAATAGTTATGAGAGCCCGTTCTATGGCGTAGGTTGTGCCACGGCTACCGATTTGATGGGCACCTGGACTAAGTATGATGAAAACCCTTTGTTGCAGAAACCCGGCGAACTGGTAGGAGTGGGACATAGTGCCATGTTTACTGATAAGGCGGGTAAACTCCGTATTGTTTATCATGCCCATAAGGACAAGAATAAAATTCATCCGCGTGCCATGTACATCGGAGAGGTCTCTTTTGCGAATGTCGATGGAATGGACCGCATGAGAATTAGCGAAGAGTATATAACTCCTGAGTTAGTAAAGTAATGGCGCAGGCTATCCGGATTTCCGTTTACTATGGAATGAAATAGATACAGAAGGGCGATAAATGATAATCAGGGCGTACTTCTCCTGCATTTGCAACTGCAAAAGAGACGGAATTTTTATTTATTGAAATATTTCTCTTGTCGTTTGTTGTCAAATAGAGCTATATTTGGCACACGAATCTATATAAGAACACAAAGATGGAAAAGAGAATCATAGCCCTTATTAGTTTTCTTTGCTATATGGTTTGCTTGACGCAGGCAGCGGATGAACATTATTATTTCAGAAACCTTAGCATTCAGGACGGATTGTCACAGACCACAGTCAATGCAATCATACAGGACAAGAAAGGATTTATGTGGTTTGGCACTAAAGGCGGACTGAGCCGGTATGACGGATTGTCCTTCCGGAACTTCAAACGTGACATGACCGACAGTCATAGTTTGGGCAACAATTTTGTGACTTGTCTTTACGAAGATAACCAAGGGGATATTTGGGTTGGAACGGACGCCGGACTGTATATCTATTGTTCGGATAAAGAGATATTTGTGCCCTTCAACCTCTTGAGCCAGGAAAATACGAAAATAGAACGGACTGTTTCTGCCATCTCGGGCGATAAACAAGGCCGGGTCTGGATAGCTGTTGAAACACAAGGACTCTTCTGTTATGACTCTCAGAAAGAGCAACTTCATAATTATATCTTAAATGAATTCTCGGCTAATGTCAATAGTTTCGCTTTTGATAATAGCGGAACTATCTGGTTAGGATTTTATGGTAACGGTTTGTTCTATTCGAAGGATAATTTGAAGACGCTTCATCCGTATGTTTCGCTGAAGGGCGATAGTGAGGTTTTCAAAGATGATGTCGTGATGAAAATCGTGCCGGGAGCTTACAATTGCCTTTATATTAGTTCTATACGGCAAGGTGTGCAAGAATTGAATCTCACTTCCGGCAATCTGCGGAATCTGCTGATGATGGACGAAACCGGTGAAATGGTTTATTGCCGGGATTTGCTCGTCAATTCGGATAACGAACTGTGGATTGGGGCTGAATCGGGGGCATATATCTATAATCTCCGCACAGACAAATATGTGCATCTGCATAGTTCTAAAGATGATCCTTACTCCTTGTCCGACAATGCAATTTATTCCCTGTGTGAAGACCGTGAGAATGGCATCTGGGTGGGTTCGTACTTCGGAGGGGTAGACTATTATCCGAAGTCCTATACTTATTTTGAAAAGTACTATCCAAAGGACGGAGAAAATACTCTACGGGGTAAACGTGTTCGTGAGTTCTGTCAGGATTATAAGGGGACATTGTGGATCGGTACTGAAGACGGTGGCTTGAACCGTTTTGATCCGAAGACAAAAACATTCTCTTTCTTCACGCCCAGTGCCGGATTTACGAATATCCACGGACTGTGTATGGTGGGCGATAATTTATGGGTCGGGACTTTCTCTAAAGGTTTGAAGATAGTGGACACCAATACCGGGAACATCTTAAAAACCTATCAGAAGACGGACTCTCCACATTCGCTGGTGGATAATAGTATCTTTGCCATTTGCAGGACGGCTACAGGTGATATTTACTTGGGAACCATGTTCGGGTTGCTGAAGTATAATGAACAGACGGATGATTTTGAAAGGATTGCAGAACTGGCAGGCAAGTTTGTATATGATATAAAAGAAGACTCAGGAGGCAACCTGTGGCTGGCGACTTATGCAAATGGAGCTTATTGCTTTAACGTCAATGAGAAAAGATGGAAGAATTATGTGCATAATGAGGATGATAAGGAAAGTCTTCCTTATGATAAAGTACTGAGTATCTTTGAAGACTCCCATCGTCAGATCTGGTTGACCACACAGGGCGGCGGCTTCTGTCTGTTTCATCCTGATACGGAGACTTTTACCAGCTATAATTCTTCGAACGGGCTGCCTAATGATGTGGTTTATCAGATTGTAGAAGACGCAGAAGGATTGTTATGGCTGACTACGAATAGCGGACTGGCCTGTTTCAATCCTGTCACAAAGCAGGTTAAGGTCTATACGACAGCCAATGGATTGCTTGGTGATCAGTTTAACTATCGTTCCGGTTATAGGGATGAGGCAGGCACTATTTATCTGGGCAGTATTGATGGTTTTGTTGTATTTAATCCAAAGACATTTACCGAAAACAAGAATTTGCCGCCGGTAGTGATTACGGACTTTATGCTGTTCAATAAAGAGGTTCGTGCCGGTGAGAGCAGTGCTCCCCTTGAAAAAAGTATCACTTTCTCGGACGCGATTACACTTCAGTCCGACCAGAACTCGTTCTCTTTCCGCATTGCCGCCCTGGGTTATCAGTTGCCGAAGATGAACAAGCTGATGTACAGGCTGGATGGTTTCGATAAAGACTGGATAACGGTAGGAGAGAGTCCCATTGTCACTTATTCCAATCTGGGGTATGGCGATTATCTGTTCCGTGTGAAGGCTTCTAACAGCGACGGAGTATGGAATCCGGAGGAACATTTATTATATATCCATATCCTTCCTCCTTTCTATCTTTCAATTTGGGCTTACTGCATTTATGCATTGCTGTTTATAGGTTGTTCTGTCTATGCTTTTTGGTACTTCAAACAACGCAGCAACAGGCAACATCGTCGTCAGTTGGAGAAATTCGAGCAAGAGAAAGAACGCGAGATTTATAATGCCAAGATAGATTTTTTTACGAATGTGGCACACGAAATCAGAACTCCGCTGACATTGATAAAAGGTCCGTTGGAGAACATAATCCTGAAGAAGCATCTGGATCCCGAAACGCGTGAGGATTTGAATATTATGCAGCACAATACGGAACGTCTGCTGAACCTTACAAACCAACTTCTGGATTTTAGGAAAGTGGAGAGCCAGGGGTATCGTCTCAATTTTGCCAAATGTGACATTACTAATGTGTTGAGGGAAACTTATATGCGGTTTACTTCCCTTTCTCGTCAGAAAGGATTTGACCTGACGTTGGAATTGCCGGAAGAAAACTTCTGTGCACATGTCAACCGTGAAGCTTTTACGAAGATTATAAGTAATCTTCTGAATAATGGAATGAAGTATGCTGATACCTATGTGCATATTAAGTTGGAAGTAGATACGGAGAATCAGGCCTTTTATGTCATTACCAAGAACGACGGAGTGATTATCCCTGATGAAATGAAAGAAGAGATTTTCCAGCCTTTTGTCCGTTTCAACCAGAAGGAGGAGGGGAAAGTTACTACAGGTGCAGGCATCGGATTGGCTCTTTCCCGTTCGTTGGCAGAGCTCCATCGGGGTAACTTGATTATGGTGCCTGGAGAAGATGCGAATGTGTTCCGTCTGACGCTTCCTATTATTCAGGATATGGCCATTTCATTGGATTCGGATGTGATGAACAAGGAAGTGGAGGCACAGGCCGAAACATCGGGTGAACAATTCTCTGATGACAAGCAGGAAGGGAAACATCAGCGGACAAGCAAACACGTCGTTCTGGTGGTGGAGGATAATCCGGATATGCTTTCTTTTATCGAACGCCAATTGTCATCCGAATACACTGTGCTGACTGCTACCAATGGGAAGGAGGCTTTGCAGGTTTTGGACAGTAATTTTGTGAATCTGGTGGTGAGTGATGTTGTTATGCCGTTGATGGATGGCTTTGAACTGTGCAAGATTGTAAAGTCGGAGGTAGGTTACAGTCATATTCCTATTATTCTGCTGACTGCCAAGACTAATCTGCAATCTAAGATTGAAGGGATGGAGCTGGGAGCGGATTCATATATTGAGAAGCCTTTCTCACCGGAATATCTTCTGGCTGTTGTTTCCAATCTGATAAATAACAGGGAAAAGCTCCGTCAGAACTTTGCCAAGTCTCCTTTTGTAGCGGTTAATACGATGGCTCTGACTAAGGCCGATGAGGAATTTATTAAGAAGTTGAATGAGATTATTCTCTCTAATCTTTCCAATCAGGAATTCAGTATGGATGATATAGCGGATAGCCTGAATATGAGCCGTTCCAGTTTTTACCGCAAGATGAAAGGAGTGCTGGATCTCACTCCGAATGAGTATTTGCGTATTGAGCGTCTGAAGCGTGCCGCACAATTGCTGAAGGAGGGGGAGAGCCGTATCAATGAGATTTGCTATATGGTGGGATTCAATTCTTCTTCTTATTTCTCAAAATGTTTCCAAAAGCAATTTGGGGTACTTCCGAAGGATTTTGTCAGCTGATGATTGTTGTTCGTTGTATTTAATGTGAATTTGTGATTTCATATGCGATTTTGAGATATTTCTTTTATTTATTGGGATACATATTCCCTTCTGGAAAGATGCTACGTGCTATCTTTGTGACCATTGATAGTGATTGTACTATGAACAATTGTAAGTTTCTTAATGTCTAATAAATAAAGAATTAACCTTATGCGCAAAAAGTCATTATTATTGCTGTTTCTGCTTCCAATTCAATTATTGTTTGGTCAGACTAACCTGCTGACAGATTTTCCGAAAGGATATACTCCGGAAGAGGTAGGTAAACGTTTGGCCTATCACTTTGTAGATGGAAAACATATGCTTCACATCGGGAAGTGGATTAGTTATCCCGAAACTTTCACTTGGAATGGAGGGCTGAAGTTCGCAGCACTTACCAATGATCAGGAGCTTGTGAAGTTGCTGCAGAACAGGTTTGAACTTCTTTTTACCACGGAAAGGGCTCTGTTGCCTATCATGAATCATGTGGATGTAAATATGTTCGGCAGCTTGCCTTTGGAACTGTATAGGATAACAAAAGATCAACGCTATCTGGACTTGGGGCTTCCATACGCTGACACCCAGTGGCAACTTCCCGCAAATGCGAAACCGAAAGAAAAAGAATGGGATCAGAAAGGCTATTCCTGGCAGACCCGTTTGTGGATTGACGATATGTATATGATTACCATTGTACAGACTCAGGCTTATCGAATTACCGGTGACCGTAAATACATAGACCGGGCTGCAAGAGAGATGGTGATGTACCTGGACGAATTGCAGCGTCCGAACGGTCTTTTCTATCATGCTCCGGATGTTCCCTTCTATTGGGGCAGGGGTAATGGATGGATGGCTGCCGGTATGGCAGAGTTGTTGAGTAGCTTGCCCGAAGACAGTGAATATCGTCCACGCATCATGCACGGCTACCTTACTATGATGAAAAGCCTGAAGAAGTATCAGTCTTCAAATGGTCTGTGGCATCAGCTGCTGGATCATCCTGATTGCTGGATTGAAACCTCCGGCTCTGCCATGTTTACTTTTGCTTTCATCAAGGGAGTAAAGAACGGCTGGCTGGATGCTAAGGAATATGCACCCGCTGCCCGTAAGGCATGGATGGCTATGGTGAAATACATAGATGAGAACGACAATGTGAAATCTGTTTGTGAAGGCACCAATAAGAAGAATGACAAACAATACTATTATGATCGCAAACAAAATGTAGGCGATTATCATGGCCAGGCTCCCTACCTTTGGTGTGCGGTGGCGCTTCTGGAAGAATAGAACTATGTCATTTTAATAATCTTGTATCGAAACTCTATTTAATACTTATAAAATGAATATAAGCAGTTGGACTAAAGTCCTTACCTTTGTTATACTGTTGTTTTCTTATTCAATGGTAGTAACCGGACAAAGCCAAGTAAATGATGTCAGAAACTCCGGGCGTATCTGGCTTGACTCAGAAATTGCCCATAATGGAGATTATCAGTGGAAAATGATAAAGGCGGGAGAGGTGACGGATTCTGGGGAGAAAGTGTCTTTATCAGACTATCCTACAGGAAACTGGATGCCTGCCATTGTGCCCGGTACGGTTTTGAACTCATTGGTGTACAACCGGAAATATCCGGAGCCCTATTATGGGATCAATAATAAGATAGAATCAAAACTGATACCGGACATATCCGAAACCGGACGTGACTTCTATACCTACTGGTTTCGTACTGAATTTACTGTTCCTGAGTCTTTTAAGGGAAAACATGTATGGTTACAGCTGGACGGTATTAACTATCGTGCTGAGGTATGGGTGAATGGAAATCTGCTCAGTACTATTAAGGGTATGTTTTTACAGGATTATATCGATGTGACTAGTTTTGTGGAGATAGGCAAAAATAATGCTTTAGCGATAAAAGTATATCCGGTGGATGTTCCCGGTAGTGCCAAACCGAAATCCTGGGGAGCAGTTGGAGAATTCCACAATGGGGGGAATGGAAACATCGGACTGAACACTACCATGCTGATGACCGTAGGTTGGGACTTTACTTTCATGGATGGTATCCGTGACCGTAATACGGGTATTTGGAAGAACATTTCTCTGTATGCTACGGGCAAAGTGGCGTTGCGTCATCCTTTTGTGAAGTCTGAATTGCGCAAGCCCGATTATGACCAGGCACGTGAATCCATTTCGGTGGAAGTCGTGAATCCGACGACTGGTTTTAGCGGAATCAATTGTATGGTGAAAGGTGAGATTGTAGGTGAGAATATAACTTTCGAGAAGAAATTGAAAGTGTTGCGTGGAGAAGAGAAAGTATTGTCCTTCTCTCCGGATGAGTTTCCCCAATTAGTGATTGACTCTCCCCGTTTGTGGTGGCCTGTAAACAAGGGACCTCAGAATCTGTATGAGCTGAAAATGACCGTATCCATCGATGGAGTGGTTTGTGATTCGGTAAGAACGAAGTTCGGTATCCGGGAAATCACTTCCGATACGAATACGCCTGATAAGTCGCGTGTCTTTTATGTCAATGGCAAGCGCCTCTTTATCCGGGGAACGAACTGGATACCGGAAGCTATGCTGAGAACTTCTGACGAACGTACATATGCCGAACTGCGATATACTCGTCAGTCAGGTGTCAATCTTTTGCGTATGTGGGGAGGGGGTATTGCCGAATCTGACTATTTTTTCCAATTGTGCGATGAAATGGGGCTATTGGTATGGCAGGAGTTCTGGATGACAGGTGATACACGCCATCCGCATGATAAAGGCAACTATATGGATAATGTAGCGTCTACCGTAAAACGTATCCGTAATCATCCTTCTTTGGCTTATTATGTAGCTTCCAATGAAAGTACAGAGGTTACTGGTACGCCCGAACTGCTCAATAAACTGGATGGTACACGGGGGTATCAGATGCAGTCGGAATGTGCCGGTGTACATGATGGAAGTCCTTACAAGCAAGTAAACCCGATGCAACATTATGAGAATACCGCTTCTCCGCGTGGAAGCCGTGTTGATGGATTTAACCCTGAGTATGGTGCACCTACGTTACCTACTGTGGAGATTCTTCGCGAGATGATGGATGAAAAAGATCTCTGGCCTATCAATAAGGAAGTATGGGACTATCTGGATGGGAATGGTTTCCACTTGATGACTACTATGTATACTGATTTGGTGAACCATTATGGAAAATCATCTTCTATCGATGAATTCGCCCAAAAAGGACAATTGTTGGGTGCCATAAACTCCAAGAGTATCTGGGAAGTATGGAACTACAATAAATTGGATTACGGTGATCGTTTCTGTTCCGGACTTTTGTTTTGGTATCATAACTGTTCCATGCGTCAGGTATCTTCACGTATGTGGGATTGGTCTTTGGAACCCACCGCTTCACTCTATCATACGGCCAATTCATTGGAGCCGCAGCATGTCCAGTTTGATTATCTGAAGAATACTGTATCTGTGGTGAACGATTATTATCGCTCCTTCAATAATTACAAGGTGATAGCACAGGTATACGACATCAATAGTCGGAAAGTATTTGAGGAGTCTGCCTCTGTCAATCTTCCGGAAGATGGAGTAGCCAATGATGTTCTGACTATCCGTTTCCCAGAAAATATCTCTCAGGTTCATTTCATTAAACTGTTGCTGAAAGATGAGAAAGGCAAGGATGTTTCTTCTAACTTCTATTGGAGATCAAATGATAAGTATGAGGGCAGCAAGACTCTGACCGGGCCTGCATCCTCGGGATTTGAAGATTTGAACAAATTGAAGGCAGCTAATGTGAAACTCTCTTATAAGACACATCAGGCAGATGGCCGTTATTTTGTAGATATCACATTGAAGAACACTTCCAATGGTATTGCTTTCTTTAATCAGTTACAGTTCCTGAATGCAAAGATGAGTCCGATACGTCCATCGTTCTATTCGGATAACTTCTTCTCTCTGGTTCCGGGTGAAAAGAAAACATTCACAATAGAAACGGCAGAAGAGAAGTTGACCGAAGGGGCTGTCCTGGTATTGAAAGGATGGAATATAACAACTCAGAAGTATAAACTCAAGTAAAAAGATAGCGTGAA
The DNA here is from genome assembly GCA_905215555.1 of uncultured bacterium. Classification (GTDB taxonomy): domain Bacteria; phylum Bacteroidota; class Bacteroidia; order Bacteroidales; family Bacteroidaceae; genus Bacteroides. Next base: position 148,535 of record CAJMQU010000002.1, read on the forward strand.
GAGATTCAATATTCTTACGGTTCTGTTGGTGTTTAGTTGGAGTATATCTGCCCAAAACCATTTTGATGTAGTAGTGGTAGGCGGTAATCCCGGTGGTATCATGGCAGCCATTGCAGCAGCCCGGCAAGGCAAGACCTCCGTGATTCTGGAACGTACCCAGTATGTTGGAGGACTTCCGGTCAATGGGCTGGGGGCAACGGACATCGCTACCCGGGAAGCAACTACCGGTCTGTTTATGGAGTTTACTACCAGAATCAAGCAATACTATGCAGACCGTTATGGAGAGAATTCTCAGCAGTTGAAGGATTGTAGTGACGGCTTTCATTTCGAACCGTCCGTTGCAGCATCTGTATATCAGGATATGCTGAACGAACATAAGGATAAGATTACTATACTTCTTATGCGGCAATTCGATGCTGAAGGCCAGAACATTTCTCTCAAGAATAAGCGCATTGAAAGCATTTGTATATTGAATCGTGAGAATGGAGAAAAAGAAACTTATCAGGGCGATATTTTTATAGATGCCACTTATGAAGGAGATTTAGGGGCTGCGGCCGGTGTTTCCTTCCGCATAGGCAGAGAAAGTAAGGCCGAATTTGGAGAACCTGGAGCGGGAAGAACCTATGAATACTGGAAAAGCCTGCCTGCCAGTGGTAGCACAGGGGAATCGGATAATGCAGTACAGGCCTACAACTATCGTCTTTGCCTGACTAATGACCCTGATAACCGGGTACTTTTTCCGAAACCGGCATCTTATAACAGAGACGAATATGTTTCACTGATTGAAGATGTATGGACCGGTAAGAATACCCAACGAGCTATGCTGAAGGTAACAAATGAGATGATGGAAGAAAACCGCCGTCATATAGCTGCCGGTAATCAGACTAGATTGCCTGGAGACAGTTGGGGAATCAGAAAGCTGAGTAGCATTGTGAAACTGCCTAATCAGAAGACGGATGGCAATAACCAGCATGCAGCATTTATTTCTACCGATTTGCCCGAAGAGAACTGGCCTTGGCCTACTTCTTCGTGGGAGTGGAGGGATAAGTTTGCCAAACGTCTGAAAGATTATACGTTGGGCTTGTTCTGGTTTGCCCAAAATGATCCCGAACTGCCGGAACATTTCCGTAAAGCAATGCTGGAGTGGGGGTTGGCTAAAGACGAATATCAGGACAATGAGTATTTCCCTCGTCAGGTATATGTACGCGAAGGAAGACGGTTTGAAGGAGTCTACTTTTTTACAGCCAAGGATGCCCTGCCTGTCGCACCGGGAAAACGTCCGCCATTGCATGCCAACAGCGTGACAGCCAGTCATTATGCGCTCGATTCGCATGCTGCTCGGAAAAGAGAAACCGGCAGGGTACATCTGGATGGATTTATCAGTTATCCTACAGCTGTCTATACTGTGCCTTTGGGCGTCATCCTGCCCCGCAATATAGATAACCTGTTGTTGCCTGTACCGGTATCCGGTTCGCATATAGGATTTTCTACTTTGCGAATGGAACCATGCTGGATGGCATTGGGGCAGGCGGCAGGTATTGCCGCCTCGCTGGCTATTGATGGTAAAGTAGCCGTGCAGGATGTGGATATGTCTATATTGCAGGAACTGCTGATCGACCAAAAAGCGACGTTGATATACTTCCGTGACCTGCGTCCGGAAGATCCTGACTTCCGTTTGGTGCAATATATGGGATTGCGGGGGTATTTGTCCGGGTGGGATGCAAACCTGCAAGGCGCGGTAGATGAAAAGACATTGCAGGAATGGAGTACATTATGCGGGTTTAAGCTTCAGGCTGTTCCTGGAAAAACGTCCAGATTGGAAGTGCTGACCGGTATCTATAAACGCCTTCGTCAATAAAACAATAACTTTAACCATGTAAAAACATAGAAATTAAGATGAAATTAAAACTCATAGTCGGTCTGATAGGAGTATTGTCATTAAGTAGTTTTTCTACTATGCCTTCTTCGAATGATACAGATAAGAAACAACAGGAGAACTGGGTGGTTGGTCCGTTCCTCCGTCCGGAGGGTGTCAACCCCGTGATTGTGCCGCACCCCACTTCTTTCTATTGCCCGATGCGAAAGGAGCAAGTGAAGTGGGAGGAAAGCGATACTTTCAATCCTGCCGCTACCGTGAAAGACGGAAAGATTGTCGTACTTTATCGTGCCGAGGATAATTCGGCACAAGGTATCGGAAAAAGAACTTCACGTATCGGCTATGCCGAAAGCACGGATGGAATGACCATGAAGAGGCTGGATAGCCCGATACTTTTTCCCGGTGGAGATAATTTTGAAAACATAGAGTGTCCGGGTGGTTGCGAAGACCCACGGGTGGCTATGACGGAAGACGGATTATACGTAATGCTTTATACGGCATGGAACCGGAAGACTCCCCGCCTCGCAGTGGCTACCTCCAAAGATTTGAAGAACTGGACCAAGCATGGCCTTGCTTTTGAAAAAGCGTATGACGGACGTTTTGCCAGAATAGCTACAAAATCAGCTTCCATCCTGACCAAGGTGAAAGACGGAAAGCTGGTCATAGACAAGGTGAATGGCAAATACTTCATGTATTGGGGAGAATATGCCGTACATGCTGCTATCTCCGATAATCTGATAGACTGGTATCCTGTGTTGGATGGAAACAATGAATTATTGAAGATAGCCAAGCCACGTAACGGATATTTTGATAGTCAGATGACTGAATGCGGTCCTCCTGCCATTCGTACCAAACAAGGCATCGTGCTGATGTATAATGGCAAGAATGATAAAAAGAGGGGCGATGCAAACTATCCGGCAGGTGCTTACTGCGCCGGACAGCTTCTGCTTGACTCTAAAGACCCTTACAAGGTGTTGAACCGCTTGGACAAACCTTTTTTCATGCCTGAAGCCCCTTTCGAGAAAAGTGGACAGTATAAAGACGGAACCGTGTTTATCGAAGGGTTGGCCTATTACAAAAAGAAGCTATATCTTTATTACGGCTGTGCAGACTCCAAAGTGGCGGTAGCCGTGTGTGATGATATCAGGAAACTGTTGAAGGTGAAATAATATCACCGGATATATCATAAGCTGTAAATTAATTAGAATGTTTAATAGATAGAATCTGATTTGTTATGTACAAGAAAGTATTCACATTATTATTTTTATTATCGTCTTTTCAGTTATTAATTGCTCAGACCAGTCTTCTGAAAAATTTTCCCGAGGGGTATACTCCCGATGAAATCGGCAGACGTATTGCCTACCGTTTTGTAACCGAGAAACATGCATTGCATGCCGGAAAATGGATTGGTTATCCCGAAACCTTCTATTGGAACGGTTCTCTTAAATATGCGGCGGCAGCCAAAGATAAAGCACTTATCAAACTTCTGCAAGCCAGGTTTGAGCATTTGTTTACTACTGAAAAGGCATTGTTGCCCATCAAGAACCATGTCGATCTGAACATGTTCGGAAGCCTGCCTTTGGAACTCTATTGGGTGACGAAGGATGAACGTTATAAAGAATTGGGACTGCCTTATGCCGATACTCAATGGGAAGTTCCGGCAGATGCAAAACCTGCCGAAAAAGAATGGGCGGAGAAAGGTTATTCATGGCAAACACGCCTCTGGATTGATGATATGTATATGATCACCATTGTACAGACGCATGCTTATAAAGTGACCAATGACAGCAAATATATAGACCGTGCAGCCAAAGAGATGGTGATGTATCTGGATGAATTGCAACGTCCTAACGGTCTTTTCTATCACGCACCGGACGTGCCTTTCTACTGGGGACGCGGAAACGGATGGATGGCAGCAGGTATGGCGGAGTTGCTTCGCTATTTGCCCAAGAACCATAAAGACCGTCCCCGTATCATGAAAGGTTACCTGACTATGATGAAGAGTCTGAAGGAATATCAGAACCCGGAAGGCCTGTGGAATCAGTTGCTCGATGATCCCGATTGCTGGACTGAAACATCAGGCTCCGCCATGTTTACTTTCGCTTTCATTACGGGTGTAAAGAACGGATGGCTGAATGCCAAAGAGTATGCTCCGGCAGCCCGCAAAGCATGGATGGCTTTGGTGACTTATCTTACCGAAAAGAATCAGGTGAGAGAGATTTGTGTAGGTACCAACAAGAAGAACGACAAGCAATACTACTACGACCGTCCGCGCCGTACCGGTGATTTTCATGCACAAGGACCTTACCTTTGGTGTGTGGCCGCGCTGATGGAAAAGTAACTTATAAATTACAATTAATAAATTATGAATATTTTTAAATCTGTTTTATTAGGAGGCATGTTGTTGCTGGCTTCTTCAGCGGCGCTGGCTCAGGTTTCGCTATCACAGAATAGTAGCGGTTCCAACGTATTCAGCCTCGTAGGCAAGAAGGATAAAGCCTGTGTGTACTATGATGCACAAGATTTTGAGGTTGTAAAAACAACGGCGGGACTATTTGCGAATGACGTGAAGGAGGTGAGTGGACAAATCCTGGGTGTTGCCACTACCAAAGAAGCTCCTCAGAAGAACTGTATCATTGTCGGAACTCTGGGCCACAATGAGTGGATCGGTCAGATGGTTGCGAAGAAGAAACTGGATGTGGAACCTTTGAAGAATCGTTGGGAAAGCTATCTGGTGCAACTTGTCCGTAATCCTCTCCCCGGAGTAGACAAGGCGTTGGTTATTGTAGGCAGTGACCGTAGAGGTGCTGCTTACGGATTATTATCAGTGTCAAGAACCATCGGTGTGTCTCCCTGGTACTGGTGGGCAGATGCTCCTATTGTGAAGAAGGAGCAATTGCACCTGAAGGTAGACAAATATATCTCCAAGGAACCTACCGTGAAGTATAGGGGCATTTTCATTAATGATGAAGACTGGGGCCTTTACCGTTGGTCGAAGAGAAACTTCGAAAAAGAAGTGGGCAATTTCGGTCCCCGTACCTACGCTAAAGTTTGTGAGCTTTTGCTCCGTCTCCAAGCCAACTATTTGTGTCCGGCCATGCATGATGCATCTATGGCGTTTCACCGTATTCCAGAGAACAGATTGGTTGCAGACCGTTTTGCTATCATCATGGGGTCTTCTCACTGCGAACCGTTATTGTTTAATACGGCAAGTGAATGGAAACGCGATAAAATGGGTGAATGGGATTACATCAATAATAAAAAAGGCGTGGACAGCGTGTTGAATGCGCGCGTAAAGGAATGTGCTCCTTTTGAGAACGTATATACCCTGGCACTGCGCGGATTGCATGACCGCGCCATGAATGCAAGCAATGATATGGGTGACCGGAAAGACATGCTTCAGGAAGCGTTAATGGCACAAAGACAAATGCTGGTGGACGCAATCGGTAAACCGGGTGAAGAGATTCCCCAAGCATTTACTCCTTACAAGGAAGTATTGGATGTATACGACGAAGGTCTGGAACTTCCGGATGATGTAACTATCATTTGGCCGGATGATAACTATGGGTATATGAAACGTCTGAGCAGTCCGAAAGAACAGAAACGTTCGGGACGTTCCGGTGTGTATTATCACTCTTCTTATCTTGGAAAGCCCCATGACCATCTTTGGATGAATACGGTTTCTCCGACATTAATGTACGAAGAACTGCGTAAAGCGTATGATGCAACGGCCGACCGTATCTGGTTGCTTAATGCCGGTGACATCAAGTCGTGTGAATTTGCTGTCGATTACTTCCTGACAATGGCTTTTGATATTGATTCTTTCAACTTTGAGAGAGCCGCCAACTATCGTACGGAATGGTTGTGCGGTATGTTGGGTGATCAATACCGTAATGAATATCAGGATGTGGTTAATTCTTTTTATAAGCTGGCTTTTGCCCGTAAACCTGAATTTATGGGATGGGGTTACCAATGGACTACCGATAAGCATGGAAGAGAACGGAATACAGATACTGACTTTTCACTTACCAACTATCGTGAGGTGGACAACCGTCTGAGTGAATATCGCAGGATTGGAATTATCGTAGAGAAGATTCTGAACAGTATGTCCGATGAAAAGCAGAGAGCCTGTTTCTATCAGTCATTGTACTATCCGGTGAAGGGATGCGAATTGCTGAACAGAATGATACTGGACGGACAGAGAAACCGCTGGTATTCTATCCAGCAAAGAGCCAGTACCAAAGAGCTGGAAAAATCGGCAAAAGCTTGTTATGACAGCCTTGAAGTTATCACCAAAGGCTATAACTCATTGCTCGACGGTAAGTGGGATCATGTGATGACCATGAAGCAGGGATTTGCAGCCGCTTACTTTGAACTTCCGAAGTTAAGAGACGTTGAACTGGCTCCTGTGGCTTCTCTGGGTGTGATGGCAGAAGGTGAAGATGTCTTGAAAGGTCTGAAGAGTTTCCATTCATTGCCCTGTTTCAATACTTATCTGCGCCAGTCATATTATGTAGACGTATTCAATAAAGGTGCCGTTCCGCTAAAATGGAAAACGGCTGTTACGAATGACTGGATATTAGTGAGCAAGCAGTCTGGAGAGACTCCTACCGAAGACCGTATAGAAGTATCCATCGACTGGGCGAAAGTTCCTGCCGGTGAGAGAATTTTGGGAACTCTGGACATTATGTCTGACAGTGGTGAGAAAGAAAGTGTTTATATCTCTGTCTTCAATCCTACTTCTCCTTCATTGGCCGAAATGGATACTTTGTATATTGAGAACAACGGATATGTTTCAATTGATGCCGCAGGTTTCCACCGTAAGGTAGAGAATGATGCTATTAGGATGAGAGTGATTCCTAATCTGGGATGTGAAAATACGGCTGTGCAGTTAGGCGATCCCCTAGCACCGGCACAACGTACTGCAGGGCGTAGCACGCCACGCTTGGAGTATGACTTCTATACTTTCGAGCAAGGGTCGGTAGATGTGTATACTTATGTGTTGCCTACCTTCACGATAAGTAAGGACAGGGGATATGCCGGACACGAAGCAACGAACGTAGAAACCAAATATGGCGTATGCATCGATGAAGGTCCTGTGATGACTCCGTCCACTTCTTCTTTCGAATATGCCCAAATATGGTATGAAAGCGTATTGAAGAACTGCCGGATCAACAAGACCACTCTCCACATAGACAAACCGGGTAAGCATACGGTGAAAATCATCTGCGGTGATGCCGGAACTGTAGTGCAGAAAGTGGTGTTGGACTTCGGAGGCATGAAGCGTTCGTATATGGGACCTCAGCCTACCAGAAATAAATAAAGATTACCATGATGAAGAAGTTAACGCTTATTCTTTGTATTTTGCAAGGTGTCCTGTTGTCACTGCGGGCGCAGAGTGAAGAACGGAACATTGCTTATGCTGACAACAACGTACGGTTTACGGTCATATCGGATGGAACGCTCCGTTTGGAATATGCTCCGGATGGGAAGTTTGTGGACGATAAGTCTTTTACTGCAGTGGATCGCTTGTATCCTCATGTCAATTACAAAGTGAAGGCAAAAGGCGCGTGGGTTGAAATAGTAACTTCCAAAATGAAGATGCGCTATAAAAAAGACAGTGGGCGGTTTGCAGACAATAACTTGGTAATTCAGGCTGTGAAGGGAGCTTTTCCGTTCACTTGGAAGCCTGGGATGCAGCAGAAAGGGAATCTGAAAGGCACCTACCGTACCCTCGACGGGATGGATGGTGACACACAGACCCAAACTTGGGTGTCTGACACCAAGAAAGGGGATAAACTGAAATTGGAAGACGGTCTGCTGGCAACCGATGGCTGGACACTTATTGACGATTCGCAAAACCTTCTTTTTGACAATGATCCGGACTGGGATTGGGCTAAGGAGCGCCCTGCCAATGACGGACAGGATTGGTACTTCATGGCTTATGGGCATGACTATAAGCAGGCCTTGAAAGATTATACTCTTTTTGCCGGTAAGATGCCGTTGCCTCCCCGCTATGCTTTTGGTTATTGGTGGTCGCGCTATTGGTTGTACTCTGATAAAGAGTTTCGCAATCTGATTGATAATTTTCATACCTATCAGATACCTTTGGACGTTCTGGTGGTGGATATGGACTGGCATTATACCGAGAAAGGTAAGGGAGGCTGGACCGGTTGGACTTGGAACAGAGACTTATTCCCCAATCCTCAAGGCTTCCTGAAATATCTGAAGCAAAACAACGTGAAGGTGACACTCAACTTGCATCCGGCAGACGGAGTGGCTGCTTATGAAGAGAAGTATTCGGAGATGGCCAAAGACATGGGGGTGGATCCTGCAACAAAGCAGACAATTCCCTGGGTAAATTCAGATAAGAAATTCATGAAGAATATGTTCAAGAATATCCTGTCTCCGATGGAGAAAGACGGAGTAGACTTCTGGTGGCTGGACTGGCAGCAGGGAATGTTCGACTCGAAGATGAAGAACTTGAGCAATACCTGGTGGATTAATTACGCATTCTTCAGTGATATGGAACAACGCCGGGAGACACGCCCGATGCTCTATCACCGTTGGGGAGGACTGGGAAACCATCGTTATCAAGTGGGATTCTCGGGTGATGCAGTGATTTCATGGAAGTCACTGGACTTTCAGCCCTATTTCAACTCTACTGCCTCTAATGTGCTATACGGCTATTGGAGTCATGATTTGGGTGGACATATCGGCAGCCAGATAGATCCCGAAATGTACACCCGTTGGTTGCAGTTCGGGGCACTGAGTCCGATAATGCGTACCCACTCCCAAAAAGGAGCCAAACTGAATAAGGAACCCTGGGTGTTCAACAAGGAATATTGCGACATCATCCGTGAGACAATTCGTCAACGCTATGTGATGGCTCCTTATATCTATACTATGGCCCGTAAGGGATATGATGACGGAATTTCACTCTGTCGCCCCATGTATTATGATTATCCGGAGGACAAGGAAGCCTATGATTTCGTCAATGAGTATATGTTTGGAGAGGATATGATGGTGGCGCCGGTCACGGTTCCGGCAAAGGATGGTTATGCGCAGGTGCGCGTATGGCTGCCGGAGGGGGAATGGTACGAGTGGCACACGGGTGCCTTATTACAAGGAAACCGTGTTGTGGAACGTTCTTTTGCCATCGACGAATATCCCATTTATGTAAAGGCGGGTGCAATACTTCCTCTGTATCTGGAGAACGTGATGAACCTCAACGGTAACGACGAAGAGATAGCGGTGACGGTATTTCCCGGTGGAAGCGATGCATCGGTATTCACTTTGTACGAAGATAATGGAAATGATAAAAACTATGCATCCGAGTATGCGGTGACCAAGCTGACGACTGCCCGTAATGGCAATGAGCAAACCGTTGTCATAGGCAAGCGCGAAGGTAGTTATAAAGAGATGCCTCTTGCCCGTGCATTCAAAGTGAAAGTGCTTTCGTCACTCATCCCCTTGTCCGTAACGGTGAATGGGAGTCCGGCAGAATACACATATTCGGCTGAAGACTTTGCTTTGCTGATAGATTTGCCGGAATTGCCTTGTAATCAGGCAAAAGTGGTTAAGATAGTATATCCCACCGAAAAGGTGGATATGAACGGACTTTCGGGAGTATCCCGAAGAATTGCCAAATCTATGGAACAGTTGAAGTACCGTAATTCATACATTGTCTTCAAAGAAGAGTTGGGCAAGATGGGAAGTCTGAATGAAGCTGTGATGTATGCACCGTCAGAAATGCCCGCTTTGATCGACGGTTTTTGGAAGAGTTATCATGAATTGCCTTCGGTATTGGAACGCCAGGGGTTGAAGAACGAACAGATAACGTGGTTTTTGCAATCGGTTTGCTGGGGCGAAAAGTGATTCCGGATGTTTTCGTACGGAAGTTGTAGAATGGGATTTTTTCAATCTGCTTGTTGTGGTTTGTTGAATTAGATGGCATCTTTTTATGGATTTTGTAACAGCTTGATTGTTAGCGTGGAAAAAATGCCATAATGAGGTACAGACTGAATAGGGATGAAGTGCCGACCGTTTCACGACATGTTATTTTTATAAATAATTTTATAAACTAATTATGAAAGTGCGCGTTGCGCGAATCTTAAAATTATAGTAATAGATGAAACGATACCTGATGACATTCTTGGTCGCAATTATGGCTCTCTATTGTGCAGGAGCTGTTTTCCCTCCATCTTCTTCGGGCAATAGCCATGATATAGCTTCCTTGCATGTATGGGGTCCTTACTCAAAACGTTATGCCGGTATCTCGCACATACCCGATATGCGCAAAGGGATACGTTTTGACTTCTCGGTGATGCCCGGATACTATCGGAATCGCCAGTTGGTGCCACACGTCCTGTTCGAGTCATCCTACTATCCGTGGGAGATAAACCCGGAGATGACCCGCATCACCTACCGCTACGAACTGGAATGGAAAGACCGGGTTTATACGGATGTCACCTATTATATTTTGGATGATAACCGTACGCTGGTCGGAATACGTTGTGTCAACCGTACAGGGACGCCACAAAATCTGGTCTTGAATCAGATGGCCTATATTGATTATCCTGAAACGCAACCGCAAGTGGCGGCTACGGGCACATCCCGTCTGCAATGGTACAATGCCATCGATTATGTGGAGAATGCCCCCGTCCGTAAATCTCCTCAATACCGTTTGGTATATGACGGCTGGCAACGGAATGAAGAGCGGAGTGCCTCGTCACTCGATGGTTCCATTCTGGGAAGGGGCTTCGGCAGAAACGAGGGTGACCGGCTGGTTTATCGGGTAAATATCCTTCCGGGGCACGAGAACGGTGCCATAGGACTCCGATTTAAGGTAAAAGAAGGGGAAACCGCCGTGCTGCATCTGAAAGGACTGACAGAACAGTCTGTGGAATTGAAGGGTACGGAAGAGTTCTCTTTCCTGTCCATTCCTTACCGTTGCGAAAAGGTAGGGGAATATAAACTGGAATTTATTTCCGCTTCCACCGTCGGCATCAGTCTGGATGGCTTCTTTGTGGGAGACAGTGATGAGATAAGTCATGTGAATATAACCCCTGCCCCCATTCCTTTCACTCCCGTGATGGAAGTGGGAGAGGGCGGGAAGGACTTCATCCTGAAATACAAGGATTGTGAGAACTTCTATGGTGTGGCTTGGAACTATCAGCATTCGGAGGTGCGCGAGATTTTGAATAGTGAATTGGAGTCTTTTTTTCGTAGGCGGGTGCACGATCATGTATCTTCGAGGCTGGTTGGCGACAGGAAGTGGCATTATGCAAATGCCTTTTTGCGTCCCGTCGTGCTGGAACCGAATTCCGAACAAACCATTTACATGCTGGTGTGCAGCGGAGATAAAGAACTGGTGAAGCGTGAATTGTCCGGTTTCCATTCGGCGCCGGACAAGCTTATTGCACAGGCACAACCTGCGAAAGGCATGCATTCCAAAGACCGGATATTGCCTGCCGGAGAGAAATATCTCTTGGGAAACCGTCTGTTGCAAGCTTCACTTTTGTCGAATATAGTATATCCGGTTTATACTCAAAAAGAGTATATCCGGCACTTCACACCGGGAAAAAACTGGAATAGCCTCTATACCTGGGACTCCGGTTTCATAGCGTTGGGGCTGGTCGATGTAGATCCTGCCAAAGCTTTTGAATGTATCAAAGCTTACACCACTCCGGTGGGAAATGAATCGGCTTTCATCCAGCATGGTACCCCGTTGCCCATACAGATGTATGCTTACTTTGATTTATGGAATAACAGTCTGTCACGCGAATCATTGGCATTCTTGTATCCCCGCCTGAAACAATATTTTGATTTCATGGTCGGAAACGATCCTTATTCCACTACCCGGATGCAAGGTTCCGGTTTGCTCCGTACTTGGGATTATTTCTATAATTCCGGTGGATGGGACGATTATCCGCCCCAACATGCGTTGCATCGTACTAAATCACAAACTCGGTTTGTTACTCCTGTGGTGACTTCGGCTTATTATCTCCGTGCTGCGAAGATTCTGCGTCTGGCAGCTAAGGAGTTGGGACTGAAGAAAGACGTGAAGGAGTATGAGCGGGTAATCAAGCGACTGTCATACGCACTGCAAACTTATGCTTGGGACGAAGAAAGCGGATATTACGGATATATAGTCCATGATTCTTTGGGTAATGCGAAAGGCATTTTCCGGTATAAGGATCAGTCTAATTTCAATAAGGGATTGGATGGTGTAACCCCTCTGGTTGCCGGTATTTGTTCTTCTGCTCAGGTGGACAAGCTGACGGCTCACTTATTCTCGCCTGGCGAGCTCTGGACTAAGGTGGGCATTTCAACGGTCGATCAGTCTGCTCCTTATTATCTGGAAGACGGCTATTGGAACGGGGCTGTCTGGTTTCCTCATCAATGGATGATGTGGAAAGCTCTTTTAGACTTGGGAAAAGGAGAAGAAGCTTATCGGGTGGCGCATACGGTACTGGATAATTGGGAGAAGGAGTGTGAAGAGAGTTATTTCACGTTTGAACACTTTATTATTTCCTCGGGAAGAGGGGCGGGATGGCACCAGTTTTCGGGGCTTTCGTCTCCTGTTCTGAATTGGTTTGCGGCTTATTATAGACCGGGTAAGGTCTCTACGGGATTCGAGGTCTGGATTACGAAAAGCGAATTCAGTGACGACTGTTCCGGATATAAGGCTGAGATCTCTTTTGATGATTCGACGAAACCACATGAACGTTGCATGGTTGTTTGTATGGATGCGGGACGTGAATATGCGGTGCGCTTTAATGGTAGCCCCGTTTCATTCAGGTCCGTTCATGCGGGAATGTTGGAAATCACTCTGCCTGCGACGAATAAAACAGGAGAACTTGTCGTCCAGGCTCTTGATTAGAACTTCTGCTGATAGAGACATCTTTTCTTTTATATTCGTTTTTTTAGAATAAAGGCATATTCAGTTTGAGGATATGCCTTTGTTTTTTCTCTAAAACTTTCTTAATCGACTGATCTCGCAACTCACACTATGTGAATAAAATGACAGATGCGTCCCATAATTGAGATTATTGTGCCTATTGCCGTTTTAAACCCTTTTCGCGTGCAGTTTGGGACATTTTTTCTTTTTTTAGAGATAACTGTATTATCAATTATTTAATTGAATATCTACTTTTGTCTTGCTTTAAAGCCAAGAAAGTCTTTACTATTTTTTTAAAATTTAATATTATGAAGCAGAAGATTTCAAAATTCTTTTCTGATGCAAGGATTAGGATGTTGCTACTATTCCTGATCTCTACAGTTTATGTTCAAGCTCAATCGGGCAGAATCGTTACGGGTGTCGTTAAAGATGCCACGGGCGAAACAGTTATTGGAGTAAACGTGACTGTAAAAGGTAATGCTGCATTGGGTACTATTACCGATTTGGACGGTAAGTATTCATTGAACGTTCCCGCACAAAAATCTACTTTAGTGTTTTCATTCATTGGTTACCAAACAATAGAAAAAACGATTGACGCTAGCACAAGAACTTTGAATGTGACGTTGGTTGAAGATTCTAAGTTACTGGATGAGGTTGTTGTAGTTGGTTACGGTACGATGAAGAGAAAAGACGTAACAGGTGCTGTGGCACACATTGGTGACGAAGTAACTAAAAACAGAGCTGCAACAAATGCCCTGGACTTCCTGGTAGGTACAGTTCCCGGCGTGCATATTACACCTTCTACTGAAGCAGGTGGCGGTGCTTCCGGACTTTTGATTCGTGGAAAACAATCGTTGAAAGCTAGTACTTCTCCTTTGATTGTTCTGGATGGTGTAGTATTTTATGGTAACGTTGGAGATATTAATCCGAATGACATCGAAAGTATGGACATCCTGAAGGATGCCAGCTCCACTGCTATTTATGGTTCTAAGGGTTCGGCGGGTGTTATTCTTATTAATACAAAGAGAGGTACTTCTGAAAAACCTATTATTAATGTAAGCACAAAAATCGGTGTGTCGCAAGCGACCTTTATGCCTGAGATGCCTACCGCTGAACAGTACATGCAGAGACGCTCCGATTATTATAAGACAATCGATTATTTCAAACCGGGAGAACAACAGAAAGGTTTAGGTTACTATGATAATCCCGACAATCTGCCTGAAGGAGTATCCCGTGATCAATGGGCTGCTTATGATCCTTCCTTCTCCGGTGATTACATTGAAACCTGGATGCAACGTTTGGAATTCAATCCTATCGAGGTTAACAACTATAAAGCCGGTAAATTCGTTGACTGGATGGATCTGGTTTATCAGAATGGTTTGAGACAGGACTATAACGCATCCGTTTCCGGTAAGACAGCAAGGACAAATTATTATGTATCATTGGGATATACCAATAATGATGGTATTGTTGTGGGCGACCAGTTCCGTGCTTCAAGATCACGTGTGAATTTAGATACTGAGATTACAAAATGGTTGAACATAGGTTTGAATGCGCAATTCGTTCATAAAGGTTCGGATGATATCAAGGCAGATACGGGTGCGGCTAAGGCAGCCAGTCCTTTTGGTGACGTTTATGAAGCTGATGGAAGCATCAAAGTCAGACCTTGGGATGACAACCGCGTTGCCAACCCGTTGCTGAATCGTTCAGTAGATGACAAATATTACAGAACACAAACCTTCAATTCAAGCGTGTATGGTAAGTTGACTCTTCCGTTCGGATTCACCTGGCAGACTACTTTCAACGTACGTTATGGTTGGAGAAAGGACTATTATTTCGATTCTGATATCAAACCGGGGGTAGTAGCCGGTGGTAAAGCAAAACGTGTGGACTACTCTGACTACGAGTGGAGTATTGATAATATGTTGAAATGGAACCGCACTTTTGCTAAAATACATAACTTTGATTTTACCTTTGTGTATACTGCTGAGAAATATCAGAATTGGCAAAGTACGGGAAACAATGAAGGTTTCCAACCGAACGGTGCGTTGAGTTATCATGGTATTCAGGCTGGTATTACTCCTACTGTCAGTGCAAACGACGAAATGCAGACCGGTAATGGTTTGCTGTGGCGTTTGAACTACTCTTTGATGGACCGCTATTTGCTGACAGGTTCTGTACGTCGTGATGGCTTCTCTGCTTTCGGACAGAATAATCCTTTCGGTGTATTCTCTACTGTTGCAGCCGGATGGCGTATATCAGAAGAAAAGTTCCTGAAGGATGTGAAATGGATTAATAACCTGAAGCTGCGTCTTTCCTGGGGACAGACCGGTAACCGCGACATCGGTCGTTATGCCGCTTTCTCAAGACTGACTATCACCAATGTTATCCAGAATGGTGTAAACTATAAAGGTGTATATCCTTCAAGTTTGGCTAACAGAGACTTGAAATGGGAAACCACTACCGGTTTTAATCTCGGTGTTGACTTCGGATTGCTTAACAACAGATTGAGTGGTTCTGTAGAACTTTATAAGAATAAGACGAACGACTTGTTGATGGACCGTGCCATGCCGGAGATTTCAGGATATGGTAAAATCGCTTCCAACCTGGGAGAGATTGCCAACCAAGGTGCTGAGTTGACTTTGTCAAGTATAAACGTGAACACCTCTAATGTACGTTGGGGTACTACATTTACATATTCGACTAACAAGAATGAAATCAGACACTTGTATGGTGATATGATTGACGTGTTGGATGCAAATGGCAATGTCATCGGCCAGCGTGAAGATGATGACGTACAGAACGGCTGGTATATCGGACATGCCATTGATGAGATATATGATTATAAGTGGATTGGCGTATGGCAACTGGGTGAAGAACTGGAAGCCGCAAAATATGGCAAGCAGCCGGGTGACCCGAGATTGCTGGATGTCAATAACGATGGTAAAATCAATGATGATGACAAACTTTGGTTGGGCTCAAAAACTCCGAAGCATCGTATGACATTGAGCAGTGACCTGAACCTGTTCAAATGCATCAACTTCTCTTTCGTGTTGCGTGGAGAATTCGGCTGGATGGATATCGATAATCTGCCAAGAAATGAAACTAACCGCTTTTACAATACTTCAAATTCCGTTTGGACTGAGTATTGGACACCGTGGAATCCGAATGCCAAATATGCCCGTTTGGGTGCAAACATAGACAGCCCGGGGGTGAATATTTATGAGAAGAGAAACTACGTAAGAATGCAGAATGTGGCATTGTCTTATACATTTCCGAAGAAGCTGATCAACAAGTTCATGATTGATAATCTGAGATTCAGTATCAATGTGGATAATGCATTCGTTATCTCTAAGTGGAGAACTTCTGATCCTTTGACAAAGGCCATCACTCCACGTATCTGGACATTTGGTGTAGACATTACCTTATAATCTGATAGAACGATAATTAAATAAAGATATTCAAATGAAAACAAAGAAATATATACTAAAAGGTCTGGCAACTTGCCTGATAGCTGCCGGTCTTTCTGCTTGTGTTGATCTTGAACCAAAGGCGATGTCGTTCCTGACGCCGGAAAACACTTTTGTGGATAAAGCAGGTTTGGAAACCATGCTTCGCCTCTGCCGTAAGCAGATGAATTTTGAATGGTTCGGAGATGCTTTCAACTCCGGAAACTGTGAAACCTATTCTGTGTATGAATATGCCTGGTCTGACCTGGCTGTGATGGGAGGACCCGAAACGAAGGAAATCCATAATATGGTGACTCAGCTGACTCCTACTACCAATATGTATCTACACTTGCGTTATTGGGTTTTCGGCTGGAACGGTATCAAGTATGCTAATACAGTCATCACCCGTGCTCCCGAAGCCGATGGTATGGCTTCGGAAGAAGACAGAAACGCTTGTCTTGCTGAAGGATATTTTCATCGTGCTTACTGGTATTATCTGCTGACTAACCAATTTGGAGATGTGCCTTGGATCGGAGAAGAAATCACCGGTGCAAAACTGGACTTTAATACTGTTTCCCGCAAGACAATTCTGGCTAATATCAAGAAAGATATGGAATATGCCGTACAATGGTTGCCTAAAGATGTGATCCGCGGTGCTGTGAGCAGAGCGGCAGGTGAACATCTATTGGCTAAGATATGCCTGGCCACGGGTGACTTCCAGCAGGCGGTAGACGCAACAACCCGGTGTATTAACGATTATGGATTGCATCTGATGACCGAACGTTTCGGTATCAATTCGGACGATAAAAGCAAAGATGTCTATAATGACTTGTTCCAGGAAGAGAATATCAGTATTGTTGAGAATAAGGAAGGCATCATGATCGGTCAGGAAATCTATGGTCTGGATGGTTGTTCTTCTCCGAGTGGCTCAAAACGTAAACGTAACTTCGTGCCGCAGTGGCATGCCGGAAGTAAAGTGAAAACACCGGACGGAAAGAACGGAACTACAGATGCTTCGGGTATCTACGATGGATACGAACAATTGGAAGAACTGGGTAGGGGGCTTGCCAAGATACGTCCTACCAACTATGCACAATATGAGTTGTGGAAAGATTGTGGTGACGATATGCGTCATAACTCCAACAACTGGTATGATAAATCACGTATCAAATATAATTTGCCGGCTTCAAAAGGGGGTAGTGCCGCTTACTTCGGCCAACCGGTTGATCCTGCTTACTGTACGGATACCATGCGTTGTTACTTCTCTTTCCCGATTGTGAAAGTTCTGATTGATAAGGATGATCCGAATGCGGGAGGTAAAGTTCCTGTAGGCGGTTTTACCGACCAGTATATCTTTCGCCTTGCCGAGACTTATTTGAACAGAGCTGAGGCTTATTGGTGGTTGGGAAAGAATGATCTGGCTACCGAGGATGTGAATACAATCCGTCGCCGTGTGAATGCACCGGAGCTTTCATCTGTTACATTGGAGGACATTCTGGATGAAAGAGCCAGAGAACTGTTCCTGGAAGACCACCGTAAGACGGAGTTGACCCGTATCGCTTTCCTGAAAGCAGAAAAGGGCATAGATGGATATTCTCTTGATAATTTCTCTGAAAAGAACTGGTATTATGACCGTATCATGGAGAAGAATAATTTCTTTGCAACGGAATACTATTATTCGACCAATGCCTTTATCATGAAGCCATATCATGTGTTGTGGCCTGTTCCGCGTAATGCCATAGAATCCAACACTCAAGGTCGTATCAATCAGAACTACGGTTATGATGGTTATGAAGATAATATTCCTGTAGAAGAACTTGAAAAAAGATATAATAATTGATTATGAGAAGTAAATATATATTGTTTGCCTTGGCTCTGACAGGAGCCTTGGCATCCTGTTCAGATGATGATAATAATAAAAAGCCGGTTTATAACAACCCTTATTCAAACCCGCTGACTAACTACAGTGCGGCTGATCCGACAGTTTGGAAAGAAAATGATCATTCGTTCTATGTATATGCTACCAATACATCTGTAATCCGTAAATCAACAGATTTGATTCATTGGACGGACGGTGGTAAGATGTTTGAAAAGAAGCCTTCGTTCGTTACTGAATCGGGTGCGGCTGTATGGGCTCCGGATATTGAGAAGATTGGAGATAAATACATTCTGTATTATGCCATGTCTGCAATGGGTAAACCTGCAAGTGCCGGTATCGGTATCGCTTCGGCTGATTCTCCCGAAGGCCCCTTCTCATTGGAGATATCTGTCGATGGAAAGGGCAAATTATTCACCTCGAATGAGATTAATGTAAGAAACTCCATCGACCCTTGTTTCTTCGAGGACAATGGACAGAAATGGTTGGTTTGGGGTAGTTTCAATGGTCTGTATGCAGTAAAATTGAATGCTGACGGAACGAGGGTATATCCCGACCTTGCAACAGCCAAGAAGGAAAGGGTGCAGGTTGCCGGTACTGCTTTTGAAGCACCTTACATTCATAAGCGTGGAGATTATTACTATATGTTTGCATCGGTTGGGTCATGCTGTAATTCCATGCTGAGTACTTACACTACCGTTGTAGGTCGTTCCACTTCGTTCTTAGGTCCGTATGTGAATAAGAACGGTGAATCGATGCTCGATAATAAATATGAAGTTCTTATCAGAGCTAATGACCGTTTCGTAGGTCCTGGCCATAACTCAGAGATTGTGACGGATAGCGAAGGTAATGAGTGGATGCTGTATCATAGTTATGACAGACATACCCCCAGTAAGGGACGTTATCTGATGATCGATCGGATTGTGTGGGAGAATGATTGGCCAAGAATTGTGGGTGATAGTCCGTCTACGGAGGCAGAAGCTCCGGTTTGTAAATAGTAATCAGTGAATATATGCATAAAACCTTGTTAATAGGAGCTTTTCTCGCCATAAGCTGTTTGCTTATGGCGAAAAAGCCTGTGAAAACTTACCGGAATCCGGTTATAAATTATAGTTTGCCCGACCCTTCAGTCATCGAAGGTGATGACGGCTATTACTATTTGTATGCTACTGAAGATATTCGCAACCTCCCTATCCATCGTTCAAAGGATTTGGTGGACTGGGAATATGTAGGTACTGCGTTTACAAAGGAAACTCGTCCGGACTTTGAACCGAAAGGGGGACTGTGGGCTCCTGATATCAATAAAATAGGCAATAAATACGTACTTTATTATTCCATGTCTGTCTGGGGAGGAGAGTGGACTTGCGGTATCGGATGTGCCACTGCCGATAGGCCTGAAGGTCCTTTTACAGATCATGGGAAAATGTTCCGTAGTAATGAAATCAATGTACAGAATTCCATCGATCCTTTTTATATAGAAGATGGGGGGAAGAAGTATCTTTTTTGGGGGAGCTTCCGTGGGATCTATGCCATTGAACTGTCGGATGACGGGCTCTCTGTTAAGGAAGGAGCTGCTCCCCGTCAGGTTGCAGGAACAGCCTATGAAGGAACATATATTCATAAGAAAGACGGTTATTATTATTTCTTTGCTTCGACAGGTACTTGCTGTGAAGGATTGAAGAGCACTTATACCACGGTTGTAGGACGTTCCAAGAACCTTTTCGGACCTTATGTGGATAAGAGCGGCAAGAAGATGCTGGACAACCACCATGAAGTACTGATTCGCAAGAATGACGTCTTTGTGGGCACTGGACATAATTCTGAAATTTTAACGGATAAGGCCGGTAACGATTGGATGTTTTATCATGCGGTGAGTACCAAGCGCCCCGAAGGACGTGTGTTGATGATGGATAAGGTTGAGTGGAAAGGCGGCTGGCCTTCAGTAGCCGGAGGTTCTCCGTCTACAGAGTCTGCCAAACCGGTATTTTAAATAATGAATGAAATAGATTAGGATATAATTATGAGAGTAAAAAGATTGTTTTTAGGGATAATACTTTTGATGGGTATTGCCGATATGTCGGCTGTGAATTCTGCTTCGGAGAATACCTCAGCTTTCATTTCTTTGAAAGTTCCGGGAAATGAGGCAAAGCAATATTCGCTTATTCTTCAGGAGGTGCAAGATGGAACATACAATTGCCAGGCGAATGAAGAATTGCCCTTGCTTATTACCCGTAAAGTAACAGGGAAAGACGGAAAGCAACGTGTCAATGTTGTGATTAAGGCTTTGGAGAATGTGTATTTCAATTATGGAGAGCAAGTAAAAACCGGTTATAAACATGCCGACTGCCAGTTCTATATGCCGGGATTCTGGTATCGCCGTAATCTGCGTTCACCGAAAAAGGCTCCTTCATTCCATACTTCTGATAGCTGGTTGGTGCGTGAGGATCGTTTAAGTACTCCGTTGACAGCTATTTTCAACCCCGTCGATGGGAAAGCAATGTCAGTGATCCGTATCGATAAGTTCGATAAGGACGCATTGGCCACTCATAAGGAAGGTGAAGTAATTGTATCCGGTGAGACTTCCATTGGTTATACCGGTTTTGAGAATATCGGAGGGGTGAGTGTGCTCTCTTTCGGTTTTCCGTATAAGGAAGCCCCGAAGACTTATATTCGTAAACTTACATTGGCTCCTGCTGTTGAGGCTTTCCAGTTGCTTCGCAAGGGCGATAGCATTTCCTTGACTTGGGAATTGGCGGAAATAAGTGTGGCTGACTTCTCCGAATGTGTACAGCGTACCTGGGAGTATAGCTATGATACTAATTGTCCGCAACCTGTCAATACGCCTTATACGGTAGATCGGATGAAAGAAGTGATGAGCAACTTTTTTGTAGAAAGCTATGTGAATAATACATCTGCCCACTACTATTCCGGTGTAGAGTTGGAAACAGCCACTTGTGCCAGTACGGATGTTGCCGAAGTTGGCTTTGTTGGACGCACATTGCTCAATGCTTTCAACGCTTTGGAGTATGGGGCGCAACAAAACCGTTCGGATTTGGTGGATAATGCCAATAGTGTTTTCGATACTTATCTTCAGAATGGTTTTTCCCAAGCCGGATTTATTAACGAAGTCGTTCACTACAACCGTGAATCGAAAGATCCGGTTCATAGCATCCGTCGCCAGTCTGAAGGTGTATATGCCGTATTGAACTATTTGAACTACGAGAAGCAACAAAAACGTAAACATCCTGAGTGGGAGAAACGCATCAAAGGTATGCTGGACAGTTTCCTGCGTTTGCAGAATGCAGACGGCAGTTTCCCTCGTAAATTCAAGGACGATTTCTCTATCGTAGACGAGAGCGGTGGTAGCACTCCTTCGGCTACTCTGCCTTTGGTAATGGCCTACAAATACTTTAAGGATAAGCGCTATCTGGCAAGTGCAAAACGCACGGTAGACTATCTGGAGAAGGAACTGATTTCCAAATCCGATTATTTCTCTTCAACATTGGACGCTAATTGTGAAGATAAAGAGGCATCTTTGTATGCTGCTACAGCTACTTATTATCTGGCTTTGGTTACTAAAGGAACAGAACGCGCCCATTATGCAAAACTGGCAAAGAAAGCTGCTTATTTCGCTTTGTCCTGGTATTATACTTGGGACGTTCCTTTTGCAGAAGGACAAATGTTGGGTGACATTGGTTTGAAAACTCGCGGTTGGGGTAACGTATCAGTCGAGAATAATCACATTGACGTGTTTGTTTTTGAATTTGCGGATGTATTGCGCTGGCTTGCCAAAGAATATAACGAGACTCGTTTCTCGGATTTTGCTAAGGTGATTTCCACTTCTATGCGTCAGTTGTTGCCTTATGAAGGCCATATGTGCGGCATTGCCAAAGTGGGTTATTATCCCGAAGTAGTGCAGCACACCAACTGGGACTATGGACGCAATGGAAAAGGATATTATAATAATATCTTCGCTCCGGGCTGGACGGTCGCTTCTTTATGGGAACTCTTTTCTCCGGGACGGGCGGAAGAGTTCTTGCAGAAATAAAGAAAGGTTATGCATCTCTGCATTTGAGGAATCATGCGGAGGCGAACTAAAAATGCAACGTGCAGGAGGTATAACTCATGCACGTTGCATCTATATATCCTGCATGTCCGGTATATAGTTCCAGCGTATCCCATCTATATATCCAGCGCGTCCCATCTATATACCCTGCACATCCGGCATATAGGTGCAGGAAACAGCTGCTTTATCTCTTTTGTTTATCTTATCGCCAACGCTTTATTCTCCGCTTCTTCCATGATTTCCCGTTCTCCCGGACCTTTGTCATTAATCCCGCAAAGATGCAGGATACCGTGGATAATCACGCGGTGCAATTCTGTTTCATAATCGCTACCGAATTGTTCCGCATTGGTACGCACAGTATCAAGGCTGATAAAGAGGTCACCGCTGAGGCGATTGCCTTCGCAGTAATCAAACGTAATGATATCGGTGTAATAATCATGTTGCAGATACTGGCGGTTTACCTCCAGTATTTTCTCGTCGGAACAGAAAATATAGGCGATTTCACCGACTCTCTTTCCATAAGTGGCGGCAACGGCCTTAATCCATTCCGTTGTCTTGCTTTTTTTGATGGCGGGCATATCTACGCCGTCTGTCTGATAGGAAACCATGGCAATTAAAAATTAAAGATTAAAAGAAGAATATATAACTGATGATGATAGCAGCGATAATACCAGCCAAATCCGCTATCAATCCACAGGTGACAGCGTTGCGCGTCTTGGTGATGCCTACGCTGCCGAAGTAGACCGCGAGAATATAGAACGTAGTGTCCGAAGCGCCACGGGCCACACAACTCATTCGTCCAACAAAAGAGTCGGCGCCATATTCTTTCATGGTGTCAATCATCAGTCCGTTGGCACCACTGCCGCTCAATGATTTCATCAACGCGGTTGGCAAGGCACCTACAAAACTGGTGTCCACCCCAAATAGACCTACCACATAACCGATGCCGCTTACCAGCATATCCATCGCACCCGAAGTTCTGAATACGGCAATACCAACCAGGAATGCCACCAGATACGGAATGATGCGTACAGCAGTCGTAAAGCCCTCTTTGGCGCCTTCTACAAAAGCATCATATACGTTTATCTTCTTCCACAATCCCCAGACAATAAACAACAGGATGATGCTGAACAGAATGATATTGGCAACCAGTGTAGAATACGTTCCGATTTCCTCGCGACCGAGTAGTGTAAACATATAAATAAGTCCGGTGAAGAAGAGGCTGATACAACCAATCAGGATAAGAATAGGTTTATTAATTAGATTAATGCCTTGGGCGATGCTGACGGCAACCACCCCCACGAGGGTAGATATGGCCGATGTAATCAGTATCGGGATAAATATATCGGTAGGTTGCGTGGCTCCCATCTGTGCACGATACATCATGATGCTGATAGGAATCAGTATCAGTCCGGAAGTGTTGAGCACCAGAAACATGATCATCGGATTGGTAGCCGTGTCCTTCTTGGGGTTCAATTCCTGCAACTCCTTCATGGCTTTCAACCCCATAGGAGTGGCCGCATTGTCCAGCCCCAGCATATTGGCAGAGAGGTTCATAAAGATGGAACCCATAGCGGGATGCCCTTTCGGTATTTCGGGGAAGAGACGGCAGAACACAGGACTCAACCAGCGTGACAGTACGTTTATCATGCCGCTCTGTTCGCCAATCTTCATGATGCCCAGCCAGAGGGAAAGAATACCCGTCAGTCCCAGGGATATTTCAAATGCTGTTTTCGAGGAAGTAAATGTAGAGTTGACAAGCTCCGTAAAGATTTCAGTGTCGCCCATGAACAGGAGCTTGATGAGTGCCACAATGAAAGCTATTATGAAGAATGCTACCCAAATGTAATTTAAAACCATAAAGTAACGCGTTTATTTTATGGCAAAAGTAGGAATATCTTTCTATTTAGCATGCTAAATGGAAAGATTATTGCATTATTAGGTCAATAACGTTCTTGGGAATACGAATTTCTGTTTACCTTTGTTCTTACAATCAATGATCATTAACCACTAATAACCATGTGATATGAAAAACAAATGTATGCTGATTGCAGCTTTGCTGATGCTGTCCGGAGCAATGTCTGCCAAAGTAGTGCTGCCACCTATGTTCTCCGACAATATGGTGCTGCAACAACGAGCGGATGCCCCCATTTGGGGAACAGCCAAGCCGATGAAAACGGTGAAAATTACAACTTCTTGGGATGGAAAGACGTATGAAACCTTAGCCGGTAAGGACGGTAAGTGGAAACTGTCTGTCCGTACACCCGAAGCGGGCGGTCCCTACGAGCTTACGTTGACTGACGGACAAAAGCTGGTGTTGAAGAATGTAATGGTCGGTGAAGTCTGGATATGTTCCGGTCAGTCCAATATGGAGATGCCCCTGAAAGGTTGGGGGAAGATAATGGATTATGAGAAAGAGATAGCGGAGGCTAACCATCCTAATATCCGTTTGTTGCACGTAGAGCATGTGACGAGTACACAACCGGAATCGGACATCAAAATCCGCGATAATGGCTGGCAGGTATGTTCACCGCTTACTGTTCCTGAGTTCTCTGCTACTGCCTACTTCTTTGGCCGTGAGATTTCTGAAAAGCAGAATGTACCTGTCGGATTGATCCACACTTCCTGGGGAGGGACGAACGTTGAGTCGTGGATAAGCGGGAAGGTGCTGAAAGAAATGCCCGACTTTACTAAAGTAGTGGACGACATTCGCCTGATGCCTGATAAATCTGCGATGAAAGCGGAGTATTTGAAGGGTCTGGAAGCTTGGAACAATCGTGTGGACGAAGGTTTCGCTGCTGGCAAACCGGTACGTGCAGAAGTCTCCCTGGATGACAGCAACTGGCAGAAAATGAACTTTCCCGGCATGGTGGAAGAACAAGGTTTGGCAGGTTTTGACGGTCTGCTGTGGCTGCGCCGTACAGTTGAGATACCTTCCTCCTGGGCCGGCAAGAAGCTGCAACTGGTCTTAGGTGCCATTGACGATAACGATATCACCTATTGGAATGGTAAAGAGGTAGGCCGCACCAATGGCTATTCCGTTTCGCGTAATTATACTGTCCCCGGTAAGATGGTTAAAACCGGACAAGTAACGTTGGCCATCCGTGTTGTGGATACAGGCGGTGGCTGCGGTATGCCCGATGAGCTTTATCTCCGTTCTGACAATGGCGAACAAATCAGTCTGGCCGGTGAATGGAAATACCAGGTGGCGGCAGATGCCCGGAGAGAAGGGATGCCACCGGCTGATATGTCCGAAAATCCGAACCTTCCGACCTCTTTATACAATGCTATGATTCATCCGTTGGTACCTTACGGTATCCGTGGAGCGATCTGGTATCAGGGAGAGAACAATGCTTCCCGTGCTTATCAATATCGTGAACTTTTCCCTTTGGTCATTGAAAACTGGCGTCAGGACTGGGGACAGGATTTCCCTTTCTACTTTGTGCAGTTAGCCAACTTTATGCAGCAGTCTCCCCAACCGGCCGATTCTGAATGGGCGGAACTTCGCGAAGCACAGAGCCGTACACTGTCCGTAGCCAATACAGGCATGGCGGTGATTATTGATAAAGGCGATGCCAATGACATTCACCCGAAAGACAAGCAGGCAGTCGGTCACCGGTTAGCTTTGGTTGCCCGTGTCAAGACGTATGGCGAACAGATACCGTACTCCGGTCCGATGTACCGTTCTTCTCAGGTGGATGGGGATAAGATTATCCTTTCTTTTGACCATACGGACGGCGGGTTGAAGAGTGGTGACGGAAAAGAATTGCAGGGCTTCTCCATTGCCGGACGCGACCATAAATTCCATTGGGCAAAAGCGGAGATACAAGGTGATAAGATTGTGGTGAGTTCTCCGGAAGTGCCTTATCCGGTTGCCGTGCGCTATGCCTGGGCCAATAATCCGGTTTGCAATTTATATAATGGAGCCGGATTGCCTGCATCTCCCTTCCGAACGGATGATTGGAAAGGGGTGACGCAGAAAAATTAGCGAATTTATGCAAGGTTTTGAATTAGGTAACTCGTTCCCTCGTCAACTGAATTTACCTTATTACTACACAGAATGAAGTGAATGATGATATCGCTTGCTTATGGACGTGATTTATTAAAGTAAAAAGCATTATTTACAAAATGGATACTGAACCGCTCCTTATTTTTCGGCTTTTCCTCCGACTCGTTGAGTGAACCTGATTCAATCAGGTCGATGTCGTTGTTTGTTGTCAGGCTTCGATGGATTCGGCAGGAGAATTAGTCTCCGGGGATATAGAATTCATATTTGAGCCTGTTTGCGATGAACTGATAATTGATAAGGAGTATACTCAGGGAATCCGTTTCATTTTGGTGCACCGATGCGGAGGAGTTGAGAATTAAAGGGTACTTTTACATTTTACTAAAACTAGGATTATGCAGAGAGCAAAAGAAATCCAGCAAGAACTGGAGCAGTACATTGATCCGGTGAAGCGGGAGTACCTCCCCAATTTCTTTAAAACCGGAAAGGGGCAATACGGAGAAGGAGATAAGTTTCTCGGTATTGTGGTTCCCAACATTCGTATGGTGGCGAAACGCCATAAGGATGCGCCTTTCGGAGTGATGGCGGAATTACTGCAAAGAGAGTGGCATGAATGTCGCCTTTGTGCTTTATTGATGTTGGTGGAGCGCTTTAAAAAGTGCGATGAAAGCGGTAAAAAAGAAATATTTGATTTCTATCTGACGCAGACTGCCCGTATCAATAACTGGGATCTTGTGGACTTGTCCGCTCCGGGCATTGTTGGCGAATATCTGAAGAACAAACCTCGTGACGTCCTCTATCGCCTGGCAGATAGCAGTTTGCTTTGGGACCAGCGAATCGCAGTAGTTTCCACTTATACACTCATCAAAAACGACGATTTCATCGATATTCTGGCTCTTTCCGAACGTTTGCTTCATCACAAGCATGATCTGATGCAGAAAGCTGTGGGCTGGATGCTGCGTGAGATGGGAAAGCGGGATAAAGACTTGCTGGTGCAGTTTCTGGAAAAGTTCTGCAAGGAGATGCCTCGCACTATGTTGTGCTATGCGATAGAGAAATTCCCGGAGGAAGAACGGCGGGAATTCATGAAGCGTTGAGTGTAGGCATACGTTATATGCTTGGGTAGGTGCATACCTTATATATAATATATAGAAAATAGAATTCAGACTTTTCAGTCTTTATGGAATAGAGATGTACCGGAAGTTGCGGATAGTTACTTCTGGTACACCTTTGTTGTTATGAATTAAATGATGTCAGGGAAGAAGTGTCAGGGTAGAAGTGTTTGTGAAAAGAGTTAACTTATAGAGATAATCTCAAAATAAATTAGTTATTTTGCAGGAGACAATAGACTAAACCTATGAGACAGGCTGTTTCACAAGCGGAATCAGAGAGTTGAATAGGTAAAAGTCTTTATGGATTAGCCCAATAAGTTGTACGATTAACGAATGGAACAAGAAGATTTTGATATACGTGACCAGCAACCGCTGACCAGTCGGGAACGCGATTTTGAGAACGCACTTCGTCCGTTGTCCTTTGAAGATTTCAGCGGGCAAGACAAGGTGGTGGACAACCTGCGCATCTTTGTCAAGGCAGCCCGCCTGCGTGGTGAGGCATTGGACCATGTATTGCTGCACGGGCCTCCGGGATTGGGAAAAACAACTCTATCGAATATTATCGCCAATGAATTGGGAGTAGGCTTCAAGGTCACTTCCGGTCCGGTACTTGATAAGCCGGGCGATCTGGCGGGAGTACTTACTAGTCTGGAACCCAATGATGTACTGTTCATTGACGAAATACATCGGTTGAGTCCGGTGGTGGAAGAATACCTGTATTCGGCAATGGAGGATTACCGCATTGACATCATGATAGACAAGGGACCGTCTGCACGGAGCATCCAGATTGATTTGAACCCGTTTACGCTGGTGGGAGCTACTACCCGTAGCGGTTTGTTGACTGCACCTTTGCGCGCCCGTTTTGGCATTAACCTGCATTTGGAGTATTACGATGATGATGTGTTGAGCGGCATTATCCGTCGTTCGGCAGGGATATTGGATGTGCCGTGCTCTACAAGGGCGGCATCGGAGATTGCTTCCCGCAGCCGTGGAACGCCGCGTATTGCCAATGCATTGTTGCGCCGTGTGCGTGACTTTGCACAGGTGAAAGGTTCGGGTAGTATAGACACGGAGATTGCAAATTATGCTCTTGAAGCACTGAACATAGACAAGTACGGACTCGATGAGATCGACAATAAGATACTCTGTACTATTATAGATAAATTCAAGGGCGGTCCGGTAGGGCTCACCACTATTGCTACGGCTTTGGGCGAGGACGCCGGAACTGTGGAAGAAGTATATGAACCGTTCCTGATAAAAGAAGGTTTTCTGAAACGTACTCCTCGCGGACGCGAAGTGACCGAACTGGCATATAAACACTTGGGACGTAGTCTCTATAACAGTCAGCGTACGTTATTCAATGAATAGGGGTTAACGAATGAAGAACGGAAAAATGAAATTATTTAAAGATATGAAGAATATTTGGATTTTAGGGTTGTGCGTGTGTGCTTTCATTGCTTGTAGCCCGACATCGCATACTACTACTGCTCAGACGGGGGTATGGGTGAGTGACGATGCGGAGTTACTGCTCACGGACAGTATGATGCTCTATTTTGAGAGACAACCGGACAGTACGGTGCTGGGGGTAGTGAAGTTGAGTGATTTGGCAGAAGATTATGCCTTGTTCAAGCGTGACACAGTGCTTCGTAGTCCCATACCGGCTGGGTTTCAGGTAGGCAAAGCCGTAGGAAACGAGATAACCGTCAACGGAAAGACTTTGGTCAAAGCTGAAGAAGTGAAGAGTTGTGCCCCTTATGATATGCCGCCTGTCACCGATATGTCAACCATAGCCGACCGTCTCACCGAATGGAACTGCGGAGTGAGTGCAGGCTTTGATGTGGAGACGGGCAGCGTTATGGTGGAGGCGAATACTCCCAACAATATGTTTATCTATTACATCATGAACGGGATGTACTATCTGCGTGCGGCAAGGATTGTAAACACTTCCAAAGGCACACTCTTTTTCCAGAACATCCGGGTGATGAAGAATCCCAATACGGGTGAGAACACCGTTTATTTCGCATCGAACAACAAAGATGTGGTCTTGGGTAGCTTGGAGGTAGATATGGCGGCGTTCAAACCTGATGCCTGTTATTTCAGTCCGGATGGTGGTGTCTATTGGTCGTATGTCTCTCATACCGCTGATCAGATTGTGCTTAACGGATGTGGAGAGACCTATTATGTGAACCGTCGGACAGCGGATAAAAGCACTCTCTATGAGTGGATAAAACCCCGAGAATGAAGAAGCCGCAAGCTGCTTCATAAATCGTAAATCTAAAATCATAAATATAAAAAGTGGCGGGATTAAAGTCTTTAGCAAAAGAAACTGCTATTTACGGGGCGAGTAGTATTGTAGGACGTTTCCTCAATTATCTGCTGGTGCCTCTCTACACTATAGCTTTGCCTGCATCGTCAGGCGGCTACGGTGTACTTACGAATATATATGCTTGGGTAGCGCTGATATTGGTACTGCTGACGTGCGGCATGGAAACGGGATTTTTCCGATTTGCCAATAAGGGAGAGGATGAACCGATGCGGGTCTATTCTACGACTTTATTGAGTGTGAGTATTGCCTCACTGGCATTTGTGGCTATAGGTTTACTGTTTCTGGATCCTATAGCCGGATTGTTGGGATATGGCGAGCATCCCTGGTATATAGGTATGATGATGATTGTCGTGGCGATGGATGCCATCCAAAGCATTCCTTTCGCCTACCTGCGGTATAAGAAGCGTCCTATCAAATTTGCAGCGTTGAAACTGCTGTTTATCTTTCTTAATATTGCACTTAATCTTTTCTATTATGCCATTCTGAAAGGAAATGATGTAGGCTGTGCTTTCCTATTCAATTTGATATGTACTTCGGTGGTAATGTTGTGCATGATATCCGAGTTGAGAGGCTTTACCTATGTGCTGGACCGGGAATTATTGAAACGGATGCTCCGCTATTCGTTCCCTTTGGTTATACTGGGTGTGGCAGGTATCCTCAACCAGGTGGCTGATAAGATTATCTTTCCTTTTGTTTATCCTGATGCGGCCGAGGCTAACATACAACTCGGCATTTATGGAGCTGCCAGTAAGATAGCTATGATTATGGCCATGTTTACCCAGGCATTCCGTTTTGCCTACGAACCTTTTGTTTTCGGCAAGAGTAAAGAAAAAGATAGCCGAGAGATGTATGCGAAAGCGATGAAGTACTTCATCATCTTTACGTTGCTGGCTTTTCTGATTGTAATGTTTTATATGGAGCTCTTGCGCCATATCATCGAACGTAGTTATTGGGACGGGCTGAGAGTCGTGCCTATCGTGATGGCGGCGGAAATCTTCATGGGTATTTACTTCAACCTTTCTTTCTGGTACAAACTGATTGATGAAACCCGTTGGGGAGCCTACTTCTCGTTGACAGGCTGCACCATCCTGATACTGATGAATATCTTCCTGATACCGAAATACGGTTATATAGCTTGTGCCTGGGCGGGATTCACGGGATACGGTGTCGCTATGTTGCTTTCTTACTTTGTCGGTCAGAAGAAGTACCCGATACAATACGACTTGAAAGCAATCGGGATGTACGTCCTCCTGGCAGCCGTGCTTTATGGGGCAGCCGAATATGTGCCGATAGATAATATCTACCTGCGCATGGCATACCGCACTGTTCTGCTGCTGCTGTTCATTGCGTACATTGTGAAGCGTGACTTGCCGCTTAGCCAGATACCTGTTCTGAACCGTTTCATCCGAAAATAATTGTGCTTATGGAAACACCCGAACAAAACCGGAATGTATTTGCCATCAAGAAGTTCCTGAATGAATATCTTGATCTGCGAAAAGACAAAGACAATGAACTGGAAACCGTGGACTCTATCCGCAAAGGAGTGGAATTTAAGGGAGCGAACCTGTGGATTCTGATATTCGCCATCTTTATGGCGTCATTGGGGCTGAATGTCAATTCCACAGCCGTTATCATCGGCGCCATGTTGATATCTCCATTGATGGGCCCTATCATGGGGGTGGGGCTTTCTGTCGGTCTGAATGACTTTGAACTGATGAAGCGTTCATTGAAGAGTTTCCTGATAACGACTCTGTTCAGTGTGACCACGGCTACCGTTTTCTTTCTGGTAAGTCCCGTAGCCGAGGGACAATCGGAGTTGCTGGCACGCACTTCACCCACGATTTATGACGTATTCATCGCGTTGATGGGTGGTCTGGCCGGTGTGGTTGCCCTTTCTACCAAAGAGAAAGGAAACGTGATTCCCGGTGTGGCCATTGCTACGGCATTGATGCCGCCGCTTTGTACGGCAGGTTACGGGCTGGCAACGGGAAATCTTGTTTATTTCCTCGGTGCTTTCTACCTTTATTTCATTAATTCGGTGTTTATCAGTCTTGCCACGTTTGTGGGGGTGCGCGTGATGCACTTCCAGCGCAAAGAGTTCGTGGATAAGAAACGGGAAAAGAAGGTACGCCAATACATCATACTCATTGCGGTGCTTACGATGTGTCCGGCTGTTTATCTTACCGTAGGCATCATCCAGAGTACCTTCTATGAGAGTGCTGCCAACCGGTTTGTTTCCGAACAACTCTCTTTTGAGAATACGCAGGTGCTGGATAAGAAAATCCATTATCACGGTACTAAAGACAATGAAATACGTGTAGTATTGATAGGTCAGGAAGTGCCCGAAGCATCTATCGCTATTGCGAGGGGAAAGATGAAAGATTATAAGTTGGGTGAAACGAAGCTGACCGTCCTTCAGGGAATGAACAATGAGGCTGTGGATATTTCTTCTATCCGGGCGATGGTGATGGAAGATTTCTATAAGAACAGTGAGGAACGGCTGGTGGAACAGACAAAGAAGATTGCTGTTCTGGAGCAGAGCCTTGCGAAATACAAGTCTTTTGATGAACTGGGAAAAACAATCGTTCCGGAGCTGAAAGTGCTGTATCCATCGGTGAAAACGGTTTCCATATCCCATGCGATAGAGCTGACGGTTGACTCCATACGGACGGATACCATTACACTTGCCGTGCTGAAATTCGGTAAGCACCCCAATGCGCAGGAGAAAGGAAAGATTGCCGAGTGGCTGAAGGCACGGACAGGGGCGAAACAGTTGAGGCTGATTGCAGAATAACTTAATACTAACTATAGAATGAAGCTAAAGTATATCCTAATAATTGTTTGCTGCTTCTTCACATTGGCAGGACAGGCAGACGAAGGCATGTGGATGCTGGGCAACCTGAATAAACAGACGCGTAAGACGATGAAAGAACTCGGTTTGCAGATGTCGGTCGATAAACTGTACAGCCCGAAGCGTCCGTCGCTGAAAGATGCAGTGGTCAGTTTCGGAGGCTTTTGTTCTGGTGTGGTTGTGTCCGAAGATGGTCTGGTGTTTACCAATCATCACTGTGGTTTCAGCAGTGTTCAGCAACATTCGTCGGTGGGACACGATTACCTGAAGGATGGTTTTGTGGCGCGTAGCCGTGAAGAAGAACTTCCGAATCCGGAACTTTATGTCCGTTTCCTGTTGCGTACGGAAGATGTGACCAAACGTGTGCTGGGAGCTGTCAAGCCTTCGATGAACGAGATGGAGCGCTCCAGTGCGGTAGATTCTATGATGCTGGTGATAGGCGGGGAAGTTTCTCTTAAGGATTCTACTTTAGTCGGTATTGTGGATGCTTACTATGGGGGAAATGAGTTCTGGCTTTCTGTTTATCGCGATTTCAGCGATGTCCGGCTGGTTTTTGCACCGCCTTCTTCTGTCGGCAAGTTCGGCTGGGATACGGACAACTGGGTGTGGCCCCGGCATACGGGAGATTTCTGCGTGTTCCGTATCTATGCGGACCGTAACAACCGCCCTGCCGAATACTCTCCTGAGAATGTTCCCTATCATCCGGAATATGTGGCTCCGATTTCCCTGGATGGCTATAAGGAAGGCTCTTTCTGTATGACACTGGGATATCCCGGCAGCACGGAACGTTATCTCTCTTCGTTCGGGATAGAGGAAATGATGAATAACTCCAATCAGGCGCAGATAGATGTCCGGGGTGTGAAACAGGCTATCTGGAAACGAGAGATGGACCGCAATGACAGTGTACGTATCAAGTATGCCTCCAAATACGATGAAAGCTCCAATTACTGGAAAAACAGTATCGGGATGAACCGTGCTATCCGCAAGCTTGGGATATTGGAGAAGAAGCGTGAAATGGAGCAGGAACTTCGCCGTTGGATACAGCAAAATCCGGAGGAGCGTGAGAAACTGTTGCAACTGTTCACTGATCTGGAATTGAGCTATAAGAACCGCCGTGAAGTGAACCGTGCACAGGCTTATTTCATAGAATCATTCCTATATGCTCCGGAGTTGGTGCAGCTTGCTGTGAAAATCCTGAATTTCGACTTTGAGGGAGAAGAAAAGACTGTCGTTGCTGGTCTGAAGGATATCATTGAACAGTACTCCAATCTGGATTTGAAGATTGATAAAGAGGTGTTTGTGGCGGCATTGAAGGAGTATCGTTCAAAGGTGGATACCACTTTCCTGCCTGCTATTTATCACACTATTGCGCAGGAATACAATGGGAATGAAAAGGCTTATGTAGACAGCCTGTATGCTCATTCGGAGCTGACCACTCCCCGTGGTTTGAAACGTTTCCTCGAACGGGACACTACTTACCATATATTTGATGATCCGGCCATATCTTTGGGTATAGATATGTTGACGATGCTGTTTGATATGAATATGCAGATGCAGGCACCTACTTCGGAGATTATCCGGGGAGAGCGTCTGTTGAATGGGGCTATCCGGCGGATGTATGCATCGCGCAATTTCTATCCGGACGCTAACTCTACCATGCGGTTAAGTTTCGGAACGGTGGCGGGATATACGCCTTTTGACGGTGCGGAGTATGATTATTACACGACTTCAAAGGGAGTTCTGGAGAAGGCAAAGGCAAATGTAGGAGATGTGGATTTCGAGGTTCAGCCGGAAATACTATCGTTGCTTTCTTCGGGAGATTTCGGGAGATATGCCGATGAAAAGGGGGAAATGAAAGTGTGCTTCATTTCGAATAATGATATTACAGGCGGAAACTCAGGCAGTGCCATGTTCAATGCGAAAGGTGAGTTGTTGGGATTGGCATTTGATGGAAACTGGGAAGCTATGAGTAGTGATATCTTGTATGATGCGAAGATGCAACGCTGCATCGGGGTGGATGTGCGGTATATTCTGTTTATTATAGAGAAATACGGGAAAGCAAGCCATTTGGTACAGGAGCTGAAGATTACACCGAAGAAATGATAAGTGCCTGTTCATCAGTACTTGTGCTTCACTTATAATATCTGTCATCTAAGGGAACAGAGTCGAAGGCGCTCTTCTCTTGTCATAAAGTTGCGCTGTGCAAGTAGGAGAGGAGTTCCCTCGACTTCTCTCCCTTCGATGACAGACAATCCTTAAACCACTCCTCTTATCCTGTCATCGAATGCCGAAAGCGCTGCTTTCGCCCCTTCGCCCATCGCGATAACAATCTGTTTATAAGGTACGGTCGATACATCTCCTGCGGCATATACTCCAGGGATGTTGGTCCGGCAGTAGGCATCAATCTTGATTTCTCCTTGCGGGGTAACCTCCAGTTCTTCCTGGAAAGGAATGCTATTTGCTGCCAGACCTATCTGTACGAAGATACCATCGAGTGGGAAATCCCGTTCTTCATTCGTCACCCGGTCTTTGACGCGGATACCTATTACTTTATCTTCGTTTCCCAAGACTTTCGTTGTTTGTGCAGACGTGAAGATTTCAACGTTTGACAGGCTCCGGGCTTTTTCTTGTAGCACCTGATCCGCCCGCAGGCTGTCTGCAAACTCAAATACGGTTACTCTCCGGCAGATACCTGCCAGGTCGATGGCTGCTTCTATGCCTGAGTTTCCGCCTCCGATGACAGCTACATCCTTTCCCTGATAGAACGGCCCGTCGCAATGCGGACAGAAGGCAACGCCTCTTCCGATATACTCCGTCTCGCCTTCTACATTGAGTTTCCGCCAGCTGGCACCTGTCGTGATAATCACGCTGGGCGAAGTGAAAAGTTCACCGCCTGCCACCGAAACAACTTTTTCCTTACCTTGAAGTTCCGCTTTATCTATCTTCCGGTCTTCAAACAAGTCGATAGGATAATGATTGATATGGCTTCTCAGATTATCAGCCAGTTGTGTTCCCGTTGTTTGTGGAACAGAAATCAGATTCTCAATGCCTACGGTTTCTTTTACCTGCCCACCGATCGTTTCGGCAATGATAGCCACACGCAATCCCTTGCGGGCTGAATAAATGGCTGCTGAAGCTCCCGCCGGTCCGCCTCCCAATATGAGTACATCATACGCCCGTGATATAGGCTCTGCTGCCGCCAATGGGGCAGTTCCGAACACATCTTCTAGCTTCTGCAAGAGTTCCCCCAGCGTGCCGCGTCCTACGTGGAGCAACTTCCCGTTGGCATAGACAGACGGTACGCCTTGTATCTTCAGTGCATCCACCTCTTCCTGGAAGAGGGCTCCGTCTATCATTTCGTGCGTAATCTGTCCGTTAAGCAAGGCGATGACGTTTAGTGCCTGCACTACATCGGGGCAATTCGTACACGTCAGCGACACATAGGTTTGAAGAGAGACAGGCCCTTCCAACGCTTGAATGCGCCGTCTTATGGCTTCATCGGGAATGTTTTTACCCTTACCGTCCGCATTGAGCACTGCCAGGAGCAAGGAAGTGAATTCGTGTCCGTTTGGTATTCCGCGAAACTTTATGCCGGTTGCTTTTCCCTCTTTCAATAAGGAGAATTCCAGTTTCGGCTGCTCGGTTTCTGTTATTTCGCAAGATAGTTTGCCGGAACACTCTGCAACTTCTTTTAGCATATCTATCAGTTCCTGTGCACTCTCGTGCCGGGGGGAGCAGACGATATGGAAGGTGTACGTTGCTTCCAGACTCTGGAAGATACCGCGTATCTGTTCTTTTAATGCTAAGTCTAACATAGTCTATTATTGTTTTTTTGAGAATAAAACGGGTCCCCTCCAAAGTGTGTGCAAGATACAGAATAGAGGGGACCCGCTAATAAAAAAAAGAGAGATGAATTTAAATTTTACCAACCAAATCGATACTTGGCTTCAGCGTTTCGCCGCCCTTTTTCCATTTTGCGGGACATACTTCACCGTCATGTGTAGCAACGAATTGCGCAGCTTCCACCTTGCGGAGGAGCTCGTCGGCATTACGTCCGATGTTGTTGTCTTGGATTTCAGCAATCTTGATTTTGCCCTCAGGATTTACGACGAACGTACCGCGGTAAGCCATACCTTCTTCTTCAATCATCACACCGAATGCACGGGTCAGGACTCCTGTCGGGTCTGCCAACATAGGATACTTGATCTTACGGATGCTTTCGGATGCATCGTGCCATGCTTTGTGCACGAAGTGAGAGTCCGTGCTTACTGAATATACCTCCACGCCCATTGCTTGGAACTGCTCGTATTTTTCGGCGATGTCCACCAGTTCGGTAGGACATACAAAAGTAAAATCTGCGGGATAGAAGAAGAAAATAGCCCATTTGCCTTTTACGTCTTCGTTGGTTACTGTTTTGAAACTTCCGTTCTGGAATGCCTGAACTTTGAATTCAGGAAGCTGGGAATTGATAATTGGTTCCATAATCTTTTTTTGTTTTAAAAGGTTTAGTATTTTGTTTTTTCGATGATGCAAAGTTCATGCAAACCGAATGCAGAAGCAAGCTCGCTTGATTATGCTGAGGTGCAGCTGATCTTCGCGTTTGCAAAAATATAGCATCTTTTGCCGATAGAACAAAAAAAGCGATTGAAAAGATTTATGGACCGATAGAAGAAATCTATACCACCACTTGGGTTGCCCGCAGGGACAGCATCTCATGCGGTACGGACGCCTGAATCTCTTTTGTGAGAACCTCCAGTAAAGTCGTGCGGATGAAGTGCTCGCAGGTGATAAGAATGATTTGCCGGGTGGGAGTGGGGATGGCAAACGGGCGCACCAGTTCCTTCTGGGTGTCGTTCAGCTGGTTGATGGCAAGTTCGGGAATGAACGTCACGCCTTTCCCGCTTTCCACCATACGCATGAAGGTCTCCATACTGCCCAGGCGATA
Organism: uncultured bacterium; assembly: GCA_905215555.1. GTDB lineage: Bacteria > Bacteroidota > Bacteroidia > Bacteroidales > Bacteroidaceae > Bacteroides. The sequence continues at coordinate 185,945 of CAJMQU010000002.1, forward strand.
GGCTATCTGGCTGGCTTGTGCCGCTTTCATATGGCAGAAACGGACCAGTTGGTCGCGGAAACAATGCCCCTCGTCCAGCATCCAGAGTTGCTCATCATTGAGGTCGGAAGTGCGGATTATATTGTTATGAAAGAGGGCGCTTTCTCGCGCGATATATGCATAGAATTGTTCGTAGAACAGAGGCGTTTGCCGGAACTCGTCTTTTTCCGGCAGGGTGGCGATGATGCCGGCATCTATATCTCCTTTCAGCAGGGCTTGCTTGATGTCTTTGGTCTTCATTTCCGTTACGCGGATGTCCAGTTGGGGATATTTCTTCATCAGTTGCGGGAAGAAACGCGGCAAAAGGTAAGGAGCGATGGTGGGTAATATACCCAGCTTGAAGACGCCTGACAGGGAATGTTTTTCTTCTTCTATAATATCCTTTATACGGTCGGCCTGCGACAGCACCACTTGGGCTTGCTCCACGATGAGCCGTCCGACGGCGGTGGGGCAGATGGGTTGCTGGCTACGGTCGAATATTTTTGTTTCCAACTCATCTTCCAGTTTCTGTATCATGGCACTGAGGGTGGGCTGGGTCACCCGGCAATGTTCTGCCGCTTTGGCAAAATGGCGGAACCGGTCGACGGCAAGGATGTATTCCAATTGTTGTAAAGTCATGATAAATAAAGGGTTTGAAAGGGTAATATAGATTCTGTCTATGCAAAGATAGAAATTATCTGTTTGACAAGCGTTGATTTCCCTCTTATCTTTGCAACAGAAACAAAGAAAGGCTGTATCTCAGCATAATCAGGCGAGCTTGTTTCTGCATCCGATTAGCACTTTCTTTACAACGAGAAAAAACAAAAAACAGTATAAACTTTTAAAACAGTAAAATTATGAAGACTTTAGATTATATCAAATTAAACGAATCGGGAGTAGCTAACGTAGTATCTGCATTGCATCAACTTTTGGCAGATTTCCAAGTACATTACACCAATCTGCGCGGTTTCCACTGGAACATCAAGGGACATGGTTTCTTTGTCCTGCATGAGAAGTTTGAAAGCATGTATGATGACGCAGCCGAGAAGATCGACGAAATTGCAGAACGTATCCTGATGCTGGATGGTGTGCCTGAAAACAAGTTCAGCGGATACCTGAAAGTAGCAAAGATCAAAGAAGTATCTGATATCTCTTGCGGTAGTGATGCCGTCGGCCATATTCTCGAAACATACGGCTATCTCATCGGTGAAGAACGAAAAGTAATCGAACTGGCCAATGAAGCCGGTGACGATGTTACTGCCGACCTGATGACCGGTTATCTGAAAGAACAAGAAAAGATGGTTTGGATGTTGACCGCTTTTAGTACAAAATCTTGCACAGACAAGTAATTTTATAGGTTTAGGTGATAAATGACAGAAAAGGTGATGAAGTGGTGGAGACACTGCTTTGTCACCTTTTTCTTGTTTTATGCCTTCTGATATTGCTTGCATGCCAGGTTAAACGATTTTTTTAATCAATTAATCTGTGCTTAACCCATAGTTAAGCGTTTACTTAACCTTCCAGACCTATTTTTGGAGCAGATAATAGTATTTAATTATTTGGTCTGACTTATGATTTTGAAGATAGGTGTTTTAATACTCATGTTGGGGATGAGAGTGTCTGCCTGTGAGGTCTATCGGGCATCTGAGTGTGGTGGAATATGTGATTCTGTTCCGGACAAAGAGATGTATTATATGCCCGAAATGAAGAAAAAACCTGTGAAGTACTGGACTTGTACAGGAGTAATATCAGTAGATAACCGCAACAGCGTGAATGAGACGGAGGTTATGCAAGGATTGCAGTATCACTTGCTATGCCAGTCTTTGGCAGGACTCACCAATCGTTCGGTGGAAATGGGGAAAAGTAAAGTAGCGGTCTGGCTATATGACCATGGTGAAAAGGCATCTTATGAACTTTCCAGGCTGGCTTTGGAAGATATGGATATCCGGGAACATGGAGTACGGAATGGATTGGACTTGGCTTGCGGAAGCTACGGGCAAAGCGATGGAATAGAGGTTCAATTAAGAGGTCTGTTTGATGGCTATGTACTAACTGATGTGAAGAATAATCCAGAAAGCGGTATTGTGGCTTCTGTTGCTTCCCATGTTTACAATTCGCTTATTGTGGATGTACGCGACAAGGAATATTTTGAAAAAGCCGGGTATACGTTGAAGTATGATGCCACTCGCAAAACAACGCTTGATGCATGGCGCGAATTCAAGAATCATTGTAACAATGACGCATTGGTCATTATGCCCGTACAGACCGGAGAGTTACGTGAGTTTGCAATCAAAAATAATCTCTTTGTCTTGAATTTGAACAAGCGGCAGGGAGACCCCCACTATGGTCAGAATACTGCTTTGCTGGATGAAGTATTGGCATGGCTGAAACCCAATGCTCCGGTTTATGGCTGGGAACAGGGGGTGAGTGAAGACCAGTTTGTGTCTCGTGTCTCCAAAAGTGGTCATCCGATGATTCCTTGTGATTGGAGCTACAATCACTCTCTTACCGCTTTGCTGTATACGGAACACCGGCAGCTGACACCTGCAAAAGTGATTGACCCACAATTGATAGACTACAGCAAGAAGCGAAATTACGTTTCTTTCTTCCTTTCGGATGGTGACAACATTCAGTGGATGATGCAGGATTTTGCTTCCCGATATTACAATATTCCGGAAGCTGGCAAGGTGAAGATGGGGTACGGGCTGCCTGTATCTACGTTAGCTATGATGGCTCCGGTGCAACTTGATAATCTGATGAGTTTGCAAAAGTCGTGTTGTTCCATACTGGAGATGTTAGGTGGAGGATATTATTATGCAGATACTTATAGTCAGGACAATAACCGCAGGACTAATCTGAAGATTGCAGCCGGGCGTCTGGCAACCTATATGCGCCGGTATAATGTCAGGTTACTGGGTGTGATGGCTATGGATGTGAAATCTTCTGCGGCTAAAGATGCCTATCAGGCTTATGTAGATGCAAACGATCAGTTGGAGGGGATTGTTGCTCTTCAATATTCTCCGTATGCGGGAGGTGGAGGTGATGTTTTTTGGGTTACGAATAAAGCCGGTTACGATATTCCGGTGATTACCGTAAAATACTCCATTTGGGATAGAACTCACGAGCGCGAAGGTTCTCCCGTCTTTATCGCCTCGCAATTGAAAGATAATGCACAAGACGAAAGCTTTTCTGCGGTTTGTGTACATGCGTGGAGTAGTTTTGCAGAGGGAGCTTGTGGAGCGGTGGCGGCCTGGCAGTGTGCTGAAAGGTTGGATGAACGGTTTGAGGTCGTGAACATGCAGGAGTTGGTGTGGCGTTTGCGTATGAGCCGGCAACCTGAACAGACGCGTAGATATTTGGAACAGCAGAAGAATGTATTCCGCTGATAATTTATTTATTTAATATAATCTTTTAATGTTTATGAAAAAGTTGATTTACTGTTTTAGTCTTTGTCTTTTACTTATTGCATGCAGACAGAAGACACAGCCATCTCTGACTTCTTTAGTGAATCCCTTAATGGGGACATCTTCCACCTTTCAGTTCTCTCATGGTAACACATATCCGGCAGTAGCTGTGCCGTGGGGAATGAACTTTTGGAGTCCACAGACCGGAGAAAATGGGAGCGGCTGGATGTATATGTACACTGACAGCCTGATTAGAGGTTTCCGCCAGACTCATCAACCCAGTCCATGGATTAATGATTACGGCACTTTCTCCATTATGCCTGTGTTGGGCGAGTTGGTTACGGATAATAAATCCCGTGGTATGAGTTTCCGGCACGAGAACGAAAAAGCAGCACCTGACTGCTATAGGGTTAAGTTTGATAATGGCGTTACTACGGCCCTGTCCGCTACATCCCGTGGAGCTGTGTTTGAGGTAACTTATCCTTCGGAAGAAGGACAATATATCGTTGTTGATGCTTACCAAAACGGTGGAAACATAACCTTTGATAAAGAAAAGAATTGTATCTATGGAACCACCCGCTACAATAACGGTGGAGTACCCGAGAACTTCGGTAATCATTTCATTGTGGAATTTGATAAGCCTGTTGTAGAAGCCGGAACAGATGAGAATGCTTGTGCATATGCCCGCTTCCGGTTGAAGGCGGGCGAGACGCTGACTGTTCGCACAGCATCATCTTTCATCAGTCACGGACAGGCACGCTTGAATCTGAGCCGTGAGGTTGGCGGACGTTCGTTGGCGGACGTCTCGGCAGAAGCCAAGAGAACCTGGAATGAACGGATGGAGCGTATCAAAGTAGAGGGAGGAACAGCAGAACAACAAAAAACATTCTATTCCTGCCTGTACCGTACCTTGCTGTTTCCGCGCGAGTTTTATGAATTTAATGAGCAGGAAGAGCCTATTTACTACAGCCCTTACGACGGGCTGGTACACAATGGCTACATGTATACTGATAATGGCTTTTGGGATACTTTCCGTGCAGTTCACCCATTGTTCACTCTGGTATATCCCGAAGTTAGTGAACGTATCATGCAGTCTGTTCTGAATGCCTATAATGAAAGTGGTTTTATGCCCGAATGGGCAAGTCCCGGACATCGGGAATGTATGATTGGGAATAATTCGATTTCCTTATTGACTGATGCCTGGATGAAAGGTATTCGTACGTTCGACAAAGATAAAGCGCTGGAAGCTATGATCCACCAGACCCAGGCGCGTAGCGAAGAAATCTCTTCCGTGGGGCGCGATGGTTATGCGGAATACGATCGTCTGGGTTATGTGCCTTACCCCGAAGTGCATGAGGCTACTGCCAAAACATTGGAGTATGCTTATGCAGACTGGTGTCTGGCACGTTTTGCAGAAGCAACCGGGCATAAAGACATTGCTGACACTTACTATCAGAAAGCTCAGAATTATCGTAATCTGTTCTATCCGGAAAAGGGGTTTATGTGGGCAAAAAATGCCGATGGCAAATGGCGTGATAACTTTGACGCTACTGAATGGGGCGGTCCTTTTACAGAGGGATGTTCCTGGCACTGGACATGGAGTGTCTTTCATGATCCTGAAGGACTGTCTACACTTATAGGTAGCCATGAACTAATGGCGGCACGCCTTGATTCAATGTTTGCTGCTCCCAATACTTACAATTATGGCACGTATGGTTTCGTAATTCATGAGATAGCTGAAATGGTAGCACTGAATATGGGGCAATATGCTCATGGCAATCAGCCTGTGCAGCATGCTATCTATTTGTACAACTATGTGGGTGAACCTTGGAAGGCCCAGTATCATACTCGTAATGTGATGAATAAGCTGTATAACTCCGGTCCGGAAGGCTATTGCGGAGATGAAGATAACGGGCAAACTTCGGCATGGTATATATTTACTGCATTGGGCTTCTATCCTGTTTGTCCGGGTACTTCTGAGTATGTGTTGGGAGCACCGTTGTTCCCCAAAGTGACTCTTTCATTACCAGGAGGCAAGACATTTGTTGTCGATGCTGGAGGAGTGTCAGATAATAACTGTTATATTCGTTCGGCCGAATTGAATGGAGCTGATTTTACACGCAATTACTTAAAGCATGATGAATTGCTGAAAGGCGGTGAGTTTCGTTTGCTGATGGATAGTGTTCCTAATAAGGAAAGAGGCATAAGATTAGAAGATTTTCCATATTCTTATAGTCTGAAATAATAGTTGAGACACTTTGTCAAAGCTAAAATCCCCTTCCGCATTTCTAAGCATCCTTTGGATAGCTGTTTGCGGAAGGGGATTTTTATTGGAAGCGAATCTTATTTACCTTATTGCTTCAATTCGGAAAGCATATTTATATTCACTATCCTTCTTTATCTCATATTTCGGCCTTGGACCCGGACCACAACTGGCATTACCGATACCCCGTTGTACACAGTCCAGATTCAGCACTACCTCGTTGCGTCGTATACTTTCAAGGTCGTGACCATATTTCACCTGCCATAATTCCCGGTCGGTGTAATGCAGGGCAGAAAAATCAAATGTTCCATGAGCGGTGATCTTGATACCTTGTCCTATGTTGTCTGTTAGTGTAAGCCAACGGGTGTCACACCGTCCTCCCATTGTTTGAGCGCGGGCATAGTATTCGCGCATATTCTCTACTGTAGATGAATAAACTCCCACGTAGGCAGCGTTCTTACGATCCTGATAGTTTTCTATCGGACCACGGCCAAACCAGGTCAGTTTGTCCAGCGCAGGGTTAAGGCTGGTTTGCAATGCGAGACGCGGCAAATTGAAGTCGGTCCCGGTCTTGAAACTGGCTTCTATATCTACTGCACCGTTGCCATAGATGGTATAGACAATCGTATGCGGAATATTTGCCTTTCCTACAACAGTTTCCAGTTCGGTAACCACGCGGGCTGACTTTTTGTCTTCAGCTATTTCCCATCCGAAGTTTTGGAGTTTGGTGGTAGTATTGGTCCAGTTGCGGAAATCATTATTGATAGAACGGTACCAATTGAATTTCGGGCCTTGTTGGCAATGTAATACTTCCTGTTCACCATAGCGCAGACCTATTAATTCGCCGGTACTCATATCAAATGAAACCTCGCATGCTTTGTTCTTGAAACGTACATAACGACGTTCTTCTTCGTAGGCCTTCAGTTCCTCGTAACCGGAGGTGGCAGTTGTGATTTCAATAGGTTTATTGGTTTTCTCATTCAAGGCAAATTGCTCGGTTGCCACTACATGCCCTGCAGAAGCCCATACACAATCGTGTTTCAACTTTACTTCAAAGTTTACGAAGTATTCCGCATTATCGTCAGTCAGATAGCGTTCCATCGGGACATGTATAGTTCTCCGTTCAGTCGGTTTACAATCCGGTAAGCCGAATTCTTCTTCTTTGATTACCTTGCCGTCTTTTTCAAGACTATAGTGCAGGTTGAAGTGTGTCAGGTTATGGGTGGTATAGCGGTTATGTAATTCGACGCTGTTTTTATCATTCATTTTGAAAGATATATATTGATATACCTTTTTTACTTCTTGCAGTTTAGGTGTGACACGGCGGTCGGCTGTGACGAGTCCGTTACAACAGAAATCGTTGTCATTTGGTGTATCTCCGAAGCTTCCCCCGAAATAGAGACGATTTTTTGCTTCACCCGGTTTGTTGATTGCCTGATCTACCCAGTCCCAAATACAACCGCCTATCATACGGTTGGAATGATACTCGATATAATCCCAGTATTCTTCAAGATTACCAACGGCATTTCCCATGGCATGAGCATATTCACAAAGAAAATATGGTTTGTTGCGTGGTTCCTTGTCCTGCTCTATCATACTTTCGATGGAAGGGTACATGCGGGAGTCTATGTCCGCTTGATCGTTCATGCCTTCATAGTGTATCGGCCGGTTATCAATGGTCCTGATAGCTTTGTATTCGGCAATAATGTTGCAACCGCCTCCCGATTCGTTGCCCAATGACCAGAAGATGATGGATGGATGGTTCTTGTCACGCTCTACCATGCGTATGGCACGGTCAACAAAGGCGGCTTCCCATGTCGGGTTGTCGGTCAGCGACATATTGCCGTGACATTCTTGGTCGGCTTCATCCATTACGTACAGTCCGTAGTAATCATATAGCCCGTACATCTTCGGATCATTGGGGTAATGGCTCGTACGGATAGTATTCAGATTATATCGTTTGAACAATAGAATATCTTCGATCATACTTTCTACAGGAACAGCTTTCCCATATTGAGGATGAATGTCGTGACGGTTGGCTCCTTTGAACAGAGTTAGCATGCCATTAATGTATACCTTATTGTTGCGTATCTCAATGTGGCGAAAGCCGTATTGTTGGGTTGTTGCTTCCGTCACCCGGCCTTTGTCATCAAGTAACTCTACATTGACGGTATACAAATATGGGGTTTCAGCACTCCATAGTTTCGGATCGCGGATGCTTCCTTTACTGTTTATGTTCACTTCCTTACCAGCGGGCACTGTACCGGTTTCAGTACTAAACTGTTTGAGCTGCTTTCCGGTTTCATCCAGTAGTGAGATGCGTACAGATGCATTGCTGATTGTTTTACCGTGATTTCTGATTTTACTTTTTACGTGCAATTCTGCCTTGTCATAGCGTGGACTGAGAATGGAGGTCAGGTGCAAGTCTCGCAGTTGTACTTTAGGAGTTGCTACGAGATATACATCCCGGTGTATTCCGCTTAGGCGGAACATGTCCTGATCTTCCAGATAACTGCCATCCGACCAGCGGTATACTTCTACGGCTAGCTGATTCTTGCCTGGACGCACATAATCGGTAATATTGAAGCGGGCATCGTTATTGGCCCCCTGACTGTATCCCACTTTTTTGCCGTTAATCCATAGATACATGGCGCTGTATACACCGTCAAAGTGAATGAAAACCTCTTTATCTGCCCAGCCGGTCGGCAGAGTAAATTCGTGGCGATAAGAACCTACTGCGTTAGGTTCATCTTTCTCCACTGTATAGCCGCGTTGTCCTTGTATGAAAGGCGGGTTGTTACGGAATGGATAAGTAATATTGGTATAGATGGGAGTTCCATAGCCTAGCATTTCCCAATTAGATGGAACAGGTATTTCATCCCATTCTGATACGTCATAATTTGTTCGGTAAAAGTTTTTCGGACGGTCTTCAGGTTGCTTTGCCCAGTTGAATTTCCAATTACCATTCAGCAGTAAGTAGCGGCTGGAGTGGGTGCGTTCCCATGGCCGGCGATAGGCAGGATCTGCTTTCATTTCTTCCAGATTGGCAAAGGGGATGAAAGTGGCATGCCCGTCTTCTTTGTTAATAGCAAAAATATGTTGGTTTTCCCAATCGTTGTTACTGCTGGTTTTTAATGGTTGGTTCTTTACTTTTACATTTGACTTAACCAGGGTCCATTGTTGATTCGTCTGTTGGGCATCCGGTTTCAATTGAAAGATGGGCTCGCCTATTAGGCCCGCATCCGGAAATCCCAGATTATATCCGCTGGCCACACTCGTAAAGGTGTAATGGCCATTGGGTTGTTGTTCTATCTTCCATCGCTGGTTGGCATTGTTCAAGTCGCTACTCCATTGCAGTACACTTCGCTCCACGGCACCATTGCCACCGTTATCGATGGCTTGTTGAGAGAGAGGGCTGACAATGCAGTAAATGTCCTTCTCTACCGAAACAAACTGCCATATCTGAGATTCTTTTCCTGGCACACGCTTGGAAATGAATATCTTGGAACCGGCATCCACGCTTTCCTGATTGTCCATAGCAAGACCGTTCAGAGTGTGTATTTCGTATGCCTGATTGGTATCTATGGTCTGTGCTGTAGCGCCAATGGTGCAGAGGAGAAACAGACCGGACAGGATTTTCTTTATTTTATGCATAACTGTTTTTTATTTGAGTATTTCTGCCTGCTTATACACTCCAAAACTGTGGATCGCGGGACAGGCACGTCCGTCTTCGATGCGCAAGCGTACATATTTTGCAGTCACCGGGGTGAAACGTACAATCCATTTATATCCGATACATTGCTTCCCGCTGGCTTCGGGGATGGGAGTCCATTCTTTGCCATTAGTAGAGTATTCTACACTCCAACGTGAGGTTCGGTGCCCCAATTCTATAACTTCTTCAGCCATGAGGCAGTCGAAAGTGACGGAACGGGGTAAGGTGAAGGTAATGTCACTTTTTACGTTACCGTCGCGTCCTGCATAGTAAGTTTGTTTGTTGTTATCTATCAGATATTTGACATCAAACTTACCTCCCCGGTTATTTGTTGCACTTACGCGGCTACCTGCCAGCAGATTTTTACTGAAGGTTTCGCGAATACCCAGGTTGAGTTGAGCAATGTGTAAAGAGTCTTTTGAATGGAGTAATCCTCTGCGGTCGGGCGGCAGGTTCAATAACAACACACTATTGTGTCCTACTGAGTTGCAGTAGATATCCCACAACTCTTTCACGGTTTTCACCCGACTGTCTTCTTCAGGATGGTAGAACCAACTGGGACGGATAGATACGTCGGTCTCGGCTGGTATGTATGCATCACCATCGTATATGCCTTCGTTCAGTGCCTGATAATAGGCTGCTTCATCACGGATAGCTATGGAATCGGTAGTTGCCCAACAGGGATCTCCTGCCTGTCCGGCTTCGTTACCCATCCAACGCACATCGGCAAAAGGATATGAATTCTTCGTCCCGAAGATTACACAATCAGGCTGTTTTTCACGTACAATTTTATGCCAATGGGTGTAGAGCGGCGTTGTTAGTTCATCAGCTCCTGCGCCATCCCACCAGGTTTCCCATATCTTGCCATAATCGCTCATCAGTTCTTCCAGTTGTGCAGCATAATAATGCTTGTACTTTTCGGTACTATAATTCGGGTGAAGATGTTCGTGACGGTCGTGCGGTCCCAGATAGATACCGGCTTTGATTCCATATTCTTCGCAGGCATCCACGAATTCGCGTACAACGTCGCCTTTGCCTTCTTTCCATGTAGCGTTCTTTACGCAATAGTCTGTATATTTGCTTGGCCAAAGGCAGAAACCGTCGGCATGTTTTGCTGTAAGGATAGCTGCCGGGATGCCGGCTGATTTCAGTGTTTGCATCCACTGTTCGCAATCCAGTGCTGTGGGGTTGAAGATAGCTGTAGGTGCTTTACCGTCCCCTTCGTTGACAAAGTCCTCGAAGGTATTGATGCCGAAATGGAAGAAGGCGATCATTTCACGATTGTACCATTCTATCTGGCGGGGACTGGGAGTCAGTCCGCAAGGCTCAGGGGCTTTCTGACCTATGAGCGGAGTACTGGCTGCTGCAATTAATCCGGCAGTGAGGAATAGTTTTTTTAATTTCATGATTCGATTTAATTTTAGTAAATATAAGAATTAAGTATATGTGTTTTAGAACCGTAGGCAAAATTAAAAAAGGAAAGTTAGAAATTGGATTAAAATGGGGTTAGATCAGGGGTTAATAGTGGAATTTCTTTGTTAATCGTGGGGGATATTATTGGTGGCTGAATATATTTTTGTCTAACTACCAAATTGTATTTCTGACAATGGCGGTTAATAAAAAAGTGTTAGGGTTAACGCTGGTGTTAATCTGTGTTTAATCTCCTCTTTAAGACGTGATTAGTAATTTTGCCTGTGTTTTGGAACCTTTACGGGGATATATCCCGTATGTAATACTAATAAAAACATAGTAGAATGAAAAACAATTATTTTTTAACTCGACCATCCTGTAAGCAGGCTTTATTTTTGACCTTGTGCATATTGATGGTCATGGTGCCGGTTTTTGTATGGGCACAATCGGGAAAACAACAGATCAAAGGACAAGTACTCGACGGACAAGGTGAGGCGCTTATCGGTGTCGCTGTTCGTAATCTGACAACTGCTGTCGGTGTCATTACTGATATTGGCGGATTTTATGCAATTGAAGCTCAAAAAGGGGAGATATTGGAGTTTTCTTATGTGGGCTATAATACAGTGAAGAAGGAAGTCGGGAATTCTCCCAGTATCAGCCTTGTAATGACTGAGGACGTACAGGCACTCGATGAAGTGGTTGTGGTAGGTATGGGTACGCAACGTAAAGCCAGCGTTATCGGTTCTATTTCTTCAGTGCGTATGGCCGATTTGAAAGTTCCTTCCCGTTCTTTGGAGAACGCATTGGTCGGCCGTATGGCGGGTATTATTGGCGTACAGCGCTCCGGTGAGCCGGGCCAGGATGCTTCCAGTTTTTGGATTCGTGGTATCTCTACCTTCGGAGCCAACCAAGATCCGCTGGTTCTGGTAGACGGTGTGGAACGTTCCATGACGAATATCTCACCGGAAGAGATAGAGAGTGTTTCTATCTTGAAAGATGCTTCGGCTACAGCTGTATATGGCGTTCGTGCCGCTAATGGTGTTGTTCTGGTGACCACACGTAAAGGTGAGGCGTCTGAAAAACCATCCATTGAGTTGAAGATGGAATATGGTGTCAGTCAGCTGACGCGTATGCCGAAGTTGCTGGATGGAGCCAGCTTCATGAAACTCTATAATGAGGCTAACGGCACACCTATTTATAGTGATGCGGTAATAGAAGCTACCCGTTTGGGGACTGATCCTTATCTTTATCCGAATGTAAACTGGTTTGATGAAATTTTCAAGAAGAACTCGGATAATAGTAATATTTCGTTGAATGTGCATGGTGGCGGTAAAGTAGCGCGTTATTTTGTTTCTGTAGGTGTTATGAATGAGCATGGTAACTATAGAGACAACCCTGCCAATAGTTATAAGTCCAACATCTCTTTGACCAAGTATAACTATCGTGCCAATGTAGATGTTTCTTTAAGCAAAAGCACAACTCTTGATCTGGAACTTGGTGGTTGGCTGATAGATAGCCATAACCCCGGTATGACGAGTTATGAACTTTTCGACAAGGCTTATACGCAGAATCCCATCAATATTCCCGTGCGTTATCCTCAAGGTTTTAATGAAGACGGTAGCCAACGTTATGTATGGGCAGGTAGCAACTCTATCACGACCGAGAATCCCGCTGAGCGTCTGATGGGATCGGGCTATCGTACAGAATTTAAGAATCAATTCAACGGACAGGCGCGTCTGTCACAGGACTTTGGTAAGTGGGTGCCGGGTCTGAAAGCGAATGTCTCTTTTTCTTTTGATGCCTATACAAAGAACATTACGAAACGTACCAAGAAGGAATCTTACTATATGGCTACGGGGCGCGATGATGCCGGTAATCTGGAGTTGAAGCAGATGTCTATCGGTGATGAATATCTGGGCTATGCAACGGAGCAGGAAGTAAACCGTGCCATGGAATTGAAAGCACAGGTGTCCTACGAACGTGTATTTAATATCGTTCATCGTGTGGGAGGTATGGCTATGTATTATCATCGTGATTATCGCGACGGTACGGCCGGCGAAGCTATTAAGTCGTTGCCCTATCGTAAACAAGGTTTGGCAGCGCGTGCTACTTACTCTTACGGCGACCGCTATTTTGCCGAGTTCAATATAGGCTACAATGGCTCTGAGAATTTTCCTAAAGGTCAGCGTTTCGGTGTTTTCCCTGCCGGTGCTGTCGGCTATTTGATTTCTAACGAAAAATTCTGGCAGAACAGTTCCATCAATAATGTCATAAGTATGTTGAAATTGAAAGGCTCTATGGGTCTGGTAGGTGCGGAGGCTTTGCCCGATAATCGGCGCTATGCTTATCTCACTATCGTAGGCGATGGACTGGGAGGCTACATTTTCGGCCCTAACGAGACAAACTATGGAGGTACGGGTGAGAACCAGTATGGTGTGGTCAACCTGACTTGGGAAAAAGGATTGAAGTCTAATATTGGTGTGCAAGCCGAGTTTTTCGGTGGTGCTGTTTCGTTGGATGTAGATTACTTCTATGAAAAACGTAAGGACATCTTGATTCAGCGTAACTCTCTGCCGGGTATTGCAGGTATCAACGACATGCCATTTGCCAATCTGGGACAAATGGAGAATAAGGGTGTGGATGGTACGATTGAATACAACAAAAGTATCCGTGATTTCAGCATGCGCCTTTACGCCAACGGAACCTTTACACACAACACCGTACTCGATCAGGATCAACCCGACTACCAGTTCAAATATCAAAATCGTGTGGGTAAAAGACATAACCAGCAGTTTGGACTGATAGCTTTGGGATACTTTAATGATGAGGCCGAAATTGCTAACAGCCCCAAGCAACAGTTTGGCACTGTACGTCCGGGTGATGTGAAGTATCTTGATGTTAATGGTGACGGTATTGTTGACAGTAATGACCAGGTAGCTATCGGTTATTCGTCTATTCCTGAAATTGTTTATGGTTTCGGTACCCAGTTGATGTGGAAGGGCTTCGATGTCGGTATCTTCTTCCGTGGACAAACTCGCGTCTCTTACATGTTGGGTGGTGAAGGTTTCGTTCCTTTTCAGGAAGGTGGAGACCGTGGAAACCTCTTTGTAGAAGCACTGGATCGCTGGACAGTTGAAAGTCCCCGCCAGGATGCATTCTATCCCCGCCTGAGCATCGGTGGTTCCACCAACAACTATCAGGAATCTACAAAGTGGCAGGTAGACGGCAGTTTCCTTCGCCTGGCAGATTTGGAAGTGGGGTACAGTTTCCCGAAGAAATGGATAGCTCCCATGTTTCTGAGTGGACTGCGTATCTACTTCCATGGCACTAATCTGGCTGTATTCTCTCCCTTTAAGATGTGGGATCCGGAGATTGGTAAAGGACGTGGCGATGCTTATCCCTTACAGCGTAAGTATAATTTTGGTTTGAGAGTTAATTTTTAAATAGATATTACTATGAAATTGAAAAATATAATATTACCGATAGTAGCTGTACTAATGGTGTCATCGTGTGATTTTCTTGATAAGATGCCTGATGACCAGAAAACCATGGATATGGTGTGGAAAAGCAGAAAGGAAACTGAGGCTTATCTTTACAGTGTTTATTCACAGTTACCTATTGAACACTCTATTTGGGGAGATGCCCCTTGGGTAGGTGCTTCTGATGAGTGTGACATGGTATGGGAACGTTATTTGACAGCCAGTATGAATGTAGGTAATTGGGGACCCAATAATCTTGAGTGGGATCAGTGGCCCAATTATTATAAAGCCATCCGTGCTTCGTTTGTATTTGAGAATAATGTGGACCTTTGTGAGGAGTTGACGGCTGAACTGAAAATACAGTATAAGGCTGAAGTGAAATTTCTGCGTGGTTTTTATTATTGGAAGTTGCTGCAACAATATGGTCCGTTTGTGCTGATTGATGAGGAAAAAGCTATGGACAGCGACTGGAATTCTTTCCCGCGTACTCCTTATGACGATTGCGTTGCTTATATTCTTCGAATGCTGGATGAAGCTTATCCGGACCTTCCTTTCTCATGGCAGGTGGATAGAACATGGTTGGGGAAACCCGATAAAGTGGCTTGCCTGGCTGTGAAGTCGGAAGTGACCCTGATGGCTGCCAGTCCGCTATGGAACGGTAATCCGGCTTATGCTTCTTTCAAAAATCATGATGGCACTCCGCTGGTGAATACTACTTATAGCGAGCAGAAATGGAAAGATGCCGCTGCTGCTGCCAAAGCTGTGATTGATGCTGCTGAGAACAGTTCGGAAGTCAAGATAGCCCTTTATCGCAACGATGAGAACGGAGATGCCGTTTTCAATCCCTATAAATCGGTACGTAATGTACATCTGGAAAAGTGGAATTGCGAAGTGCTGTGGGCTGTGACCAAATGTGATGCCAACGGTTTTGAAAGGCACGCGTGTCCGCGTCCCGGCGGTTGGAATGGTATGGCGCCTACACAACGCCTGGTGGATGCTTTTTACATGGCCAACGGATATACCATTGATGATGAGGAAGGCGGGTATGTGGAAGAGGGCTTTGCCGAAGAGGCTCATCATAACTGGGTGAACGATAATGTTAATGAAATCCGTGACGGCAATTCCTGGGGACATCGCAAGAATGAGTGGAATATGTATGCTAACCGTGAAGCGCGTTTTTATGCAAGCATTCTCTACAATGGGCATCCTGTGTTGCAGGTATCTGCTGCCGACCGCGATATTTACTCTTCCGAGAAGAATAAAGACGGTTGGGGACGTGTAGAACTGTATGGCAGTGGTGTGTCGGGTGCCAACGGAGCTTCCGATCATTCGGCCACGGGTTATTTGCTCAATAAGTTCGTTCATTATGATAGCAATCCTTACCGCGGACAGTATTACGGATGGCGCCAGCATACTTATATCCGTCTGGCGGGCATTTATCTGAACTATATTGAAGCTTTGAACGAGTATGATCCGAATCATGCGGATATCAAGAAGTATTGGGACAGAATTCGTGAACGTGCGGGACTGCCTAGTATCTTCGATACCCATCCGGAGATAAAAGGTAATGCAGAGCTTCAGGCTGAATATATTATCCGTGAGAGGCAGATTGAGCTGTGTTTTGAAAGCGACCGTTATTTCACCACCCGCCGTCGTTTGCTTTCGGGCAAGGTGGATACCAAGCATACACCTGACCGCCGTATGTATGGTGACAACGGCAACATGTATGGTATGAATGTCTTTGCCGGAGATAGTTTCGAGTCAACGGAGTTTTATCAGCGCACTGTGTTTGAGCGTCGTGTGTTTGAAGATAAAATGTATCTGTACCCCATTTCTCAGTGGGAAATAGACCGTAACACCTCTTTGGTACAGAATCCGGGCTGGTGACCGGTGTGGAGCCGGAGGTAAAGTAAGCTTCCGGTAGCTATTAATCATTATATAAATAAATTGTAACACAGTACTTCATTATGAAAAAACATAAACTGATGACAGCAGCGCTGTTACTGAGTGTCAGCACCTTCTTTTCTTGCGAGGACGGGCTGAAGGATAACCTGATGGAAAGTAAAGTCTATCTGGTGTCGAGTGGACTTCAGGAATTTGAAATATACAAGACAGGTATGCCGGCCACTTTCCAGTTGGCCATATATAAGTCGGGAGCGATAGAAACATCCTGTACTGCTTCCGTGGGGCTTTGTTCGGCTGACGAGTTGGAGGCATACAATATGCAGAATGAGACAGAATATAAGATAATGACAGAGGCCTGTTATGAAATAGCGTCTTCTTCCGTGTCGTTTCAGGCTGACCGTAAGGACGTGAACCGTGTGGTAGACATTATTTTCAAGCCGGAAGCTATTGAGGCGTTGGGCGTGGGAAAATATGTGCTGCCTGTGAAACTTACGGAAGCTTCTATCGGCATTACCAGCGATAAGGCAATGGCTATTCTGGCTCCTACCGTTATTGAACCGATGGTTTATTTTGCATCATCGGGCGCTAAACTGAATCTGGGACTGGGGGCCGCCGACATGGCACATAACCTGAAGGTCGGTTTCAATGCTTCCAATACGCAGAACATTGTGTGCAATCTGGCGGTGGACGAGGATTACCTTGCAGCTTATAATGCAACAAGTCCTGTAGAGTTTGAACTTCTGCCCGAAAGTGCTTACACTTTACCTGCCTCGGTCACTATTGTGGAAGACACTAAAGAAGTGACGGCAAAAGTGCCGCTGGCAGTTTCTACTCTGCCGCTCGGCAACTATTTATTGCCCATACGTCTTTCTTCCGAACGATTCAAGGTTCGCGAAGGCGATGATATGTATGTGGTCGAAATTGTCATTACTAATCCGGTGCTTGACACCAAAAAATGGACTATTACTGCCAATACCGAAGAACCTGCAGAAACGGCACCCAATGGCCGGCCGGAAGCTATTATTGATGGAGATATCAATTCTTTCTGGCATTCGCAGTGGAGTGGTGGCTGGCAGGATTGGCCGCATATTATCATTATTGATATGAAAGACCGTTGTGAAGTTTTGAGCATAGATTATTATGGCAGGCAGTCCGGTGGCGACGCCAACACGAAAGACATGGAATTCTTCGTCAGCGATAATCAGAGTGATTGGAAGAGTATCGGTAAGTTTGAAGCCAAAAAGACAGCCGATATGCAGGAATTTGACACCGAGGATGCCGAAGGACGTTATCTGAAAGTAGAAATAACGAGTAGCCACGATGGGTCGAACAATACGAGTATCGGTGAACTCATTGTACACGGCACGGTAATGTGATAGTCAGATAGGTAAGAAGATTGTTTTTATTGGGTTTCTCCTTGTTAAGACGGCTTGTCTTGGCAAGGAGAATTTTTTTTACGTTAGCGGATAGAGAAGGATTGTCACGTTTGTCACTATCCGCTATAAACGTATATGGCCGGTATCTATTTCATCGAAGGCTATGGGATAATCTTCATCCATCACTCTGCGGTATTCTTTGGTGAAACTACTGTAAAGTTGTATGGCTTTGTCCGATCTGTTCTGCCGGCGATAGGTACATATGGCATAAGTCATGGCCATGTCGGATAAAGGATCTATGGCAAACAGTATATTGCAGATGCGGATGGTTGCAGAGTTCCGTCCGTTTTTATAGAATGTGTGTATCTGTTCGGATAGAAGAGAGATCGTGAACGCCTCCGCCTGTTGTTTCGGGTAATCGAACAGATTCGATTCGATGGTGTCCAGAAACTTCCCATGTGAGAAGATGTCGTGCAATTCTGTCGAGCCGCTTTCTGTCAGAGGAGCATGTTTCATACCGTCAGTTAAGATGAAAGCATGCTGATAGTCACAGTAGCACTCCTCGGTGAGCACCAGTTTGAAGTAACCTTTCCGGTGGGTTAGCTCGATGCCTTCTATCTCTTGCAACGTCTTGCGGAGATGATTCATGGTGACGTTTTTCAGATTCTTTATTTTGTCATCGGGTTTGTCGGGCCAGAACAGGGTGTTCAGATCGGAAGATAATACTCCGTCTTTTGTGATGCTGTTCAGCAGTATGTATAAGAATAGGTGTCTGATCTTGGGGCTGAACATATAGGTCATGTCACGCCCGTTTTTGTTCATCACCCGGAAGGTGCCGAAGAGGAAGATACAGTTCTTGCGCATGACCATAGCGTCTGTTATGAGCTGCTCTTCTTTATCTGCCGTTTCCGGTTCTTCCGTAATGGGCAACATCGTTTCCGCTTCTGTCACGGGCACGGTGTCGTTTGAAGGTAGTGGAACGGATGTATTATGGCTTTTGGAAGTCTTTCTCCGTTTCATGATAGCCAAGAAGCCACCGGCTATAAGTAAAGATATAAAAATAGCGGCGTACAGCCATACGGGCAATCCTTTTGATTCGGTTGTCTGCTTGTCATAGAGTTTCACGGCTGCCAGTGAAACGGGAGGGTTGGCAAGCGAGTATATGCGCGTAGCAGACTGTCCGTATTTCTCAAATTCCTGAATGACACAATAGAACTCTTCCTGCTCACTGTTGAAATATAAGTTGGCATTTGTTGCTATCTCTTCTGAAGTGAGCGGGATGCTGTCTCCAAGCATCTCGTAACTGCCGTCGGCGATTGAAAGCCGGTAAAGTTGCAGTTGTGTTTCGGGTTTATATTCCGGATAGGCCAGCAGGTAGATATGCTGTCCGTCCTCTGAGAGTATCATGTCTCTGGTGGGGACACGGTTGACTTGTGGAGCTTTATGTTCCCATAGTTTCTTTATTTGTTTTGTTTCGAGATCCAGTTGGTAGAAGTCATAATAGTATTGGATGCCTACGTTCTGGTCACCGGCTTCGTTTCCCTTTCCACCGTAGATATAAGCCTGTTTGCCATCAGGGGTCATTGCGATGCCTGCAAAGAAACGGGGTGGGATAGGGTCGCCTGAAAAGGTGATGGTATCCCAGCGGTTTTGCAGAAGGTCATAGCTGATGAAGGTGTTGTAGTATTTGCGGTTTCCATATCCTCCGAAAAAGAGAAACTGCTGTTTCTGAGGGTTAAACAAACTGCAATGATGGTGCATCTGAAGATTTATTTCTCCTTGGTTTGTCGAATTCCAGGTCTTGTCCTCCGGATTTATCTCTGCGATAAAAGTTTTATCCCAATTCAACTCGTAAGCGTAGATTTTTCCTTCGGTTCTATCGTAGAAATTCATTCCCAGGCGAATTGGGAAAGCACCGCTTTGAGGTGCATATGGAGATTTCTCTGAGAGGTTTCGGAAGACATTATAAGTTATGATGGAATCTTGGTTGTAGATATAAAAATCCTGCTTCTCCGGTGCGAAGACGAATCCTGATGGCGTGGAAGAATAGGCTTGGAACATTGGCGTCCAGTAATATGAATGATTGATGAGCCATATCGGATTTGTAACGTGTCCGACAATCCTTCCTTTGCTGTCGTGTACATCTTCTCCTTTGCTCTCATTCAGGGGGAAGCGGCATACTTCTCCATTGTTGCCGATCGCCAGGTTGCGGATGGAAAAAGAAGCGGTTTCCAGAATGTGATTGCACATACCGAAGAATAACCGGGGAGAGAACGCCTGGCCGTTGTTCAGACCAATATCCTCAATAGTGGCTTTATTTTCTCCTATGCTGATTTCAGCACGGTTATTCGTTATGTCCATTTCCAAAGAGATGGGCATCCACTTTCCATGCCATTTACTGTCGGAATGCTGTGCAGTATAATAAATCTGCTTTCCATCCTGTGCAAACATAAAGTGCCCTTCGGAGTTCTCGTATACGTATGTCAGATTGAAAGCTTCTTCTCCATCGGTATTTTTAAGATAGAAGATATATCCGGGACTTTCAATGTTTTGTGCGGCATATTCAAAAGTAATACTGAATTTTCCGGTTGCGGTAGGGATATATTCATCAGTATAAACGCAGAAAGAAGAACGTTCGGAAATCCGTTTCTCATTACCATAAAATTGTAACCCCTGCGGATATACTTTACTAATGATACAGAGCAATAAGAAAAATGTTATATAAAAGTGGTGTTTCTTCATATATAGAACTGGCTTCCTTAATATGGTGGACAAAAATATAAAAAAAACTTGGAGAATTTGTCTGTTTATAAGAAAATAGTGTGTTGGTTGCCAGTACTACGCAAATGGCAGAAAAAGGTGATGAAGTGGTGTAGACACTGCTTGGTCACCTTTTCTTTTGCCTTGCCACTTAGCTGGTTTATCCGCTCCGGGTTACATCATCATATTCTTTCTGATGGAGAACTTGACAATCGCCATCGCTTGTATGCACGTGAGCGGTAGATCCATCGGTTCATGGTGTGGGTTGTAGCTCACCAGCTTGATGCAACCTTCCACATCAGAACGGTTCACATACTTCACCGACAGGTATTCGTCGCCGTCGATGTTGAACGACACCAGATACATCTCTCCGTAAATGACGTTGCTGAAACTGCTGATTTCCTTGAAACCCACAACATCCCCCGATTTCAGAATGGGATACATGCTGTCTCCATTGATGTAGAGTGCTCCGTCGCAGACAGGTATGTTCGGAATCTGTATCTTTCCCACCACATGCTGATCTTTGTTGGCAAGCAGCGTTTTCAGATTGGCGGCAGCGGTGATATCGTATAGTGACACGCTGCGGTCGTTTACCGGATCAGCCGTTTTGGGGGTATGAATCATTTCCACTTCACCCGAAACGATTTCGCCATTGCAGAATTTAGCCTGATGTTCAGGCTTCCCTTTTCCCACCAGCAGCCAGTTGTAGTCTATCTCTTTCAGCTTCTCCAGCAGCAGCGGGAAGTCGATGCTGTTTCGTGCAATCCAGTTACTCAGCGTGGAACGTGATACTCCCAGGTAAGCGGCTAATTCTGCATCTGTTTTGAAATTCAGTACCCGCTTGGCTCGTTTCACGATGTCCGCCACATTAAATAGTAAGTCTTGTTCTTTTTCCATAATCATATTGTAAATAAAATAAAACTTGTTTCTCGCTCATTAATATGTAGTTATATACTTTATGAAAATTAATATTTAAAACATGCTGGTTTTAAAATGAAAATTCACTTATATTTGCTGCAACAAAAGTACTTGTTTGGTTTTAGAAATACAAACGAAAAGGCGAAAATTATGAGAAAGCAACGTGAATATTTTAAAAACAGGCCTCCTCCTACCTCTTGCATGGGCAGTAGTATGGATGTGAACAGAAACAACCTAATAGAACTGTAAAACACAAGTGTTGCACACGCAGAATACAAGTATTACGCATGCAGGACACAAGTATTACGCATGCAGGACACAAGCGTTATGCATGCAGGACACAAGCGTTGTATAATCAAGGTATGCACGTGACGTATATACGATAAAAGACAGTAAATCATTGTTTTATAAATTATTTAAAAGTCAGAATCATGAATCAGGTATTATCAGAAGGCACTCGCGTCTGTGGAAAATGTCACCGTAAGCTTCCTTTCGAAGCCTTCTACTTCAACAAGAAAACCCAAACCCCGGACTGCTATTGCAAAAAGTGCCGCGGGGAATGTAACCGGATGGTACGGAAGAAAAACATCTGTCCACAAGATACAAATCGTCCGGAATGCTATCTGGTGCTCACCCGCATTGAAGACAGGGAACAACGCCTCAAGCTCATCCTCCATGCCCGGAAGGTGGTGAACGAAAGCATTGCGCGGAAGCGGAGGCGAATCAGAGAAACGATTGAGCATTAAGATAGTACCGTTTATCATTTGCTTCTTTTCTTTTCGGAAATGAATGAATTTCAACTTCCGATTTACACAATTAAAAACTAAAATAATATGCCTAGAATAAAGAAACGGGGACTCGATTACTTCCCCATAAGTATTGATTTTATGCGCGATCGCATCGTGCGCCGCATTATGAAAAGCGAGGGGGACGGTGCCGTATCCGTACTGCTTCAGGTGCTTTGCAGCATCTATTCCGGAGAAGGTTACTACGTCCTTGCGGACGACCTTTTCTATGACGACCAGGCGGATAGCCTTTATCAGATGGGACCCGAAGACATCCGGCGCATCGTCGCCCTTGCCCTGGAACTGGGACTTTTCGATCCGGAGGTTTTCAGTAAGTACGGACTGCTGACGTCAGCCGAGATTCAGCGCCAGTTCCTTTTTGCAACCAAGCGTCGCAATGCTTCGCTGATAGATGCGCGTTATTGCCTGCTTTCGCCGGAGGAAGTCGGTGTGCGGCAGCCGGCAGAGGATCGGAAAGAGAACGGGGAATCCGATGGCGAAAATGCTGCAATTATTCCTGTAAATGCAACATTTAACGCTGAAAACAGCGAAACTATGTACCTTGGTACACATAGCATAGCACAGCATAGCATAGCACAGCAAAGCATAGAAAACCCCCTCCTCAATAGTTCCCCCGGTGGTGGAACTGCCGGAGACGCGGCCTTGAAGTCCGCGGAGGAAGGAGAGGAGGAGATTTCTCCGGAACGAGGAGTAGCGGGTAACCCTGCCAAACCCACCGGTAGCGGTGGCAAGCGGAAAGAGTGGACTCTTGAAGACCTCTCCTGCCTGCAACCACCCCGGGACGGGATGCAGCGCAACTTCGACGGGCTGCTCTGTAATCTCCGGCTCTATGCCATTCCGCCTGCCGAGCAGTACGCTATTATCTGCAAAAGCAACTTTGGCATCATCGGACATCCGGTGTGGAGAGGCTTCTACGAGTTGCGTGGTTGCCATGGGAAGATTCGCCAGCCGGGACATTATTTGTTAAGTCTGTGCCGGGATTCCAGCAAAGCAGATGGACTGTGAATAGGAAGAGGAGTGTAATATATATTGTGAATTATTTGTTTGGTTGTGTTTTTGAACATTGAATAATTTCTTGAACGCTTTTGCGAAAATCGTTCGTTTACTTAAAAATAGAGTCGTATCTTTGCAATGTGGTTAAGCTTAATACACAAAACGATAAAACATTTACATTTAAAAAACTAATTTATTATGCCAGTACTTTACAAGACTATTCAGTCAACAATGAAAAACAAAGAAGGTGACAAACTATTTCACCCCCGTACCGTGTATGTGGGCAATGTCAACACAGAGAAGATTGCCCGGGAAATTGCGGAGTATTCCTCCCTCTCCACCGGTGACGTAAAGAATTCCATTGATAACCTGGTCACCGTATTGACCAGACACCTGCAATCCTCCGAAGTGGTGACACTGGACGGCTTCGGCACTTTCCGTCTCGCCATGAAATCGAGAGGCAAGGGGGCGAAGACGAAAGAGGAGGTATCTGCGGCACAGGCCACACTACAGGTGCACTTCACCCCGGCATCCACCCGTAACATAGACCGTACTGTAGCCACCCGCTCGCTAGTGACAGGCGTGAAGTGTGTGCTTTACAAACCTGAATCGGTCGGTTCGGGTAGTGGCAACGAAGGCGGCAGTGGCTCCGGTAGCGGTGGCGGCGGTGTGGACGAAAATCCGCTGGGCTAAAGAGTTGGATACAGAGACACGGAGACGCAGAGGGTTTCCTGGGTATCAGATTTTAAAAAACAGGATGTGTCTCCGTTGCTCTGCATTCATTCTTACTGACAATGTGCTGGCCACCACTTATACAATGGATTACTGTGGCAATGTGATCTATGAAAACGGTACAGCCAAGCTTTTGCTGACTGAAGAGGGTTATGTTTCCTTGACGGATAAGAAGTATCACTACTATCTGCAGGATCATCAGGGAAATAACCGTGCGGTAGTCAACGCTACGGGCAATGTAGAGGAAACGAACCATTATTACTCCTGATTTTTTGAAAGAATGATGTAGTGGTATCCCTGTTTTTGGGAAATTTCTAAAGATACAAAAAGCCAACTAGTTCGCAATGAATTGGTTGGCTTTTACTTTACATTCTGTTATTTCTTTTTCGGTGCCCGTCTTGCCCAGCCTTCTTCACTGAAGTCCGGTTCTTTATCGCGAAATTCTTTGTTGTCACCTTGAAAGAACTGTCTCCAATCATCTTTCTTGCCGCGAGCGGCGGTATAGCCACGTTCTTCGCGGCTCGGCTTGCTTTTCTTTTTGTCAGCGGGGGCACTTTCAGATTTACTTCTAGTGTTTCTGGGGGTATCGCTACGTTTTCCATCACTACGCTTTTCGTCTTTGAAGCTGCGCTTCTTGCCGTCAAACTCTTTCTTGCCGTAGCTGCTGCCACCTTCGCTTTTACGTCTGCCTTTGGGAGCTTCTTTGCCTTCCTCGCCGGCAATTTCTACAGACACTTTGCGACCGTTCCAGTTCGCGCGGTTCAGGGCTTTCACTACGTTGCCTGCCTCTTTCTCGTCTACTTCGAAGAATGAGAAGTTCTTCATCAGGTCAATACGTCCCAGCTCTATGCGTCCGCGGGTATTTCCATTCAGCAGCCCTATCAGTTCGTTGGGGAAGAAGTTATCCATCTTACCCAGGTTGATGAACAGACGGGTGAATCCCGGTTCTGCTTTGCGGCTACTGTTTCTGCGATCACCGGTGCGCTCGTTGCCACCTTTGCTGTTGCGTTCGCCACGGCTGTCGGTAGGCATTTCTATCTCTTCGCGGTTGCGGTAATATTCTGAGAAACGGTTGAATTCATGAGAAACCATGCGCTTGATCAGGTCTTCTTTGCTCAACCAGTCCAACTTACGGTATATTTCAGGCATGAAGTCGGCCATATCTTCTTCGTTCACCTTTACCTTTTCCAGATCATCGATCACTTTCAGAAGCTGCTTCTCGCAGATTTGCTTACCGGTAGGCATTTCACCGGCAATAAACTTCTTGCTGATGATCCGTTCTATTTCACGCATTTTGCCTTTCTCACGCAGGTTGATGATGGCGATGGAAGTACCCGTCTTTCCGGCACGTCCCGTACGTCCGCTGCGGTGGGTGTAACTTTCGGTATCATCCGGCAAACCATAATTGATGACATGTGTCAGGTCGTCCACATCCAGTCCACGGGCGGCAACGTCCGTAGCAACGAGGATTTGCAGGTTGCGGATACGGAATTTTTGCATGACGGTGTCACGTTGTGCCTGACTTAATTCTCCATGCAGTGAGTCGGCGTTGTAGCCGTCCTGCATCAGCTTGTCGGCAATTTCCTGTGTCTCTTTTCGTGTACGGCAGAAAATGATGCCATATATTTGCGGGTAGTAGTCTACGATGCGTTTCAGGGCAGCGTATTTATCTTTGGCATGAACGGTGAAAACCACATGCTTCACGTTGCTTGTGCTCTCATTTTTCCGTCCGATGGTGATTTCTTTGGCGTCACGCAGATACTTCTTTGAAATGCGTGCGATCTCCGGGCTCATAGTGGCGGAGAATAACAGAGTGTTACGCTCTTGCGGTACATCGGCAAGAATGGCGTTGATGCTGTCGGTGAAACCCATGTTCAGCATTTCGTCGGCCTCGTCCATCACTACGTTCTGGATGGTGGTGAGCGATACTGTCTTGCGTTCCATCAGGTCGAGCAGGCGTCCCGGAGTGGCGACAATGATATGCACACCCTGTTTCAGGGCGCGTATCTGGCTGTCTATGGATGAACCGCCATATACAGGCAATACCCGCAATCCGGTGATGTATTTGGAATAATCATTCAGATCACCTGCTATCTGCAAGCAAAGTTCGCGTGTAGGGCAAAGTATGAGGGATTGTGGAATCCGGTTCTTTACATTAATCTTCTGGATAAGTGGCAGGCCGAATGCGGCGGTTTTTCCTGTTCCTGTCTGTGCAAGTGCTACAACATCATTATTTTCTCCTAAAAGGTAAGGAATCACTTCCTCTTGTACCGGCATGGGACACTCATATCCCATCTCTTCAATGGCGCGGCGTATCTCCGGCGACAGACCGAGCTCTTCAAAATTCTTCATTAAATCTTTGTATATCTTTATATTTCGGGTGCAAAGATAGAAATAAAAGCTGAGATAAACATCAGACTTCTTGTTTATTCGGAGGCAACTGCATCAAAATTGTTGTTTTCGTGATATAGTTTCTCCTTCGGGAAGCGTTTTTTACTTACTCATCCTTTACCAGCAGCATCTTCTGCAACTTTTTGATTTCTTCTTTGCTGAGTCCGATGGCCATTTGTAGATAGGTATCTACGTCGCCGTATTTGCGTTCTATTTCCTCTTTGGCGGCGTTCAGGAAGTCTTCCCTTGCCGAGTAGATGGTGGTGATGGCCTCTTGCGAGCGTGCAGGCAGGCTGTAGGCATAGCTGGAAGCGCTGGGAATGTTGAAGTAATCATTGCTGAGGCGGTAATCTTCCATGATGATGTCGCTGTTCACACGGAGGGAGGCGAGTATCAGTGCCGCAGCAATGCCCGTGCGTCCCTTGCCGGAAGAGCAATGGATGACGATGGGGTAATTGGCGCTGTCCAGCAGGATGTCGAATATCTGGCGGTATTCCTTGTGGTAGTTCATCACTAATTCGCGGTTCATCCGCTCTACCATGCGGTAGACGGTATCGCTCTTTATCTTCTGTTCCTGAATACCTTTCAGGATATCTTCCATATCTCCTGTTTTCATGGGGATATGTACTACGTTGAATCCCGGTTGCAGTGTATTATGGCCTTTCAATTCCGATTCTGACCGGAGATCGATGATTGTCTTTATGCCTATATTCTTCAGTTCCCTGCGCGAATAGCATTCCAGGCTGTCTATTTGTGCCGAACGGTAAAGCATGCCCCAGCGCAGCCGTTTCTTTGTGGGGTAAGACGGATAACCGCCCAGGTCGCGGAAGTTCTGTATGCCGGGGATGTTGACATTGCGGGTAGCAATCTTCACGCGGTATTTATCGTTGAATACAAGCGTATAGTAATAACGCTGGGCGGGGTCTGTGGTGACAATTGTCATACGCTGGTCGGCGATGTTCGCCATAGCCACGGGTGAATCTTCGGGGATGTTGTTCGGGTCAGTCGAAGCATATACCTTCACATTCCCCTTGATAAGGGGAGTTATCTCCCATTTTACGATACTGTTTCCGACATTATTTTCTTCGCAAACAACGGAAATGTGAGGGGCCGTGCCGCTACAAGCCGGTAGCAGCAACACACACGTTAGCAAATTCAACAGATTTCTATACATAGCTTGATTGTCTGGCATATATTGCAAAGATATGTATTCTGCTGACTTTTGTTACTCTCGGGTGCAGAGTTTCACAGAGTTTTTTCTCCTTTAACGGGGATTTAGTTAACGGGAGGCAATTGCCGGGCAAATTCTGTCGATATGGAGTTGTTGAAACTCCGGCATACATCTGCCGCAAACTCGGTTCCGCACCGGATGATTTTATCCCATGTGGCTTCGTTCACCCTGCCCAGGTCGCGATGCCGCACGCCGTACTTCAGCAGTCCGTAGATGATGCCGGCATTGAAGTTGTCGCCTGCACCGATGGTGCTGACCGCCTCCAACGGGGAAATCGGATAGTCCTTGACGATGTTGTCCGTACGCAGCGAAATCTCTTTGGCTCCGGCGGTACAAAGGAAGTTGGGGCAATAAAAGTGGATTTTATCTTTATACAGCTTGTCTACATCCCTCTGATTATACATATAGAAGAAGTCTTCGACAGACCCCCGCACGATGTCGGCATATTCCAGGTTCTCGATGATAGTCGGAGCCAGTTTCAGCGCCTCGTCTTTGTGCGAAGAGCGGAAGTTGGGGTCGTAGTAGACAATCGCTTTTCTGTCACGTGCCTGCTCCAGCAGATCCAGAACCTTGTCGCGCAACACCGGATTCAGGGCGAAGTATGAGCCGAAAACGACGATGTCGTCTTCTTCCAGTTTCGGATAAATCACATCCAAGCGTTGCTTGGGATAGTCCTTATAGAAGATATATTCCGCATCACCATGTTCGTTGAGGTATGCCAGTGATACGGGAGATTTGCCATCGGGAAACACATTGACATGGTCGGTAGACATTCCGCTGTCCCGCATGAATTGCAGGATGGTGTTGCCTACGCGGTCATTTCCCGTCTCGCTGATGAAACTGACGGGAACACCTGCCCGTGCCAATGACACGATGCCGTTGAATACTGAACCGCCCGGTACGGCAGCAGTCGGCTGTCCGTCGCGGAAGATGATGTCAAGGATAGTCTCTCCTATACCGATTACTTTTCGCATAATTTTCTTGATTTTTCGCCCAGATAACCACCGTGGTGGCGTTTAGAATAATCTTCGATGGTGAATCCTGTTTGTTTCATTACTTGTACCACGAGGATGTCACCGATAACGGTCATTACAGTGGTAGAAGTGGTGGGAGTCATGCCCAAAGCACATACTTCCTTCGGCTTTCCTGTGCTGAGGCATACATCAGACTCATGAGCCAACGGACTATCTGGGTTTCCGGTGATAACAATAAACTTGAGGTCCGGGTTCAAGTTGTGGGCCAATTGTGTGAGTTCCACGATTTCACGTGTTTTCCCGGAGTTGGAAATCAGCAGAAGCAAGTCGTTCTCCTGCAAGATGCCCAAGTCACCGTGTTGTGCTTCGCTGGGATGCAGAAATACGGAAGGGATGCCCGTGGAACAGAACGTGGTGGCAATGTTCATGGCGATTTGCCCTGCTTTCCCCATGCCCGAGGTCACCAGCTTGCCTTTCCGTCGGTGAATCTGTTCTACAATAAGTTCTACCGCACGCTCGTAAGCGTCTGTCACGGGGATGTTCAGTACGGCTTGCGCCTCTTTCTGCAAAAGTTCTTGAATGGATGCAATCATTATACTGTTTTTGTTAGTAGTTAGGTTATAGCCCACAAATATCTGCAATTTTCCATAAATGGCAATAAGTTTTATTGTATTTCAGCATAACTTTTTCATGCAGGCATGAAAGTTCTGCATTCAATTTGCGCTATCTTTGTACCCTCAATCAGTTTTAAACGTCGGAATGAAGAAGTCAGTACCTTTCCCTTTACCGGGGCATCATCAATATACGCTTGCCAATGGTTTGCGCATTATTCACCAACCTTCCCTCTCAAATGTGGCTTATTGTGGTTTCGCAGTCGATGCAGGCACGCGCGATGAGCTGGAGGACGAGCAGGGTATGGCGCATTTTGTGGAACATCTCATCTTTAAAGGTACGCGGAAGCGGAAAGCCTGGCATATACTCAACCGCATGGAGAATGTGGGTGGCGACCTGAATGCCTATACCAATAAGGAGGAGACTGTGATTTATTCGGCTTTCCTGACCGAACACTTCGGCAGGGCGTTCGAGTTGCTGGCAGATATTGTATTTCACTCTACTTTTCCGCAGCGCGAAATTGAAAAAGAAACCGAAGTGATTATTGATGAGATTCAGTCCTACGAAGACACTCCTTCCGAACTTATCTTTGATGACTTTGAGGATTTGATTTTCCGCGGGCATCCGTTGGGGCGCAATATCCTGGGTAATCCTGAGTTGTTGAAAACCTTTCGTAGCGAAGATGCGGCGGCTTTTACTTCCCGTTTTTACCATCCCGGAAATATGGTTTTCTTTGTTTGGGGAAACCTGGACTTCAGGCAAATCGTCCGTTGGGCTGAGAAACTTCTTGCCGATGTGCCGGCAGTGACGGTGGATAACCGTCGCACTCCGCCTCCTCTCTATACCCCCGAACGGCTTATTATACCTAAAGATACGCATCAGGCTCACGTCATGATAGGCAGCCGCGGTTATAATGCTTACGATGACAAGCGTACGGCTCTTTATCTGCTGAATAATATTCTTGGCGGTCCGGGCATGAACAGCCGCCTGAATGTTGCTTTGCGCGAGCGCCGTGGTCTTGTCTATAATGTAGAGTCCAATCTGACTTCTTATACGGATACCGGTGTTTTCTGCACCTATTTTGGTTGCGATCCTGAGGATGTGGATACCTGCACGCGACTGGTTATGAAAGAGTTGAGGCGGATGCGCAACGTCAAGATGACTTCCCTGCAGCTTGCTGCGGCGCAGAAGCAACTGATTGGCCAGATTGGAGTGGCTTCGGATAATAATGAGAACAATGCTCTCGGTATGGCAAAGACTTTCCTGCACTACGATAGATACGAAAGTTCCGAAGCGGTCTATCAGCGTATTGAAAGACTCACTCCGGAGATTCTGTTGGAAGTGGCTAATGAGATGTTTGCGGAAGATTATCTGTCAACGCTGATTTACCGCTGATACAGGTCATTGGGCATAAGGCAGCGTTTGCAGCCGGAGTTCCATGAATCGATCGTAAACGCAATAGTCCTTGCCGGACTGAAAGACATACTCCTTATTCATCAAAGTTTTGAGGGCTGTATTGATGTTGCTGCTACCCTTTAAGGCGTATTTCTTGATGAAAGCTGCACTTTTCTGTGCTCCGGTAGAAAGGGCGTTTGTTGGAAGTGAATATAAGAACGCAGCAATCCCTTCACAAAGGCGGAAATCAATCTCTGCGTATCTTCTTTGCGGTCGCAAAAATATTCAGGTCCGGCATAGTCGTAAACCCAGAAAAGGGTCTGCTATTCTGTTCATAAGCAAATGTTTATGTATAGCATGAAAGTTGTTGCGTAAAAAGTGTAGCACTTTTTACGCAACGACTTTCGACATTTGCCAATGTTTGGATATGAATTATACTTTCTACTTGAACACTTGCTTCATCGGGCGTCCTATCCAGACCTGCGGTTGCTTTAATCCAAAGATATAAGCTAGGGTGGAGGCTACGTCATATTGCATCATGCTTTCGTGGAATTCACCGCTTTTCTTCACGTTTTTACCGGAAATGATGAAAGGGGTTTGCATTTCATTCATGGTTTTGCCGCCATGACCTTTTTCGATGCCTCCATGATCGGCGGTGATGATGAAGATTGTTTCTTTCAGCATGCCGGCATCTTTCACGGCTTGGATAATGTGGGCTACATACGTATCCAGTTCTTTCAGTTTGGCATAATATTCGGGAGTATCGTGTCCGGCCTGGTGACCTACGTGGTCGGGATTATCAAAACATACGGCGAGTAAGGCGGGCCTTTTCTCTTTGATGTATGTTTCCGCCATTGTGCACAGGGCTTCTGGGTGCTTGTTGTAGTCGGGAGCTTGGGCGTAGTGGCTTAAAGCAAGGGTGTCTACAAGATATTTGATGCCGTCCCATTCGTACAGGCAACCGATTTCCGCTTCCGGCTGTGCGTCGCGCAATAGCTGGAAGATAGTAGGGAATATGCCATGCTGATTGAGCACGCGAGAGGGGAGTTCGGGAGTTTTGGATCCCCATTGCGTATATCCATGCAACTCCGGTCCGGCACCCATGAACATGGAAGCCCAGTTGATGGCGCTGGAAGAGGGGAGCGCCGAACGCTTCTCAAGCGTATAGGCTCCGTCGGCCATGAGTTGTTTGACGCTGGGCATGTCGGCTTTAGGTACGCTGTAAGCGCCCCATCCGTCCAAACCGATTAATACGACATGTTTTGCTTTTCCTTTGGCGTTGCAAGGAGCGGTAATCAATAGCACTGCCAGAATGGAGAGTGCCAATGTAATAGTAAATTTCTTCATGTTTTTCCGTTTTTTACGTTAACTGGTGGCAAAGTTATGGAATTTATTACGGTATACCTGCCGGTTTTATACGGGAAAGGTGGTTCTATTGTCCATGTATGATAAAAATAGTATGCAGTTCTGCATGTCGGGCGGAACGTAGGGGCTTCCGTATCATAAACGGTTTTTTCTTTGTCTTTGTTATACCCAGGATGCACCTGTTCCGTACCCAGGCCGCACTTTCTTCGGTCGGAGGTATCTGTGAACGGAGAATGTACGGAGCAGGTGCATTCTGGATATAGTTTAGATGGGGGATGTCTTTATTCTTTTTCTTCAAGCCTCCGCATGCTGAACTCGCAACCGCAATACTGCTGATTATAGAATTCATGTTCTTTAAGAAGCTGGTTCCTCCGGTCCTGTAATCCTCCTTTTCGCCAGTTCTGTTCCCAGAAGGTGGTGCCGGGATAGAGGGAGGAGGCACGGCGTCCCGCCTCATTTATCTGGTCGAGGCTTTTCCAGCGCGAGGAGGTGAGGGTGGTGGTGAACAGGGTGAAGCCATGTTCTGAAGCATAACGGGCGGTCTCCGTCAGTCGGTGGGTGAAACATTTCAGGCAGCGGCTGCCACGTTCTGGTTCGTTTTCCATGCCTTGCATGGACGTACGCCACAACTGGTAATCGTAGTCACCATCAATGAAGTCGAGTCCAAGACCCTGGACGTAGCGGATGGCTTCGGCTTTCCGGATTTTGTACTCTTCCTGAGGGTAGATATTGGGATTATAATAGAATACGGTAGGGCGGATGTCGTTGGCAAGCAGACATTCGATAATGGCGGAAGAACAAGGTGCGCAACAGGAATGAAGCAGCACCTTGTTTTCGTTGTTGGGAGTTTGTAGCTTCAACATGGGCTTTTTGTTTTCTTATACCTTCAGTTTTATTTTAGCCTTCACCAGCAGTCCGGTCAGCTGGACGATGATGAGGGAGAATATGAGCGAGCGCAGTAAACCCGGAGCACCGGCATTCAGCACTTCGGGATAATACAAGCCTAATAACTGCTGTATGGAATACCATAGATAAGGAATGATATAACATGTCAGCGTTGCAGTTCCGGCAGGTTTGATGATATCGAACCACGGCGTTTTGCCTTTCACATCCGTCAGCCAATAGAACAATCCGAACAGTGGAAAGAATGCGGCAAGGCAATAGAACAACCAGCTCGGAGTGGCCTGTATCTTCGAGATAATCCAGTAAGGATGCGAACAAAGCGCAGCAATGAGCATCACGGCACCTAACACACAAAGCATAGTGATGAACTTGCGCGGATGTTCACGGTCGGCATATTTCTGCATCAACAGCGAAGTGAGCACGCCCGACATGCCGAATGCATGCAGTGTCCAATCGCTGGGGATGAAAGGCAGCAGGATGACACGCAATCCGTACTCCTGCGGTATCAGGCTGGAATGACTGATTACGGCAAGCAGCACGACCGCCAGCCACGCAATTGCATTCTTACGTAAACTTTCGCGGGTAAACAGGTAAATACCGGCACAAACCGCGTATGTCCAACCGATAAGTCCCAGTATACCCCACCAACCTTGATGGAAAGGCTTCCCGTTTAAATCTTTATACAGTACAAGGAACGCCAGCAGTGCGACTCCGACAACTTTCATCGCGATGAAAAGGTACTTTCCGGAACCTTCGGCCTTCGGATAAACCGCCCAGACCAGGAAGAAGCCGATAACCATCAGTATCGTGAACCATTGATGGGAGAGACCTCCTTCGATGCCGCCCGAATTGAGCGAAAACAGTCCCATTGCAATCAGTGCCACTGTACGCCAGAAGACATGTGCAATGACCTGCAAAGTAGTATCACCTTTCCGGTAACGGTTCTGTATGGCAAAAGAAACGGACATACCCATACAGAACAAGAATGCGGGAAAAATCGTGTCGGAGAAGCCCATCATGTCTTCGTTCATTTCAGCATGTTTGAGCCAGTGGGGGATATTTTTCAGACCGGGAATGTCGTTCACAAAGAGCATGAGGAACATGGTGAGTGCGCGGAATACGTCTACCGCTGCCACTCGTTGGGATGCTAAGTTTTTCATTATTGGATACATTTGGGGGTTAATGCTGCAAATATAGGAAACAAATTTTTTATATTTGTCCCCATGAAGATAAAACTGCTGATATTTTTAGGGCTGGTTTGGGCGGGCATTCGTGGAATGTCAGCTTCGGCTGATATACCTCCTGCGGACGGATGGACCGCAGCTCTTGATGAGGCTATCGGTGCCCATAAGGAATATGTGGCGGTACGGGAAGCACGCATTGAGACGTTGAGGCAGCAGTTGGCACGGACGGATGTGGAAACAGCGGAACATTTCCGGTTGAATGCGGAAATATATCAGGAGTACAAGGCATATATATGCGATTCCGCCCTCTGTTATCTCAGCCGCAACTTGCGTTGGGCGCAGCGGCACGAAGACCGGGAGGCCACCGATGAGACTCTCATCCGGCGGGCGCATCTGATGTCTGCGGCAGGCATGTATAAAGAGGCTTCCGAGGATTTGGAGAAAATTGTCCCTTCTGACCTCCCTGCCCGGTTGTTGCCCGATTATTATGAATGTTTCCGCCATTTGTACAACGAATTGGGAATGTATACGCAGGACACCTTCCGGCGGAGACGTTATTATGACATGTCTGCACGCTATAATGATTCGTTGATGCAGGTACTTTCTCCTGCTTCCGCCTTTTATTTGGAGCGGCAGGAGATGAAGGCCGCTGCTTCCGGACAATTGGAAGAGGCCTTGAAGATCAATGATACGCGTCTGGCAAATGTGCGTCCCGACACTCCTGAATATGCTTTGGTGACGTATCACCGTTCCTTGCTCTACCACCTTCGGGAAGACAGGGAGCAGGAGAAATATTATCTGGCTTTGTCTGCACTGGCGGATATCCGCCTGGCCATAACCGATCATGCTTCTCTGTGGACACTGGCGCAATTGCTTTACGAAGAAGGGGATATAGAGCGGGCTTATCGGTATATCCGTTTCTCGTGGAGCGAGACCAATCATTACAATGCCCGCAGCCGCAGTTTGCAGACGGCAGGCATCCTGTCTCTGATAGACCTCACCTATCAGGCCATGCAGGAGAAACAGAATGACCGCCTCCGCTTTTATCTCTGGATGATTAGCGTCCTGTCGTTGTTGCTTGTTATGGCCGTCATCTGGATTTACCGGCAAATGAAGCATCTTTCCGTAGCACGCAGACATTTGGAACAGACTAACGAGCAACTGCAAATGTCCAATCACATCAAGGAAGAATATATCGGTCGCTTCCTGAAACTCTGTTCCGCTTACATCGACCGCCTGGACGCTTATCGTCGTATGGTCAACAAGAAACTTTCCGGTGGACAGACGGAAGAACTCCTGAAAATGGTGCGTTCAAGAGAGGTGCTCGATACCGACCTGAAAGAACTGTATGGGAACTTCGATACGGCTTTCCTCCATCTTTTCCCCGATTTTGTAGAAAAGTTTAACGAGTTGTTGCAGCCGGAAGAGCGCATCGTTCTCCGTAAGGGCGAACTGTTGAACACGGAGTTACGTATCTTTGCCTTAATCCGTCTGGGCATCGACGATAGTTCGCAGATAGCTGAATTCCTCCGGTATTCTGTCAATACCATTTATAATTACCGTGCTAAAGTGAAAAATAAGGCGTGCATTTCGCGCGGTGACTTTGAGGCATGTGTGATGAAGATACGTTGACCATACGTCATATCCTTCTTGCCTATCCACTTTTTTACTTTCTCTGCTGAAATATAATGCATTGCTTTTTAGACTGTTATCCGATTTGAGAGTTTCATTCTATCCACATATTGCCAAAACGGGGGTGCGTGATGCCTTTATCTTCCTTACCTTTGGCGAAGATTAATTGACCCCTGAAAAACAAATTTATAGCCGAAAGAAACAATCTTATATTTATAATACCATGTTGAAATCAATTTTAGTGGGTATATCCCTCCTTACCGCCTCCCTGATGTTGGGAAGTTGCGGTGAAAAGGCAGAAAATGCACAGCAACCTGCCGAGTTTATAACTATTCAAGGACAAGACTTGATAAAGCCCGACGGTACAAAACTCTTTATAATGGGTACTAACCTGGGCAACTGGCTGAATCCGGAAGGTTATATGTTTAAGTTCAGCAAGACCAACTCGCCCCGTTTCATCAATGAAATGTTCAGCCAGTTGGTAGGTCCTGACTTTACCGCTGAATTCTGGAAGGCATTTAAAGACAACTACATCACCCGTGAAGACATACAGTTCATCAAGAATACGGGGGCAAACACTATCCGGCTTCCGTTCCACTATAAACTCTTCACCGATGAAGACTTTATGGGACTGACTGCCGATCAGGATGGCTTTGCCCGTGTGGACAGCGTGGTGGAATGGTGCCGTGAAGCAGATCTTTATCTGATTCTCGATATGCATGATGCTCCGGGCGGACAGACGGGTGATAATATCGACGATAGCTACGGATATCCCTGGCTGTTTGAAAGCGAAACGAGCCAGCAATTGTATTGCGACATTTGGCGCAAGATTGCCGACCGGTATAAGAATGAGCCGGTTATCCTCGGTTATGAGCTTTTCAATGAACCCATTGCTCCCTACTTCCCCAATATGGAAGAACTGAACGGCAAGCTGGAGGATGTCTATAAGAAGGGTGTAGCTGCTATCCGTGAGGTGGATAATAACCATATTATTCTGTTGGGCGGTTCGCAATGGAATGGTAACTTCAAGCCGTTCAAGGATTCCAAGTTCGACGATAAGATCATGTATACCTGCCACCGTTACGGAGGCGAGCCAACCAAAGCCGCTATTCAAAGCATCATCAATTTCCGCGACAGTGTGAACCTGCCGATGTATATGGGCGAAATAGGTCATAACACCGATGAATGGCAAGCAGCTTTCTGCCGTACCATGCGCGAGAATAATATCGGTTATACTTTCTGGCCGTATAAGAAGATGGACGGTTCCAGCTTTGTAGGTATCACTCCACCCGAAAATTGGGCGAATATCGTCTATTTCTCCGAGGCTCCGCGCACTTCCTACCGGGAAATCCGTGATGCACGTCCCGATCAGATGATGGCACGCAAGGCAATGATGGACTTCATCGAGGCTTGCAAGTTGAAAAACTGTGTGGTGCAGGAAGGGTATATCCAGTCGTTGGGAATGGAGAAACGCTGATAAGCAATGATAAAAAAATGACATATACTCTCAAGGGACATTTATCAGGTTATGTCTTTTTTTGGGGGGGTGCTAACGGAATAAAATCATTAATGAATATTTGTATGAAGAAAGTATTGTTCGGTTTGGCGTTTGCTGTTGCCATCCCGCTTTTTGCACAGCAGAAACCGGTATATCTGGATGCGGCCAAACCTGTTGAAGAAAGGGTGGAAGATGCGTTGAAAAGGCTGACTATCGAAGAAAAGGTGGCCATGCTGCATGCGCAAAGTAAATTCAGTAGTCCGGGTGTCCCCCGCTTGGGCATTCCGGAGTTTTGGATGACGGACGGTCCTCATGGTATTCGCCCCGAAGTTCTTTGGGATGAATGGGATCAGGCAGGATGGACCAACGACTCCTGTGTGGCTTTTCCGGCTTTGACCTGTCTGGCCGCTACCTGGAATCCCGATATGTCCATGCTTTATGGAAAAAGCATCGGTGAGGAAGCGCGTTATCGCAACAAGACCGTCCTCTTAGGCCCCGGAGTCAACATCTACCGTACACCGCTGAACGGACGTAACTTTGAGTACATGGGCGAAGATCCTTATCTGGCTTCCCGCATGGTAGTTCCCTACGTGCAAGGCGTGCAACAGAATGGCGTAGCTGCCTGTGTGAAGCACTATGCGTTGAACAATCAGGAAATCAACCGTCACACCACCAACGTCATCGTAGACGACCGTGCCCTTTACGAAATTTACCTGCCTGCTTTCAAAGCAGCCGTTCAGGAAGGTAAGACGTGGTCTATTATGGGTGCTTACAACCTGTATAAAGGCCAGCATGCCTGCCACAACCAATATCTGCTGAATGATATCCTGAAAGGCGAATGGGGCTTTGATGGTGTAGTCGTTTCCGACTGGGGCGGCACGCACGATACTGACCAGGCTATTACGAACGGCCTCGATATGGAGTTCGGCAGTTGGACGGATGGGCTTTCCAACGGGCATAGCAATGCTTACGATAATTATTATCTGGCCATGCCTTATCTCGAACGCATTAAGTCCGGTAAGGTAGGTACGAAAGAACTGGACGACAAGGTGCGCCGCATCCTGCGTCTGGCATTCCGCACTACGATGGATACGAACCGTCCTTTAGGTTCCATACTTTCTCCCGAACATTATGAGGCGGCACGCCGCATTGGTGAAGAGGGCATTGTGTTGTTGCAAAACAACGGTGGCGTATTGCCCATCGACCTGAATAAAGCGAAAAAGATTGCCGTTATCGGTGAGAATGCCGTGAAGATGATGACCGTAGGCGGTGGCAGTTCCTCTTTGAAAGTGCAACGTGAACTTTCACCGTTGGATGGCATCCGGAACCGTGTGGGCGATAAGGCTGAAGTGGTTTACGCCCGTGGTTATGTGGGTGATGCGACAGGTGAGTATAATGGTGTGGTAACGGGGCAGAACCTGAAGGACGACCGTACGCCCGCAGAATTGATAGCCGAAGCCGTAAAAGTAGCTGCGGATGCTGATTATGTTATCTTTATTGGCGGACTGAATAAGAGCAACAATCAGGATTGCGAAGATTCTGACCGCAAAGCCCTTGACCTGCCTTATGCACAGGATGATGTCATCTCTGCTTTGGCAAAAGCCAATAAGAATCTGATTGTTGTGAATGTTTCCGGCAATGCCGTGGCGATGCCCTGGATTGCGGAAGTTCCTTCGGTATTGCAAGCCTGGTTCCTGGGCTCTGAAGCCGGAAATTCGATTGCCGCCGTATTGATGGGTGATGCCAATCCTTCCGGTAAGCTGCCTTTCACTTTCCCCGCCCGTCTGGAAGATGTACCGGCCCACAGCCTTGGCGAGTACTTTGGCGACCGTAGCAAGGAAGTGGTGGATATGAAATATAACGAAGGTATCTTCGTAGGTTATCGTTGGGCCGATAAACAAAAGAAGGTGAAGCCCTTATTCCCCTTCGGACACGGACTTTCTTATACGACATTTGCGTATGGCAAACCTGCCGCTGACAAGAAAGTGATGTCTGCCGATGATCAGATTTCCTTTACCGTAACCGTAAAGAATACGGGTGACCGCGAGGGCCAGGAAGTGGTGCAGTTGTATATCAGCGATAAGAAGTCCAGTCTGCCCCGTCCCGTTAAGGAGCTGAAAGGCTTCAAGAAAGTGAAACTGGCTCCGGGCGAAGAGAAAGAAGTTACCTTCACCATTGACAAAGAAGCCTTGAGTTTCTTCGACGACGCCCAACATGCCTGGGTAGCCGAACCGGGTAAGTTTGAAGCCGTCATTGCAGCTTCGGCAGCGGACATCAAAGGCATTGTTCCTTTTGAATTAAAGTAGGAAAAGTACCCCTTATTTGTTCCATTTTGTTTCACTCAATTGGAACAAGATTTTCTTGCCTGAGAAACAAGATTTCCATCGAATAGAAACGGCCGTTCCAGTCCTATGGAACGGCCGTTTCTATTCGATGGAACAATATACGCCCTTTTACCACTCGTATTGTTCTACGTATTCGTCATATACAGGCTCTTCGTTTATTCCCCATTTGAGGAATATCTGGCGGATACGTTCTTGTTCTCCGGGTTTGATGAGCCGTTCCTTGCGCCAGCAGCGATAATAGGTGGCACGTTGCAGTTCTGCTATCATTTCGCGTTTGATGCTGACAGCTTGGCTGTGTGGTATCTTGTCCAACAGATAGGTGATGCCGAGTGCGAACCGTTTCTTTTCGTCCGGCATGAAGTACGGGCAGGCGTCTTTGCAAGAGGCTATAAAGTTCGGATTTACGGTACTGATGGCGGGGTATCTGGCCGGAACATAGGCTGTTACCATATATCTCAGGCATTTGGAAGCTTTTTTGCATTGCTTGTTGAGGCAATGGAGGAAAGTAAGCGGCACCTCGTTGTAGTTGAAGTCGGGACTCATGATTGCATTTTGTAAGTTTATAAAGTGCCGACAAAGGTAGTGTTTGTTAGGGTAATAATCGTTCGATACGGAAGAAATAATCGTTTTATCTGCTAAATCTTTCTGTTTTCGTTTTCTTTCGATATATTTGTACTATAAATAAAATAATCTGCGAATTTGTTTCCCGACAAGAAGCCGATGATTTGCAGTAAAAATGTGATAGTATAATAATTAAATGAAATAACAATGTATCGATAAGAATAGATTTTAAAGTATAACATATTGATAAAGAAGCGTTAGCTTCGTTCCTGACAATAGAAACTTCGCAACTTTTTATTTTCAGTCACAGGAACAAGAAAGCCGGCGCTCACGTAGTGTATCCTACGTGGGCCTTTCTTGTTTGTGACTGTTTGGGTAATGCGAAGACCTCTATTGTCGGATGAGATTGGTCCACGTCTTTTTTATCTAAACGTCAAAACTAAAAAAGGAGGATACACGATGAAAAATGTCCATATTGGCAGCATTATTCGCTCAAAGTTGGAAGAAAGCTCTCTCAGTATTGCAGAGTTTGCGGAACGTATCAATCGCACCCGCCCCACTGTATACGACATCTTCAACAGAAAAAGTATTGACACAGACTTGCTTGTTAAAATATCCGAGGTCTTGGGTTATAATTTCCTGCAGGAAGTTTATTTGGAAAATACTTCCAAGAAAGAAGGTGTTAGTATTCCTTCACGTTACATTGTGGGGGTAGAAGTCAATGAACAGGATTTGGAGGAGTACCTGCACGGAGAATCGTCCATTATATTGAAGATAGTGGACAAGTAGTTTGAAAAAAGTGATAGGAATACTCTCATCATCACCAGTCATGCTTGGGGCAGTCAGTGTGTTTAAGTACTCCTATCAGTCAGTGTGTTTAAGTACTCCTATCAGTCAATGTGCTATAGTAGCAATAAGAGGCTATATCTTTTTGAAGATTGTTATATCTTCTTCATCTTCAGCATTAGAAGTTAAATCCTACTGTGATGGAAGGCATGGCTACTTTGACCTTCTTTGAAATTTCTGTGAAGTCTTTTCCGTAGCTTGCAGCTAAAGTGAATTTGTTGATATTGAAAGCTACGCCAATCTGCCAACCGGCTTGGAATCTTTTCCAGGCATCTCCCATTTCGTATTCTTCCATATCATCTTTGCTGAACACATCAATACTTTCACTTTCGCTTTCACCCTCATATTCGGCTTCCATTTTTATTTTACCAACAGCATTTATCCTGAAATTCAGCCCAATATAAGGGTATATAGAAAATTTCTCATTCACCGTATACTTGTATCCGAAGTTGACTGGGATATTGACAGAGAACATATTCAGCTTTACAGAAGCATCCATGTCTTCGTAGTCTTCGAATCCCAAGTCTTCAGTGAGGTCTTTACTTGCCCATAACAGATTTGCTCCTACTTCCAGAAAGATAGGAACGTTTTGTGACAGGGCAAACCCTTTAACGTAACCGGCGGAGAATCCTGTCATTCCGATATTGTCTCCCTTGTCAGGTGACAGACTCATGGGGTGATAAGACACGCGTAATCCCTGCCACCCGTTCATGTCACCGTTATAGGAAGAAGAACTATTGGAATTGGCAAATTGTGCAGAAACCGTAGCTGCTATTCCTAATAGGCAAACTACCATGAAAAATTTAATTCTGTTCATAACAAATTATGTTTTAAGGATTAATAATTGAAATTCATTCTCCAGATGTTGGCTGTTCCGCTTGCGTCTCCGCGTTGCGAAATGAAGTAGATGTATTTCCCGTCTTTGCTCCATACAGGGCTGAGGTCATCGGCTGCATGATAGGTCAGTTGTAGAAGGCTTGTACCGTCAGGTTTGGCTGCAAAGATGTTTGTGTTCAGATAATTGAAGTTGTTTCCTGCTATGCTACTGCTTCCTACGAATAAAATCCATTGTCCGTCCGGGGAAAGTACAGGAGAGGTGAAACTACGCTCACGGTCGGATATGATGCATTCTTCTACACCGGTTTCTGAATTGATTTTCCAGATTTCACATTTTCCGTCGGTATTGACCCGTGTGCAAAAGAAGGTGTTGGTATTCGAGGTGGGATATGGATTCATCCCATTAGTATAACTGGATAAGAAATTATTGTTGATATTGTAACTCCAGATGCTGACACTGCTCTTCTCCTGCCGGGTGAAGAATATTTGTTTCATATCGGGAGAATAAACGGGTGAATAGTCCTGATTGCCGTTTGTGATTTGCCGGCAGACGTATCCGTCAACGGCACTTGTCTGAAATATCTGGCTGGTCTTTCCCCGGGTCTCGGAGAAGCAAAGATATTTTCCATCGGGTGAGAAAGAGAAATCCAATACATTCGAGCGATTGGTTCTTTGAATGGAGCTTCCTTGCTTGCCAAGTTCTTTGATGAATATATTGGTGATGTTATTCCTGTAAGAGAGGTAAGCAATGTTTTTTCCATCGGGAACGATGTCTATGATACGGTTGGACAACCAATTGATTTTTCCTGCTGTGCGCTTTACGAGAGGCATGCAGACATAATCATTCGGAGTGGTCACTTGCTGGAATTCCGTACCAGTTTCTTCGGGAACCGATACAATGGAGTAGTCTACCTTTTGTGCAAGTATCTGACAAAAGGATAATGAAAGTATGGCTAATGCCGTTGTTATTCCTTTGTGTAACATCATTGTTTGTTTTTGATGACAAAAGTAAAACTATCAACTTGTAACGTATGGAGGTCAAGCGTCGGTAGAATTGACAGTGTTGTCGATTCTGCTGACGCTGGATAGCTGATAGTATAATTGTTAGGGGAGTAAGGCCGTGAAAGTAATTCCTGCTTGCGAACCGCTATAGAAAGGCGTTATCAGTGCCATCCCCTTTCCTCTTTTTCGTTTCTGGAAAATCCGTTGTGTATAGGGAAGCAGCCAGTAGCCGATGCGGGCACTTAAAATTCCTGCTCCTGCTCCTGCGATTACATCATTAAGCCAGTGACGGTCATTGTAGATACGTGCGTATCCTATACCAGCGGCAAATGTATAAGCTGCAATGGCGTATATGGGAGACTCTTTGTACTCTTGTCGGATGATTTCTGCTCCCATAAATGCAGTAGCTGTATGCCCTGAAGGGAATGAATTAGTTGCAGAACCGAAAGGGCGCGGAGCATCTATGGCAAACTTTAGTCCATTGACTATGCCCGCCAGTGCGAGATAAGATGTAGCAAGTGCCATGGTGCGTTCTTTATAATTATGTATTGCCTTTGCTCCTAAAGCTGACAAACTATAATTGCAGATAAGAGGCAGGTATTGCAGGTAATTGTCTGCCGATTGTGTATTTGAGTGGTGGCGCAAGGTGTGTCTTACTTCCCGCTTCACATGTCTCAACCATCCATTTTCCACTCCAATGTACCCCATGACTAACATCGCTGAAGGTACGATCAGTTGTTTGTACCGGAACTTGTACTCGTTTGTTGGAGGTATATTCGCTTTCAAGGAATCATGCCCTTTTTGTGCCTTGATT
Source organism: uncultured bacterium (assembly GCA_905215555.1). Taxonomy (GTDB): domain Bacteria; phylum Bacteroidota; class Bacteroidia; order Bacteroidales; family Bacteroidaceae; genus Bacteroides. The sequence continues at coordinate 229,311 of CAJMQU010000002.1, forward strand.
GTCAGTGATGTGAATATGAAAAACAACAGAAATACTTTTCTCATCATTCATTCAGTTTTTATAATTTGGATGCAAAAATATCCCTGCCGGATTGCTTGAATACTACTTCATGTGTCGATATAATTGACTATGGCGTAGATAGTTTAGACAATAGGAAACGGAGGTTTGCCCGGAAATGGACTCCGAAGGAAAAGCTTGCCGCATTTCCCGGATTTGTTTTTTCACCGTTCTCATTACACTAAACACGCCACCTTTATCGCAGAAAGAAACGGCACCAGAATGTAATAGTGTATCTGCGATATGGGTCTGCAGAATTTGATTTGTGATGAAAGCCCTACGGTGAAAGCCTCTTGATGTGTATCTTGCTGGAAAATGAAACTTTGCCAGTTAACCCATATATCTGAGTGGAGATATTTAGAATCGTATAGAAGCTGAAAACCGGTTTCAGGATCCGCGGTTAAGTTCAGTTCGGGATTATAAAGTGGTTTTATCAGATTGTGATTACTTCCTCCGTACAAGTTTCCCCAGACAAGGTTGAATTTCGATAGTTTCAATTGTGCGCGGAAGTATGGCAAGATATGTGCACCGCGCTGGTATTGATTGCCTTTCCACTTTGCAATATCCTGATAAGCATAGTTAGGATATTTATAAGCACCGTTATATATCAAAGCATGCAAGCCCAGCTCCAATTTGATGTTTTTCAACGGGAGGAATACACCTTTGGGCTCCAGCCGGAATCCGGGTAGGGTATAACCTTTCATTACGGGACCGGAGAATTCATTGTCTTTGAAGAAGCTGATGTAATCTAACTCTATCGATAGCTCGCCAACCTTATCTGGAGCAATGTTATAGTCAGTCCATATCGCTTGTGCCCTGAAAGTAGAGATGTTTAGGGTGATTATCATTAAGATGAATAAGAACTTCCGTGTATGGTTCACTTTCTGAGTTACTTGGTTAATAGGCATAAAAGGATGATAATCATGACGTATAGCAGGACTTCAACTAACTTGTAGCATACAATAACTAATCGTTCTCGCTGGTTCATATTCTCTTTTCATTATGTTATTGATGGACAAAGGTAAATACTGTGTATTTAAGAGGGAGAGATTCAACTGTCGATTGAATTGACAATTCTGTTGATTTAGTAAACTCTAATGCTTTTTCATTCACTGTATTTATAACAAGAGTAGAAATAAAAAGCCTATAATGTCGTAATTAATACAAAAATGTTTCCTTTGGAATTTAGTGCTTATTTCCTCTGAGTGTCACGAGAAGTACTTGTAGGGCATATCTTAACTCCAAACTTGTATGTTTGCATATTGTCAACTTGTATATATTGATAATCTTTTCCCTTTTCGTATATTAAATAATTTGGTTTTATTTCTCTCGTAAGTTTCGGATATTGAAACAATTGGATATTAAATATTCATATAGCGCAAATGAATTCTTCAAAAAACCTCTTTTTCTTATTTTGGCAACTTCTCTACCGGGCAATCGCTTAATTAGTAGTCTCCTTACTTTTTTAGTGCCTATAACAGAAATAGATACAATTTACCGTCTCCCTTATTACTCCGATATTTGCATACTGAGATTTTAGGCTGTTTTCGGTACGTTTCAGAGGTGAGAATGCGGATCCGGTTTATAAAATGATTTTATAATAAAAACGAGAATTGAATGAAGAAGATATTAGTATGCATACTATTCATATTGGGTTTGTTGCCGACTGAAAGTAAAGCTCAGAAGATTGCCGTAAAAAGCAACCTTCTTTATGATGCTACCACAACTATGAATCTCGGTCTGGAAGTAGCTTTGGCACGCAAGTGGACATTGGATATTCCGGTCAATTATAATCCTTGGAAGTTTGATGATACCCGTTTGAAGCACTGGGGCATACAGCCGGAACTTCGGTACTGGTTCTGCGAAAGCTTCAACCGTACGTTCATCGGGCTGCACGCCCATTATGCAGACTTCAATGTGGGCGGATGGCCCGACTGGCCGTTCGTCAGTGAGAATATGCAGAATATGCGCTATCAGGGGCGCTTGTATGGCGGTGGTATTTCGATAGGCCACTCATGGATATTGAGGAAACGCTGGAGTATAGAGGCTTCCCTCGGTTTGGGATATGCACGCATTGTGTATGAAAAGTATCCCTGTGCAACGTGTGGCACTAAACTGAAAGATACCGGGAAGAACTACCTGGGCCCTACTAAAGCGAGTGTGTCACTTATTTACGTAATTAAATAGAATGAGAAGGATGAAAAGAAATATGCAATTCATTATATGGGTGCTGACTGCCTTATGTCTGAATCTCAACGGAGTCATGGCTCAGGAACGCTCTTATGAAGGAACTATCACTTTAGAGCCTGTGCGACTGGAGCAACTGGGGGAAACTATCCATATAGATTTTGACATAGTGATGGATAATGTGAAGGTGAAATCATCTCATGGGGTGGACTTTATCCCGCAATTGATTTCTCCCACCGTTACCTACGATCTTCCGCGGGTTTCCATCAAGGGGAAAAACGAGTATCTGGTTTATGAACGCAGGCTGGCGGTGATGAGCGCTAAGGCGAAGAAGAGTTACAAGGCACCTTATCTGATAGAGAAAAATCAGAAGAAGAAGAGTGGTGTTATCCGCTACCGATATACGTTGCCTTACGAGGCTTGGATGGCGAATGCCCGTCTGAACGTGCAGCGTGATGAGTGCGGTTGTGGCGAAAGCACACTGATGAATGTGGAGTACACTTTTGATAAGGTTACGCTCGAACGTATGCTGGTGCCGTATGTGGTGACTCCCTACCTCTCGTATGTAGAGCCTACGGTGGAGGAGATAAAAAGCCGTGATGTGCAGGCGGAATGTTTTCTGGATTTCGAGGTGAATAAGGTGAATATCCGTCCCGAATATATGAACAATCCTCAGGAACTGGCTAAGATACGTGCGATGATTGACGATCTGAAGTCTGATGCCAACGTGAAGGTGAAGCGTCTGGATATCATCGGCTATGCTTCTCCCGAAGGAACGCTGGAGGCGAACAAACGTTTGTCCGAAGGTCGTGCCATGGCATTGCGTAATTATCTGGCTGCCCGCTACGACTTCCCACGCGACCAGTATTACATCATCTTCGGCGGTGAAAACTGGGACGGGCTGATAAAGGCGCTCGATACGTTTGAGATGGATTACAAGGATGAAGTGCTGGACATCATTACGAATATTCCTATTGAAAAGGGTAGGGAAACGAAGTTGATGCAGCTTCGTGCGGGAGTGCCTTACCGGTTTATGCTGAAACATATATTTCCAAGTCTGCGCGTAGCTATCTGTAAGGTGAGTTACGATGTGAGGAATTTCAACCTGGAGGAGGCGAAGGAAGTGATCAAGAAACGTCCGCAGAATCTGAGCTTGAATGAGATGTTCATGGTGGCCAATACCTATCCGAAGGGTTCGCAGGAGTTTATCGATATTTTCGAGTCTGCCGTCCGCATCTATCCGGAAAGTGAGATTGCCAATATGAATGCGGCTGCCGCAGCCCTTTCGCGCAATGACCTGGTCTCTGCGGAACGCTATCTGGAAAGAGTGAAGTCGGACGCTTGTCTGCCCGAATATAACAATGCAATGGGAGTTTTACTATTAACGAAAGGAGAGTATGAATCATCGGAAAAGTATTTGAAGGCTGCCGAACAGTCGGGACTGGAGGCGGCAAAGGGAAATCTGGAAGAATTAGCTAAGAAAAAGGCTAATGCGGCCGAGATAAAGAGAAGGAATAAAAGTGAGTAAATTATATATGTATTAATTCTAATAAATGTTTGTTTTATGCTAAAGATTAAATCTATTTTAGTGTCATTGCTGGCTGTTGCGGCATTGGCGAGTTGTTCAAAAGAGAATGACGAAAGCCCCGAGGTTGACGGGGGAAAGGACTACGATGTAGCTTATGTGTCGATCAGTTTGTCCGGTCCTAAAAAAACAGGTACGCGTGCTTCTGGCGAAAAACCGTCTTTGCCGGAGGAGAGCGAGATTAATCAACTTTATGTAATTACGTTCAACGGTGGTAAGACGGTGGTTAAGGATACAGATCCTACCGCTGAGTATGCTACGGTACTCTCTAGTGGCCCTGGGGGATCTCTAAACACAACCAGTGGTGGAGTTACCACCCCGAATACTCCGATTAAGGTAGCTACGAATACTGAATATCTGCTTGTTATCGCCAATCCTGGCGACATACTGAAAGCACGTCTGGAGGGTATTTCTGCGAGTACAACGTATGATGATATCAATCAAATGCTTACAGTCGCTACAAAATCTGGTGAAGCTGATAACTCTTACCTTGTGGAGGAAGTTGCACATACCAATGGCTTCACGATGATTAATGCCGGATTCTATACTAGCAGCACTACTAGCTGGGAAGATGATTGCCTGCTTAATGTAGCAGATAAAATTGTTCAGGCTAAAGATTATAAAACCGATAACGAGGCACTGAATGCGGCGAAAAGTAATCCGGCTTCTTTGAAGATAGAGCGACTTGCGTCCAAACTGGAGGTCATGGTAAAGGGCGTTTTAAAAGTTGCTCCTTTCGAAGATCCATCTGGAAATAGCCTTGGTCAGTTTGAATTTGGCAATTGGACTATCGACTATTACAACTCCCTGTTTTTTCCTTTTGCAAAGAAGACGACTACCAAATCATCTCATGCTACCGGATTTTATGAGAGTAACTTCTATACCATTGACCCGAATTTTACGAAAGTTAGTGGTAGCGAATATCTTACTGGCATCGTGAAGAATGTGGTTGACCCATCTACTCGTGAACCTAATGCGGATTGGGCTGCAAAGGGTGTGACTGCAGGTGACAAAGACAATGATTTCAGGTATTGCATCGAAAATACGATGGATGCCGGATATCAGAAGTTCGGTGCGGCTACACGCTTGGTGCTTAAAGGTAAGTATGCCCCTTGGCCGGCAGGGGAATTTACTTTGGGTAATGACTGGTTCCGCCTTCCTAATGGAACCAACTCCAAAAACTTCAAGAGTTTTGATGATTTGAAGACAGCTTATGATGCTGCAAAACTTAAAGAAACCAATGTAGAACCGATGGATGCTACAGAAAGACTTCTGGTTTCGGCATGCGAGTTGTTCTATACTCTGATAAAATCTGAGCTTAGCGCTGATCCGGGTAGCTTTGCCGCTCTTACTGCTACTGAACTTTCAACTAGTAATATTACGAACGGTGGTGAACTGGCCAAACAAGAAGGTTGCATCTACTGGTATCAGAATAGTCTCAACTATTACTACTATGAGATTGGTCATGATAATGAAGCCACTGATCACATGGAGTATGGAAAGTATGGTGTGGTACGTAACAACTTTTATACGCTCACTTTAGCGCAGGTTAATGGAAACGGTACGCCTTGGTATCCGGATGATGAAGATGATGAGGAAGATATTGACAAGTTGGGCGCTTACCTTCACTTTGAGATTGAAGTTGCTCCGTGGGTATACTGGACTACTGAATTTGAAATCTAATATATTTTTTATATGAAGAGAGACAGGGCTGTGCAAACTGCCTGCCCTGTCTCTTCTTAAAAAAAACATTTCAGGTGGAACTGACCGCCGGAAAAAGTAAAAACAAGCCGGTGACAGGCTTTCCAAAAAACAGCACTGAAACATCCCGGCGCACTCAAAATGTATGAAATGCAAAGCGCGCCCCCTAAAGAGGAAATAACCGGAGGTCACTAAACAGGGTCTCTGACAATATAATCGGCAATCTGATAACGTTGCCCCATAAAAGAAAAAGATATGTTCGGAAAAACAAAATCGCTGTTCCTTATCGTTGCCTCGATGCTATGCATAGCTTCGTGCGACAGTATACGCGAAGACCTGCCCCGGTGCGAACTTTGGTTGGAATTTGCTTTCGACTACAATATGGAATATGCGGATGCGTTCAATCCGCAGGTCAAATCGGTAGATGTACTGGTGTTCGACAGCGATGATAAATTGCTTTTCTCCAAAAGAGCCGAGGCTGCTGCGTTGGTTGGTGGAAACCGGATGTCGCTTACTGATGAACTCGATTTCGGAAACTATAAGGTACTGACCGTTGGCAGTCTATCTGACAGATTCCGGCTTTCGGACAATGCAGGCAATGAACTGATGCCGGGAACGACTACCCTCCAACAGGTCATTGTATCCCTGAAGCGAGAGACGGATGCTGTTAACTTCGAGTTTCAGCATCTCTACTTCGGAGAAGTCGTGGAAGTGGATCACTTGCCATCCAATACCAGCCATAAAGTTTATCCGGTGAATCTGATACGCGACACCAACCGGTTTAATATTGCGTTGATGGGATATGAGGAAAATGAAGTGAGTGGAACACAATATACGTTTGAAATTCAGGCACTGGAAAATGCGGCTTATTCCTGGGAAAACGAACCCATAGGGCAAGGGCCGGTTACTTATGTGCCTTACTATACAGGTCCGGGCGAAATATCCGATGTGATAATGTCCGCACGCCTGAATACGATGCGTCTGCTCAACAGGGGCGGATGGGATTATAAGTTTATTATAAGGAATACGGATACCGAAGCCGAAGTATGGAGTTACAACCTGATGACGCTGTTGAGCATTGCCCGGCCGACTTCCCGTTACGATGGAACGGAGCTTCCCTTTCAGGAATACCTTGACAGGCAGAGTGAATGGAACCTCATATTTACTGTTGTTGAAAACCCCGGAGGAGGATTCCTTCAGATCGGTCTTGTTGTAGGAACTTGGATTTACTGGTTCCACGAGATTGAAGTTTAAGAATGAGCAAAAAACTATTACATATCATTTGTCTGGCATCCACAATTCTTTTGTTCTCGTGCAGCAGAGATGCGATCGATGAGTTGCCTGCTCTTACCCGGGCGCAACTTAGCATCAATCTGGTGAACAACGGAGATGTGGATCAACAGGAGGAGATAAACTCCATACGGTTTATCGTATTCGGCAGCACGCCCGGTGGCGTGAGGCTGGATGTGAATGAACACATCCTGTTGAGCACTCCGGAGACAGCTACTGATATAGATGCGCAACTTCTCGAAGTGACTTCCAGCAATGATATCCTGGTCGTAGTTATTGCCAACGAACCGCAGAGTCTTACGAGTAAACTCGACGGTATAGCCAGTCTTTGGACGTTGCAAGATATGCTCTATGACATCTCTGATATACTGAATGATGACGGGCAGATAATTTCAACGACCGGAATGCCCATGACAGGGGTGATTCGGGATATATCCATAGCACCTGACGAAACCCAAAAGGTAGAAATGGTAATCGAACGTGCCGTAGCTCGGGTAGATGTCTTTCTCGAAGCTATAGACGGCGGGGCGGTGACCGGATATACAGCCGGAAGCACCAGTGTCACTTTGCACAATCTCTCCCGCGATAGTTACTTCGTGATGGGAAACGTGGATAACGGTACGCGTGATAACGCCGACTCTTCGAAGAACTACGGAAAAGTGAAGGAGGACGTGCCGGAAAGCGATTTGTTACCGGGTAGCTGGACGGCGACAACATCAGAAACGTGGGCATATTCATCGGCTACCGGAGCTAAAAACCGGAAATTACTTTGCTCGTTCTATACTGCCGAGCGTATATTCAAGTCGGATTATTCTGATCGGCTGGCTGTCAGTATGGCTAATGTCCCGAAAGGGCCTTCGGGCGTCACCGGGATCACTGAAAAGGTGATTGAAACCATAACGAAGGTTGATGATAAAGGCAGCCCGACAGCGCAGCCTTTTACGGAGATCCGGCGGAACAACGTGTACCAGATAACGGCACGTGTAGGAAAAATCGGTATTCAGATACTGACGATAACCGTAGAAGATTGGGGTGACAGGCAAGACATTGATCTGGATATGGATTTGTAATACCTTTCACCGGTTGTGTTTTTTAATTTCGGAAAAGAAGTAAGATGATAAAGACTATAAATAATATCAGGATGATTATAACAACGGCTATCCTTTCGGCTGTCCTCTTTTCGTGTATTGGCGAAGAGATGACGTGCGATAAGGAATTGATTGTTGTGCAACGTATCGGAGAAGGCGGCAATGTCGACACTCGTGGTACGGTTATCTCCTCGAATACCGACCTGAAAGGAGAAACATTTGGTCTTTTTGGTTCTCTGACACCCAATTCTTCTGCTCCTCAACAATATTTCAATGCAAGTGCCAGAGTAAACGCCGACCTGACAGCTACGATCTCGCCGCTGCAATATTGGCCCGGCTTGCAAAATGCGAGCATGAGGTTCTTTTCCTGGTATCCGTTCAGCGGTGCGAATGCACCCACTACGAACTTCACCGATCCCGGCGAAATGGTGCTGAGCTATACAGCGAATGCGGCAACCTCTAATCATGTGGATGTACTGGCAGCTGTATCGGGACCTGCATGGGTGGAAGGTGTGAATATACACTTCTACCACACGCTGACTAAGGTTACCTTTACATTCAAAAAGGTGGCCCCGGTACCTGATGAAGTAACCATCGAGAAAATAGAGTTTCAGAATGTGGGACAAAGCGGCAAGCTCACTGTGGCTGAAGTACCAACCACCACTACGAAAAATAGCAAACCGAAGTTTGGCTGGAGCAATGTGACCACCGGAAGTATAGCTTCTATCCCCACCGGCAATAAGATGGTGACCGAGGATGCCACCTTGATTGGTGGTACATTCCTCATGTTACCGACCGACGACTTCTCTGCAACAGCCAAGATCGTTGTCACCACTAACTTTGGTGACCGGGAATTCCTGCTCAGCGATATTGCCGCAAAGAATCCGCATTCCTGGGAGTCGGGGGAATACATCAATTATAACCTTACGGTATCGAATGATATCTATCAGCTCTCAGCCACTCCTCTTGAATGGACGGAGAGCCCGGTAAGTGTGATTTTCGATAAACAGTATTACCTCAGATTGTCGCAGACGAAGGTTCTGACAGCCCGTAATGCCGCTACTGTTGATATAGAGGCGAAAACAAATTATGATGCCAATCCGAATACAGGCTACCCGGTTGGTGCCATATTGGATGAGAGTGGTATGGAAACATGGGCGACAGTCAACATGACTCAGACATCCTTTTTAGAAGGTGTGTATACCTATAATATAAATGTCGTATTGCTCGAATTCAACTCCGGAACCGGAACTGAACGGAAAACGGGGTTTTATCTTAATGCGGGTAATCTGACTCACCGTGTACTGCTGCATCAATGGGGTGGGGACGGAGTATGGATGACCTGGAACGTAGAACTGGACAGCAGTGATGTCGGAACGGGAAACATGCAGCGCCGCAAGATCGTCTTTACCTCGGGTAGTCCGGGGGCGTGGGAATGGGAAATAACCGATATACAGGACCCTGATAAGATTTTGCTAAACAGTGAAACAATGGTCGAGGCAAGCGGTGCGAGCGGTGATGCGCTTTATTTCTACTTTAAAGCTGATGCCGTATCCGGTGATATAGCTACGCTGACACTGGTCAATACGAATGGTGACAACCCGCCCATGACAGTGACATTGACTGCGCCATAGCGGTGAATACGTAATATTTAATTTCAGAAAGGAAACAAAAATATGCAATATAGGATTTCAATACTTAAAAAGAGTTACCTCCTGTTGGTTCTGCTGGCAGCGGTGTGGCTTACCGGGTGCGTACAAGAGGAATTTGAATCAATACCTTCTCCGACAGGAAGCGGCGTTCAGTTCACTTTAACGGTTCCCGATGTGAGCATTCCGTCCGTATCCTCGCGCACAATGACCGGAACGGGAACAGCCAAGAAAGAAGACGAAATAAAAGCCGTGGATATCCTTGTTTTTGATGTATCGAAAACGCCTGCGGTATTTCTGGAATGGGCACAGGGTACAGATCTCGTACAGGATTTGGCGAATGATAATTCAACGGTAACTTTTTCCGCCCCGCTTCCCCCTACTTCCACATCCACCTGCCTTATGGTTATAGCAAACAAGCCGCTCGACGATATTGCACCGGGATTCACGAAGGGGGAGACCACCAAAGCCCAGGCGATGGAGGCCTTGCTCCACAGCCGGGAAGGGAAATGGAAGGCAGACGGATCGACTTCCGGCGGCTATACGCCGATTCCTATGTATGGAGAGACAGAAGTGGCGAAAATCGATATTTCGATGAATCCGATAACCGGCATTAACATGAAACGTATGCTGGCACGTATCGACATCCGCAATTCCGCTTCGAACTTTACGGTCGAAGAAGTCTATCTGGGCAACTATAATACGGTAGGATTCATTGCTCCGGCATGGGGTGCGAACGGGCAAATTACTGATCCGTCGCCGGATACTCCGACTCTCCCGGGCGACAGCGGTAAAAAGACGGGAGAAGGGAATGCAATTCTGTATTCCGTGAACGGGAACACGCCATACGATGGAGAGATTTATACGTTTGAATCTCTGGCGGCAGAGGATGCCGGTGGGGTGGGACAGGATGGAGAGGCAAGCCGTAAGGATGCTACCTGTCTGATTGTGAAGGGAAAAATAGGCAACGGGGAATCGACCTTTTACCGGGTGGATTTCACCAGAACCGGACAGATAGGGGAACAGGTGGAGTATTTGCCTTTGAAGCGGAATTACAAATACATCATTACCATCACCCAGGCTTTGGGCACCGGCTATGCAAGCGTTCGCGAGGCGCTGGCATCCTACACGGTGATGTCCAACCTGAAGTTCAGGTTGATACATTATGACCGTGATAAGGTCAAGGATGTGGTCTACAACGGGCAGAATATGCTTGGAGTGGGTGAATCGGAGATAGCTGTCACTCAGTACCAGAATAATAGTTATGCCATAGATGTCTTTACTGACAACTCCGGCGGTTGGAAAGCCGCCGTCACCGCAGGAAGCGATTGGCTCACATTCGAGGGCGGAGCAACATCTGCATCGGGCGTTGGGAATGATGATACACAGCTTAAACTGAAGATTCCCTATTTTAACAATGACATTATCGGTGTTACTCGCACGGCGACCGTTACGCTGACGGCTGGACGCCTGACACACGATATTAAAGTGACGCAGTATATGATAGATCCGGGCATTATCAAATTTGTCGATGCATACGGGAATGTACTGGAGAATGGCCTCTTTTTCCCGATCAGAAATCCCGACGGTGACGGACTCCCCATCGAAGCGCAGACGGTGTATGTGATGTTTTCTGTGGATAGAATAGATGTTCAGCTCCAAGGGAAGAATGATGAAGAAATCATTCAGTATGATGCCGGCAATATAATTCCGCAATTGGACAGAAGCAGTACTAAAACCTTTCATGAGAGGGTGCAGGCTTTTACAGTGCAACCCAATCCGAGAAGAACAGGCGACGGCACTGTTGAAGATGGCACTGGCTGGTGGTGGCGTTGGGATACGATGGATTTTAATTTATATGATAAAGAGGGATACCTTAAGCAGGTACAACTTCCCATCAATCAAGGCGAACTGGAGTTTTCATTCCGGTATTATCCTACTACCGTCAATAGTAGCACCTATAAAATACCTTTGGGAGCGGAGCAATACCTGCAATTGTTTGTCAATAACAACTGGGAGATCATGAATATTGAAAAGCTGAATATTGTCAACGATGATGGTACCGGATTGATTCGGACCAATCCCGATAATGATATAATCATAGGCAGAAAGAATGCGGATGAAAAGATGTATCAAGAGTCTGTTGTAGGTTTTGACGACGGTAAGGGATATGATGTTGTAGGTCACGGATACGATTTCAGGTTAAAACTTCACCCCGGCAAGTGGAAAGAGGGGAAAAGCGGAACGATACGAATCACATTCAGAAATGTGATGCATACCATTCAGGGTGCATTCTTCCCGTTCTATCGCACGATCGACCTTCAGATGGTGTCCGAAAAGAAATCTTATACGACCGCCGGGGAGCCCCTTTTCTATCTTTACCCGATCCGGTTCGATAATAGGATATATCGTAACGAAAACGTCCCCCCACAAAGTGTGGGGCGTTTGGAGAATTTCACCGATGCGGAGGATGTATGTGGGGATATAGGTGATGGTTGGCGTCTGCCTACTGCCAGCGAATTGTTGATGTCGTTTGCCTATGTAAATGCTTTGGGTGGCAATGCAGAGGATTATAGGTATAATGAAAGCCAGAATCCGTACGGATGGTATCAGAACTGGACCGGCAGCTACTGGTCTTCATCATATTATTCAGATCAAGGCTCCGATACACGTTATGAGTTGGAGTTTGCGGCAGGTTATCAAAATTCTGTACCTACCAGCAAAAATAATTATTTCCGTTGCGTAAGAAATAATAGTAATAGCGGAACGAAGTACCCTTATTTAAATGTAGGGTCCGCGGGGGTTACTATTGTCTCCCGCGATGCGAATGGAGGAACAGATCCCTCGGTACTGTTTGCTTCAGGTGAAACTCCGGATACGAGTGATGCGATGAATAAGATTGCTCCTAAGCTTCAGATTGAAAATACCAGTAGCGGTGGTAAGACTTGGGCAGAGGCAAAAGCTATATGTGAAGGTAAAGGGAGTGGCTGGCGTCTGCCTACCCAGCGCGAGATGTATCTGGTCCTTAGTATGGGAGGAACGAATGTCAGTATCGAAAATCAAGGTTTTGGTGGTTTGACAACTTGGACAGGGAGTGGATTTGAGAAAATAAATGCTGTACACTGGACATTGACTGAACGTGACGGTGGCTATTGGTTAGTAGGATTCAATAATGATGAATTCGGCGCATGGCCCCAGGAAGGATCAGTAGACTGGGCTTGGTACCGCTGTGTGCGGAATGTACCATAAAATTAAATGAGCTGTATCAGAATGCTTCCAAACAACATTCTGATACAGCTCATTCCTTTATAGCCTTTTCCGTTACAGTACCTTCCTAAAGCATCTCGATAATGCTCCTCTGCTTTTCCAGAAACGCAATCCTCTGCGCCTCCCCGCTACCCGAAATCAGTGTCGAGTGTCTTTTCAGCGATTGAATCCAGTTCTTCTGTAGTTGGCAAATCTGCGGGCTTTGCGAATCCATCGAATTGATGGAATACACCCTGAAAAGGCTGATTTGGAAATCCCGGTTGCTCACATACGTATAAGTCGCTTCAAAATCGATGTTCGACAAATAGATGAACAGCTCATGCCCCTCACTATATTCCCCTTTCACCGACAAGTGTTCCAGATCGATGAGCAACTGCTGCAACTCATTCTTCAGATACATCACGTCCGATGTAGATATCAAGTTCAGCCCCGCAAAATACTTTATCTCCTTTACGAAAGATTGGAAGATGTTACTGTCCCATATAAAGTAAGACTTCTTGGGTTTTCTCAATCCCTCGCTCAACTTTTTATGTGAAGTGATTATTTTATCGGGCACATGCATATCGCTCAGAGAATTCGGAGTCTTCACTTTCCCGTTCTGATAAATCCACCGGCACAGGCGGAACTTGGACAGATACTCATAGGACGAGTAGAGAGTAAAGGGAATGGTGTTCGTTGCAGAATATACCTCGGCGTTGCCGTCTCCTTTCATCGAATTGAAAATCCGCAGATAGCGTTCAATAATTTCATGGTAGCTTTCGAACAGATTGGGCGAATGCAGCAGGTTCAGGTCGAAAGTGGCCCGATTCGACAGATGGTTCCCGATAATCTGGTCAATGGAAATGCCCAGGTTATGAGAGATTACGGCTATTTCATCGAAAGTGAACGCAACTTCCCCGCGCAGCCTGCGGTAAACGGCTTCTTTTCCCATGTACAGCGTGTCTGTCAGATAGTTGGCTAAGTTCTGCCCTTGCGGAATCCTCTCCTTCATCTCATTAATCAACTCTTTTACAATATAATTTTTCGTCATAGCCTCTTCTTTTTTTGTCAATAATCAAATGCATAGGTCAAATTTGTGGCATATACAAATATAGAGCTTGTTAATGGAACTTTTGTGATTGAAATCATGTGATGAAAACAGGAGTATTTTCTATTTGAAAAGAATGAAATATGAAATAGTTGAATGACGAAAAAAAACAGATAGGGGGGCTATCTGTTTTCGATAATAGAGAATAATTGTCTGAACAATTGCAGTTTTCGGAAAGTAAAGGCTATAATGCACCGATAATTTCTCGCTGTTGTTTAAAGAATTGGATGCGTTGCATCTCACCGCTTTCTGATATTAGCGTAGAGAACTTCTTCAACGACTGAATCCATTCCTTCAGACCGCGGAACATCTCGCTGTCCTGCGTGGTGATGGAGTTGATGGAATATATCCGGATCAGACTGAGCTGTATGCTGCTTGTGCCTAAGTAACTGTAAGTGGCCTCGAAGTTAATATTCGAAATATAGATCTTGACGTCGTTGCCCGTCTTGCTCTTTCCGCGGGAGGCCAGTTCTTCCAGGTCGTCCACTACTAAAAGCAGTTCTTCCTTGAGGAGGTTCTTATCTTCGTCGGAGATGAGATGCACGTCGCAGAAGTACTGGATATCATTGACCAGATGGCTGAAAATCATATTGTCCCAGATGTAATCTACGGAGTGGATATGGTCTACCACATGGGCGTATTCCTTCTGCTTGTCCACTATCTTCTGCGGGATTTCCATTTCTTCAAAATGCCTGCACTTTATGTTTTCATTCTGGTACATCCATTTGAACAGCCGGAATTTAGAAAGCATATTATAGTTCAGTGAAAGGGTCAGCGGAATGATATTGGATGAAGTCCCGATTTCCGAGTACTCTTCATCCTTCACCTTCCGGAATAACTCTACCTGCTTTTCCAGAATAGAATAGTAGGTTTCGAGAGGCTTGCTGCTACTCACTATATTCATGTCGAAAACGGCATTGTCCTGAAAGCTCACGCCTATCATTTTATCCAGCGATATACCCAGTTTACGGGATATAACGGCTGCTTCGGTCAGGGTGAAAGGTACTTCACCGCGGAGCCGGCGGTAGATAGCTTCTTTGCCTATATAAAGAATGTCCATTAAAGTATTGGCAAGATTTTCTTTGGATGGGAGTTTCTCTCTGACGGCATTAACTAATCCTGTGTTTAACTCGTTTGTTATCATAATCTTCTGTCTGAGTTAGAGGTTTGTCTATTGTCTATTTAACACTTTTGGAGGGCTACTTGTTTCGAAAATCGTAACATTTCTTTCTTTGGAGGGCGTATTTCCGAAAATTGTGTTTGATGAACCTTAGGCAGTCATATATAGAAAGCCGGACTGTTCTACATTTCTTATTACTGGCACGGAAGTGTATGCGTTGTGATGTAATTTTGTGAAGCAGTTTAATCCACCACAGAGGACACAGAGTTCACAGAGGTTTATGCTTCTGATTCTGGGATAATCATAACCTCCGTGACCTCTGTGTCCTCTGTGGTGAAACCTGCATTTACTAACTAATTGAAGGATATTAATATGATGGAAGATAAGAAAAAAATAGTGGCAGAGTTATATCATAAGAAGCAGGAAAAGAATGAAATTCCGACGCTTTTCGGGAAGAAAGTTCCTGTTATCAGTAGTGTATACGATCCGCTGACGGGCATGCGCGACGGCACCATTACTGCAAACGCTCCTGTTGTCATCACGGGTGAGAATCTGTGCTTATCTTCACTCGGAACCATATACCTGGGACTTTCTCCCGTCTCCGATAAGGGCACATTGATACATGTAAAAAGAGTGTTTAAGTATACCGACACAGAGGTGTTGGTCATCCTGCCTGATTTGGAGCCGGGAGAATACTCCCCGGTTATGATGATTCACATGGGAGGGAAGATGGACTTCACTTATACCTTGCCGGTATCGTGGAGAGTGCTCGACGAAAGATATACAGCTCTCTTTGTAAGGAGGAGTTACAGCGACTTAATTTGATGTTTTTTAAGCTGAAAGTAAAAAACATAAAGGTATTTGGTTGTTGAATATGAAAAAAACGTATCTTTGCAGGTGAACAAGTGACATATAGTATTGCGTATACATATATGTCCTCTTCCGGTCAGAGAAAAATGTGGGAGTTTTTATCTAGAAATCGGATGAGCGTAGCCTGTATCAGTTCTTGGTACGGGCTTACTCTTCCTTTTCTAGGGGTACCCACATACCTTCTCTTGAGGAAGACGTAATGCCCCGTACCTCTTGTAATAACCAGTTATAGCCGTATAGGGTTGATTTGAAACTTATTAATCAAACACTCTATATGGCTAATTGGCTTTCTGTAAGTTTGGCCGCTGAGAAATACGGCATATCCGAAGAGCAAATCCACGAATGGATTAGGCTCGGTTATCTGAGATGTTCCTCTCTGGATAAAGACCCTTACGAGGACCCCGATCCGATGGTGGATGCGGAGGATCTTGAAAAATCCCTTGAGTTTAATTCAACGAAGTCTTACCCGGAAGATGACGCGACTGTCGAACGGGTTCCGAAAGAGCATTTAGACTGGCTTTATAAGGAAAATGCACGCTTAACAAAAGCCTATGATGATTTGCATGAGGAGAACTATCGCCATTCTCAGAGGGAGGCCAATCTACAGGCTGAATTTGAGAAGATGGCGGACCTCACCCATAGAATTCTTTCATTAAACGAAAAGATACTGAATCATAATAGAGCGATAAAAGGCAAGAAAACGTCTGTTTGGTCTTTCCTGTGCCGACTATTCCGAAAAGAATCATAATAGGTAATTTCTCATCTAACCAATATATACCCTGTTTTTCAATCCTTTTTTATCTCGTGAATGCGGAGTTCCTTCGGGGGCTTCGCATTCTTTTAAACTAATGTAATAACTTAGGAGGGTATGCTAAAAGTCAGACATCATACTCTATTCCGGACAAAAAGTAATCAGAGTACCCCTTTTGCTGATAAACGCTTCTTGCAAAACTTTCGAAATAGAATCTGCTTGGATAATGTATGGAATATAAATGCATGGTTTCTGCATAAACAGACAACGTATATGGATGGTTATGCAAGGAACTATGCTTCTTTCGCAAGCAATCTATAGATGCAACGCAAGCGATCTATAGATGCAACGCAAACGATCTATAGATGTAACGCAAACGATCTATAGATGTAACGCAAACGATCTATATTTGGAACACAGACGATCTATATATGGGTGGCAGATGATGTGTTTTTAGTATACAGACCGTCTGTTTTTCTTTTATTAGAGTTGTCCTTATTTATGTATTCTTCTTTCAATCAGCAAGATGCTGGTTTTCGTTCGTTTCTTTTCGTCCTTCCCTGCACCGGGGCGTAACTATCGCATTCTCGTTATGCATAAAAAGCAAAGTGTCATAACGGCACGGTTGAATGTGTGAAATAATATCTCACTTTCAAGTATAAAGAGGAAAGTTGGAGAAATAAGCCTAAGTTGAATTGGAATTACATGATATATTTTTATCTTTGTGATTGGAAATTAGTAAAGAAGGTATCATGTATTCTAAAACAAAGATATTACAGCAAATCAAGGACACTTTGCAGAATGTGCTTCCCACGGGTGGGCGGGTACTTCTGTTCGGTTCTCAGGCACGCGGAGATGCCCGGGAAGATTCTGATTGGGACATTCTTATTCTGATTGATAAAGAACGGATTAATAATGATGACTTTGATAATGTTGCTTACCCTTTGGTGGAATTGGGCTGGAAGATAGGGGCTATGATAAATCCTTTGCTTTACACTTATAGCGATTGGCAAAAAAGGAATTTTACTCCTTTTTATAAGAATGTGGAACAAGAAAGTATTGAGATATGTCGTTGACAATTGATGAGAAAAAAGCTATAATTTCGTATCGGATACAGAAATCTGAGACTGCGATGATTGAAGCGAGGGATAATGCATTGTTGAATCATTGGAGTTTGGTAGCGAACCGCCTGTATTATGCGGTATTTCACATGGCTTCAGCTCTTAACGAGGGGTTTGTTGAGCAGGGAAGATGCTCGTTTAGCTTCTCGATTGCTTAATATGCGTCAGGCAGGTGATTATGATGACATGTTTGACTGGGCGGAAATAGATGTTGCTCCATTGTTTCCACAGACAGAAATATTGCTTGAAAAAATGAAGGAACTGATTTCTATTAAGCAGAATTGATATGCATTGAGTCGGTAAATTCACTGATAAAATGGTTTATAATAAGTTACGGGCTACAGGCACGAGTGATAAGTGCCTTGTAGCCCGTATTAATTATAAAGAGGCTTCTTAAAAGATAGACTTTGCGATACCCATTTCCAGTCCGCGCAATTCTGCCAGTCCGCGCAGGCGGCCGATGCAGGAATATCCCGGATTGGTTTTCTTCTTCAGGTCATCCACCATCTGATGCCCGTGGTCGGGACGCATGGGAATAGATACTCCGCGACGTTGTTGCAGTTCGAGGAAAGCCTTCATGACGTGATACATATCTACGTCACCTTCCAGGTGGTTGGCTTCGTAGAAGTTGCCTTCTGCGTCGCGCTGCGTGCTGCGCAGGTGAACGAAGTTGATGCGGTCGGCAAATTGCTGCATGATGGCGGCACAGTCGTTGGCGCTGCTTACGCCGAGTGAACCGGTGCAGAGGCAAAGGCCGTTGCTCTTGTTGGGAACAGCGTCAATCAAAGCCTGGAAATCGGCGGCACAGCTCATGATGCGCGGCAGGCCGAGGATGGAGCAGGGAGGATCGTCCGGATGGATGACCAACTCTACGCCGGCTTCGTCGGCAACCGGGGCGATTTCCTGCAAGAAGTAAATCAGGTTGGCGCGCAGCTTTTCCGGGGTGATGTCCTTGTAGCGGTCCAGTTCCTGCTGGAATTGTTCCAGGGTGAAACTCTCTTCCGAACCGGGCAGTCCGGCAATCATGTTGCGGATCAGCAGTTGCTTGTCGGCTTCTGTCATTTGCTCGAAACGGGCTTTTGCCTTGGCTTTCTCCTCGTCGGTGTATTCGTTTTCGGCACCGGGGCGTTTCAATAGGAAGAGGTCGAAAGCAACGAAAGCGGCGCGTTCGAAGCGCAGGGCACGGCTGCCGTCGGGCAGTTCGTAGGCAAGGTCGGTACGTGTCCAGTCCAGTACGGGCATGAAGTTGTACGTCACGATGTTTACGCCGCACTTGCCGAGGTTGCGCAGGCTTTCCTTATAGTTATCGATGTATTTCTGGAAATCCCCCGTCTGGGTCTTGATATGTTCGTGCACAGGCACGCTTTCCACTACCGACCAGCGTAAGCCGACAGCTTCAATCATTTCCTTACGTTTCATGATTTCTTCTACCGTCCACACCTCGCCGTTGGGGATGTGGTGCAGGGCGTTCACGATGCCGGTTGCTCCGGCTTGCTTGATGTCCCACAGGCTGACCGGATCGTTAGGGCCGTACCAGCGCCAGGTTTGTTCGCATAATACCATACTTGAATTATTTATTATCAATTATTAAATATGAATCGGCTTAGATGGAGAAAGCGTCAAAACCGCCGTCTACTACCGACAGGGCACCTGTCACGAAGCTGGAAGCATCGCTGATGAGGTAGTGGATGGTTCCGAACAGTTCTTCCGGTTCGGCGAAACGTCCGCATGGAGTGTGGGCGATGATGGTCTTTGCACGGTCAGTATATGAACCGTCCGGGTTGGTCAGCAACGCACGGTTCTGGTTCGTCAGCAGGAAGCCTGGTACGATGGCGTTTACGCGAAGTTCGGGACTGAATTTGGTGGCCAGTTCCGTTGCCATATAGCGGGTATAGTTGGCGATGGCAGCTTTGGCAGAGCCATAACCTACCACGCGGGTCAGCGGACGCAGGGCTGATTCGGAGCAGAAGTTTACGATAACGCCTTTCTTGTTTTTGGCCATCACGTCTACGAATGCCATTGTGGGCAGCACTGTGCCGAAGAGGTTCAGATCCACTACTTTTCTGAAAGCGTCCACTTCCAGGTCGAGGATGGTCTTATCCGGGGCAATGGTGGCGCCCGGCATATTTCCACCGGCAGCGTTCAGCAATACGTCGATGGTGCCGAAACGTTCCAGTATGGCTTTTTTGTTTTCTTCCAGCACTTCTTTGTTCAGCACGTCCGTCACCAGGAACATGGCTTCCGTCTTCTGGCTGAGTTCGGCTTCCAGTTCTTTGCCGATTTCCTCCACACGGTCCAGGATGACGATTTTGGCACCTTGTTCGGCGAGGTAATTGGCGATACTCTTTCCTAAGATACCGCAACCGCCGGTCACGATAATCACTTTGTCTTTAATGTCGAATAAGTTTTTCATGTCTTTTTCTTTTATAAAATGATTCTAAATCTCTGTGCTACAAAAATAATGGAAAAGTAGTTTGCTCACCATACAAAACGTCTCAAAAAGATGAACTACTGTCTCAAAAAGTATTAATTACTGCTCTAGAGCAGCTTTTCTTGCCAATGCTTCCAGATAATAATAGTCGGCATAATTGATTGGGACATCAATTTCGTCACCTCCCGGATGGTGTCCGGTGGAGTGTAGCAGGAGGAAGCCGTAGGTGGTTTCCGGTTCGGCACGGTAATGCTGATTGAGGCTGTCCACTATCTTGTCGGCAATGTCCTGATAACGTTTACCGTCTTCTGCTGAAACGTAACCACGGAGTTCATACAAGGCTGATGCCATGATGGCGCCGGCAGAAGCGTCGCGCGGAACGTTGGGGATGCCGGGAACTTTCATATCCCAATAAGGAATTAGGTCTTCGGGCAGGTTGGGCAGGCCGAAGAAGAAGTCGGCGATGTGGCGTGCCTGTTGCAGGTAGGCAGGGTTTCTGGTGAAGCGGTAACACATGGTGTATCCGTAAAGTCCCCATGCTTGTCCGCGGCTCCAGAAAGAGTCGTCGGCATAGCCTTGCGCGGTTTGCCGGGCACGGACTTCGCCGGTTTCGGGGTCATAGTCCACTACATGGAAAGAAGAGTAATCCGGACGGAAATGATTCTTCATTGTTGTATTGGCGTGGTTGACGGCAATCTTCCAGTAGATGGAATCGCCGGTCTCTTGGGTGGCCCAGAACAGCATCTCCAGGTTCATCAGATTGTCGATGATGACAGGGAACTTCCACTTGTCGCGGTTGTGGTCCCATGAACGGATGCTCTTTACCTTCTTGTTGTAGCGGGTTATCAGCGTCCGGGCGCTTTGCAGCACTACATCCTTGTAGGAACGTTCGCCGGTCAGTTGATAGGCTTTGCCGAAGCTGTTGTTCATCATGAAACCGAGGTCGTGGGTACCTTTGTGCCATTTGGCTTCTTCTATCATCCAAGTGTTGCTGATGGCTTGCTGGCGCCAGAAGTCATCGTTCGTGTAGGCATACATCTGCCACAATGAACCGGGGAAGAAACCTGAACACCAGTCGTGGGGATGTATCATCCTCAGCGAGCCGTCTTTGTTGAGGCTGCGCGGTGTGACGCGGTGCTTGCATTGGTTGTCACCTTCTTTTCTGGCTTTGTCAGCGCACTTCAGGGCAAACAGGAGTTGTCTGCAGGCGAAAGCATAGGCGTTGTCCACATCGTCGGCTTCCACCCATAGCAGGTTGAAGCGGTCTTTCCAGTTGATGATGCGGTGGGCTTTATAGAGTGCCAGATAGTCTTTCCGTGCCGGATTGAGTAGGCTGGTACGGTATAAATCTTTGCAGAACTCCTGCTGTTTATACTCCCACTCGCTGATTTGACGGTAAGGCCAGTCTTTCACTTCTTTTCCCACGTAAGGAACCAGAAAGTCCATAGCCTTGTAGAAGTTGCGTCCGTCGGCCGAGGTGGCATTGTCAATGGAGATTCCGATTTTCCGTGCCATCATAAAGATGTCGATGAAGTGAGACAGATTGAACTGTGAGTAACCGAAGGCAAGGGTACGGCGCAGTTCGTGCGGTTGCTTTCCGTCCGGTTCTATCTGGGTGAAGATACCTTTCCGGGGAATGGCATTGATGACTTCCTGCGCTACTTTCATATTTCCTGCGTATAAGGCGAAAGCGATGACCTGTGCATCGTGCGCTGTACTGTGGTTATTGGCCTGGCGTGCCTCTTCCTGTCCCTGCGGACTGTTCAGTATCCAGGTCAGCAACTTGCCGAACCATGCTTTCAGTTGTTTGGAATCTTTCGGGGTGAAAGCTTTTGACCCTTCCAGCAATTGCACGGCGTCCAGCATCTCGACGAAGGAATAAGTATCGATAACCCCATAGCAACGTCCTTTATTGTTGTTGTGTCCCGGTATCATTTGGGCATATTCCAGGTTGGGGTTCATGCGTGTATCCTTATTGAAGAACCATATGCGGATAAGTTCCGTAGCTTTCCGGGCATACTTCTCGTCACCACTGAAGTACCAGGCAAGGGCGAGGGTGGTGACACGTTGGGCGGTTGCTCCGAGGCGGTTACGGTCCAGTTTGTTCAGTTCCGGGTTCGATTCGCCGTCACGGCTGATGTAGGGAAGCCCGTCCGGTTTGGTCGGGTCGGGCCAGAAGTAACGTGCCTGGCTCATGTAGTCATGCTTGTCTCCACTGCCGGGAGTCTTCTCTTTCATCATGACGGACAAGGGCTGTGCGTCAAGCGTTCTTTCAGCATCCGTTATCAGTTCCTGATAAGCAGCCGAAAAGTACGGTTGATGTAATGATTGTTTTACTTTCTCCAGATGTGCTTTGTCCCAGATGGACTGTGCATGTATGCTGCTTGCCGCAAGCATCAGACTGGTGATGATTAAGCAGATTTTAGCTCTCATGGCATTTTTATTTTGAAGTTAATAAAGTTTTCTGAGTTTTACGCCGTTCAGGAAGCTTTTTCCATTCTGGACAGGGAAACGTATTTCAATTTTATTCCGAAAGTTTGTAATATTGTATCTTTTCCGCAAAGCATGGAAGTAACCGCTTTCCCGGCAAGGAGAAAAGTTTTCTTCAACCGTTTTATCATTAATGATTATGCTGAAGCAGTTCTCGCGGCTTTCTACATCGGAATTCCGTCCCAACTGGTAGGCAGTAGTTGTATTTTCCCGGAATATATCTGTAAAAAGAAATTCTATCTCGTAAACTCCGTTGGGAACATCGAAACAATAGCCTTCAATATCGTTGCGAAGGGTTTGGAACAATGGACCGTCATTGGTATTCTCAACCTGCGTCTGGCTGCTTTTACTCGCTCCGCCAATGTATCCCCAGCCGCCTTTGGAATAAGGCTGGTCGGGTATCCAGGTAAGTCGGCTTTCATCGGAAGTATAGAAACAATTGCTGCCTACGTTGACGGCAAGCTCCAGATTCCGTAAGTTTGTTTCATTCAGCTTTGCAGGGACAGGGGTGAAGCTGAGGTGAATACCGTCTTCAATGGTACGGGCACTTTCGGCAGTTTCTTTGTTTCCAGCTTTGGCGGAAATGAAGTGTTCCTTATGGCTGAACGGTACTTCGAAGATAACGGTGTAATTCTCAGCCTTTTGCTTACCCAGAGACTTCCCATCGATGAAAAGTTCTACTTCCGGAAGGTTGGTGTATACTTTGACCGGCAGCATTACCGGGGCTTCTCCCTGCTGTATACCGGTGCGGTGAGTCCAGTCGCGGCTGGCGATGTGCAACACGGGGATATCCTGCCTCCAAGCTGCCTTGTAGTAATAGTAGACGTCTTTGGGGGTGCGGTCTGAATATACCAGTCCTTTGTTGTTGATGCGCGGCATGGATTCGTCGCGCAGAGCGGAAGAGAAATCGATGAAGTTCCAGTGCGTTCCGCCGCAGACGTACGGTGTTTCTTCCAGTACGGGCAGGTAATGCTCCAGATACTTCTGTTGATACTCTATACTGAAATCGAAGGCTTGCGGTTGCAGCGAATGTAGACGCTTGTCAGAACCTGCACCATATTCGCTGACAATCATGGGGTGCGAAGGAAACTTTTTGTGTTGTTCTGCCAGGAACTGCTCGAAGCCTGTAAGGTTACCTCCATACCAGCCCTGATACAGGTTCCAGCCGACAATATCGGTAATATTGCCTAATCCAACTTCATTGTAGCTGTTGCTGCCATGAAATGCCATGGTGCTGACGCGGGTGGAGTCTTCTTCTTTCAGCACTTCCTCCAGACGCTTGGCCAGTGCCAGTGTCCGCTCCAATACAGGTTTCAGTTCTTCCTCTTTTTTATAGCGGCGTTGGGTGACGAGTAATATCTCGTTCATATATCCCCATGTGACAATGGAGGGATGGTTGTAGTGTTGGCGTATCATCTCCCGCAGGTTGCGTTCGCAGTTCTCTGCGTATCCGGGGGTGTCGGGCACGATGTCGATGATGGGTATTTCTTCCCAAGCCAGCATGCCGAGTTTGTCACATTGTTCCAGCAGAGCATCGTCTTGAGGGTAGTGGGAGATGCGGATGAAGTTGGCGCCCATTTCTTTCATCAGCTTCATGTCGCGGCGGTGCATCTCGTCCGTCAGTGCCACCCCGATGGGCTTCTGATCCTGATGGCGGCAGATACCACGCAGTTTATAGGGCTTTCCGTTGAGGCTGAAGCCTTGTGTGCCGTCGAAGCTGAACCAGCGGAAGCCGGTATGGTGGTTGCTCCGGTCGAGGATTGCTTTTGTCTTCTTATCGCGCAGGATGCTTTCTACCCGATAAAGGTGGGGCGTCTCCGGGGTCCATAACAGGGGGTGCGGGATGGGGGCGGTTTCGGTGCGGAAAGAGTATAACTCTCCGGCTTTTATCTGGATAGACTGTTTCTTGGTTTGGGCGATGCTGCCGTCCGGATTGTATATGGTATGTTCCAGTTCGAGTGCGGCTTTCCGAGGGGCATCATTTTTAATATCTCCACGGATAAGTATCGTTCCTATCTCTTCGGACACTTGCGGGGTACTGATGAATATCCCGTCCGAACCGTGGTTGGCCAGATGAAAATGTTGTTGGGAAACTGCCGTGATCCATACATCCCGGTAAATACCGCCAAAGAATGTAAAGTCGGCGGAGATAGGGGGAATATCCTGCCGGGCGTTGTCTACGCGGATGGCGAGGGAGTTGGGGGAGTCGAATGAGCAGAACGAAGTGATATCGAACGTGCAGGCGGTATATCCGCCGTTATGTTCGCCTACTTCTTTACCGTTGATGTAGATGGTGGCTGCTTTGCTTGCAGCGTCCAGCTTCAGAAATACCTGTTTGCTTTGCCAATCTTGCGGCAACGTCAGTGTGCGGCGATACCAGCCTGTCCCCTGATAATACTTTTTTTCTACATAAGCGTCCGTATTCCATGTGTGCGGGAGATGTATGCTGCTCCACGCACTGTCATCGTAAGCCGGAGAAGCAGCGGCCTCGCATTCACCTTTATGGAATTTCCAACTGTCGTTGATTGTTTTACTTTCGTGCTGTGCGCAAACTGTCTGGGACAGGAACAGAATCATGGGTATCAGTATCCGGAGTTTCCGGGCTGGAAATGTTTTCTCTTTACTCATGGTATTTTTATTGTTGATTTGTTAGCAGAGAAAGAAAGGAGGCAGTAACCAGGCCGGTTATGCCAGTTGCTGCCTCCAAACCTTCATTCAATCTTTCTACTTATATCCTTTGAAAACTAATCAAAAAAGTTGTCTTTATTACCATCCGTAGTTCTGCGGAATACGTCCGTTGGACAGTTCTATCACATTCTGATGGATAGGATAGAGGTAAAGTTTGTCTGTCCATTGGCGGTTTTCCAGCTTCGTACGTGTATAGTAGGAAGTAGGCTCGCCCGGAGTCTTCTCTTTCGAACCCTTCATGTTCATTCCGTAGAAACGGGTCTGGTCGCAGCCGATTCTGCCTTCATCGCCGCAGACCATCCAGCGGCGGATGTCGAAGTAACGTTGTCCTTCGCAATAGAGCTCTACGTAGCGTTCGTGCTGGATGGCATCGAACTGCTTGTCGTAATTGCCGATTATACCGGTTTTTATGCCGTTATCGTTCATGGTTTGGTAACCTGGGATACCTGCACGTTCGCGTATCATATCGATGTACTTGATGATATCCGGGTTGCTCGGATCTGTTTCATTCAGTGCTTCAGCATAGAACAGATAGAACTCCGCCAAGCGGTAGATGATGGAAACACGTTTCCAGCTCTGTGTGTCACCACTGGCATGGTTCACGGTACGGTTCTTGAATTTACCCAGCATATATCCGGTTTTCACGTTGTCACCGTTGGAGAGGTCATTTCCGCCGCCTGCCGAGAAGTCTACGGTGTAGTTAGGATTGCCGTTCATCCATTTCTTGAACCAGCTTCTTCCTTGATATACGACGCTTGCATAGAAACGCGGTTCACGGTTGGCATACATGTTGGAGATGTTCTGATCCGTTTTCTTATCCTTATAGTCGGGATCGTAACAACGGTTTTCCACAGCGCTGAATCCGGTTTCATCGTAACCGCTGTTGGGATCATCGATGTCGAGACCATTAGCCATGAAGAACATATCTACAGCATCTTGAGACGGGCCGATAGTACCATAGCATGAGTTCACATCACGCGGGTTGGTACGTTTTTCCATCTTGTACTGGTCGGAATAACTGTTGTTGGTACTGCACCACAGGATTTCTTCATTATACACCTGGAAGAGGTTATACACCGAACGGTCGGGTTGCTCCACTCCGTTTGCCATCACGCGGTAGAGGGCGTGGTGCTGCGCTTCGGCATAGTCTATCAGGTCTTTTACACGGTCTCTGGCAATCTCCCATTTCTTGGGGTCCTTGCTCTGCGGGAAGATGTATTCCCCCTTAGCGTTTTGCAGTTTCTGCAATCCCTGGTAGTATTCGGAACCGTCGCCGCCGTTGAATAACTTGGAGGCGGCATACATCCACAATTTGGCACGCAGTGCCTTGGCCACTACGATGGTGGGGCGTACCACTTCATTGGTATTGAAGTTATAGGTATTGTCGGCATATGATGTGATGACCGATTCGGGCAGCTTGGACTGTGCGGGGTCGCAAAGGGGAGCCAATATACCATCGATGTGGTTCACCATTTCATCCACGGTGGCACGGTCGTAGTCCGTTATGTGCGGTTCGGCAGCGTCGTCTATCTCCGTCACGATACAGGCAGGACCATAAAGCTCGAACATGGAGAAGTAATAATAGGCAATCATGAACCGGCATTCGTCCTTCATGCGGGCTATTTCTTCGGCTGTCAGCTTGTTGGTGCTGCTGGGATCGCCTACACCGCCATCGTGGGCGCGTTCAATGAAAATCATGGCTTGGCGTATGTCTTTGTAGTAAGTGGCCCAGCGGTGATAACTTCCGCTGGCTGCCGTGAAGCCCGCCATCATGACGTCGCGTGAACTGGCTTTTTCCGATGCGATCTCACCGCAGAGGTTGGACCAGGGATTTTTGAAAGCGTTGACTTCCGAACCGGTTTCTGAGTATTCTATCAGGTTACGGTAGATAACCCCGTACCAGTTTCGCGTATAGGTTGCATTGTCCCAAACCTGATCGACTCCCAAACTGGCGTTGAATTCGCCTGATATGTCAAGATAGTCTGAACAGGATGCTGTGCTGAATGCAAGGACGGCAGAGCCGACGGTTGCGTATAGTAAATTTTTCAGTTTCATATCGTTTATTAATTAGATGTTTAGAATGTAACTTCTGCTCCAAAAGTCCAGGTGCTGGAGATGGGGTACTTGGCACCTGAGTTTGCATCACCCAGTTCCGGATCCCAATACTTCACGTGATCCCAGGTTTTAAGGTTGGTACCTTGTACGTAGAGGCGCAGGTTGGTGAGACGCAGTGATTTCAGTTGCTTCTTGTTGAACTGGTAACCGAATTCCACGTTCTTCAGGCGGATGAAGCTGGCATCACGATACCACCAGGTGCTCGGTTGCAGGTTGTGTGCAAAGGTATTGTTACGCAAGCGCGGGTAGAGCACGTTGTCGTTGTAGGGGTCGGATGCTTTCCAGCGGCTCATAGCCTCCATACGTGCGGAAGAAGCGTCCTTACCTTGGTTGAACGGCATGAAGTTGGATGCCTTGCTCATGAGGTTGATAGAACAGCCCGTCACACCTTGGAAGAAGATACCGGCGAAGAATCCTTTCCACTCGGCATTCAGTGAAAGACCGTATACGCTGCGCGGGGTCTTGTCCAGATGACCATTATGATAGGTCTTGTCATCATCGTTGATAACACCGTCTTCGTTCAAGTCCCGGTACTTGATGTCACCGGGTGCTACGGCTGCTCCCGGATCGGCTATACCGGGTTTCAACTGATAGCTTTCGGCACCGCTCACGGGGTCGACGGTGATGTTGAAGTCATCGGGTGTGTAGAGTCCGTCGGCAATGTAGAGGTAAGGAGTCCATAATGACATACCTGTGAGATCCTGATAGCTGTATTTATGTCTGATCTCATCCGTTTCTATAATCTTGTTCTTGGCATACGTGTAGTTGGCACGGAATGTCAGGTTCAGGTCACCCACGTGCTGCTTGAATGTCAGGTTACCGTCCACACCCTTATTGCTTACGATACCGTAGTTCTGGGTCGGATTGGCTTGCAGACCGCTCATTGAGGGAACTGTGTTACGCGTAATCAGGATGTCTTTACGACGGTTGGAGAAGTAGTCCATAGAGAGGTCTAACTGTCCGTTCAACAGACCGAGATCGAAACCGAAGTTGGTTTTATCTTCAATCTCCCAACGCAGGTTGGCGTAGTAGGCACGGTTTTCGCTCAGCCCGCCAAACCAGTTCTGTGCATTACCGTTTGATATACCTGAGATACCCAGGTTGAGGCCGCCGGCATCGGTGTTCATTGCTTCCTGGTAGGGGAAACGGGTATTACCCAGCTGGTCGTTACCGGTACGTCCGTAGGATGCACGCAGTTTCAAGGTACTGATGACTTTCTGTACGGGTTCGAAGAACTTTTCGTGGCTCACGTACCAGGCTCCACCCACAGCGGGGAAAATACCCCAACGGTGTCCCGGAGCAAAGTTCTCACTACCTGTCATACCGAAGCTTCCTTCAATGGTGTAGCGATTATCGTAAGTATACGAACCACGGCCTACGACGCTTTGCTTGCGATAGGGAAGCAGGTTGAGCCCACCGACGTTTTGGTTTTGGGTTTCCTTTTGGTTGTACAGCAGCAAGCCCGTCACGTCGTGTTTGTCGCTGAAGTTACGTTTGTAGTTAAGAGATGCCTCGATGTAGATTTTCTTGTTACCGCCGGATGAACCGCTTGAGGGGTTGCTCAATGCTGATCCTGCCTCCAGTGACTTGAATATCAGGTTGCCGTCGGCATCGCGTCCGGTTGCTGTGAAGGTAGCGGGGGACATCGTGCGGTTGACATACTGGTTGGAGTTGGCGTCGAAGCTGACACTACCCTTTATAGAGAGTCCCTTCGTGATGAACTCCAGGTCTTGTTCCAACAGTACCTTGCTTTGGAATGTGGCATCCCAGCTCTTGCTGTAACCGCTGAAGTAGAGGAAGTTGTAAGGGTTCTGGCGAAGACCTGAATTGTCATAGTTAGGGTGTTGTGCCGCTGAGCCGTCAGAATATATCTGCGGATAGAGGTGCACAGGTTGCAGGGTCATACCACCGAAGATGTCGGCAGCCGTCTTTGAAGGAGCCACACGGTTGATGTACTGTCCGGACATATCCACAGACATGCGGGTGGTCTTGCTCAGTTCGAAGTCGATGTTGGAGCGCAGGTTGTAGCGGTCAAAGCTGATGTTTGAATCGTAGTCGGCGTTCTTCTTTTCCTTGTACACACCATCCTGCGTGTAGTAAGCGCCCGATACGAAGAAGCGTACGCGGTCACCACCACCACGGAAGTTGATGGTATAGCGCTGGCTGCTGGTGTGATTACGCAACATACTCATCCAGTCTGCGTTCGGATAGAGGTCGGGATCTACGCCCGTGCGGTATTTTTCCAGATCGGCATCGCTCACCGGAGCAGTATAGTTGGCGCGCGGGTTACCGTTGCTGTTCCAGTCTGCTTCGTTGTACAAGCTCAGGTAGTCGTAAGAACTCATGAGGTTGGGCAGGCGGAGCGGTGTGGAGTAGCCGTATTCGGCCGACATGCTGACAACTGTCTTCTGTGACTTACCACGTTTGGAAGTAATCAATACCACACCGTTGGCACCTTCGGCACCATACACGGCTGTTGCAGCGGCATCCTTCAGGATAGAGAATGTTTCGATTTCATCCACGTCAATATCATTCATTTTACGGGGTACACCGTCTACCAGCACCAGCGGGTCTGTTCCGCCGGCATACGAACTGATACCGCGGATGAAGAATTGTGCGTCGTCCCAGCCCGGTTCGCCCGAACGCTGTACGGCAATCAAACCTGACAGTTTACCGGCGATGTTGTTGGTAAGGTTGGCACTCTTTACGCTCAATTGAGCCGGGCCTACGGTTGACATGGAGCTTACCACACTCTCTTTCTTCTGCTTGCCGTAACCCACAACCACTACTTCTTCCGTGGCGATGGCATCCATTTCCATTCGGAGGTTGAAGGTGGTTTCATCGGCTTTCACTTTGTGCTCTACACTGATGAATCCGATATAACTGAACTCCAACACTTCGCCGGGCGCTACTTCGATGGAGTATCGTCCCTCGACATCGCTGATGACACCGCGGTTGGTGGTACCTTGCACCTTAATGGTGGCACCGATGATGGGGTCACCATTAGAATCGGTCAGCAAACCGCTGATGCGTTGTTTTTGTTGCTGTACGGCTTCAATGCCGTTGGCTTCGTCAGCAGCGTTGGCGCGTAGAGTGGCAGGTTGGGCTACCAAACCAAGGGCAAACAGGGCTGCTATATAATATCTTTTTTTCATATATCTATACTTAATTGTTTATCTATACTTTAAGAAAGTTTGTTATTCACCCATTTCGTACAGGGGGAGTTCATCCAAGGCTTTTACCCACAGTTCGTTCGGGTTGGTGCTGGTTTCTACAGTCATCACCATATATTTGCCGGATGGCCAGGTTTCATTGGCGTTGAAGTTACCGTCACTGGCATACTTGATATAGTTGCCGCCTTCTTTTGCAGTATATGCTCCGGGACCTTTCCATTCCAGTCCCCATCCCTTCTGTCCGAAGAACTTGAAGTTGACGCCGTTTACGTTTTGCCCTACAAGCATTATCAGTTCATACTTGGTGTCGGTGAGCGGAACCAGGTTGAATGCTTTGTTCGTATTCCAGTTGATGTTGTTCTGGGCATATGATGGGAAGCCTATCTTATCGTTACCAATCACCCATATGGCTGTGGCATTCTGTGTGCTTGGTGAAGAGGCGTTTTCCAACTGTTCCATCATGATTGCCTTCATACCCTTGTTCAGTGTGAGTTTGTACTTGCCTTCTCTTCCGCGGAAATGGAGCAGAGTCTCGTCTTCCTTCACTAAGTCAAACCAAGTGGGGTTCTTCCAGAGTTCGGCATACTCTTCTTTGATGCCGCTGATTTTGATGATATCATCTTTCTTGAATTCAGCTTCGACGTAGAAGACATTGCCCGAACCGTCGAATTCCATGAATTTATTCTGTGTGTCGAAGCGTACACCGAATTTCGGGAATGGACTACCTTCAAAAGTCAGGGTGTTGAATGTGATTTCATACTTGCCGTCTTCACCGTAGCCTGTGGTTTCAAAGCCGATACCTTTGGTGGAATTGAGGGCAATCTTACCGTTGTCCATACCAAATCTCAACTCGTTGCCTTGCAGGTAGGGGTTGTTTGTTCCATCAGAAAAGGCTGGTGCTACAATTGATGCCTCCATGTCGAGCGGGAAAGCTTCACGTGCCTTGTATTCATATTCTTTACCGGGAACGGGAGTCATGGTATATTCCTTACCATTGGCGGCCACCAATTTCAATGTCTGGTATTTGGGACGCTCTATGGCAACGGTCATTTCCTTGCTGTCACTGCTGAAACGTTCGTTCTGGATGCGCAATATAACTTTTGCTTCTCCGTCAGGTGTGTTTCTTTGGTAGGGAGCCAGTACTTTCCCGCTGTACTTTCCGTCAGCTTTCAGACTGTAGAAAGCTTCAGATACCATTTCCTCTCCATAATAGAGTTGAACTTTGGCCTGGTTGATTTTCACACCTCCACTTTTCACCTCGAAGTCGAAGGTGATGCTATCGCCCATGTAAGCTTTTTCAGTGCCTGCAAAGGATACGATAGTCGAGCTGCCGTGATCATCGAACTGGTCAATCTCATCTTTGCATGATGTCATGCCTATAAGGCTGAGAGCCATCATGCCGAGCAAAAATCGATTTCTCATAATCTATAAATTTAAAATTAAAAAAAGTGATTTTATTATGTTTTAATCTCTGTTATTTCCATTTGAAAGAGTTTACCGAACGCGGCTGTAGAGTGCAGTTTGCCGAGTGCTTCTTGCCGGTGCTGTCAGGAGCGGTAAGTACGATGTTCTTGGCCGAGCCGCTTTTGTTGATGATGACAAAGGCGTAGCTTCCGTCCGTATTCTGGAAAGCACTGTAGGCGATGTCGTTGTCAGTGTATCCGCTTGTTCCGATTCGTACGGCACCGGGTTTTACCACTGCCGACAAATGACAGATCATGTAGTAGTGCGAGTTCATGTAGATAGTCTTCAGGTCACTCATGTTCAGGTCTACCGCGCCGAAGCAGGTCTGGCATCCGCCGGGACGGTTGGGTTGTCCGCCGTTGTTGCTGGGCACGTCTCCATTGAAGTCCGTCTCAAGCATCAGATTCCAGATGGTCACTACGCTGCAATAGTTGTTGATGGTGCCTATGCCGATGCTTTCCATATTGGAAAGGAGGGTTTTGGACAAGTCGTGGCCGTTGTTCCAAGTTCCGATGGACGATTCCGTGAAGATCAAGTCCTTTTCGGGGGCACGCTGATAGACGTTAAGCAGTTCGCTGCGGTTACCTCCATAGTCGTGGTAGGCGGCTCCGGTCAGGTATTTGGCTGCTTCGGGATCGTTGTATATCTGGTAGGGATAACCGTTCTGGTCGCCCTTGTTATCATAGTTATAGTTGTGGTCGTAAGCGTAAATTTTGGTGGAAAGTCCGGCGGCTTCGAAAGCAGGACCCAGCACTTTCACGAAATCACGCTGCTCTTTCCATTCCATCACCAGTGAGGCCGAGTTCTTGTTGTTGAGTGGCTCGTTTTGTATGGTGACAGCATCGATGGGGATGCCGGCTGCTTGAAATGCTTGTATCCACTTCACGAAGTAGGTGGCATAGTCGGCATAATATTCGGGTTTCAACTGCCCTGCGGTGTATTCCCGGTTTTGGTAGACAGGGTATTTTTGATAGTCTTTCATCCATAGAGGACAAGTCCAGGGCGAACCCAGTATGCGGATGTCCGGATTGATGGCGATGATCTCCTTTAAAATAGGTATCACGTAATTGGTTTCTTCCGAAGTCAGAGCAAAGTTTTCTATACCCGGTGTGTCACAACAGGTATATTCTTTCAGGGAGAAGTCGGAACAGCCAATGGCAACGCGCACATAACTGCTTCCGTAGCCTTCGGTCTGCGAATATGTTTTTTTAAGGAATGCTGTCCGGTCTTCCTGTTGCATCAGTTTTAGACAGAAAGCTGATGAGCCTGTGAGTGCCGCCCCGAATCCCTGCATGGTCTGGTAGGTTTGCTGTGGATTCAGTAAGATGTTTTTGGGAGACATGCTGGCTTGAGGCTCAAATTCCACGGTGGATTCTCTGAGGTCATAGGTACGGGTGTCGGTGGTAGTAAGCATATAAGCTTTCCGATTGACAGGCTTCTCCGGTTCTTCACTACCGGGTGTTTGGGGAGAAGATGTTTCATGATTGTCCGATCCGCATGCACTGCCGTTGACCAACAGGCCGAATAGGAACACAAAAGTAAATAGGTAAGATTCTTTTCTCATGTTAATATGACTTATAGGGTTAACAAAAATGGTTTTATCCGCTGCAAATATATGCGGCTGATGAGTTCATTTCCTAAAAAAACACTACATCAAAACTTTCTCATTGATTGATTTTAACTACATCAAAACTTTCTCTTGGATTAATTATTTTGCTGATTATTAAATATTTATTATAGTAAATAAGCTACATCTTAAAATAATTCTTTTATTTGTAGATAAAATACTCTATCTTTGTTTTTGTCAAGGATAAAAGGTTAACTACTATGAAACGAAAACTCTCTTGTTTTTATATTCTTCTCTTTTTTATATCTATCCCTGTGAGTGCCGGATGGCAACGTCCGGTGACGAATTATACCCGCCATGCCTATAAAGCCGGGAATCAGAATTGGAATATTCAGCAACACGATAATGGTTGGATATATTCAGCCAATAATAAAGGGTTACTGGAGTTTGACGGTGTGGAGTGGAACACCTATCCGATTCATAACGCCAAAACGCGTGCGGTAAAAGCAGGGCATGACGGACGGATTTATATCGGTGGAATGGAGCAATTTGGCTATTTTACCCCCAATCGTTTGGGTGGGTTGGAGTATACTTGCCTTTCTGATAGTTTATCTCCCAATGTGAATGTAGGGGTCATCTGGAATATTCTGTTGGATGGGGAGCGGGTGTATTTTCAATCGGACCGTCGTTTCTTCTATACAGAAAAGGATGTGGTGAATAAAATAGATTATCCGTCAGAGATTTATACTTCATTGATTTTACAGGATAAACTATATATAGTTTCTGATGAGGGATTGTTAGTGCTGGATGGGACGGAATTCAGGCGGGTGTCTGATTCTTCGGCAGCAGGTGCCACGGTGAAGATCGGAGGGCTATTGCCTTATGGAGACAGCCTGCTGGTAGTGACCCGGGATAATGGTCTTTTCATTCACGACGGTACTTCTTTCCGGAAATATCCCACAGTAGCCGAAGAGTTCTGCCGTAAAAACCGGATATTCTGTGCGGCGTTGCAAGATTCATTGCTGGCGTTGGGCAGCATTCAAGGTGGAGTTTGTCTTTTAAATCTGGAGACGAATGAAATGGAAGTGATATCTACGGAGAATGGCTTGCAAAACAAAACGGTGTTAAGCATGATATTTGATAAGGCCGGTAATCTTTGGTTAGGTTTGGATAATGGCATCGATTGTATCCATCTGAATGCACGGCTGGCTTCACTTTATGGGGGCAAACCGGTGATCGGTTCGGGGTATGCTTCTTGCAATTACCGGGGCAAATTCTATTTTGCGACGAATCAAGGTTTATATTGTTCTACTCCTCCAGAACAATTGAACCAGAGAGAGCCTATTGACTTTGTACCGGGCACAGGGGGACAGATGTGGGCGCTTCATCAATACGACGATAAGCTTTTCTGTTGTTCGGATAATGGTATCTTTATAATAGACGGAGACCGTATGGAGTATCTCAGCCAACCTAAAGGGGTATGGGGGATGGTGTCGGTAGATGCCCGGAAAGATGTGCTGATTGCGGGAACTTATAGCGGGTTGTATTTGCTTGTAAAGAAAGGGGCAAATTGGACGGTGGAAAGCTATATAGAAGGTTTCAGCCGCTCATGCAAAGATATGCTGATGGAGAACTCTACCCATATACTGTGGGTAGGGAACAAGGAGGATGGAGTTTCCCGCCTGACTTTGTCAGATGATTTGCGGAAAATAGAAAAAATTAAGGATTACAACAACATAAGGTTTCCGCGTGGCTATGATGCATGCTTGCTGCGGGTAAAGGATGAAGTGACCATAGCTTCACATTATGGCTTATGGCACTATAATCGGAGCCGTGACTGTCTGGAATCATATACCTGGCTTGAGCAATTGTTGGAAGGCAAGGCGGCTTATACTTATATGAAGATAGATTCGTTGCAGAATATCTGGTATGTAGTGGATGGAACATTGAAAGTGTTGCGTTATGATTCAGCTAAGAAGGAATATTATCGGGTGAATAATGAATTGTTTTTGAAAGGGGCGTTGATAGAGAACTTTGAAGATGTATATCTTTATAAAGCTAATCAGGCGATTGTCGGTACTGAAGAGGGTTTTTCACTGATAAAAATGGATAGCTCGCAAACGCAACGCTTACCGTTGAACTTGCAGATCAGAAAAGTATATCTGACCGGATTGCGTGATTCTCTTATCTATGGTCGCAGTTATTTGTATGATACGGCTCCGATAGTGATTCCTTATTCTCAGAATTCGATGAGGATAAAATATAGTGTGAATAATTATAATAAGGCACGTACGGTTTTATATTCATATCAGTTGAGTGTGGGCGGTGAGACAGAAGCCTGGAGCGAATACAGTGAGAATAATGTGAAAGAATTCACAGGATTGCATGAAGGCAAGTATGTGTTTAGTGTGAAGCTGTTGGCTGACGGGGATCAGGAGCCGGCAGAGACTTCTTTTGCTTTTGAAATCCTGCCGCCCTGGTATCGTACATGGTGGAGCTATCTGGTGTATTCGGCAGTTGCAGTGTTGCTGTTTTACTATATGTATTATCGAATTTCAGAAAGTCGTAAACGTCTGTTGATGCAAAAGGAATTGGAGCTTTACCGGCAAGAGCAGAAATTTCAAAAGGAGAGTGATTTGAAAGACAAGAAGATTGATATCCTGAAAGAAGAAAATTTGCAGGCAGAGTTGCGCC
The DNA here is from genome assembly GCA_905215555.1 of uncultured bacterium. GTDB lineage: Bacteria > Bacteroidota > Bacteroidia > Bacteroidales > Bacteroidaceae > Bacteroides. Next base: position 265,706 of record CAJMQU010000002.1, read on the forward strand.
ATAAGTCTGAAGAATTGATTCGCACTACGCTCAATATCGTGCGTAAGAATGAAATTCTGTTGGATATCAAAAAAGAGGTACTGGGCATTTCCCATTCCATCAGTGAGGAGAATATTGTCTCCCTTCGCCGGAAGACGCTCCGGTTGTTGGGACAGATTGATACAAACATTGAGCATGATGACGACTTGCAGGCCTTTCAGAATACTTTTGACTCGGTGCATCACGATTTCTTCAAGAAACTGGAGGAGGCATTCCCCGAACTGAACAATAAGGAAAAGCTGCTTTGTGCTTATATCAAGATGAATCTGCTTTCTAAGGAGATTGCCCCGTTGCTGAATATCTCTTTGCGCGGAGTCGAGATCAGCCGTTACCGCCTGCGCAAGAAGTTAGGTATAGAAGAAGGAGGGAACTTGGCGGAGTTCCTGCAAAAGTTCTCGAAGTAATGCTTGAAAGTGCAAGTGGGGGCTATGGCTTTATTTGTTACCAACGGCTTGCTGTAACACCAGCAAGCTTTCCGGACCCATATTGAACAGCAAGTCGACAATGCTTAGATTGGGCAGAAAGCCGAGGCGCTCTTGGAAAACCTGATAATAAGGTTGTGCCATGAACTCCGGATCTTCCTTCCGGTAGTCTTTCTTCGGGTGGATGCGTTCACGGAAATCGTCTTCATCGGGGGTGAAAGTGGTTTTGTATTCGGTGGTGCGCTCCATGTCCGGCTGTATATCTATCAGCGAACAGACGAGGCGGCACAATTCTTCGTTGAAATCGGCTAAAAACTCATACTTCTTCTCATAGAAAGGGCGGAAATCGTCTTTGTAATATTCAAAGAAAGGTGTGTGGTTGTAGGCAGATGACAAAGCATTCCAGTGGAGGTGACGCCAGTTTCCGTGATCGGAGATACGGATGTCGCGCAGGGGACACTTCAAGGTATCGGGCTTCACGGTGGGGATGGAAAGGGCTAACTCACCGTCGGGGGCTGCAATGGTGCAACGGTTGCGATAGGTTTGCTTCACATAGTGGTCATGCTGTTCGATAAAAACTTTGTCGTATGCCAATAGCTTGGCGTAATACTCCACAGGTGCCAGATAGGCGGAAGAAAGATAGACTGTTTTCATTTCGTTGATACTTTTAATGATTGTTTCTCTTTTTACTTTACAGGATTGAAAAAGCGCTTCCACCGGTAACCTTTGAAGCATCCGGTATCTTTTTCTTTGGAAAACCAGATGAGAGAGGCTTTGCCGATGATGTGGTCTTTCGGCACGAAGCCGAACAGCCGGGAGTCGGAGAGGTTGATAGAATTATTGGCGCCTACCCAATAGTAATCTTTGGAGAAATAGCAATGCTGTACGGGCTTCCCTTCTACGTACAGGGTATCGTTCTTGATTTCAGCCTGTTTGTTCTCATGCAAGACAAGTGTGTTGCACAGCAATGTCCGGTTCCATGGGTATACGCGTATCGCTTTGTCTTTGCCGGGAATGATGAGTGGGCGCAAGGCTTCTGCAGAGTCTTCTTTGCTTAGTAATTCTATCCAACAGTTTCCGCTCATGGCCTGTTCCAGCAGATAAAATTCATAACGGCTGAAACTGCGTACATTTCTGACGCTGTCCTGTCCCAGCAGCCGGTTGTCCTGTATGGACAGGAGGGCGAGCAGTGAGTCGAGTTGTTTCTCCTTCTCCCGCGGATAGGCATACAGGAACTTCTGGTCGGGTGCATTCTTTTCCGATGGAATGACGGAAAACAGGGAGTCTATCAGCAACGTGTCTCCCGGCACACCGATGCAACGGCTGATAAAGACTTCACGCCGGTCTATGACGGGTTCCGAAAGATTGGCGGGGTTATTGAAAACGATGATATCCTCCTTTTGCACAGGACTGTCTCCCCAACGATGGTAGTTCCATAAAGACATGAAAGGAAGACGCAACCCGTAACTCCATTTATTCACCAGAATGCGTTCTCCCTGAAACAGGGAGTTCTCCATGCCCGAAGAAGGAATAAGATAGGAAGTTACGGCGCAGCCCCGGAGTAATACTATAACGAGTATTATTCCAATGACTGTTCCCGCTATCTTCCATTTATTCATTCGAAATTAAAGAATTAAAGAGTTAAAGAATGAAAAAGGAGGATCCGCAGTTCCATTCTTTCATTGTTCAGTTCCTCATTTGGCATCATCCGACCCACTTGAATAGGCGGTTCCATCGGATTTTTCCGTCAAACCAGCCGCGGTCCTTGTCCAGTGACAACCACACGACGAGCGGTTTACCTACCACGTGGTCTTCCGGTACAAATCCCCACGAACGGGCGTCGGCGGAGTTGTGGCGGTTGTCGCCCATCATCCAGTAGTAATCCATTTTGAAGGTATATTCGTCGGTCTTCTTGCCGTTGATGTAGATGCCGTCTTCTTTTACCTCCAGTTTGTTGCCTTCATAGGCTCTGATGGGTCGTTCGTAGATGGGCAGATTGTCTTCGGTCAGCTTGATGGTAACCCCCTTCTTCGGTATCCAGATGGGGCCATAGTTGTTGCGGTCCCATTTGGTGTAGAGGTTCAGCGGGTACATCTGGCCGGAGAATATTTCCGGTTCCATGACGATGCGGCTGACGAGTTTTTTATTGCCCGACAGGGTTTCGTACATTTTCTTTGTCAATGGTAAATCGTAGGTAGGTGCGAGGCGCCCTTGTGCATCACGTTGGGTTAATCCCATTTCCATTAACAGGCCTTCGTTGTTTATCAATGCCTGGTCGTCTTTGCTGATGCCGAGTTCGCGGAACATATCTTCGGTGATGTACGGGCCGGTGGTCTGTACCAGATAATTGAGTTGCATCTCTTCGGGGTTCTCGATGGGTTTACCGTCAATGTAAACCTGGGCATCTCTGATTTCCAGCGTATCACCCGGCAATCCGACACAGCGTTTCACGTAGTTTTCGCGGCGGTCTACGGGGCGGACAACGATGTCGCCATACATCTTCGGATTGGAACGTATCAGGTTTCTTCCGGCGTTGTAGTACAGATCGTAGACAGCGCGTTGTTGCTTGCGCGTCAGGCTGTCCATGTTCACAGGATTCGGATACAGGCGTTGCCCTTCGTTGTAGGCAAGGGTGTAGAAGTCTGTCTGCTGGAAATTGGTGGCTACGGTATCTCCGGCGGGGAAATTGAATACTACAATATCATTCCGTTTCACTTTTCCCAGGCCCGGAACTCGTTTGTAGTCCCATTGGGGCCATTCGATGTACGATTTGGTGTTCGTCAGCGGCAAAGTGTGTTGGGCCAGCGGCATGGACAAAGGTGTGTTCGGCACGCGCGGACCGTAGCTCAGTTTGCTCACGTAGAGGTAATCGCCTACCAGCAAAGATTTTTCCAGAGAAGAGGATGGTATCTGATAATTCTGGAATACGTAGATATTGACGAAGTAAACAGCCACCAGTGCGAACACGATAGCGTCTACCCAACTCATTACGTTGCGTACAACCGGATTTTCTGATTTCTTCCAGAAGCCCCAGGGGATTTTCTTGCTGATATAGATGTCGAAGATAAAAGGTACGACGATCAATCCCAGCCAGCTTTTCACCCATACCAGGAAAGCGAGGTAAAGTACGGTGACGATTGCGAATTTAACCCATTGGGCACGAGTTGCTTTTCTCATTTTAGTTTGATATTTATAGTTTGTTTGCCAGACTATCTCAGTTCTCCTCCCAGGAGGAGGGGAATTGAGATAGTCCGTGTTTCTTATTTTAAGAACGGGAACAAATCGCTCATTCCCAGATAACCTTCCTTATCAGTTGTATATTCGGCGGCAAGAACAGCACCCAGCGCAAAGCCTTTACGGTTCTTGGCATCATGGGTCAGGATGATGCTGTCGGCTTCCGATTCGTAGCGGATGACATGAATGCCCGGCACTTCGCCTTCGCGGATAGAACTTACCGGCAGTTCGTCTGCAGCACATTCCGTAGTACCGGAAACGGTTCCGTCCGGTGCCTGCAAAGTTCCTTTCACCCAGTGGTCTTTACGGTCGAGATTTTCCAGTATTTCTTCGGCAAGCGTGATGGCTGTGCCGCTTGGCGCATCCAGCTTATGGATGTGGTGCGTTTCGCTCATTGTCACATCGTAGGCGGGGAACTGGTTCATTATCTTTGCCAGGTATTTGTTCACGGCAGAGAAGATGGTGACACCCAGGCTGAAATTGGATGCCCAGAATAAAGTCTTTCCTCCTGTGGTGCAGAGTTCCTTAATCTCGTCTCCGTGCTCTTTCATCCAGCCCGTACTGCCGGAAACAACTTTCACACCGGCCTTGAAAGCCTTCATGTAGTTGTCATACGCCACCATGGGGTTTGTGAATTCTATTGCCACATCAGCACTCTTGAAGGCATCCGAGTTGAAATCCTCCTGATTGTTGACGTCGATGATGCTTACAATCTCATGTCCGCGGCTAAGGGCTATCTTTTCGATTTCCTTGCCCATCTTTCCGTAGCCGATTAATGCTATTTTCATTGTTTCTTTTGTTTTTTATTCAGTTTATCAACAAACTATAGGTCGCAAAGGTAATGTTTTTCTTACATTTGCGGGCAACATTAACGTCTTGTTAACATGGAACAACTACTGCATTACGTTTGGAAACATAAAATATTCCCTTTAAAGATGCTCCAAACCACCACCGGCGAACCGGTTGAAGTGATAGATGCCGGACTACCGAACACAAACGCAGGCCCCGACTTCTTCAATGCCAAACTGAAAATAGGCGCTACCCACTGGGTGGGGAACGTCGAGATACATGCGTTGGCGTCCGACTGGCTGAAGCATGGGCATGATAAGGATGAAGCTTATAACAACGTCATCCTGCACGTGGCGGAAACGATAGACTGCGAAGTATTCCGCCTCAACGGAGAAAAGGTATTGCAATTACAGCTTTCCTGTCCCGAAACGGTTCTCCGGCATTATGAGGAACTGCGTCATGCGGAGATTTATCCTCCTTGTCATTCCATATTGTCTTCTCTTCCGAAACTGACCGTTCATTCCTGGCTTTCCGCCTTGCAGACAGAGCGTTTCGAGCAGAAAGCCCGCACCATTACTGCCCGGTTGGAACGGTTCAATCGCAATTGGGAAGATGTATTCTTTATCACCCTGTCCCGCAACTTTGGCTTCGGGCTGAATGGGGATGCTTTTGAGGCGTGGGCCAGTCATCTGCCTTTCCGTGCGGTAGACAAGCATCGGGATGATCTTTTCCAGATAGAAGCCTTTTTCTTCGGTCAGGCCGGATTACTGGATGAGGAACTGCCGGATGCGGATGAGTATTATTTGAAATTACAGAAAGAATTCCGCTATTTGCAGCATAAGTTTGAATTGTCTGCTCCGATGCCCGTTGCCCAATGGCGTTTTCTTCGTTTGCGTCCCGGCAATTTTCCCCATGTCCGGTTGGCACAGTTGGCGAATCTTTATCATAAAGAACACTCCCTCTTCTCCCGTATTATGGAAGCGGAAACCCTGGAAGCTGTTCAGAAGATACTGACTGTCGCAACTTCTCCTTATTGGAAGGAACACTTCAATTTTAGCAAAGCTTCTCCCTCACAGGAAAAGCAGGTGGGAAAGAATGCTCTGAATCTGATTGTTATCAACACTGTTATTCCTTTTCTTTATGCCTACGGGCTGCACAAAGCGGATGAGGTGCTCTGTGACCGTGCCACGCGTTTCCTCGAAGGCTTGAAAGCGGAAGACAATCACATCATCCGGCATTGGAGTGGGGCAGGGCTGCATGTTTCTACTGCTGCTGATTCCCAGGCTTTGTTGCAACTGCAAAAAGAGTATTGTGATAGGAAAGATTGTCTGCGTTGCCGCTTCGGGTTTGAGTATCTGAGGCAGAAGTGAGATGATTCTGTTCTTTCAGTTCCCGCCTCATCTCCCTACTCATCGGCATTCTGGCTGAAACAGCTTTTTCTTTTCACCGCTTCACCTCTGCATCCCGCGACATGCCGTAATATCCCGGCATGGGGCGGTAGATGGGTTGCGTACGTCGCCCCACGTTTATCAGTTTGCCTTCCAGGCGCATGTCTATCTCCACTTCCGAGAGGCGTTGGGAGTGGCGGGTATATTTGCTCCGGGTGGCCGTGATGCCTGTCAGCGCACTTTTCAGATTGACGTCGGGACGGAAGCTGATGCTTTTCAGCCGTACCTTCAGATGCTTGTTCGGTGTGCTGCGGGTTACTTTCTGCGTAGCTTCCAGTGTTGGGGAGAAATACCCCAGACCTTCAATGTGTACCTCACGGCCTTCGCGCAACTCCTCGCTGCAAATCTGCGTCAGGCAATCTATCGCGTTCATCACATCGCCCGTCGTGAGCGAACTGCGGGCATGCACGCGGGCATACAGTTGTTTCATTGTCACTTTTCCGTTAAGCAACGGGCGGGGATGCAATCCCCTTTCTTCCGGATCACCCTCAGCATTGGGGTTCTCGTACCAATCATATACTATTGACATAAATCTTATCTCTTTATGCGGTTAATATCCTTACTCTATTGTACCAAAGGTGTTCGCTTGTAAATGAACCACTCCGGTCGGAAGACCGAACAACTCCAGTCATTCGGTCGGATAACTCCAGTCGTTCGATCGAATGACTTCGGTCGGTCATTTATAAAGAAGCATACAAAGATACTAAAATAAGCGGGTTGCACGTATAAAAGCCCTATCTTTTTCTGCAAGCGTCTTTGTGACAAAAATAGTAGGGAAAAGCTTGCAAAACCCCTATTCCGCATAGTAACTTCGTAGCATCGAGCTCGACAAACCGATACTATTAACCATTAAAAGAAAACAAAAAACATCATGAAGAAGAATCGAACGTTATTGCAACAACACCGACTTTTGCGCGAGGCAAGCCAACTACTGACTGTTGCTGAAAAGCTGAAAACGGCAAAACCGGAAACAAAACATAAAACATCGAAGCATGCCGCTAATGCGACTTCGCTCCTGACCCGCAATGTAAAGGAATTCCTGACATCCCGTTACGACTTCCGCTACAACCTGCTGACGGATGAGACCGAATTCCGCCCCGCCGGACAGCGCCTGACGCCCTTCACCCCCATAGGCAAGCGTGAACTGAACGCTTTATGTATTGAAGCGCATGACGAAGGCATCCCTTGCTGGGACAAGGACCTGAGCCGCTACGTCTACTCTTCCTATATTCCCTCTTATCATCCCTTTCACCTTTATATGGACGAGCTGCCCGCTTGGGATGGGCGTGACCGGCTGACCGCACTTGCCCTACGCGTTTCCTGCCGTCCGTTGTGGGTACAAGGCTTCCACACATGGATGCTGGGGCTTGCTTCGCAATGGATGGATCAGTCCGTGCTGCATGCCAATAGCGTGGCGCCCATTCTCGTCAGCCGGGAGCAGGGGCGCCGGAAGAGTACCTTTTGCCGCTCACTGATGCCTGACGTGCTGATGCGTTACTACACCGACAACTTGAAACTCACTTCGCAGGGACAAGCCGAACGGCTCCTTGCGGAAATGGGACTGCTGAACATGGATGAATTTGATAAATACGCCGAAAACAAGATGCCGTTGCTGAAGAACCTGATGCAGATGTCCGCCCTCAACATCCGCAAGGCCTATCAGCAGAATTTCCGGCAACTGCCCCGCGTGGCCTCATTTATCGGCACAAGCAACCGCTTCGACCTGCTCACCGACCCGACGGGCAGCCGCCGTTTCCTCTGCGTGGAAGTGAAGCGCGATATCGACTGCACCCACATAGAGCATGACCAGATTTTTGCCCAACTGAAAGCTGAACTGTCTGCTGGACAACGTAACTGGTTCACCAAGAAAGAAGAGGGAGAATTGCAAAGGTACAATGAAAAGTTCTATCGTACCAGCCTTGTCGAAGAGGTGCTCGCTTCCCGGTTCCGCACCCCGTTTGCCCATGAAAAGAGCCTTGACTTGACCGCTGCCGACATTTTCAGCGAATTGCAGACGGCCAACCCTGCCGCCATGCGAGGCAGTAACCCTATGCGCTTCGGGCAAGTATTGCTTCGGGCGGGACTGAAAAGGAGACATACCGAATACGGCAATGTGTACGAGGTGGTGAGAAGACTGGAAGTTTCAGCCGGAAAGCCGATGAATAGGGGGATTCAGGGAGGGCTGAAAGAACTGCAGGAAGAGAAAGAGGTTATGGAAAGGTAATGCATAAATAGGTATTCATGCTTGATGAAGTTGTTTTTCTGTTTTCAATAGTAACATAGCTGACTATGTAACAACTGAAAATAGAAAAACAACTCAAATTTGTCTTGTACTCCCTAAAACTATAGGTATGTTCTTAGTCAAATTGATATATTTGCTTATATACCGACCAAATGTTATCGTTTGCTATTCATTTCATATATAAAGTTTCATTTAACTAAACGGTAATCCTTTCCAATAATGGAATTTGTCTCCTCTAGTGGTTTCTCCATCGCCGAAAAACAATATGAATTCCATGTCTTCTATAATGACATCACGGAGATATTCCCTAATGGCTGTATCTCTATTTACTCTGTTATTAACTTCGTATTCAGTAAGGGCACTACGTGTTGGGTATGGTTCATAAAATTTGATAAAACAACAATATATTGGGAATTTCTTTATAAGATAGAACTTGTCTTCTCCCCAATATGATATTTTTATACCTTGCATTTTCCTAGGAGTTTGGAAAACCTTGCAAGATATTCCTACGTAATGCATTTTTAGTTCGAAATCATCTGCAAATATTCCGAATGGCTTGTTAATGTACTTTTCTATTTTCTTCCCTGTAAAATTCGCTTTTACATATTCAATAGTATCGTTATTGCATTCTTGCAAGGATATATATCTGTCTTGTGCAAAAGAGGATATAGATGCCACCAATAGTGACCAAATGAGAATTAAATTTTTCATAAGTTTGTTATTTAATTAGAAACCTATTTGTCTTGTACTCCCTAAAACTATAGGATGCTGTTAGTCAAGTTGATATATTTGCTTATATACCGACCAAATGTTATCGTTTGCTATTCATTTTATATATAAAGTCATTGCTATCCACTTTTTTAGTGGACAGCAATGATATAAATTTTCAATCAAATCCTAATCCTTTCCAATAACGGAACTTGTCTCCTCTAGTGGTTTCTCCATTGCTGAAGAACAATATAAATTCCATATCTTCTATAATGAAATCACGGAGATATCCCCTTATGGCTTTATTTTGATCTACTCTGTTTTTAAATTCGTATTCTGCAATCCCGGCACTCCTAGGGTATGGTTCATAAAATTTGATAAAACAACAATATATTGGAAATTTATTTACAAGGTGAAACTTGTCATCTCCCCAATATGATATTTTTATACCTATTATTTCTCCCGGATTTTTTCGATCCTTACTAGACCTTCCTATATAATAGAATTTTAATTCAAAATCATCTGCAAATATTCCGAACGGTTTATTGATATACTTTTCTATTTTCTTCTCTGTAAAATTAGTTTTTATATATTCTAACGTATCGTTATTGCATTCTTGCAAGGATATATATCCGTCTTGTGCAAAAGAGGATATGGATGCCACCAATAGTGACCAAATGAGAATTAAATTTTTCATAAGTTTGTTATTTAATTAGAAACCTAAAACACTAATTGATGAATAAAATTTTATTCATCAATTACCATAATGTCATCACTACTCTTCTTTTATTAGTATTGCATGCTCCGGTACTGAAAAGCCAATGGGAAGCACCTTTTCAATATCGTCTCTGCCTTCTACTTCCCACCAGATACCTTCTTTCTCATCCAAATGCCAAAGGAGTTTTTTCGGAGATAGTAATTTTATGTATCCACCAGAGATTCCTTTACCATTGAAATGTTTCTTACGCTTATCATAAAAAGACATCCCCAAAGTAGGGACAGTTGATTTATCATAAGAATCACTATTAGGTGCCCAGATATACATATTATCCGGACGAGTAGTTGAAATTTCTAAATTCCAGCATGTAGGCAAAGGCTCCATGTAGTTTTCAAATACTTCTCCTTTTACGGAAAGGTAGTATCCACCATAAAGACCATGGGTTTCACCATATGGTGATATTTTTTTTCCTTTTTGAAAAACGATTTTGAATATCGTATCATTCGATTGGTAAACCCAGGTTCCGATATAGGCATTTATAT